>JALNXY010000005.1 GCA_023230105.1 Verrucomicrobiota bacterium
AGACCGTGTGACCTCGCTCACTTCGGCCTTCACCGCAGACCGCGCACATCGTTGTGTGCCGCACCCGCAGCGCCAAAGACTCTATACTTTTCACCCCTCCCGCGCAACTTTTTTTTCAAATTTTTTGCTCCGTTCTTTTTCATATACACCCTTACCTGCTTCAGATCAGTCAGTTACAATGGATTAAAAATTTACGATTTTCTTTTGAAATTCCCTGAAAACAGCGCATAAAAGCACGTGAAAAGCTCAAAAACCGTGCATAACCTCACGAAAAACGCACCAAACCACGCTTTATTCCGCTTTTTGACTCCGATCAATCAGTGTCGTGTATTGATCAAAAGCGGAAAAGCTCAGAGGGTTTTAGAAGAGAAGAGGACGGAAGGGAAAGAGGAATGAGAGGGTTTATTGGATAGGATAGAGAAGGAGTTATCAGCATGATAGAAAATCTAGACTTTGGAACCATTTGGGGCTTGAGTGGGGATATCGAGATTGCCAATAAGAATGTGTCCGCGAGGGCCGACAAGAGCCGAAGCCCAGTCGAACCAGACATACTTCGAAAGAAAAACACGCTTGCTCAGGGGAGATGGAGTTATCAGAGAAATGAGAAACCGTATTGCGGATATCAGCAATACCCAGGCGATTGATCATTTGCTTACGCATCGTGGTAAAAACGTAGCAAAATTCCATTTTTGATCAATACACCCAAATTTTGCCCCCTAGGGGGCAACCACCCTTATCTACTCCTCTCTATACCAATAACTTCTAGCTTATCAAATGAAGCAAATCTAAATTCCACTTTTGATATATACACGACAGAAAAAACTAAGGAATATAGGTAATTTGATCCAGATACTGAATAAACTTACTCGTCATCTGCCAGCGCCCTCGTTCCTTCTTAAGAAAATGCCGCCCCGGATTCTTCGCCTGTTCTTCTTCATTGACAGCGAGGAGATGGTACTTCCCCTTGACTTCCGAAATTTCAGAGGCCGCACGTGGTATCAAAACAAATGGTAAACCATTATAGTCAAATCGGACATCCCACGCGACAATCCCTTCTTCCAAAGCAATCTTATTCACTGCAGTGAGTCGAGGATATCGCTTGGCAAAAGGGAAATCCTTTTTAAGGATCAAGACTCGGCACAATTGCTCTTGATCCATGCGAGTCAAACTCCCGTCTTTGCGAATGTAGTTGGCAAGGTTAAATTCCGTTTTCTTTTTCCACTGCTCCCTGAACACGTCCCAAGGGTCTATCCCTGCAAGATTCCAGCCATGAAAGCCAGCATGAAAATCTTGTTTAGGATAATTTTTTTGATACCAAGGCCGGAAATAAGGGCTTAAATAAAGGCAGAACTCAAAGTGCAAATGAGAACGCTCTTTTGAAATAGTCGCTTTTGTGTTTGCACTTCGCCCGAGGACACCAATTGTGTGGTTTTGTTTCACGCTAACCCCGGGTGCAATACCCTTGGCAACGGAAGATAAGTGTGCATAAAGCGAATAAAGCTCGATACCATCAATGTTGTGCTGAATTACAATATAACGGCCGTATGAAGATTTCCCAGGGGAATTGTTCACATAGGCTACCCGACCATCGGCTGTTGCAAAAACAGGATCTGTTGATTCTCCTCTCCGGTCAAAAGTCTTGGAGCGGATATCTATTCCTTCGTGTATTTGTTGCCGCTCTGATCTGACACACCCAAAAGTCCCGCTTTCCCAAGTCCGCCCGACCGTTGGCACAAAATAGTTCTCCACGGTGGATGGATTCAATATATCCTTATTCGGAGTCGGAAGCACAAAAGGCTGGGCAGAGGCACCGAATAAAAGCCCCAGGAAAAAAGAACCAAAAAACAAAGAAGTAAGAAATATCCTCTTTGAAACCAGCATTGGATTTCTATCCATTAAAGCCCAAAATCCTTCCGTTTAAGCTGGCGAATCGTATTCTTCATACCCAGAACAAACCGTTCAGCTTCCTCGCGAGATGCATCAGGAGTGATACGAACGATGCCATCAGAAATAGTTCTCTCGATCTTTGGTGCCCCCAGGTAGCGAGGGTCTCCAAAGTTAGTAAAAATAACCATACGCCGTCCGCGATAACGAGTCGTAATATCCTGGAGAATTGATGCCCCATCGCTGTTCAGAACAAATTCAACTTTGAACAAGCCATCCTCAGTATCCACTATGCTTACGTCTTTAAAATCTCGATCGTCTAAAAACTCGCGAGTACCAATGGCGATTTTTTCAGGGTAGGCCCTGTAAATCTCTACTTCCTGCACAAATGTCTGACTGCCTCGAGGCGTTTCCAAAAAGAACTTGGTAATTGAATACTTCTTTTTATCCTCTTTTTCTTTTTTCTTTTGCAGCTTTTCCTGTTCTTTTTTAGCCTTTTCTTCGGCCTCAAGACGCTTTTTTTCAGCAGCTTTAGCTTCGCGCTCCAGCTTCCTCTTTTCCTTATCAGTCAGCGGCTTTTCCGTTTTTAAAGGAGGCTCAGTCTCAGCAGCTTTTGAATGTACCAAAACACCCACGCTCGACCCCGTCAGCAATACTATTGCCAGTGCGATGCGTAAAAAACAGTTGAATATCCTCGAATGATTCTTCATACTCCGTCCATCTAAACCGACTGAGTCGGGAAAGTAAAGATTCTAATATGGGAAAACAGCATAACAAAGTACTAAAACGTAGAAAACGCAAAGCTTATAACAAACGCAGGAAAGATGGCCTTAAGGCAACCAAGGCTAAGTAAGCTTCATTACTTAAACGTATTCCTGACGAAAAACTCAGGTTATTAGCACGCAATTGAAAGATTGCGTGTTTTTTTACCCACTGTTTCCACTGTTTGATCCTATCCATCAGGTAAAAAAATAAGGCTACTCCCAAGCGCGTATACGCTTAATGAGACACGCCATCTCTATTGCCGTATTGGCCAATTCGATTCCCCGGTTATGAGCCGGATCTACACAACGTTTCTCCGCCTGCTCCCGGTTTTCAAAGAGATAAACTCCGTTAATAATTGGTATATCGCTCGTCAATTGCGCATTAGCTAAACTCAAGCTGACGGCTTCAGCAATGTGCTTTGCATGCGTGGTTTCTCCTCGCAGGATCACCCCCAAACAAATTACGGCATCAAAAAGGTTAGCTTTTGTGCGTATGAGATGCCCTACAACGACAGGTATTTCATAAGCACCAGGCACACGAATCAATTCCATGCAGTTGGCATCGGCTTTCTGCAAAACATCCACAGCGGCGTTCATCATGGAATCAACGTACTCACAATTAAACTTGGATGCCACAATCCCAAATCTCATGCCGTTGGCGTTTAAATCCTTAATATTAACTTCTTCCAGCATAAATCACACAGTCAAGATTATCTTTAATAAGAGTCTTTCCTTTAGAATCCAAAGCGTTGGAGATTGCTTTAGAGGAGATGTCCCATTTTTTCACGCTTCGTCTTCAGGTAGAATTCATTCTCTGGCTTGGGCTCTATTCTCAGTGGAACTTGCTCAACAATTGACATTCCATAGCCCTGCAAACCAATCACCTTTTTAGGATTATTGGTTAAGAGCCGAATTTTCTTCACGCCTAAATCGGCAAGGATTTGAGCCCCCATACCATACTCACGCAAATCCGGTGCAAAACCCAGTTTGACATTCGCCTCAACCGTATCAAAGCCATTTTCTTGGAGTTTATAAGCTTTAATCTTTGCAGCAAGACCAATACCCCTACCCTCCTGGCGCATGTAAAGAATTACCCCCGTCCCTTCTTGGGAAATACGCCTCATGGCCTCATGCAATTGGCTGCCACAGTCACAACGATGCGAACCAAAAACATCGCCTGTTAAACATTCGCTATGGACACGAACTAAAATATCCTCTTGTTCAGAGATACTGCCTTTGACCAAAGCCAAATGCTCGTTGCCGTCAATTAAACTTTTGTAAAGGTGGAGGTCGAATTTTCCATAATCAGTCGGCAAATCTACGGTTTCAACTCTACGTACCAACTTTTCACGATGGCGCCGATATTCAATCAAATCCTGTACCGTGCCGATTTTTAACTGATGTTTTTTTGCGAACTCCACCAACTGAGGCAGCCTTGCCATTGTGCCGTCATCGTTCATGATTTCGCAAATCACCCCTATCGGTTTAAGCCCTGCCAACCGAGTCATGTCTACAGTTGCCTCCGTGTGGCCCGCTCGCTGCAAGACGCCTCCGGGTTTCGCCCTCAAGGGCAAAATATGTCCCGGCTGGACTAAATCCCCAGCTTTGGAAGCATTATCAGCCATCACCCGAATGGTGTGAGCTCTATCCGCGGCACTAATTCCGGTGGTAACCCCTTTGGACGCATCCACTGTTACCTGAAAATCCGTCCGGAAAGAATCTCTGTTGTCTTCCACCATGGGC
The DNA here is from genome assembly GCA_023230105.1 of Verrucomicrobiota bacterium. GTDB lineage: Bacteria > Verrucomicrobiota > Verrucomicrobiia > Limisphaerales > UBA1412 > UBA1412. The sequence continues at coordinate 4,392 of JALNXY010000005.1, forward strand.
TCAATACCCAGAGCAACTAACCGTTCTTCAGTACAGGGAACGCAAATCAAGCCCCTGCAAAATCGCGCCATAAAATTAATAATTTCAGGCGTTACAGCCTCCGCAGCAACAATGAGATCTCCTTCATTTTCACGATCTTCATCATCCACTACTATTACCGGGCGTCCCTGCTTAATCTCTTCAATAACACTATCGATGCTGTCCACTGTAGTTTTACCAACCATAGCCAAGGCCTTATACCACATAACCTGTAAAAACACAATCATCTCCGCCAGACTTTTTGTGATTGAAAAAGATGTCTCCTCATTGCACATTAATGGTATGAGTTCGCGCATTAGCGGAAAGGTGTTTGTGGTGGGGGATAATATTGATACTGACCAGATTATTCCTGCGGAGTACTTGAATCTCATTCCCACCATAAAGGAAGAATACGACAAACTGGGCAGCTACGCTCTTTGCGGCTTGCCCGAATCCACTTATAAGACGCCCTTTGTTAAACAAGACCAGATGGATAGCGATTATTCTATCATTGTTGCCGGACGGAATTTCGGGTGTGGCAGCTCCCGGGAACATGCGCCTATATCTTTGGGCTCAGCTGGGTGTCACGTTGTCGTTGCAGAAAGCTTTGCGCGTATCTTTTTCCGAAACTCCATGTCCACCGGCGAAATTTATCCGTGTGAGTCTACAGCACCTATCCGTCAGGAGTTTTCTAACGGAGACAATGCCACTGTAGATATGGATCAGCTGACTCTTACTAATGAAACCACAGGAAAGGTTTTCTCTTTTAAGCCACTGGGAGACGTAAAGCCGGTCGTAGACTCCGGAGGTCTCTTCAACTACGCTCGTAAAAGCGGAATGATCCAGGAAAAAAACCAGTAAATATTCGATGCAAGAACTCATTACCGGTTTGCTGGATTGGTACAAAGGCACCTTGGATTCCGGTGGATATACGCTCATCGCCCTCCTGATGGCTATGGAGAGCACGGTAATCCCAATCCCCAGTGAGGTAATTATTCCGCCTGCAGCTATGATGGTTCAATCCGGAAGATTCAGCATGCTCGGGATTACTTTGGCGGGCGGAATTGGCTCTTGGCTGGGTGCTTCCATCATGTACTGGATGGCTCGTTGGGCGGGCCGCCCTTTGGTCCTGCGCTACGGAAAATATTTTCTGATTCCGGAAGCAAAGGTACTCATGGCAGAGCAATGGGCTGCGAAATTCGGCTCTCTGGGTGTCTTCTTTTCGCGACTCCTGCCAGTGGTGCGTCACCTGATTGGTATTCCGGCAGGTATTGTGAGAATAGATTTCTTTAAATACTCTCTTTACACCTTCATCGGCTCAATACTTTGGACAGCCGTTCTTTGCTGGCTGGGAGTCAAAGCCGGCCAGGACGAAGCATTGATGCGTGGAGAACTTCACCGCGTCACCCTCTGGGCCGCTGGCGCCCTGGTCGTTCTGGGGACTATGTACTATTTCCTGGTACGACGCCAATTACCACACACCCCTTCATCCGGCGCCGCTTCCAAAAAAAACGCTGAAACTGAGTTAGATAAATAATGGATTGTCACGAAAAAAGCACACCTGAAGAGCTGAAGGAACAATTCAACCGGGATGTGGAAAACTATGTGGACTTGGAAACAGGCCAAACAACCACTATGGATTCTCAGCTGGTCATTGACCTGATTGAAAGGTCCATTACAGCCACAACCCCACAAGCTCAGAGCATGTGCGACATCGGTTGCGGCGGAGGAAACTTTGCTCTGCGAGTATTAAAAAATTTCCCAAATATTGAAATCTCCCTTCTTGATATCAGCCCCAATATGCTCCACCGCGCAGAGGAACGGATTACCAAAATGGGTGGCAAAGTCGTTCAAAAAACTGAAGGTGATATCCGCGATGTCGTGCTTCCTCAGGAGGCTTTTGACATCATTACCGCTGCAGCTGTCTTACACCATTTGAGGACTCAATCAGAGTGGCATCTGGTAATGGAAAAAATTTACCGCGCTCTCAAGCCGGGAGGTACCTTCTGGATTTGGGATTTGGTAAAATATGAAAACCCTCAGCTACAGCAAATTCAGGAAAAGAGATATGAAGAATATCTAATCCAACAGGACGGGGAAGCATTTCAAAAACATATTTTCGCAAGAATTGCAAAGGCGGATACTCCCGAAAGCTCTTCTTTTATTTTTCAAGCCATGCTCCGTGCCGGTTTTTTGCAAGTAGATATTATCCATAAAAATGCGCTCTTCTGCGCCATCTACGGGAAGAAATAACTTATGGCAACAAAAAAAATTTTAATCATTGGTAAGTCTGGGCAGGTCGGCTATCAGCTCCGGCGTACCGTAGCACCTCTGGGGCACATAACCGCTTTGGAATACCCGGAGATTGATCTTTGCTCACCTTCGTCCATCCGTGCTGCACTCGGCCAAATCAAGCCGGATGTAATCCTTAATGCGGCGGCCTATACTGCTGTTGATAAAGCTCAAAGTGATGAGGAAAGAGCAACGCAATTGAATGCTCAAGCGCCTGAAATTCTGGCTCACTATGCGAAAGATAATGACGCTTTGCTCGTTCACTACTCCACAGACTATGTATTTGACGGGAAAGGCACGCGGCCTTATGTGGAGACGGACAAAGTGGCTCCCTTAAGCGTCTACGGAAAAACCAAAGCAACAGCGGATCAGGCCATCCAGAGCAGCGGTTGCAAACATCTGATTTTTCGCCTTTGCTGGGTGTATGGAGCCCGCGGGCAGAATTTCTTCCTTACCATGCGGAAACTGGCACGATGCCGCGAGGAGTTAAAAGTCGTCAGCGATCAGTGGGGATGCCCCACTGGTGCCAGGCTCATTGCTGAGGCCACCGCTTTAGCACTCACTCAGGTCTTGCAAAGCAAGTCTCCTGAATTATTCTATGGCCTTTATCATCTGGCAGCCGGTGGATCAGCCAATTGGCATCAGTTCGCACAGAAAATTGTAGATGGCATGCCTGCCGAAGAGCGGAAATGCAAAGTGGTCACTCCTATTACAACCCAGGATTACCCCACTGCCGCAGTACGTCCAGCCTATTCCGTCATGGATTGCAGTAAAATGGAGCGCACTTTCGGAGTCAGTCTCCCCCATTGGGAAACTCTCCTACAACTCGTAAACGAAGAGGCCTCTGAAGTCTAACGATACCCCCAGCTCCAACGCTCGCTGATAGGCCAATAGACAAAACCAGAGCGGCCTATGATTTTTTTCCTCTCGAAGTCACCCCAGGCACGAGAGTCGAAACTGTTCATCGTGTTATCCCCCATCGCCAGCACATGCTTCGGGCGGACTTTGAAAATAGAAGTCTCATCTTCAAAACCCGGGACCATGCGCATCCGATTCCTGAGCTCGCCTGAGGTCTTGAAATTAACATGACCAAAATACTGATTAGGGGTATACGACTTACTCGGATCAAAACCATAAATAATTTCAAAGTGAGGATCGCTGGCATCTATCCTTTTTCCATTCACGACCAAGTGACGATCGTCGCCGATTGATACATTATCCTCTTCATTACCCACCAACCTCTTGATATAAAAAGTGCCTTGTTGCAACCCATCGATGCCTGTGGTTTCGAAAATGATAATCTCACCCAAACGAGGCTTCCTGAAGTTGTATACTAAACGATTCACGAAAAGATGATCACCTGTCTTGACCTTCAGTTTGATAACATCTTCCCCTTTTTTGAAGCTTTGACCCAGCTTTACATTGGAATAAATGAGCGCTTGATAATCGATTGAGTTCCCCGAAACAGGAAGTGTCGTCGGAGGGAACCAGAGTGTATGCCACTGACCTCCGATTAGATAACGCTGTTTTTTTATGAAGGGAAAAATAGTTTGCGGCTTCTCTACTGCACTCAATTCTCCATCGCACTGTGCAACCAGGTGATGGTAGTCAATCCCATAAACCCAGGAATCAACTACTCTCGTAAAGAAACCTGGAATTTCTTCGCCTTCAGATTCTTTGAGATTTTCTCCAGTCACCCCATAGAGCGTGGGCTGCATGGAACTGGTGGGTATTTTCATCGGCTGAATCAAAAATGTCCTCGCAGCCAGAGCGATTGCTATGGCTACCAGCGCTACCTCAAATATATCGCGCAATGTGGAATTGGGATACGGTTTAATTAACGAAACCACCGTGCTTTCCAACGCGTTGACTGAATCGTTAATGGTCCCTATAGGGGCGGAGCGGCGAAGCAATACTTTCAAATCAGCAGCCTTTTCTCTGATCTCCGTCACTTCCTCCGGTGCCATAATATCCTGGCGGGAAGCAAGGAGCTTCAACACACTTTTGTGGTAATCACAAGCGGCGCGAAACTTTCTGTCAAAAAACCATCTGATTTTGAATATCATGCCTTAAAATCCTCTAATCCGCCTTACGCGTAGACATAAATTTGAAAAACTCATAGCCTTCTCTCAAGCGCCGGACCATTACAGTTTTATCCTCCAGCATGGTTCGGACTATACGTAAAATCGGCTTGGCACGCAGGTAATAACGCCGGTAGAAACGCTCAACAGAGTCAAAAATTTCTTCCTTGCTCAAACCCGGATATTGAAGAGCAGCTTGCTGGATTCCTCCATGAGTAAGCTTATCTCCTTTATTTGCATTCGTGCCAAACCATCCATTCTTTAGGGCTTCGTCATAAAGCTCTGTCCCCGGATAGGGCGCTGCCAGCGAAACCTGGATACTGAATACATCCAAATCCATCGCATAACGAATTGTCTGCTCAATGGATTCTCGTGTCTCAATCGGCAATCCGAGCACGAAAGTTCCGTGAATCATAATTCCGAGTTCACGGCAATTTTTTGTAAACTCACGAGCCTGCTCAATCGTTATCCCTTTCTTTATCCGCTTGAGTATTTCCGGACTTCCGGTTTCATACCCCACTAAAAGTAAACGCAGTCCGGAGTCTTTCATGACTTTAAGAGTCTCTCGATCCACATTGGCTCTGCTGTTGCAGGACCATGTAAGCCCCAGTTTTTTAAGTTTTACTGCGATTTCTCGTGCTCTAGGAAGATTAGCAGTGAAAGTGTCATCATCGAAAAAATACTCCTCCACTTCAGGGAAAAGTTTTTGAGCATGGGCCATTTCAGCAACAACATTGTCAGCGGAGCGAACACGATAGGTGTGCCCGGCTATCGTCTGAGGCCAAAGGCAAAAAGTGCAACGAGAAGGACATCCCCTGCCCGTATAAAGCGAAATGTAGGGTTCCTTTAAGTAACCAATTGAATACTTGGTGATATCCAGGTCTCTCTTATAAACATCTGTAACCCAGGGTAGATCGTCCAAATTCTGGATTAGTTCCCTCTCCGGGTTGCAAACAATCTTTCCATCCTTCGTTTTGTAGACAATTCCTTTCACCTCAGAAAGAGGCCTTCCCTCAGAAATCTCTTTACAGGTATAGTCAAACTCTCTACGAGCCACCCAGTCTATTGCCCAGGAGCTCTTCAACGTCTCCTCAGGAAGAACCATCGTATGAGCACCAACAAAGCCGATTTGCGTCGAGGGCGACTGCTCCTTGATCGCCTCCGCTACTTTGCAGTCATTGGGCAAGGAAGGCGTGGAAGTATGTATGATTACGTGGTCGTACTTTTTCGCCTCTTTTAAGCAATCCTCCACATTGATATCATGCGGGGGGCAATCCATAAGCTTACTGTTGGGAATCAATGCAGCCGGCATAGCCAGCCAGGTAGGATACCAAAAAGAGCGAATTTCACGACGGGCCTGATAGCGGGAGCCAGCCCCACCATCAAATCCATCAAAGGAAGGAGGAGAAAGAAAAAGAGTCATTTAGAGTACTTGTTTATTCGTTTTTATATTTTACTTACGGCTTGTTTTTTGGGGAAGTTTTCAGGGAACCATTTTGAGTTTGATCCTGAGCTGAATCGCCATTAAAGGGGTTAATGTTTGCGCCCTCTTTACAAGGTGCCGGGCGAGCACCGAAATTGAATCGGAAGTTCTTCCAATTGTCACCAGGTCTGGCATCTACACCCAGAGCCCCCGAAGGATCAAAGCCACAATGAACCATACAATTGGCACAACGCGGATCACGGACCTTCTTAAGAGTCACCCCATACTTATTCCAATCTGTCTTTTCGAGCAGATCCTTAAAAGTTGGATAATGGGTGTCAGCCAACATGTAGCAGGGAGATCTCCACCCACGGGGAGTCACTGTTGGAATAGCCCAAGCCGTACAGGAGAGGTCTCGCTTCCCAACCAGAAACTCCTGATAAACCACCGTTCCAAAAAGATTGAACTTTGCTGCCCAACGCTGAAAATCTTTGAATTTCTTGCGAGTTTCTTTGCGCGTCAGGTAAAACTCATCTGGATTTTTCCCCAAACGCTTCACCATATCCACCTTGGCCGTATCGTAATCATACCCCGGAGAAATGGTGTGTCCATCCACGCCTATCCAAGACAAATACTCAAGCAGGTGTTCCAGCTCGTCCATATCAGTTTCGCAAAAAACAGTGGCATTCGTCGCGACCTGAAAACCCAAAGCCTTTGCCAGCCGAATCCCTGCGATTGCTTCACGAAATACACCTTTTCGTTCCACAATCATATCGTGCGTTTTTTCCATCCCGTCCAAGTGGACATTCCAATAAATACGCCAGTGAGGTCGAATCACCGGTTGAGAATTACCCTCCCGAATTTTAGCTGCATCCTCTTCAGAAATGAGGGCCTCAGAAATGAGTGTTTTTAACAGCGGCTCCATTTCTTCTGAATAGGCGGCGGCCATATACTCCTTAAGTTTCCGCCGTAAAAGCAACCCATTCGTGCAGAGATAAACAATGCGCTTCTGCTTTAATAACCCCTCAACCAGAAGCTCAAGCTCCGGGTATAGAAGAGGTTCCCCTCCACAAACGGAAACCATGGGAGCATTGCATTGAAGAGCTGCATCCAGACAAGCATCGAGAGACATCCTGTCACTCAGACGGGTCGAGTATTCACGTACCCGTCCACAGCCAGTGCAGGCCAGATTACAAGTATGCAGCGGCTCAAGCTGAAGCACCATTGCAAACCGTGGAACACGAAATAGTTTCTGTTTGATGATGTGCGCCGCTATTTGAAATGTCGTTCTAAATGGAAATCTCATATTGTTACCCTATCCCTGCCCTGCTTCGTAGAGCGAAACATTCAGAGGATATGAACTACTGACGTTGACCTTAATTGCTTTTGAAAACAAGAGTCCCAAGTTCGGAATTCGTGGAAAGAATCGAACAATCCAAAATTTCGGTTGTGTGAACCACACTCGTTTTGGAATCATCCTCCGGTTGAGTCTGAACTATCCCCGGCAAAAAAAATGATGCCGGCGAAACACTATGAGAGCCGGAGAATCCACCACAGCCCGAAAGTGCCAACATCGCAGGAAGTAAGGCTATAATAGCCCAAAGTTTACCCTGTCTCAGGTACGCCATTCGTTGATTCTAAGCTAATTCTGAGCTCCTAGCAACCACTAATGCATAAAATGCACTTCTTGATTTTCGAAGCTCTGGGGGGTTATTCAGGCAGTATTTCCGATTGAGTAATCTTAAAGCTGTAAGCATACATGCAGGGAACCTCATCTACCGAGAGCTGAGGCACTTCTATGGTCAGCGTCTGATCTTTTACCTCATACTTTAGCTTCCCTTCATGGCCCAATAAAGTCACTTCAGTTTCCGGAGATACTTTGATCTTTTGAATCACTAATTCCTTCCCTGGCCAACCGGTAGCAATTGCATAGTTTGTGTCGCCTTTTCTGGTAAAAAAGCACTTCTTCATCGCTGTATTGCCCTTGGGCTTTTGGCCTATTTGGTCCATAACGCTGTCAGAAACCATGTATTGCCCTCTTTTCTGCTCAGGCCGCTCTCCATCTGTCCACTCACTCGTACGCCCGGCGCAACGGGTCCCATAAATGGCTTCTCCATTGACTTTCAACCAAGCTCCAATATCAAGCAGCTTTTGTTGCATGATAGGGGGAATAAGCCCAAACTCATCAGGGCCAATATCCAGCAGAAGATTACCACCCCGACTGACTGTATCCGCCAGAGAGATAATGAAATACTGACTGCTCTTATACTCCTCAGCGGCCTCTCTGCGGCTATACCCGTAAGAGTAGCCCATACCGCGGGATTCCTCCCAGGCATGAGAGTCGTCCTGCATTCCTGCGGCATATTCCGTCGTATAATAACCTCCATTTTTATGCCGGCACTCGCTGCCCCAACGATCATTGACAACTACCTGGTCCTTACACGGTGACTCATTGAAAAGCCAAGCCAGGAGTTCCTCACTTTTCCACTCCTTGGAAGGCATATCCCACTCACCATCTGAGAAAATAATATCCGGACTGTATCGGCTTACCACATCCTTAAATTGCGGGAAAAGATGTTCGTTCACATACTGCTTGCGGTCTTTAAGCCAAATTGGATTGTACCACTCATAGAGAGAATAATAGAACCCAAAGCGCAAACCTCTTTTGCGGCAAGCCTGTGATAATTCCCCTAACAGATCACGTTTGGGCCCCACGTCCACACTATTCCATGCTCTTCCCCAAGCACGATTCGCTTCAGCACTGGGCCAAATGGCATAGCCGTCATGGTGTTTAGAGGTAGGCACCACATATTGAGCGCCCGACTTCACAAAGAGATCAGCCCAAAAATTCGGATCGTACAAGCTGGCTTTGAAGAGGGGCGCAAAGTCCTTGTATTCAAAATCCCCTCCGTAAGTGTCCACATGGTGACGCCACCACGGATTATTAGGATTTCGATCCGATATCCGGTTCCAATACCACTCAGAGTATTCCCCCTTTACGGCCCAGCCGGGTACTGCGTAAATACCCCAGTGTATAAAAATTCCAAACTTGGCATCCGAAAACCATTGAGGATTGGGCCGGCTATTCAAAGACTCCCAATTAGCTTCGTATTTTTTTGTAGCCTCTTGAGGCTCAGCAGCTACCGCCCCCGTCGCTGTCAAACCGATCACCCCGGCAAAAACCAGTGCACTAATGATTCTCTTCTTTATCTTCATATCAGGGAGCATACTAAAAAAAAGGTTCTTCTCAGGCAAGTAAAATCGAAGTCCCAGCTCTACTTCGTCATCGCGGGTATGCCTTTTATTTTCATTCTCAATTCAGGCTTGTCCCGTCCAATCTTTTTGCTAGAATGTCTACACGTATGAAGAAACTTTCGAGACGTACTTTTTTAAAGACTGCTTCCACAGCCTTTGCGGTTCCTTTTATTCTCCCTTCCAGTATCTGGAATGCCAAATCCGAAGACAAACCCAATAATCGCTTGAATATTGGCTTCATTGGAATTGGTATGCAAAACCGGGGCCACTTGGGCTCGGTGCTGGGAAGAGATGATGCCCGCGTGCTTGCTGTTTGTGATGTCGATAGCGACCGCCTGAACAATGCCCGGGAAACCGTGGTGAACCGTTACAAGGAAAGGTTCGGCGACACCGCTCCTAAATGTGATGCTTATTCAGATTTCAGAGAGCTTATTGATCGAAAAGATATTGACGCTTTATTCATCGCAACTCCAGATCATTGGCATCAAATCCCAGTAGTAATGGCAGCTAATGCCAAAAAACATATCTACTGCGAAAAACCTCTCAGTCTGACTGTTCGCGAAGCGCGTACTATGGTCAACGCAGTCCGGAAAAATGATATCATTTTCCAAACCGGCAGCCAACAAAGGTCTAGTGCCGAGTTCCGCCAGGCAGCACGATTGGTCCGCAATGGAAAAATCGGTAAAATTGAAAAAGTGATTATCAATATTGGCGGTCCTTCCCGTTGGTGTGATCTACCCACCGAACAGGCTCCCAAAGGTCTGAACTGGGAAATGTGGTTGGGCCCGGCCCCTTACCGCGGCTACAATTCCAAACTGAGCCCACGGGGTGTCCATCAGTTTTATCCGTGGCGTGACTACCGTGAATATTCCGGCGGCATGACAACCGATTGGGGTGCCCATCATTACGATATTACTCAATGGGCTTTGGGTATGGATGACTCAGGTCCGGTCAAATTTGTTCCCCCGGGCACCGAAGGCGCCACCAGCGGAATTAAGTTTTTCTATGCCAATGGGGTTGTCGTCCAACACGGTGGCGATAACACACTTGAGCGCGATGGTAGAAAGGAAGGATTTGGAATTCAGTTTATCGGAACTGAAGGCCGCATCTATGTGGACCGCGGCAAGATTGGTTTTGCTCCTGAAGAAATAGAAGATATCAAGTTCACTGACAGCGATATCAAGCTCTACGAAAGCAATGACCACCACCAGGATTGGTTTAACTGCGTTCGAGAACACAAGCGTCCTATCTGCGATGTCGAAGTCGGCTGCCGCAGCGTCAGCGTTTGCCATCTTTGCAATATCGCATACTGGACCAATAAGGAAATTCACTGGGATCCGAAACGCGAGGTCATTACGAACGATGAGGAAGCAAATTCGCTCCTTTCGAGGAAGCAGCGCGCTCCTTATTGCGACTGGGTTTAATAAACAATTCCTTTCTACTGAAGTGTAGAAAGGAATCTTTCATTGAACAAAAACGGCGAGCTTAGCTCGCCGTTTTTCTGTCTATATTTAGAACCGATTCGAATTACTTGTTGAGCTCCCGAATCCAGACGTTACGGAACTTCACCGGATTGCCGTGGTCTTGGAAGGCTATCGGTTGGCGCACATCATGCGGGGTGTAAGGCGGACGAGCCATATGCCCGGTCGGTCCCGTGAGCGGTCTATCCAACTGCACCAGAACTCCGTTAAAGAGAATTGTAATGCGAGCCGGAGATTTCAACTTATCACCTTCGAAACGTGGAGCGATATAGATAATGTCATAAGTATTCCATTCACCCGGTTTATTGACAGGGTTCACCGCAGGGGGATACTGCCCATAAATAGCGGCTGCGTACCCATCGGCATACGTTGTGTTATTGTAAGTATCAAGAACTTGCATCTCATAGCGGCCACCACCCAGGAAGACGCCGCTATTGCCACGGCCCTGATCCTCGCCCTCAACATTAGCAGGGGCAGCCCATTCCACATGCAGCTGACAATCACCAAAGCTCTCCTTGGTACGAACGTACCCGGAACCGGGGACACATTCCATAGAACCATCTTTTACCACCCATTTGGTTTTTTCCCCATTGTCGGCTACCCACTGATCCAGGTTGGAACCGTCAAAGAGCACCACCGCATCCGATGGGGCTTTTTGTAGGGTGCCCTTGTAGCCGGATTCAATACTTTGAGGCACAGGACGAGTGCGATCATGGACTCCGTACTTGGGATCCGGTTGTGCCTGAAGCTGTGAAAGAGACATAACGCCAACGGCACATATCACCGCCGCCAGCACACTTGTTTTCGATATAAAACTCATATCTTTTAATGTACGTTAATAACAGATCTACTGCAGGGGCGATTCTACGAAAAAACTCTCTAAAGCTCAAGATGATTTTATCCCGTCCAGACGGCAAATGTATCATTTATATGTTCTGAATTCTGAGATTGAACATTCCTTGGCCCCTGCCTTATACTTACCTCCCGATGAGCGTAATGGACGAACTCAAATGGCGCGGTTTAATTGCGGATTGTACAGATATGGAGGGTGTGACGAAATTACTCTCCGAAAAAAAAATTACCCTATATTGTGGATTTGACCCCACGGCCGACAGCCTGCACGTCGGCAATTTGATTCCCCTTCTGACCCTACGTCGATTCCAACTGCTGGGCCACCATGTTTTAGCCTTGGCCGGTGGCGCTACCGGCAGCATTGGCGACCCCAGTGGACGCACCGCTGAACGCCAGCTACTCACTCGCGAAATACTCTCGTATAACGTCGAGTGCGTAAAAAAACAGCTCTCCCGTTTCCTCGATTTTAACGAAGGACCCAATCCCGCCTTGCTGGTCGATAACGCAACGTGGATGGCTCCATTCACTTTTCTGGACTTTCTTCGTGATGTGGGCAAGCACTTTTCGGTCAACACCATGATCGCCAAAGAAAGTGTCCGGGCCCGTTTGCATAGCGATACGGGCATTACTTATACCGAATTCAGTTACATGCTCTTGCAGGCTTATGACTTCTGCCATCTGAACAAGGAATATGGCTGCGAACTGCAGATCGGCGGCAGTGATCAATGGGGCAATATTACAGCCGGAATGGACCTGAGCAAAAAAATGTCCGGCGTGACACTTTATGGTCTGACCTTACCGCTCCTACTTAATGCTGACGGCACCAAATTCGGCAAAAGCCTGGGCGGCGCCGTCTATCTGGACCCGAATAAAACAAGCGTTTACCGTTTTTATCAGTTCTGGATACGCGTCGATGACCGCGATGTGATTAAGCTCCTCAAGTTCTATACGTTCCTCTCCAAAGAACAGATTGAAGAGCTCTCCGCTCAACATGAAGCCAAGCCGGAAGCTCGCCTCGCGCACAAAGCCCTGGCTTATGAAATGACCCGGCTCATCCACGGAGAAGAAGCCACACAAGACGCCATAAGAGCCAGCGAGATTCTCTTTGGGGGAACCGTTGAAGGCATTTCTGAAAGAAATTTCGAAGATGTCGCCTCCGAAGTTCCCAACCGGGAAATATCCATTTCGGAACTCTCCGGTGATGGCAAATCGCTTTTGGAGCTTCTGGTGCTTTGCGGACTTTGCGCATCTAAGGGACAAGCCCGCAAAGACGTGGAGGCCGGCGGTATCTACCTGGCCAATATCCGCGAGAATAACATCCAGCGCATGATCTCGGCAAAAGATCTAATGTTCGGAAAGTATCTTCTCTTGCGGAAGGGGAAACGAAACTATTCTGTCTTGAAAGCAAACCAATAGCATATTCTCCTCTTGAGCGCTCTACCCTCTTATCTGAAAGAATCCGCTTCGGGCTGCACTCTATCTGTCCGTTTGCAGCCGCGCTCTTCCCGTAATGAGATTTGCGGCCAGATGGGTGACGCTCTGAAAATCAAGGTGACAGCTCCTCCTGTGGATTCAGCCGCCAATGAGCTCTTGGTTGAATTTCTGGCAGACTTATTGGGGATTTCAAAAAGCTCTGTTCAAATTTTAAAAGGACAGACCAGCCGAAACAAAATTGTACAAATTGTCGGCCTTAAAACAGATCAGATATTAAAGAAACTCCCAAACAACCCTTAACCCTCATATTAGCTCTATCTCCAAATTCAGATGAAACTCCCCGCTGACTACCATACTCACAATTATCTCTGCCGGCACGCAGAAGGGCGCCTGGTGGAATACGCAGCCGCTGCTGTTCAGCGGTGCACCGCTGAAATTGGTTTTTCAGATCATGCCCCGATGCCCACAGACGGATACGACGAATGGCGAATGCTCTTGAGCGAGCTCCCTGAGTATGTGGAGATGGCCGATGAAGCTAAGAAAAAGTTCCCTGATTATCCCATCCGCGTCGCGCTGGAGGTAGATTTTTTACCGGGGCAGGAAGCCTGGATTCGAGAGCTTTCAGAGCGTTATCCCTGGGATTACTTGATAGGCTCGGTCCATTACCTGGAAGACGGTTGGGACATTGATAACCCGGCAAAAAAACACTTATGGGCCCAATCGAATATCAACAGTATCTGGAAAAGATACTTTGAGCGTTTAACCCTTGCAGCAGAGTCGGGACTTTTTAATATCATAGGCCACACCGATCTCCCCAAAAAATTTAATTATCGCCCCACCTGTGACTGTACTTCTCTATACCGGAATTTTCTAAAGGCAGCTGCAAAAACAGAAACAGCCATTGAGATCAATACAGCCGGGTGGGACAAGGAATGCAAGGAAGCCTACCCCAGTTTCGATATCCTCGCCATGGCGCATACCGAGGGCGTTCCCCTTACTTTTGGCTCGGATTCCCACTCACCCCACTCCGTGGGCAACTACTTTGATAAAGCGGTCTCCCTAGCCCGACAAGCCGGCTACACCCACTCCATCAGGCTAAGCGGTCGGAAGCCTACCTCCCATCCCTTGCCCTTTTAAGTAAAAGAAACAATTATTCCTGCTCAGCCGCAGCTGAAATAGCTGCTAGTTCAGCTCCCAGCAAAAACCATGATACTGAGCGGGCAGTACTTGCAGTTCTGTCCAGCCGTTCACATCCAGAATTTGGTGTTCTTCCCTTACCAGTTTTTTCAATTCATCCAAAGGAACACACGGCTGTGAGGCGATTATCATTCCCCGCTCGCCCACAGCTTCGCTCAAAGTCGGCTTAAGCAGTGAAGCTAAATGTGGCATTCTCACATCAATAAGCCGCTTATTACTTCCCAGCAAAGCGGACACATTCAATAGCGGATCAAAAATCCGAACTTCATAGCCGCGGCCTAACAGAATTTGAGCCACTTCTACCATTGGGCTTTCCCTGAGATCATCCGTATTGGACTTAAATGAAAGGCCCAGAATTACCACTTCCCGGCATCCGGACGATTCCACTAACTTCAACATCAAAGACAAATGCTGCTGATTGCTCGAAATCAGATTTTCAATAATAGGCATACTGACCCCGTTGCGGCGTGCACAATCCGTTAGAGCTCTCACATCCTTGGGTAGACAGGATCCACCAAAAGGATTTCCCGGCCGCAAATAAGCTGAAGAAATATTCAGTTTGGTATCACGACAAAGGATTCTCATAACCGAGAGCGCATCCAATCCGAGCTCTTTCCCCAAGCGCCCGATCTCATTGGCAAACGAAATCTTAAGGGCATGAAACGCATTGCACCCGTATTTGATCAGTTCCGCTGTGCACCATTTAACCACTTCAACCTGCAAACCAAAAATGGGCTCCATTTCAGGCGAAGGCGGCAATCCATCTGACGTACCCACTACAACCAATGCCGGCTTTTCGAAATCTTTTATTGCCGTTCCTTCTCTTAAAAATTCGGGAAAATAATAAACCTCCAACAGAGCCGATCCCAATAAATCCTTGAAATAAACTTCCATCAGCTTCTCCGTGCTGCCGGGAAGCATGGTACTCCGCAAAATCAGATAATGTTTTGTGCCCTTTTTCCTGATGGCACCGGCTATTTCTTCTGACACCTGCCGGACATAGCTCAAATCCAATGCTCCGGATACAGAACTGGGTGTCCCCACACAAACAAAGGAAACATCGCTCTCCCTAATAGCCTCACAACAATCTTGGGTTCCCTTCAGAAGCCCTTTCTCTTTAGCAGTTGCCAGCAAAGCTTCCATTCCGGGCTCAATAATGGAGGGATAACCTGACGAAAAATCTTCTACTTTCTGTTGATTGATATCTACCCCAACCACAGAGTGTCCATGCGAAGCCAAACAGGCTCCGGTCACAGCCCCGACGTATCCCAAACCAAAAATGCTAATCCTCATAAGCGCTGACCCTTTATACCCGCCTTAACCTGAGGTTTCAAGAACACGTTAACTCCATTTCTTGTTTTCATCTGGATAAACTAGCATCTTTTCTTCTTGCATGTTCTGTTTTAACCAGATAGATTCCTCGCGTATTTAAACTATGACTGGGAGTAGCCATGACTGTAATTAATACTTATTCTGTTGCTGTAATAATGTGCGTGATAACAATGCTCTGCTGGGGCAGCTGGGCCAATACTCAGAAATTAGCCAGTAGAGAGTGGAAATTTCAGCTTTTCTACTGGGATTACGGCTTTGGGGTTCTGATCTGGTCTCTTTTCTTGGCATTTACTTTCGGAAGTATCGGTGAAACAGGTCGGAGTTTTTTAAACGATCTGAGTCAGTTTAATGTTCAGGGAGAGGTTGGCGCCTTGTTCCGAAATAATGTCCTCTGGGCCTTTATCGGTGGAGTTGTTTTTAATCTTTCAAATTTATTGTTGGTCATAGCTATTGACATTGCCGGTATGGCTGTAGCATTCCCAATCGGAGTTGGTCTGGCTCTGGTTCTGGGTGTTATCTCTACGTATTATTTTCGGCCAGAAGGCGACCCTGCGCTCATGGGTGCAGGTGTCGCTTTGGTATTGGTTGCCATCATCTTGAATGCTATTGCTTATAAAAAACTCCAAGGAGGCAAAAAGACAGGAGGCAATTCAACTCTGGGTATTATTATTTCCGTGGTTGCCGGTGTCCTGATGGGTTGTGGATTCTTTGCTCTTGTCACCAAAGGAATGGCAAAAGACTTCAATCATCCTGAGGCTGGTTTAATGACGCCTTATACCGCTCTTGTTGTTTTCTCATTAGGATTGGTCCTTTCCAACTTTATATGGAATAGCATCGTCATGCTTAAACCAATTCAGGGAAAACCGATACCCTTTAAAGATTATTTCACTAAGGGAAGCTTCAAACTACACGCTATCGGCATCCTGGGAGGTATTATATGGAATATCGGCATGTCGTTTAGCCTGGTCGCCTCGGGACAAGCAGGTGCAGCTCTTTCTTATGGATTGGGACAGGGAGCTACCATGGTGGCCGCTTTCTGGGGCGTTGTTATCTGGCGAGAGTTTAAAGGGGCCCCCAAAGGAACATATAATCTCCTGGCCGCTATGTTCTTTTTCTTTGTAGCAGGTTTAGGCCTTCTCATCTATTCAAAGATGTAAAAGAGAGAAACTGTTTGAACATATAACCAACAAAATCGAGTAAATTATGCCGAAAAAAAACGTGGTAGTTGTAGGTAGCTCCAATACGGATATGATTATCCAGATGAAGGCGATTCCGAGACCGGGGGAGACTCTTCTGGGTGGAAAATTCAATATTGCTCCGGGCGGTAAAGGGGCCAACCAGGCGGTCGGTGCAGCCCGTGCAGCCAGACCGGGCACTCAGGTTATTTTTGTAGCAAAAGTAGGCAAAGATATTTTTGGAGAACAGGCAATTGCCGGCTTCAAAAAGGATAAAATAAAAACCGATTATGTTTTTCGGAACTCAAAAAACCCTTCAGGGGTAGCGCTTATTTTTGTAGCAGATGATGGGAAAAACAGTATCGCTGTAGCTTCCGGAGCCAATGCAGCTCTCTCTCCGTCTGATGTTAAAAAAGCATCTCAAGTCATCAAAAACGCGGATATCCTGGTCTTGCAACTGGAAACGCCTCTGGAGACAGTCCAAGCGGCCATTGAGATTGCTGATCAGGCCGGAGTTCCTATCATTTTAAATCCGGCTCCTGTCCAGAAATTACCCCCTGAAATTCTCCGGAAGGTGACTATATTGACGCCCAACGAAATTGAAGCCGAGACCTTAACGGGGATCGCTGTCAAAAATAAAACAACAGCAGCTCAAGCGGCGCAAATCCTCCATGACTTCGGAATCCCCATCGTGATCATTACTCTAGGGGCTAAAGGGGCATACCTTTCAACTCCAACCGTTAGACAAATGATCAAGCCTTTCACTGTTAACGCCGTGGACACCACCGCTGCAGGAGACATCTTCAATGGGGCTCTGGCCGTATCATTAAGCGAAGACACCGGACTCTTAGAGGCAGTTCATTTTGCTTCAGCAGCGGCCGCTCTTTCGGTCACGAAGCTGGGAGCTCAGCCTTCAGCCCCTAAAAGAAGGGAAATAATCGATCTGCTCAAATAATAAAGACGAGCTACTGACTTTCTTCGGAATACTCAGTCTTTGTATCGATAGGCATAAAGTATGACTCTCTGGGAACAGCTGATTTGATCATGTATTGCTCAATAAGTTCAAGTAACTCGGAGCTCTCTTTTTCCATACCCAGCCATTGGAAGTTTTTAGCAGCCCGCTGCAAAATCATAATGGCTTCGTAATCCCTACCCGAACCCCAAAGGCTCCTGCCCTGCCCAGCCAGAGCCGTAGCGATCAATTCCCGATCAGCTAACTCTTTGGCTTCTTCCAAAAGCTTATTCCAGGAAGTTAATGCCGCATCATATCGGCCTAACGCCTCCTCCGTCTCTGCGAGGTTAGAATTTAGTGCCCATGCTGTGCTTCGGTCCACAGCGTTCACTTTTTCCAGCGCACGATGAATAACACCGTTAGCTTTGTCAGCGACTCCTTCACGGAGCAAGCCGCTTCCATATTCATTCTGGAGCAGAACCCACAGTGCTGTCTCTTTTTCCTCCAAGTTGGAAGTCTCTGCCAGGGAAAGCAGTTCCTCCATCCTTTTTTGTCGAGACTCTTGTGAAGTCTTCTGCTCAATCTGAAGCAACAGTATCTGATTTTTCCACCACTCGGATCCTTGCAGATTAATCGACGCGGCTTCAGAAGCTAATGCCCTGGCTGATTGGTAATTTCCATTTCTATACGCTGAATAGGATTGATTATGAAGGGCGATGGCCTGACGATCGCGCCGGCCCAGAAGAGCATATTTACGGGCAACCTCTCCCCAAGTTTCCTCTGAAGCTTTCCAGTTCCCCGCTTCCATAACATTTATGGCGGTCGCCTCCAACAGCTCCGCTTCGTGAACCGGAAATGGAACTGGCTCAGGAGCCGGAGTGCTGCACCCGATAAAAAATAATCCGCTAATAGTAAAGCACGCCAGATAAAGGGATTCTCTTATATTTTTCATTACCTTTTTCCTCCCAACGTAGGACGCAACACGCTCTGAGGGGGTGCATTCGTTTGCGGAGAAAAACTCCCCTTAAGAAGCCAATTACGTTTAAGTCCTTGTACTAAATCATCCAAATCCAACACCAGTGAGGAGATTGAACTTAACATGTAACTATTAGCCTGCACCTGCTCCCGCAGATTGGATGTGATCTGGGCTAAATTCACCAAAGTCTCGTTCAGATTTTGGCTGAGCATGACCAGATTAGTTTCAGAGGTTTGGACAGTCCCCTTGACGGAACCCAGAGTATCCACAATTTCTTTGTTCATTTCCGGAGGAATCGCCCATTCTCCCAGGCCTCCATTCTGATTGGTGAGTATCGAGGTGATTGCTTGAACATTATGCACGATCGGCTCCAGCTCTTGCACTGTTCCGTTGGCAGAAGCCATCAGCCTGGTAGACTCTTCCAGCAACTCGCTGATTTTATTTGTCAAGGAGAGGACACCCGGCAAGCCTTCGCTCACTTTATTAACCAAATCATTCGCTGACTTCATGACATCCGTGGATTCATAACAAAACAGCATGTACCCCATGAAGTTTTTATCAATCGGCTCAGAGCTCCATTTCCCCTCCTTCTCGTCCCCTGATGGATCCTTCCAGACATAAAACTTTCCGTTCTCCTCTTTATAGGTTGCAGAAAGCTTGATATCCATGCCGGATTGACCGCCTTTACTGACTTCGAGTGTCTTACCTCCCAGGAGTCCCGATTTCAACCGCACGTCAGAGTCATTCCAAAGGTAACCGTAATAAGGCTCCCATATATCAAATTGGACGGTTACGTTATAATACTCACCGGGAGCGTTGGGCGCAATTGCCGTTATTACGCCAGCTTTAAAGCCCATCAGCATCACGGGGTCACCCACTTTAAACCCGTCTGCCGATGAAACGAGCGTAAAATAGGGGACTTTTTTCTTGGTCCATCCTTTTCTGACTGCGGTCGAATACGCATAGTAAGACATTGCCCCTAAAGCAATCAACGAAGCGACCACCACAAAAAAACCGACCCATTTTTCTACTCGGTCCATTTGAGTTCGCAATTGCGGAGTTAAATCATTCAGCGCCATTTTTAGTTCTCACTCCCATCTCCCAATAGTTTCTTTACAGTTGGATTCTCCGAGCTCTTGAGGGATTCAGCTCCTCGAAAAACCAAAAAATCATTTTCGGTAATCACTCCGAAATGAGTTCCAAAATCCAAAAAATTTTCCAAATCTTGTGTCGCCACCACCACAACCGCAGGTGTGCTGTGGAGTGATTCAATCCCCGTGGAAAGTGATTTAAGCATGCGCTTCAGCCAAAAGCGCTGAATCACATCCAATCCTTCTCCGAAATTATCCCAAAAAAATAATTGAGATTTGATCAGGATCGCCTGAGCCAAAACAGCTAATTGCTTCTGGTAGAAGGTAAGCTGAGTCGGCAAAAAGTTAATCAGGGAAGGGATTCTCAGGTATTCTAAAACAGCTTTCAGGGGTTCCAAAAAATGGCTGACATCTTTATTTTCATGATAACAAAGCGGCAAGGCTATATTTTCTGCCAGAGTCAGTCGAGGGATTAACCGATCTCCATCCTCAAAAACAAAACCGATTTTTCGACGGATAGCGCACATTTTCTCTTCTGTCGTCCCCCAATAATCCACGCCGAAAAGAGATAATCTACCCTCCGGCAAGGGCAACAACCCGGCTGATGCCTTCAAAAGGCCGGTCTTGCCGCTGGCGTGAAGACCGGATACAACCCAGCATTCTCCTTCCCGAACTTCCCAACGAACCGAGCTTAGACGGTCAGCCGGAGCTCGAGAAGAGCAGGCCAGTTCCGCCTCCTTCAAACACATGAGGGGTTCTTTCGCTTGGATGGTTGGATCAGGTTCCATTGTTACTCCCGCACTAGATTAAATAAAACAAAACATCAGTAATCCCCCAGCCAACCAGGCAACCAATCACTACCCGGATAATAGTTGCGGGAATTTGGTGCGACTGCACAGGATGAGCCAGAGATTCATAACAGGTCGTGATGGCAATAAGTGAACCAAAAAGCAATGCCTTTAGAAACAGAATTAAAAAATCCTTCCATTTTAACGCAGCAACGATTTGGTCAATATATTCTACCGGCTTCCAGGGCACATCCAAAAAAAACACGACCACATACCCGCTCAAAAGGGAAAACGTTATAAGATAAATAGTCAGGCACAACGTCGCTACGCCCATCCCAATGGTGCGCGGCACAACGTAATAGTGCACCGGGTCTATCCCCAGGGAACAGACCCACTCCATTTGCCCTGATGCCCGCTCGCCAGCCAATTCTACGACCGTACTCACTCCCACGCGAACCAGCAAAACTAAAGCCGCCAGCAAGGGACCGATCTCTTTAAATATGACCAGAACAAGAATGTCGCCAACAAGATCATAGGTAACCTCCCCGGTTAAGCGTAAAAGGACGACAGACTGCCCCACGACCAGAAAACCGATAATAGCCGAAAGGAAAAGAATAATAGGCAGCGGCGTAAGACCACATTTTGATATTTCCTGGCGTATCAGAGGGACGATAACACGACGAGCACGATGGCGCTTCTTTACATAGACGCCCAGAACGATCAGCGTAAAGAAAAACATCTCCTTGATACGCCGGAATAGGGAAAACACACCCACTCCCGCAGCAACCCAAAAAGATTTCGGGTATCGCCTGAGATGCTGGATATTTGACCTGTACTCTTCGACCATACCTCTAGACCCTTACGAACCCAGCTTCGAGAGCTGCTCCATCAGCTCCTCAACAGGCAGCCCTATCACATTGCTGAGAGAGCCCTCGATACCCTCAATAATCAGCTCCCCATGATCTTGTATCCCATAAGCCCCGGCTTTATCCAAAGGATTTGTCTTTGAAAAATATGCCGAAATATCCTCCGGGCTTAAATTCCTGAATGCAACCCCAGTGACTACACTGAACACTTTTTGGGAACATTGGCTTCCATTATCCTTTTTTACGAGGGCCACCCCTGTAATTACCTCATGGCGCTTCCCTGAAAGGGTTTCAAGCGTCTGCCGGGCTTGGGTTAAATCAACTGGCTTTCCGTAAACCTTATTCTCGCAAACCACCAGCGTATCCGCACCAATGACCCATCGTCCCGGATATTTCTGTGCTACGGAATCGGCCTTGGAATACGCATTTTTTTCGCAAAGCTCCCGCGCCGAATCACATTCAGATTGAAGTTCTTCCACGTCAGAAACGCGAACCTCAAAAGGCAAGCCCACCCTTTTCAGGAGCTCTGCCCTCCGAGGAGAGGCTGAAGCTAAAATAAACTTCTCTGCCAACTGCACACTCATCCTCCTTTGGATTATAACTCGCTCATCCACATTTGGAAATCCAAATTAATGCCCACTCTTCTGAAACAATTTTAAGCTTAGCGACTAACCGCGACACTCCGACAAAGTAACGGCGATGGCCGCTATAGCGGCTGTTTCACAACGGAGCACCAACGGCCCCAGCGTGACAGGGAGAACACCGCTCCTGCTAAACAACTCATACTCTTCAGGGGAGAAATCTCCCTCCGGTCCAATCCACAAGGCAATAGATTGAGGAAGACGTCCGTTCTTTTCTTTAAAATCATTCAGCCAGTAACGATGGGTGCGGCCATGAGCTTCCAGCGAAGCAACCAGAGAAAGGTCACAAGGAGAACTTTTGTTCAGCCACTCATCAACTCGCTGAGGCAATTCAATTTTCGGTAGCCATAAACCTCCGCATTGCTTGCAAGCTTCCTGAGCCGTATTATTCCACTTCTCAAGCTTGGATGTCTTGTCGCTCGGAGAGAGCTTTACTTCAGAGCGGGTGCTTAAAAGAGGAACGATACGTGACACACCCAGCTCCGTCGCTTTCTGGACAATGTCTTCCATCAACTTCCCTTTGGGTAATGCCTGCAGCAGTGTGACACACCACGGCAAAGGGGGGCGGGACTCGCAACTCACTACTTCCAACTCAACCGTAGACTTTCTCGACGACAAAACGAGGCAGTCAAATTGATCCCCTTTCCCATTGAGGACGATTAAGGCGTCACCACTCTGCACTCGCAAAACTCGTGAAGCGTGATAGGCCTCACCGCCTACCAATGCCAACAAGCGATCTCCTTTTCTCGCTGAGCTGGAAAAAAATCTACGCAAAATTCTACCCCGTTCCGGCTGAAATTGGTTCTCCCGACTCAGCTCTCTATTTTCTTTTTTATTTTTTCAGAGAGAGACTGAATCCATTTTTTGTAAGGCAGCTGTTGGCACGACTCCAAGGCACTCTTCCATGCAGAACGAGCTTCCTCCTTCCTCCCAATGGAATTATAAATGTCGCCTAAATGATCGTAGTAAACGATCAAATGCTCGTGCTCAGTTTCTTTAACCAGCCCAAAAACCCGAAGTTGATGAGAAAGAGCCTCTTCAGGGCGATTCATTTTATATAAAACCCAAGCCAGGCTGTCTAAATAAGCTGGAGCATCCGGCTCAGCCTCCAAAGCCGTTTGGATCATTTCCAAAGATTTCTCAAGATGCAGCCCGTTATCAGCCCAGAGGTATCCCAGGGTATTCAGACATTGAGGCGACTCCGGATATTGTGCCAAAAGGTTTTCTGCAATCTCAAACGCCTTTTCTTTTTCCCCGTTCCGCTCGTGGAATTCGGCCAGTATCAAATAAAAACTTTCCCCTAACAACTTGGATTCCTGGCTCTTATCAAGCTCTTCAGCAGCTTTGAAGCAATTGATCGCATCCGTGTAGCGCTCCAGGTCACCATAAGCCAATCCCGCCAAATATTCAGAGCGGAATGATTTGTATCCGGATAGACGCACCAGGTCCAATGCATCCAGAGCTTTTCTTGGATTACCTTCAGCCAACCGCATGGAAGCTGCCAAGAGGAATAAATCCGGGTTACTTCTCTCCATTACGGCCGCATAGTAGTAGAAATCTCCGGCCTCTTTATATCTGCCCGTTTTTTGGCAAATATCACCTAAGATCGGGAGGTAGCGCAGCTCCGTCGGATTTTCGCGTACCAAAAGCCTATATTCCGATTCAGCCTCTTCATAGCGCTCCAAAGCTAAAAGAGCATTGGCTCTTTTTTCTTTTAATCTCGGGAGAGTCGGATATTCCTCCAGAAGTTTTTCATATCGTTCCAGAGCCTTCTCCTCTTCACCCATAGCCCTGTAGGTATCAGCCAACATCTCTGCATGGTCGGGGCGATCTGAATCCGTTTCTTTGGCACTCGCCATAAGTTTTTCAATTTCAGCAACGATACGAGCCGACTCCTTGAGAGGATCCAATCCTAACTCTGTAATCCTATCTCGGCTATTCAGGTAAAGATGCGAAATATCCAACAAAAACGGAATGGAGTCCCGGCCTGCCATTTCAGCCTGCTGCAAAGTTTTGAGTGCCTCTTTGGTTTTCTTCGACTCAACATAAATTCCAAAAAGAGTCTGGTACGCCAGGGCTCCCGCTTCCGGCTTATGAAGCGCTTTCTTTGCTATTTTGATCGCCGACTGAGTGTCTCCACTGGAGGCCTTCGCCAACGCTAACCAACAGAAGACTGTGCTGCTGGCATCTTTCCTTTTACTGGAAAGCTCCAGCAGAGTAAGAGCGTCCTCAATGCGTCCTTTTTCGATTAATTGGCGGGATACGTTGATCAGGAGCCATTCATTGCCCGGATCAGCATTGACAGTTCGAACATACTCCTCAAAGGCAGATTCACCCTGTTGATTCATTTCCATGCTGAGCGCACTGGAATAACGAGCCAGAGCAGTGGACCTCCCCCACTCCGCAAAAGCTTGCTGGTCGCGAGGTATGGAAGAATCAAAAGGATCGGGCAAAATTGTGAATTTTACCTCTTTATCTTTTGACCGATTGACAACAGTCTCTTTCTTGGACTGAGAAGCATCTTTCCCCTCTCCATTTTGCGCCGAAAAGGAACTCGTCTTACAACCGCTGCCACCCCCACAAAGAACAAGCCCCAACAGCAAACTCAAATATAATCGCTTTTGACCCATACCAAATAAAAGATACACGTTGCCATCCTTGTCTTCAAGAATGACAACGTGAAAACTGAAAACCTAAAAGATGGACCCGATACTGAGTTCTTTAAAGGAGCCCTTTCGCTTTTGCATTGGTTGCTCCTTCGGTCCATTAGAAGCATGCAATTACTTCTGCCAGGTGCGCTTCTTGTGACGATTGGCGCGCATCTTCTTACGACGTTTATGCTTATTAATCTTCGATTTACGACGTTTCTTCAGTGATCCCATATTTAATTATATTAGTTAAAAAACTATCTTGTTGAGCGGATACTCAATAATTCCTTCTGCTCCCGCAAGTTTAAGCTGAGGAATCAGCTCCCTGGCTACAGAAACATCAATGATCGTCTCCACAGCTACCCAGTCAGGCTGACTCAGCTGCGCTATTGTAGGATTTCTAAGGGCAGGAAGTCCAGCAAGTAATTGATCCAAATTCTTTCTTTCGATATTTAACTTAAGCCCAACTTTGCGCTCGGCCGCCAAAACACCATTTAGCATCATTACTAACGTGTTGATTTTCTTCTGCTTCCATTCATCCTTCCAGGAAGTGTGGTTTGCAATGAATCGTGGAGTGGATACTAAAATTTCATCCACAATTCTTAGTTTCGCAGCCTGAAGCGAAGAGCCAGTTTCTGTGACATCCACGATTGCATCCACCAAATCACGAGCCTTTACCTCGGTGGCACCCCATGAAAACTCGACATCTGCAGTCACTCCATGTTTATTCAAGTAGTCCTGAGTAAGGTTTACAACCTCTGTTGCTATTCTTTTGCCCTGAAGGTCTTTTACTGTTTGAATCGAAGACTCCTCCGGAACTGCCAGAACCCATTTTGCAGGACGGTTGCTCACCTTGCTGAAACAAAACTCCCCTACCTCGTGTACATCCGAGCGATTCTCACAGACCCAGTCATGGCCCGTCAGCCCGCAATCCAAATAACCGTACTCTACATAACGACTGATTTCCTGCGCTCTGAAAAGACGGATTTCAAGTTCATCATCATCCACTCTGGGGAAGTAGGAGCGACTGCTAACCTGAACATTCCAGCCAGCCTTGGCCATTTTCTCAAAGGTTGCTTCTTGTAAACTCCCCTTAGGCAATCCTAACTTCAATACTTTTGTTTCATTCATTCTCTTTTTTGGCTCCAGATCTGATAAAGATCGCCGCCCGACTCTATAGAACCTCTGAGAAGATTTCAACTCTCCATCTTACAAAGAGAGAATCAATAACGATCATCCTTTCCGTCATTGATGAGAATCTTCCGTTTGAATTCATCCAAAATTTCAATGTGGATTTTCCTGTAATCAGGCAACGATGCCGGCGGGTAATCCACCCAGCGTTCAATCCATTCCACAACCGTGATTCCCGCGGGATTGAGCAAGTAATGCTCCAGTCCAGCTCCGTAAATCTCATCAACACTCTCCAGGCGGTATAAATCCAAATGGAAAAGAGGAACCCTCCCTCCTTCATACTCGTGCAAGAGCGCAAAAGTAGGCGAATACACCCGCGACACGACGCCGAGGTTGCGAGCCAATCCCCTTACCCAGCAAGTCTTACCCGCGCCAAGATCACCCGAAAGCCCAATCACGGTGCCGGGTTTTAAACCTTCACCATAACGAAAGCCGTGAGATTCCGTATCCTCAGCGCTATTGGAAATGATCGTATCCATGACAATCCAAATTCGTTAAACGTCCGCTCCGGCTTAGAATACGAATCTTTTTTTCCGGGACAACCTTTCCGATGCAGGAAAGCCTTAACCCCGGGAACCTCTCTTTCCAAGCATCCAGAAGTTTCACCGCCACCGATGCGGGAACCGTAAAAAGAAGCTCAAAATCTTCACCATCACTCAAAGCGCGACTCAAGGCTGAAGTTCCACTCTGCCGAGCTGCTTGTTTTGCCTCTTTACTTACGGGAATAGCCTCTGAGAGCAATTCAACCCCCAGTCCTGATGCTTCTATCAAACGCTGCAAATCCCCCGCCAGGCCATCGCTGACATCCATCAGCGCGTGAATCTCAAAGCGGTCCGCCAGCCATTTTGCGTGTTCAATACGAGGAATAAAATCCAGATGCTTCCCGGAACGTGATCCGCCCAGCTCTCCCGTCACAAATAATGCATCGGCAGGGCGCATATTCTTTCGCAAGAGCAACCGGCCCTGAGGCACCCATCCAACCATGGAGATAGAGAGAAAAATACCCTGTGTGCTGCGCACCGTCTCCCCTCCTGAAACAGAAACATTAAACAGCGCGGCACGCTCTCGAATCCCCTGATAAATCTCCCTGACCTTTTCGAAATCAAAATCAGAGGGCAACCCCAGTGTAACGAGGGCAGAGAGTGGCTCCCCAGCCATTGCGGCCATGTCGCTCAAAGCTCTGGAAATGGCTTTTCGGCCTATGCGAACCCAGCCGTCATCCTTCGTAAAGTGAACCCCCTCGACTACTGCATCTGTCTTAAAAAGCAAAAGCTTTCCGGGCATTCCCACATCCAGCACCGAGCAATCATCGCCAGGGCCCACCACAGTCTCTTTGTTCCCCGGAAGCAGAGGAATCAGATGCTCAATTAATTCAAACTCTTTCATGGCATATTCTCCCCGCTCAATAAAATGCTGAATAAAAGGTTCGCAGTATTGAAAGAGGCGTGGGCGGCAATACAAACGATCAGATTCGCATATCGTTCATAAAGCAATATTAAGAATAGAGCAAACAATACCAGAGGAATAAAAGCCACTGTGTTGGAATGAACCATACCAAAAAGAACGGCACTGCCTAACGCAGCTATTTTTGGAAAACCCATATCCCTCACATGAACATAAATCACCCCGCGGAATAAAATCTCTTCTGCAATCGGCGCAATAAATATGGATAACACCCCGATAAAAACTACCTGTCCCCAAGCCCCTGTCTCTTGCTGCTGGAGCATTTTTATCACTTCCTGCGATTCGGCCCCAAATTGCAGAAATTCAAGAATCCATCGGATCAGCCCAACCAAAAGCAGTGAAACGGGGAAAGCTGCAATACCCAGAAATAAGCCCTGTGTCAACACCGTCAGAGGAGAACCGATGTGAAATCCAAACGCCTTCTTCCAACTCATGCTTTGGGTATAGAGAAACAGAGCTATCAGCAGGACCGAGGTCCCCTGAAAAGAAAAAGTCGAAAAAACAATGGAAAAAAGCTGGCCCCCATCTACAAAAAAATCCTCTATTCGTGTCCGAAAAAAACCTAGCAGGAGACGCGAAAAGAAAACACAGTAAAAAACACCCGTCAATAGGAGGAAAACATCTCTGTTACTCCATCCCTTATTGGGGACTGTGCCTGTCTTAATGATCATTATGCCTTATAAATGCCCTCAGTTTGGAAAAACTTAAGCCTTCAGAACTTCGATAAATGCTTCCTGAGGAATATTCACGGACCCGAAGGCCTTCATGCGCTTCTTACCCTCTTTTTGTTTTTCCAAAAGTTTCCTCTTGCGCGTAATATCTCCACCATAACACTTGGCAGTCACATCCTTACGGTATGCCCTCACGGTTTCGCGAGCGACAATCTTACCGCCTACAGCCGCCTGGATAGGAATTGCAAACTGTTGACTGGGAATTACCTCTTTCAGCTTCGCCGCCAAGGCTCTGCCGCGGCTATCCGCTTTATCCCGATGGACGATACACGAAAAAGCATCCA
The DNA here is from genome assembly GCA_023230105.1 of Verrucomicrobiota bacterium. GTDB lineage: Bacteria > Verrucomicrobiota > Verrucomicrobiia > Limisphaerales > UBA1412 > UBA1412. Next base: position 32,564 of record JALNXY010000005.1, read on the forward strand.
CAGGCTCATTATTAACCATGATATCAAGTTTCACCATGCTCGCACGCTGATAGCCGTCATGCTCATAATCCATGGAACCATAACCACGAGTCGTGCTTTTAATCCGGTCATGAAAATCAATCAGAATTTCATTCAGAGGAATTAATGAGCTGAGCATAACACGCTTCGAATCCAGCGTCTCTGTATTGGTAATCACCCCACGCTTTTCTTGAACCAAAGCCAGCATGTCCCCAATATTTTCATTTGGGCAGAGAATGAAAGCCCTCACTACGGGTTCCTCGATCCACTGAATGTAGTTGGGCTCGGGCAATAGAACAGGGTTATCCACATCTATCATCTCACCACTGGTCAATTTTACATGATAAACCACACTGGGATAGGTGGCAATAATTGCCATCTCATACTCTCTGCGAAGACGCTCTTGCACAATCTCCATGTGTAGCAGTCCCAGAAAACCACAGCGAAAGCCAAAACCCAGAGCGGCAGAAGACTCCACTTGATAGATAAATGCCGGGTCATTGAGCTGGAGCTTTGCCAGATTAACCTTCAGGTGTTCAAAATCACCTGAGTTAACCGGATAAAGCCCACTGAAAACCATGGGATGCACCTCCTGAAACCCCGGAACTTCATCACTCGGGTTGCGCGGATCAGTCAAGGTATCCCCCATCTTGACCTCCAACGGGCTCTTGATATTTGCCGTAAAATACCCCGTTTCTCCCGTTCGAAGCTCTTCCCGAATATAGGGCTTGGGATTAAAACTACCTACCTCTTTAATTTCAACGGTCTTGCCGGTACGCAACAGCTTCACGTTCATACCCGGCTTCAAAATACCATTGTAAATGCGAACATGAGTCACGACACCCTTGTAAGTATCAAAGTAGGAGTCGTAACCAAGTGCTTGGAGCGAAGGCGCCATTGTCGGTTTGGGCGGAGGAATGCGCTCAATAATCGCTTCGAGAATCTCTTCGATCCCGATCCCCTCTTTGGCGCTGGCCAGAATGGCCCCTTCAGAGGACAGAGCCAGAATATCCTCAATCTGCTTTTTAGCCATCTCGATATTGGCGTGGGGCAGATCAATCTTGTTAATGACAGGGATAATTTCCAGATTCTTTTTGACCGCTAAATGATAGTTCGCAACAGTTTGAGCCTCCACACCCTGAGCGGCATCTACAATCAGAATAGCCCCTTCACATGCGCTTAAGCTACGGGAAACTTCATAGGTAAAATCTACGTGGCCCGGAGTATCTATCAAGTTGAGCTCGTACACCTCTCCGTTACGCGCTTTGTAAGACATTGTGACAGGATGCGACTTAATCGTAATACCCCGTTCACGTTCCAGATCCATTGAATCAAGAAGCTGCGCCTCCATTTCGCGTTCAGAAATTGTTCCGGTAAGTGCCAGCAGCCGATCCGATAATGTCGTCTTTCCGTGGTCAATATGCGCTATAATGCAAAAGTTCCGTATATACTTTAATTCCATTTCTACAAAAGCCTTGTGCCCTTTTTTTACAGGCAGCAACTCTCAGGCCCGCCGACTGTCTCGCCATAAAGCGGCGTCAGTAACCTATCTTCTCAGAACAGGTTCGGCAAGCTTAAAATGGTAGAGGAGAGCCACCCCTCAACCATTGTCCTGTCGAGCTAAAATCCACAACAAATCCGACAACCGATTTAGATAAACGGCGTCTCTTTGAAGCTCAAGAGAATCATCAACTTCGTCGCTCTTTAAAACCATCCAAAGACCGCGCTCAGCGCGGCGGCAGACCGTTCGGGCAAAGTGAAGTGTTGCCGTAAGCTGATCATCTCCCGGGATAACCCATTCCTGAACAGGTGGTATTCGAGACTCCAATGTATGGATCTTTTCCTCAATCCAATCAATATCCTGTTGGCTGATTTCCTTAAATCCGGAACTTTTGAACATCTCACAGTCAGAGGGCAAAACCATCACTTTCGACATCAGCTTAATCAAATGCTTTTGGATGGTGAAGAGCGTCTCGGCAGATTCAGGTAATTCTGACATCTGCGTCCGAGCCATTCCCAGCGCCGCACTCAGCTCATCCACTGCTCCACAAGCAAAGATGCGGTCATCCGTCTTGGAGATGCGCCTTCCAAAAAGAAGTCCTGTTGTTCCGTTGTCTCCGGTCTTACTGGTAATACTCACGATCTTTTTTGAAGAATTGTTGTTTTCGGTTTAGGAAACCTCAGGCTGGGTTGAGTAACTTACTCCCCTTCTGCCCTTGGTTATCTGTTGTTTGAGTGCCTCAACGGCTTTATGCAGGCTGGCTTCAATCGCCTTCAAACGCTCGGGTTCGGTAATTTTATTGCCGATGCAATCGGTAATCAGAAATCGATCTATAACAACCCCTTTTTCAGTGAAGTTACTCGATGAAATAATGTCAGCACCCAATTGAGAAAGAGCTCGGGTCAGGACATAGAGCAAACCGATATAATCTTCAGACTGCACCTGCACCGCCGTGTACTTACGTGAATTCTCCAGATCAAATGTGACCTTCGTAGGGATGCTGAAATGCTCGCGGTATTCCTGCTCAAATGAAGGCCGATTAATATAACATTTCCTCATCAGCTCTTCCAGGTTCACGGCATCGCAAAGAGCGTCTTCCAAAACCCCTTTAAAAGCCTCTCTTTGCCGAACGGAGGGCAAGCCCGTTTCATCCACACTTAAAACATGAAATGAATCCAATGCAATTCCATCCTGCCTCACAAAGATCTGCGCATTAAAAATAGTCAAGCCACTGGCCGTAAGCGCGCCGCAGATTTTATTAAAAAGCCCTCGTTGGTGATGAGCACAAACAGTCACACGCGAGCAGCCCTGATGCAGCAGTCGTTCCCAAGCAATTTTGCAGATAGCTTGCAGCGGTCCCGTCTCTTGCGGTGCCTTCTGCAAACTGAAAATCATACTCAAATGCCGGATAATCTGCTTAGGGGAAAAAACCCTGCGATAACGCTCCGGCATCAAATTCAAGTGCCTTTCTATTTCTTCCAAACTGAAAGAGTTGTCGGCAATCTGGGTCAATTGTCTCAGTAAATGGTTCCTCTGGCGGATCGTCCCGGCGGCTTCCTGCCCCGCCTCCGGATCGGCTAGCATGTTCATCGCTCGCTTATAAATTGCCCATAACAACAATTCTTTAAAACCGGTCCAAAGGCTTTTACTTGTCCCCAGGGTATCCGCAAAAGAAAGCAAGAATAACAAATTCAACCGCTCAGGCGTCTCTATATGATTAGCGACCTCCTGGATCACAGCGCTACTGTAAACATCCTTTTGTGTCGCTACCTGGAAAAAATAAAGATGGTTTTCTACCAGAAAAACTAAAAGCTCCTTGTCCACTTCGTCCAGCCCCATTCGATCTGCAACACTTTCCGCCATGATTGTAGAAGCCTCATCATGTTTGCCCTTACACCGAGCCCCCTTACCCACATCATGTAAAAGCAGAGCCAAATATAAAATATGCGGGTTGTCTATTTTCTGAAAAATCTCTTCAAATTGCGAATACGGCAGATCCTTTGCCTGCCATACCTTATCCAGCTCCTCGATACAAACCAAAGTGTGCTCATCTGCCGCATAACGGTGAAAAAACTCGTGCTGCACCAGGCATGTCAGTTTGCCAAATTCCGGGAGATAATCCCCCAGGAGCCCGGTCTCATGCATGATACGTAAAATGGGAGCCACCGCACCACGCTGATGAAGTATATCCAGGAACGTATCCCTCACCAGAGGGTTGCGTCTGAAATCATCATTGCTCAACGAAACCAGCTCTCGCAAACGGTGAATTAAATCCGGATGCATAGAGAGACCGCGCTGCTGAACCATCAGGAAAAGACGCATCAACCGTCCCGGATCACGCAAAAAAACTGAGACCTGCGGAGCCCGCACCCAACCATCCACGACTCTGAATCCATCAATCGTATAGCTTTTACGCCGAAAAAGAGAGGTTAATGAGGGCAAGATTCCCTTCTCCGGAGCCAAGGCAAAACGTTGCTCAAGCGTATTGGATATTAAATGAATGTTGCGCATGTGCGTATAAAGCTCTTTCATGAACTTTTCAATACGCCGGGCCGGAGACTTATCTTTAAAGCCTAAATGCTTTGCAACGGTCGGCTGAACCGCTTTAAAAAGAATATCCGTCGCTCGGTTTGTGAGATAATGCAGGTCATTGCGCACACGAAGCAAAAAATCATGCGCTTTTCTCACCTGGGTCAACTCTCGCTCTGTGAGATGCCCGTTTTTTCTCAAATCTTCCAGGTTCCAGGTGTGCAGTTTAAACCATGCCAACCAGATTAAATTATGAAAATCCCTCAATCCTCCACACCCGTTTTTCAAATCCGGCTCAAGCATGGTCGGTGAATTCCCATATTTTTCGTGGCGCCTTACCTGGTCTTCCTGGCGGTCCCTGATATACTCATGCTCATGATGCCTGATACATTCTTGTAGAATGCGTTTTTGGAGGTCAGAATAAAGTGAACGATTTCCGGCAATCCGGCGAGTCTCAATCAATGACGTTTTGGCCGGCATATCCTGATTTGCAACCTCCACACATTCGTTCAAAGTTCGAACCGAATGCCCTACCTTAAAAGGAATATCGTAGAGAGTGTAGAGAATATGCTCCACGATGAGTTTCAAAAATGGGTGTTGCTCTTCACCTTTGAGCAACTGACCATCATGCAAAAACATGAGATCAATATCAGAAAACGGATTCAGCTCTCTTCGCCCATACCCTCCTAAAGCGACCAGAGCAACTGCCGGAACTTTTTTCTCCCCGCTCTCCTCCTGGTAGATTCTTTTTACATCCTGATACAATCGAATCAACATTGCATCCAGCACGCGCGTCTGCGCCTGACAAACCTCCAGTCCCGAATATCCATCCCTGTGATAAACCTGCAATTGCTGACGCCAGGCTTTAACGTAACGCCGATAGCGGACCATATTGTCGTGCGGAAGCTTTCCTTCAGAAAGCCGAAGTCGCTTTCTCGCATCTTCATCTATCATTTCCAGGAGCGTTTTCATGTAGTCTGCTTTGGATCAGGAATCGTTAAAATAAACCCCGTTGGTCACAAGCAAATTTGTTGGCGCGAAGCCAAGCTTCTTCGCAGATTCTAGTTAAACGGGAGAATATTTCAATACGTTTTGATCATCAAAGACCTTTGGCTTTTCGATTCCGAGCCATTTTTCTGGATTTTATTTTTGCTATCTGATACCCTTCACTCACTGTAACGAGCGTTTAGGCTAATGAAAACATTATTAATAGGAGTTGTCGCAAGCTTGCTGATAGGAGCTTCTGCTATGGCACAAGACAAAGATACTTTTAAGGGTTCAGACACGTTACCTCAATTGTTGGTGTCTGAAAATGGGCAAGAGATAAAGACTTCCGATGAATGGCAAAACATCCGGCGCCCCGAGCTGCTCAAGGTATTCACCGAAGAGATGTACGGATGTATGCCCGGGCTTCCCGAAGAAATCAAGTATACCGTGTTTGAGAGCAGCACAAATGCGCTTGGCGGAATAGCAACGCGTAAACAGATTACTATCTCGATGGTCAACAAAGGCAACCTGACCAGCGTTGATTTGCTTCTCTATCTGCCTAACTCGGTAAAGAAACCCTCTCCGCTGTTTCTGACACTTAACTTTAAAGGCAACCACGCCATTTCAGATGAGCCGGAAATTAAAATCTGTGAAAAGATGATGGCTCCCTCTGATAAAGAACCTTATCCCCGCGCTAATGCCTCCTCCCGCTGGCCCTTGAAGCTTATCCTGAGTAAAGGGTATGCCTTGGCCACCATGGCTCGCGGTGATATCGCTATCGATGGGAAGGGATATCCAACCAATAACGTCCTGGGCCTATTCCCCGAGCTGCAAAACCGGAATGATAATTTCAGCACCATCGGTGCCTGGGCTTGGACTTTGAGCCGCGCACTGGATTACCTGGAAAAACAGCCTGAGATTAATCCTGAGCAGATTATCGTTTTGGGCCACTCGCGCTTGGGCAAAACCGCTCTCTGGGCCGGAGTCAATGATCCGCGCTTTACAGCCGTAATCAGCAACGACTCCGGGGCGGGCGGAGCAGCCCTCTCTCGCAGAATGCTGGGAGAGACTATCGGTGATCTCTGCAAAAACTTCCCCTACTGGTTCTGCAAAAATTTCCAAAAATATGTGGGGCACGATAAGGAAATGCCCTTTGATCAATATCAGTTAATGGCACTGATCGCTCCCCGTCATATCTACGTTGCCAGCGCTCAAGATGATGCCTGGGCAGACCCTGAAGGCGAATTTACAAGCTTGATGTTGGCTAACTCCGTATTCGAACTCTATGGCATCCCGAACGCTTTGCCGGGGACAAAAATGCCTTCGGTAAATTCGCCTCTTCGCTGGCACAATGGCTACCACATGCGGACGGGGAAACATGATTTAACGGAATATGACTGGCAGAGTTATATAAACTTTCTGGATAAGCATTTTAAACACGAATAATAAACCATGAACAAACACCTATCCCTAATTAAGGCCGCGGCCATTCTCGTTTCCTGGGCAGTTATTTGCACCGTTCAGGTAAACGTTTCTGCCAAAACGCCTGCTCCGTCTGGAGAAAACGATAAAAAAACCGACGAGTATCTACATTATAACTCTTATACAGATGTCGGCTATGTGAAACCCTCTAATTGGCAGCGTTCTCAAGGACTCACTTGTGATGGCGTCTACTACTATTTTGCAGGGCATAACGACCCAACCGGCGAACTGGCTGATATCCATAAAATCCGAATGTCAGATAATGAAGAAGTCGCCCTTTTCGATAAAAAAGCTCCCATGCATAGTCCCGGCCTTGATTGGAACGAATACAACGACACCATTCTCTCCTGCTGCTATGGTCCCAAACTGACCCCTTGTGTTTGGGAATTGGATAAAAACAGCGGTGAATCAATCAATCGCTGGGATTGCCCGGAAGTCGGTCTGAAGGCCGGCGGACTCATCGCCTGGGTGAAGAAAAATGATATTATTCTCCTGACATCCACAAAAAACGGTGCCAACCTTGGTTTCACTAAACTCACGTTATTGCCTGACGGAAAATTCAAAGAGCGCGGCACTTGGTATTACTCTGAAACCAATCTCGGCGTCCCCCAAGGCATGGATTACAAGGACGGCTGCATCTGGTTCCTGGCAGATGCCGGCAAAACGGTGAATGATAATCCTCACTCCATTTATGTCCTTAAACTCAATAACAACAAAAAGAAAACGGTTTCGGTCCTTAAGGAGTACCGTGTCGATCTGAAGGTGGAGACAGAGGGACTGAGCTTTGATACGGAGAACTCTCTCTACTTTGGGACAGCTGAGGAAAAGATTTATAGGATTGATCATCTTTATAAAAAGATGAAACCCTGGAAAGAACCCAAATAATACACGTGAGAAATACATATATTAGTTGTCTGAGCCTCCTTGCCTCCGCTGTCATTTTTTGCACCGGTACTCTGGCGGAGGATATAGTTTACACCCCCTACCGGGATGTGGGATACAAAAAGCCAATGGATTGGCAATGTGCTCAGGGCCTCTGTTGTGACGGCAATTACTATTATTTTGCCGGCCACCACGATAAAACCAAAGAGAACGCAGATATCCACAAGATCCGTGTTTTTGATAATGTAGAAGTCGCTCTTTTCGAGAAAAAGGGTCCCATGCACAGCGCCGAACTTCTCTGGTTTAAGCCTCACGATACTCTTCTGGGGTGCTCTGGTGGCAATAACCGGAAGCCCTTTGTATGGGAGCTGAATAAGGAAAACGGAAAGGCTCTTAATCAATGGGATTTTAAAGGTTTTGGTGAAAATGGAGGTGCTCTCATCGCTTGGATTAAAGATGAGGATATCTACCTTTTCACTTCCGCCAAGGATGGTGGTAAAATCGCCTTTACCCGCATCACCTTAATGGAGAACGGTAAGTTTATCGACCACGGCACCTGGCGTTACTCAGAAACCAATCTGGGAGTCCCCCAAGGCTTAGACTATCGTGATGGCTTCCTCTACTATCTGGCTGATGCAGGGAAAACGGTGAACGATAACCCTCACGCCATCTACAAAATTAAGCTTGAAGAAGATCAACCAAAAACGGTCTCAGTTCTTGAGGAATATCGAGTAAATATCTCCGTTGAAACGGAAGGTTTCAGCATTGCTCCGAATGGAAGTGTCTACTTTGGAACTGCTGAGGAAAAAATTTACAAGCTAGATCCCAAGTACGATAAGCTGGTGGACTATCGTAAAAAGTAGGAAATATCATCGGGAAGGTCAGAACTCATACTGATCTTCCCCTACAAAAAGAAAACCACCTTCTTCTTTGATCACAATTTCGATTCCGCCTTTTTCCGAACTCAAGAAAACCTGACGCGGATATTCATCGGAATCGGTTTTTTTAGGGCGGTTCTTTTCGTGCTGAGTTTCGACGATCAAAAACATGGGTGAACAACGTCTGAGGAATCCGGCCCTAAAATAATACTCATAAGCCGGTACGCCACAGACCAGAACATCACAGTCCAAATCCTCCTCTCGGTCCATGAGCCGCTGTTGCCCCTCAGGGTCTAAATCTGATACAAAAAGAATCCGCTTACCCTCTCGTTGCAGACGCAAAACCAAAGCTCCCTGATCACCGCGGCTGAAATCTCCATCTTCAAAGGCGGACGGATGCAACGCCTCCAAACACCCTACTCTCTCGCCTCTATCCATCCTTTTTGGATTCAGTATTCCCACTTCTTCTCCCTTTTGAATTCTTTGCATATAGGGAGAGCGTGTTTTCAGGGGGTTAACATATACATCCCCAATTTTTATTTTTTGCGATAAGTGAGCAGCCCCCTTTATGTGCGCCGCATCCCCGTGGGTGAGGATTAGAGCATCCAGAGAGCCGGCCACCTGAGCATTTTTCTTTAGATAGGGAATTACGACTCGTTGAATCAGTTTTTCGTCCCCGGTATCAATCAAATAATCTTTCTTGTCTACACCATCCTGCACCAGGATGGCACTACCCTCACCCGCCGGAAAAACAACTACACTTGTCTGAGGAGAACTTTTTGGCATGAAAACAAAATATACAGCCAGAATAAGCGCATACCCCAAACTCCATCCCCAGTTTTTCCTCTGAAAAAAGAAACCTCTGAAGAGTCCTATAATACCTAAATAATAGAACACCCAGCTCAAGGGATACCACCCGTTGCCTCTTAAGAAAGCACCGGGTAATTCCTCCGCAAAACTGCAAATTTTCTCAACAGAATAAAGCAACCACCAAGCCGGTATATTGCAGAGCTCTGCAAAACCATCCCAAATAGAACCCAACATCAACGAGGCCAGAGCCAACCCCTGAAGTGGAAAAGCCAGAATACAGACAAACACATTTACAAATAATCCGGCAATGGGAACTAAATTAAAAAAATGGAGACTCAACGGCAATGAGCCTGCCCAGCCGGCAAGGGATGCCCAAATATTTGAAAGCACAAAGAGTGCAATGAACTCTTTCAAACGCATCCCTTTTGTTACTAAAAACTCAGGTAAAAAGGGGTCTTTCCCGGCCCACTTCTTTCCACATTTTTCTAAAATGGGTAATAGAAGAATCATGCTCAGAACAACTGAAAAGGAAAGTTGAAAGCTGGCCTGGAAAAGCTGAACCGGATCCCAACTGAGTAAAAGAAAACACACTACACCCAAACAATTTGTCACGTGGGGGGGACGATGGATCATTTTTCCCAGCAGAAATATGCAGATCATCAAGGCGGTCCGGCATACGGGTGGATCTGCACCCGCGACTATTGCAAAAAGACAAACTGTAAGCATACTCGCTCCTAGTCGCCAGAAAGCAGAAATATTCAGTAGCGAGAGCAGCCCCACAGTCATAACCGCAACCACACCGACATTGAAGCCGCTAATCGCAAAAAGATGCATCACCCCTGTCCGGGTAAACACTTCTTTGAACTCAGAGGGTAACGCGGTTCGCTCGCCGACCGTCATCGCTTGGTACATACCAATGTAAGGGTCTTTCGGATCGTACCCCACTGAAAGCATTTTGACCCAATATCCCCTCAGCGAACCGGCGAATCGACGAATCAGACTGGGTATTCCTTTTTGATATCCCATCCAAGCCCAATCCTCAGTAGTGGCCGTTTTTAATTCATAATAAATCCCCTGAGATTCCAGGTATTTCCTATAATTAAAACCACCGGGCGTTTTAGCCTCGGAAGGCAAATGGATGACTCCGCAAACCTCTACCAATGCCCCTGCGGAAAAATCCTCATTTAATAATTTGTAACAAGATGCTTTAACCGTGCCTGTGGTTTTTTGAAATTCACGCTTTTCGGAGTAATCCCCAGACCAGCAGATTTCATTCAATGCCAGTGATACTCGGCAAATCTCGTTCGTATACGCCACTCCCGCCCGTAATACTTTGGAAGATGAAATAGCTGGTCGCTCCAATAACTCTCCCCGCACAGTAACAATCGCGGAAGTTTTCCCTACCATCTGAGCTCGGATATCCTCTTGAGATTGAATAGCGGTATTCAAACTGTAGGAAACCAAACCCCATGTGAGCCCTGCCAACAGGCAACATACCGGACTAATCCAGGAGACTCGCGGGGAAAAATTAAACCAGATTCTTCCCAATCCAGCACCGCAGACTGATAAAAATAAAATAGGCAGGTACAACGTATAAACCTGCCCGATATCCAGACCATTTGCTGATTTCCATGCGAGTATTATCCCCAGAATTTGGGCTAAACTCACATAAAGAAGTGGAAAGCGTTCAAACTGAAAACAGAGGCAAGAAACGAGTGAAGAGCCACTCACACAATTCTCATCCGGAGCTACTTCATTGTGTCTTTCCTGCTCGTCTCCCATCTCCTTATTCGCTCTCTTTTAGCTTTTCATTTCCATCCGGGTGGCTTTTGACCATCGAACTACTTGAGAAGCCCCCGATTCCGACGACTTAGAGGATTTACTTTTTAATATTCCCCTCTTGAAGTAGCTCAACACCCACATGCCGCTTAATCCCATTAAAACTCCAAAAGAATCAATCATCACATCCACGGGGCTACCATAACGCTGAGATGAAAAGGATTGATGAAATTCATCGCTTATCGCGTACCCCACGCAAATGAGAAAAGTTAATAGCGCCATGCGGAAAGACCAAATACGCTTCCAACCGACCAAACCAGAACGCAAAAAACCATAAAAAACCAATGACGCCAAAATCCCGTACTCAGTTACATGACAAGCCTTCCTGAGTAAAAAAATAGTTTTTGCCAGCTGCTCCCAAGAGAGAGTGGGGAAATTTTCATGCAGAAACGTCATGACACGAAGACTGGTTGCCTTGCCTCCCACATCATCTGTGCTGCCCCAAAATATAAGGACACACCAAATAACGGCAGGCAACCACCCTTTGATCTGTGCGCAGAAAAAACGTTTCATTTCGAGCAACTCAAAGATCAGTTCTCAGCAGAGTGAAGCCCTCCGGCTCCGGCGTTGAACGTCAGATGCGGGCAAGTCCAGGAACAGGCGCCGCAATGAATGCACTTTTCCCGGTCAAAGGCTGGCAGCCCGGATTCTCCGGGGTAAATTGCCTGCCCCGAGCAAATCTCAATGCACGCTTTGGAATCACACGCCCTGCAAATCTCTTCGCTTTCAAACACGACATGATTGGAATAACCCGATGCTGCTTGGACTTTCCCTCCCAGGAGCAAAGCATCCTGATGAGAGATGAGCAGCTTCCCATCATATTCAATCGGAGGCCATCCCGTTTTTTCCATCAACACATCGTTGGAATAGACACCCTTAGCGGCACAATCCTTGCGTATCTGCTTCACCTCTTCAGGCGTCAGCTTCCCTTTGAAATATTTAGACACCTTGGGTAACCGATCCCAGGTTTTCTCGGGAGTCCCCGGAATATGGAATATACCTCTGGAAAAACCGGTCAGAGCCATGCCCAGGAGCCCAGATATCATTCCACGATGGAATCCATCTCTGGACTTCTCAGCAACGCGTGACTCCGAATCTCTGTGGCTTGCCCGGCGGCGCTTTAAATAGGTAGCTTCAAGATTCTTGCGGGTAAACTCTTTGCCTTCTTTCATCAGCTCAGCAACCGCCTCGCCCAGATGAGTCCCCGTTTCCCAGGCTTCATCCACTCCGGAACCTGTCAGCACATTGGTAGAGCCGCTTCCCTCTCCAATTCGGGCAAATCCATCTCCAACCAAATAGGGCTCTCCCCGGCGGCCGGATTCCTGAAGCGTTTTTGCACCCCAGGACCGCAGAGTAGAGCCTTTAAGATACTGCCACAAATAAGGATGTTGCATCCAATACTGCATGTAGCGATAAGCAGCGCGAACCGGATTATCCAGCCAGGTCGGCACAAAAATCCCGAGAGAAGCCACCTTTTCCGGATGCACATACATAAAGCCAAAAATCTCCGGCTCCGGATACCCGAACGTATGAAAAACCATTCCCGGTTTGAGCGGCGTATCTTCAGGCAAATTCACCACCATCTTCATACCAATGGCGTAATCGTTTTGCTCATGACCTTCGGGCAATCCGATGGCTTCATTTAACTGCCTGCCGACAGCCCCAATGGGACCATCGCCGATCACCGTCAAAGCAGCCTCTATCTCCATACCGGGCATGAACCCATCGGAAGGATTACCTTTCAAATCCACCCCCTGATCTACCAGCTGGACTCCAACTACTTTGCCCTCTTTCAGAATCGCCTTTTCTACGGGAGTCCCGGGCCAGATTTGAATAAATCCGCTTCCCATTACCTGAGCCGAAACCCATTGGTTAAATTGCCCGATGGAAAGAGTTAATCCCCCATCCTTTCGCAAAAAAGGAGGAATCCAAGGCAGCGCGAAAGCATAGTTCTGATACCAGGGAAGAACCGCCTTGAAGGTTTTCAGAAACACATCTCCAAGTTTAAACAGGCAGGAGCGCCGACTGGCACCGTGCGGATCGAGCAGATATAACATCTTTTCCTCCGTCACTTCGGCAACCATCGGTATCTGGGAAAGCTCCTCATTGGAAAAGCTCTCACGTATTGACCTTGCGTCCGAAACTACTCCCGAAACACCTGCAGATGTGTCATCCGCACGTTCATAGCAAATCACCTGAGGGGGCATTCCCGGGGCTACTTTGCTCTCCAAAGCCGGGGTGCCATCCTCATTCAGCATTCGCTTGTTGAGCGTGGTCAAAAAGCCTCCCATTGCCGGGCCGAAACCAACACAAACAATGTCAGCATTCAGCTTCTGGCGTTCCACCTTTTGATCTAATTCCTGGTTTTGCATTTTTTATTTTTTAGTTTAGACAGCACTTCTTCAGCCAACACACTGTAGGCAGAGGTTCCCGCACTATAGGCATCATAATACATCACCGGTTTACCAAAACTGGGGGCTTCTGCCAGACGAACGGCGCGCGGGATCAACGTCTCAAAAACCTTTTCTCCAAAATATTCGCGCACATCCGCTACAACCTGTTGTGAAAGACGAGTCCGCCCATCGAACATTGTCATCAGCACTCCCAAAAGCTCCAGCTTACAGCTCTCCTCGCTTTCGCATATCTGATTGTAAATCCGCATAATCATGGAGACACCTTCCAGTGCATAGTACTCGCACTGTAGAGGAATGAGCAGCCAGCGGGCTGCGACGAAAGCGTTGAGCGTAAGCACCGAAAGAGAGGGCGGACAATCAATCACGACAATGTCAAAATCTCTTTGGGGCAACACAGGCTCCAGAGCATCCTTAAGCCGAGTTAGGTGATTCCCGGGCAAGCGGGGAAACTCAATATCCGCTCCACACAAATCCAAGCCACCCGGAATCAACCAAAGGTTCTTCCAGGAGGTTTCGACTATCAAATCAGCCATTTTTCCCTCTCCCAGCAAAGCAAGGTAGGAGTTATTGCCTTCAATCTTCTCCACTCCCACTCCGCTCGTAGCATTGGCCTGAGGGTCCAAATCCAGGAGCAAGGTTTTCTTGCCGATAGCCGCTAAAGCTGCTGCAAGGTTGACAGAGGTAGTCGTTTTGCCAACTCCCCCTTTTTGATTAGCAATCGCAATAACAGTAGCAGACATCGTTTCGCCTTTGTTGTTTCATTTATTAATTAATTCAGGCACTAAAGCCTTCAGGCAATATCCGTGTGATAGACTCTTGCGAGGAAACACGGATACAGACACCCTTGTCTCCGACAGCCTGATTCACTTGCTTCAAAGCAATCTCTGGACGATTGCAATCCTGACTCAAGTGTCCCAATACCAATTCTTTAAGTCCAGTAGAAACAATCTCCTCCAGAAAACGGGCTGAATCCTCATTGGATAAATGGCCGGAACAGCTCATAATCCGCTGCTTCAATGCCCAGGTACGAGAGGATTCTCTTAAAAGAGTAATATCATGGTTGGCTTCAAATAGAAGCCCATATACTCCCTTTAACCTCTCTCTGACCAAAGAAGTGACTTTACCCAAATCCGTCACGTGCCCCAACCGGACTCCCCCAACCTGAAAGGAGAAGCCGACCGGATCGCTCGTATCGTGAGGAACTTGAAATGTATTGACCTCAATATTGCCGATCTCAAACGTATCTCCCGTCGCAAAAATCTTGAATTCCGGTATTTGCTTCGGCTGAGGGCCTTGCTGCCAAATAGCGCACAGGTCCTTTTGTGTAAGTCGATTTAAGTAGACCGGGACCTTGTAAAGCTGGCAAAAACGGCTTACTCCACAGATGTGATCAGAATGACTGTGAGAAATCAGGATTCCGCTTACGCGCTCCGGGTCTTTACCTGCGGCCTCAATGCGTTTCTGCAATTGTTTACAGGAAAATCCGCCATCCACCAGGATGCACGTATCACCATACTCCAGCCATGTGCAATTGCCCCTGGAGCCGCTGCCTAAATTTATAAACTCGACAGGCTTCAAATTATCCTATGCCTCTCTCCTGTCCTCAAACACCGGTATGTTCCAGTTCCTCGTTTGTTAGGGAGTTAAATATCTTGAATTCTTCTGCGTGGAAGGCGGGGTCAGCTCTGAAAGATAGTTTCCCATAATACTTCTTCTCCATATCAATCAGAAGTTGCTCGTCCTCCGTGCGAAGCCGGTCCAGTACCAGAGGATGGACCACCACTTTCAGCTGAAAGTCCGATTCATCGCGGCCTCTCCTACGGAAAATCTCCGCCAGCTTTCTCTGGATTTCGACCGACATGGTCAGGGCCGATTTAACCATTCCGCGACCCTTGCAATATTTGCAGTCGTCATAAACGGCTTCCAAAACAGATTCCGTATGGCGTTGCCGTGTCATTTCCATCAGCCCCAGAGACGAGATGGGCAAAATATGTGTCCTGGCCCGATCCCGACGCAACCCTTCCTTCATCTTGTTATAAACAGCCTGGCGATCCCGCTGCATCTTCATATCGATAAAATCCAGAATAATGAGCCCGCCTATATTGCGCAGACGCAGCTGGCGGCAAATCTCTTCGGCCGCTTCAAGATTGACCCGTAAAATAGTGGATTCATGATGATCGGCTCCTTGCTTGTGTCCACCCGAATTGACATCGATGGCTACCAACGCCTCGGTTTCATCAATCACAATATAACCACCGGATTTTAGATAAACTCTCCGGGCAAATGCACTGCTGATCTGCCGGGTAATATTGAACCGGTCAAAAATAGGTTGAGAGTCCGCGTAAAGCTTCACTTTAAAGGCAGAACGCTTCGAAATTCTGGAAATCACTTCTTTAGCCCGATCGCATTCTCTCTGATTGTCTATGACGATTCTCTCCACTCCTTCGGTCAGGAAATCGCGAGTCATCCGCCCAATCAAATCCGGTTCCTGGAACACACAACTGGGAGTGCTGCTGCTGCGAATATTCTCTTGAACCTGTCTCCATTCGCCAAGAAGGATGGCCAGGTCACGGATGAAATAGCGCTTTTGCTGTTCCTCTCCCGCCGTACGGATAATGACGCCCATCCCTTCAGGCAAATCCAACTCCCTTAAAATTTTCTTCAGTCTCTCTCTTTCAGCCGGACTATCGATCTTCCGGGAGATACCGCTTTGATCCGAATTGGGCAACAAAACCAGAAACTTGCCCGGCAGCGAAATATTCGTAGTAACCCGCGGTCCCTTCGTGCCGATTGCGCCTTTAGTTACCTGTACCACAATCTCTGAGCCAATCGGATAAAGCTTAGGGATGTCATTTTGCGTAATTCTCGGTTTATCTTTGCGGCGCGGCGAGCGTTCCACAACCTCGATCGAAGAGTCAAAGTTATTGGGGATAATATCCCAGTAATGGAGAAATGCGTTCCGATCAAATCCAATATCCACAAACGCTGCCTTCAGCCCATCTTCGAGATTCTGCACGCGCCCTTTGTAGATAGAACCCACCAAACGCTCATCGTCCGATCGTTCAATCGTGAAATCTTCCAGTCGTCCGTTTTCCAGCACGGCCACGCGAGTCTCCAGA
Source organism: Verrucomicrobiota bacterium (assembly GCA_023230105.1). Lineage (GTDB taxonomy): Bacteria > Verrucomicrobiota > Verrucomicrobiia > Limisphaerales > UBA1412 > UBA1412. The sequence goes on from JALNXY010000005.1 coordinate 49,023, forward strand.
GACTCCGCATTAATGATAATCTCTTTGTGAGACGTCTGTACGGGCCCCATCATTCGCTGAAACGTCTCTATCATCTTGTTGGCTACGCCCTTGACGGATTCAACAAAGTTTCGGGGCTTGGGTTCCGGCAACGGAACAGGCTTATAAGGTTCTTTGGCAGGTTTCTTACGCGGTGCAGGTGCAGGTGTCGGCGGCACCTCTTTAACCCCCGCAGACTTGTTTTCCGCTTTCAATATTTCAGCTTCATGCCGCGCGTCAAAAACGGTATCTGAAACCATCTCTCTCTCAGGATCATCCAGTTGATTCAAAGCCAATTGAACTACATTCTTGGGAGTCTTACCTGAGGAAGAGGGTTTGAAACGCATAGACGTTCTTCTTTTTTGTGAAAAAGTTTTCTTATTTGGATTCATTATATTTTAATATTTTTTTCTATAAAGATAAACATTTTGTAATATCCCCAGTGCCAGCAGGGTACAGATTACCGATGAGCCCCCATAGCTAAGTAGGGGCAAAGGAATTCCCGTAACTGGAATCAGGCGAATATTCATTCCTATGTTAATCATGACATGTGTAAAAAGTAGGGCAACAACCCCTACGGCCAATAGCCTGCCCAAACGCTCTCGCGCCTGGCTGGCAGTGCGGATTCCCGCAAAAAATATCATTCCATAAAGGCCGACAACGAGCGTACTTCCCAGGAAGCCGCCCTCTTCGGCAATTACGGAAAAGATAAAATCATTATGCGACACCGGTCTGGGCAAAAAACCGAGTGACGTCTGTGTTCCTTGCATCCACCCCTTCCCCTTAAATCCTCCGCTGCCCACCGAAATCAGGGCCTGATCTATATTGTAGGAGTCGGTGCGTTGCATCTGTTCCAATCTTTTACGTTCTTCAGGGGGAGTATCCTGGCTCACATAACTTTGGTTGAAATAAACCAATAGGCGTCGTCTCTGATAATCTTCCAGAGGTAGGCGCCAGCCATCCGGTGCAAAGACTACATCCACGAATAGGAGCGTAACCAGCAAAAAACCAGCCCCAGCGACACGCTTCATATAGCGGAGTGGAACCCCAGCCATATACATCATCACCAGCCCGATAGAAACAAACGCCAAAGAGGAACCCAAATCCGGTTCCGCCAGAACCAATAGGAAAGGCAGAGCCATCATCCCCAGGGCCTTGAGGAATACATTATACATCCTCAGTTCATCCTTGGGACGCTCTAAAAAATGAGCCATGGCAAAAATGTAAGCCAGCTTGGCGAACTCAGAAGGTTGAAATTGAAAAAGCCCCAAGTCGAACCAACGGCGGGCACCAAATCTCAAACTCCCGACATGCGGGATCAACACCAAAACCAACATCGCAATTGCCACCCAATAGGCAAGGAGAGAAAATCGGCAGAATATTTTGTAATCCAAAACACAAATCCCTGCGGCCATGGCTGAGCCGAGCAAATACCAGACTCCCTGCCGGAAACCGTAGGAACGATACCAGCTCAAATCCGTTTCAGCCCCGATTCGAGCGCTGACGATAGACAATATCCCAATGATCATCAGGCAAATCGTCGCAGCCAACAAAAGCCAGTCGAAGCGAAACTCCGAGTGAACGGTCGCAACCAGCGGGCGCTCGCTGGTCTCTTTTTTCGACGGGCGAGGAGTCAATTCTGTATTTATTTCACTCAAGACTGTGCCTTTCTTTGGTTGCTCTCAATCAATGCCAGTTCCTGAAATACTTTCCGGGCGATCGGCGCACAGGTGAGTCCTCCCGAGGCGCCCGATTCCACCAGGACAGAAATTGCATAGCGGGGCGATTCATAAGGCGCATAGGCTACGAACCAGGTATCCTTCCTCACCAAGCGATTACCCTGCTTCACTTCTGCCGTGCCGGTTTTACCACAAACACGCATTTCATTAATCCGTGCTCGGCTGCCAGTCCCCTCACGGTCTTCCACATCCGCCAACATCGCATCCTGAATGAGTTTTAAATTACGGGCGGAAACCTGTAGATTCCCCCGAACCTTTCCGGAAGGATATACTTCTCCGGGCAGTTTATTGAGAGGATCCCACGATTCCAGACGCATGACCAGACGCGGCCAATAGATGGTCCCTCCGTTGGCTATTGCCGCAGTCATCACAGCCATTTGAAGCGGGGTCACCGTGATATCCCCCTGCCCAATGCAAAGATTAGCCGTGTTGCCGGATGTCCAGGGCATCCCTCTTTTTCTCCGGGCTTCCAGAAAACCTGAATTGGGATAAAACCCGCTGACTTCCTGCATCGTCGGTATTCCGGTTTTTTGGCCCAGGAAGAATTTCGCTCCCATCTCCATCAGACTGTTCACGCCGCTTTCCAGCCCCACTGAGATGAAATAAGCATTGCTGGAGCGAAGAAATGCCCGGCGAAAATTATAATCTCCTGCAGGGGCCGTGTCATCAATTCTGCGGCGTCCCAGTTGATAAGCCCCTTCACAGTACAGAGTTTTATCAGGATCAAGACCTGATTCCAAAGCAGCCAATCCCACTACGATTTTGAAAATGGACCCCGGGGCATAAGCCCCGTATGATGCCCGACAAAGGGTGGGCATGGTGTTTTCATCATTGTAGATGGCCCAGTTGGCAGAAGTGATCTGCGGAATAAAAAAATTCGGATCATAAGAGGGGGCTGATGCCAGAGCCAGAATATCTCCATTGGTGACATCCAGCACGACCACTGCTCCCTTGACATCCGCTTTGGCCTCGCTCAGTGCCCGTTCGGCCACCTTTTGAACCTGCGCATCAATCGTTAAATACACATTTTGCCCTGCTACCGGGATGATGAGCCGATTCTCTTCCTGCCTATAGCCCGTGTTATCCACCAGCACACTTTTTGCGCCAGGCAACCCCCTCAATTCTTTATCGAAGACACCCTCAACACCCACTCTCCCGACATAGTCCGGCATTTGGTAGCTGTATGGAATATCTTCTTCCTCAATTTGACGGCGAACGAGGAAACCCAGTAGATGACCACCCACACTGTTAAGAGGATACTGGCGAAACGCTTCAGTCTCAATGCCCAAGCCCACTGGACGAACAGGACTCTCCATGAAACGCGCCAAGACCTCCGAAGAAACGTCCCTCATCACGTGCAGCGGCAAAGCTCGAGTTTGCAAGTAATGCCTGTTGAAGCGTTCCTCGTCTATAATAAGATTCACCCCCACAATTCTGCTCAACTCAGCAATGGTATTACTTGCCACGTTAAACCGGGCCACACGAGAACGCTCCGAGACGGTCAGTTTGTTGTACTCGGGCATTTTTTTTAAACGCTTGTATTCTTCGTTAAAAAGACCGGCCTTGGATAAATCTTTCACATATAAACTGATACTGTAAGCCGGACGGCTGGAGGCCAAAACGGTCCCATTTTTATCGAAAATACTACCCCTTACCGCAGGCTCGCGAACCGTCCGATATGCTTGACTTTCCAAGCGCTGAACATACTTGCCGGAACTGAATATCTGCAGATGCCACAAAACAGCCACCAACAGAAGGAGCCCCGACAGGATCATAATTGAAAAATTACGAATCTGTTTATCCCCGCGACTGAGTTGATCTAAAACCAGCATAAGACTTGGCTCTAACTCTCCCTTCTGAGGATTTTGCCCTCTTCCTTGAGGAAAAGACCTTTACCCGGTTCCGCATATTTATGCATCAGGTATTCCATAACCCACACCATCAGGGGAGATGCCAAGGCTGTGAACATTCCTAAAACCGAAAAAACCCACAACAAAGACCATCCCATTTTGGGAGCGACCTCCAGACCGGTCAATTGCAGCAAAGTTAAAAGCGGAACTAAAACACCGATGAGAAAACCTAAGAATGTCTGTACCCAGACAGCCTTATACAAAATGACTTTTCGATACCGATAAACAACATAAGAAATCAATAATAGCGACAATGTCGTAACTCCCAATGGATTGAGAGAAAAAGAATCATATAAATACCCTCCGGCCGTACAAACCAGAAACAACTCTCTCCAACTCCGAAATAATGCACAGTACAACACCAATGCAGGGAGAATATCCAGCCTTACGCCCAAAAGCTGATGAGGCCACTGAAACCAGGTCTGAAACCAGATGACCAGCACGCAGACCAGCAGTAAGATCAGAATATTTTTGTGCCTCATCATTGTAATAGTATCCACACTTCTTCCAGAAGATTGGCATCCACAGCAAGCCTGACTCGAGCCTCTTTGTGCAAGCCGTACTCCCCTTCAATACTCTCTTCGATTGTCCCGATATAGAGGCCCGGAGGGAACATACTCCCCATACCGCTGGTGTAAACTCGATAGCCCGGAAGCAGCGGCTGCTGTCCTCCGGATAAATAGGAAAGCCGTACAGAAGTCGGATCCAAGGAGGATGCCTCCATCGGCTGTATTACACCCGAACTGCGAGTCTCGCTCACAACCGCGCTTACCAGACAATTGGGGTCTCCCATCAAGACAACTTTGGATTTCCATTTACTCACCTCCAGAACCCTGCCTATCAGGACAGCCTCGCCCAAAGTAGCCAGTACGGGCTGGTTGGGCTGAACTCCTGAGGAACTCCCGGCATCTATCATGATCATGCGCCACCAGTTGGAGGGTTCTCGAGCAATAACCCGGGCAAGTTTAAGCTTCCAGGGAGTACTCTGCTGGAAATTCAGCGCCTGACGCAAACGCGCATTTTCATTCTCCAATTCTTTGAGCCTTAATAGCTCGAGCTGATTCGTCGAAGACTGAGCTTTCAGGAGTTGATTTTCCTGAACAAGCTGGTTTTGGAAAACAAACCGATCTTTGATTGCGCTTCCCAGCTCTCCCACCAGGCTGGCCGTCATACTAAATGGGTACAAAAAAACGCTGCCGATGTTTTTAACTCCTGAAGTCCATCGCTGAATACAAAGGAGCAACAACACCGCTAATATGAGTATCCCAAATACTGCCGTTCGGCTTTTTCTAAACATTCACCGTTACGTTATTGCATACGCAAACGCAACGCCGTGAGCAAAAGAAACGACTGCAACCCACTTTGGGGCTGCCGGCACGTTCGTACCATCCTTGTTCTTCAGAAGAGATGAAAATTCTGCAAAGCCCTTCCTGTCCCTTCCGCAACCGCACTCAAAGGGTCATCGGCTATGTGGACCGGTAAACCGGTCTCATCAGAAATGAGCTTATTGATATTTCTCAGCAGTGCTCCGCCTCCGGCCATCATAATTCCTCTATCAACGAGGTCTGCAGCCAACTGAGGTGGACACCGCTCCAATGTAATCCTGACCGACTCCAAAATGCTGGAAAGCGGCTCTTGTAAAGCTTCTCGTATTTCTTCTGAACGAATGTTGGTCGTCTTCGGAAGCCCTTTCCCCAGATCCAGACCCTTGACCTCCATGGTCAACTCCTGGTCCAGCGGATAGGCCGACCCGATGCGTATCTTAATCTCTTCGGCCATGCGTTCGCCAATTAACAAATTATAAGCCCTCTTCATGTGGGCAATGATAGCTTCATTAAACTCATCGCCCCCCACTCTCAAGCTGCGACTGGAAACCATTCCCTTCAGAGAAATGATAGCTATTTCACAAGTACCACCACCGATATCCACGATCATGTTGGCCGCGGGTTCCTCCACCGGCATTCCTACCCCAATGGCCGAGGCCAAAGGTTGGTCTATCGTTTGAACTTCCCGGGCACCGGCATGGAGTGCCGAATCTTTAACAGCCCTTCGTTCCACTTCTGTAATTCCAGAGGGAACTGCAACCAACACTCGAGCTGAGATAAGTTTTCGATGGTGTACTTTCTGGATAAAACACCGAAGCATGGCCTCGGTAACCTCAAAATCCGCTATCACACCATCCTTCATTGGACGGATTGCCCTTATGCCTTCAGGGGTTTTTCCAAGCATTGCCTTGGCCGCAGAGCCAATCGCAACCACCTCTCCCGTTTCCTTGTGAACAGCCACCACTGAAGGCTCTCGCAATACGATACCCCTATCCCTAACATAAACCAGAGAGTTTGCTGTCCCCAAGTCTATGCCAATATCGTTTGTAAAAAGGCTTTTAAGTTGTGATAACATGCACTAGAGCCTATAAAAAGCAGACGTAGTTTAACCGCTTATTTAGATACAAGTCAAGTTTCTTCAAAACTTAATTAAGGAAACCTCCAAAGGAGGCTGGTTTTTCACACCATTTTGGTTACCCCGGTCCCGGAAACCACCTCTCCGATGTGCCAAGCTTTGTGCTTCATCTTCTTGATATCATCCAGAACGGCATCGGCTTGCTGCCCCGAAACAAGGGCAACCATGCCAACCCCCATATTGAAAACCTGATATATCTCTGATTCATCTATGAGACCGGACTCTTGAATCAGCTTAAAAATGGGCAATACAGGCCATGAGCCCCTCTCAACCGCAGCATCGCAGTTACGGGGCAATACCCGTGGGATATTATCAATGAATCCGCCACCTGTGATGTGAGCAAAACCCTTCAATACGCGGGGAGCCTTGGGCTGATTGTACTTCTTCAAAAGCATTTGAATCACATTCCCATAGCTGATGTGAACCTTGAGCAACTCTGCTCCCAGCGTAGTTTTGAGGCCGGCTGGTTTGGAATCCAGCTCTAACCCCATCTTTTCAAGGAAGATTTTTCGGGCCAACGAATATCCATTTGTATGGAGGCCGCTGGATGCGATTCCAATTAACCGATCGCCCTTTTTAATCCCCTTTCCGTCAAGCAGATTAGATTTCTCAACCACGCCGACGATTGTTCCGGACACATCATATTCACCCGGAGCATAAAAATCAGGCATCTGAGCGGTCTCTCCTCCAATGAGAGCACAACGGTTCTCCTTGCAAGCCTTGGCAAAACCGCTGATCAATTGGGGAAATACCTTCGCATCCAGCTTGCCGGTCCCAATATAATCCAGGAAAAAGAGCGGCTCAGCTCCCATGACCGCAATATCTCCCACACAATGATTCACTAAATCCGCGCCCACGGTATTGTGCTTATTCATTGCAAAAGCAATCTTCAGTTTGGTACCAACACCATCCACGCTGGAAACCAAAACAGGCTGTTTATATTGGCTTGCCTTTAGAGCAAACAGCCCCCCAAACCCACCTATTTTCCCGAGAACTTCGGAGCGATGGGTCGAAGCTAATAACTTGGGGAGCTTGGATTTTACCGCATTGCCGAGGTCTATATCCACTCCGGCTTGAGCATAAGCTTTTTTCTTCACAATTTATCCAGTTGAAATGTTATTTTGCCAGGCAAGAGAATCCCGCCGCTCTTATCCAAACGGGAAAACCGATTCTTCGCAAGCTTCAAATGCAATCTGAGAATTATTTTTCATTTTTCTCACCACTCTCCTCTTCCCCGCTGACATTGGGAGAAGGCAACTCGCTCACGAGCCAGCGATGTTTCCCACGAGCCGTCCGTTCCGTTTCTTCCACGGCCCTGAAACTCACTTTAAAATCATCACCAAGCTTCTTTTTTACCCCTGAACGAATAGTCTCCAGCTGAGAATCACTGAAATGAGAGGTAGGCTTGTAGCGGAACTCGGCGACTCCGGGCTCTTTTTGATAAAACTGTACCGCATAGAGATGGTCAAAAACATCGTCATGCATGTTGAACATCGTCAGAGAAATCCTTCTTCCCGTCGCGCTGATCAAAAATTCCTGCTCTCGCCCGGCTATTTCCGTCGCAGCCAACCAGGGCAGCTCATGCGGATAATCCGCCGTAGCCGCTTTCACATAGTCTCCGGTGCGATACCGAATAAGAGGCATAACGTGGTTGTGAAAGGAGGTAGCGATCACCTCTTGATACCCCTCCTCATCGGCAGGCCCCAACTCAATATAACCATAAGTCGGCCAAAAGTAGAAAAGAGGCGTGCTGGCCCCTTCGCCAGCCAATACAGCCCGCTCGGAATGACCATACCAGCGATATACCTGGCATCGAAAGACCCGTTCAAGCATCCTCTTCTGAGGAAGGTTCAAACGCTCTGAGCCGCACAGAAGTGCTTTTAACGGAACCCGCCAGGATTGTCGGCTCTGGTCCAAATACTCTGCTATCTGCAAGGCAGCCGAGGGATATACGTGAAGAAAATCAGGCTTAAACGTCTCAATTCTCTCCAAATATTCCGGCATTCTCTCAGCTGTCAAGTGAGCCGAAGACATCAGAAGCCAATTACGCGTCGCATCATAAGAGTAAATACGCCCTGATGAAGATTGCGTTGTCACATGCCCCCGGATTAAAACCAGCCGAGCTCCGGGTTGCCATCCCGCCCGCTGCCACATAGCTTCCAAAAAAGCCTGCTCTTTCGGGCGGCTGACTCCTTTTTGAAGGTAAAAACCGACTGGCACCCCGGTAGAGCCGCCTGTCGTAATATAAAGCCGCTTAGAAACTGGGTATTCCAGGGAAACGAATTCTTGGAGATGCTCTTGAATATCCCTCTTTTCCAGCAAGGGTGCAGAGACTATATCTTCCGGGTCGAGAATCTTTTCAGGGTGGAATTTTGCCCTGGCAAAAGCCTTTCGATACCATGGACACGAGCTCTGCGCCCTCATTAAAGTAGAGCGTATCTGCTTTAGCTGGTACTCTCGAATATCCTCCTCATCCCAATCCAGGGATTCTCGGATAAGTCGTTTGAATTGAGAGTAACCTTCACCCCACTTCCATTTCCCAGGAAGAATACGATAAACCGCCCCCAGAAAGGTTTTCATTCCATCTGGAACAGAATCGTAAACTTTTAAAAGCGGATAAAGCTTATCTTCCAGCGACATCTCAATTCAATAGATAACCATCTCTCCGACCAGCACTTCAAACATATAAAGCGCTGGCCGGAAAGAATATTTTCTACTCCTGTCTTTTTGCTTTAATATCTCGTAAATTTACAGGGGACCACGCAGAATCCGCGCTACGTACCAGAAGCTGAATCGGCTGCCCCGCTTCGAATTCAAACACGCCCAGAGAAACCGGTTCGCTGAATTTCTCATAGCTGCCTGTGCTTTTAACCTTAACCGGACTGACCTTGTCGCCCACGACCACTTCCATTACCGTATCACCTTGGCTCGCTAGGGAGCTGAACAGCTCAAATTTACCTGAGTTTTTCAGTTTAAAATTCCATGAAAAAGAATCCTTGGAATCCGTCCAGTAACCGATATTGTCTTTGCTTTCTTTTTGCTCAACAATGAGTTTTCCGGTTAACTCTGCTTCACCCACGGCAAGATCGAAATCTTTGCTTCCATCGAAAGTCAAGGGAATGACCTCAACATTCAGGAACCCTTTCAACTTCAATGAAATAACTTCCGGCCTTTCCATGTTTCCGGGAGTTCTGCCGGGCACTTTAACCCATACCCCTGATTCGTCGATTTGAGTGCCTACCGGTACGGGTTCCCATAGCAAATTAGCGCTGAGAACTTCATTGCGAAGCCCGGGCAGTAATAGAGTTCCATCTTCGGGCCAATCAAATACATGCAGATAAAGACGCACACCATCGGGCTCCAGGCGTTTCGTGCAGCGGCCCCAGGACAATTTCTTGAAAGGACTTGCCGTAGTATTGTAAATGCTCTCTCCATTGATATGCATCCAATTGCCAACCTCACTGAAACATTCCACAGTCGCCTCGGGAACACTGCCATCAGCCTTAGGGCCCATGTTGATGAGATAATTTCCCCCCTTAGAAGCAATATCCACCAGGTTTTTTATGACTCTTTCAGGAGATTTCCAGTTTTGATCATGCTCTGAGTACCCCCAGGTATTGTTCAGCGTCATACACACTTCCCAATCACGGCCGTCCGAGTAACCCGTAGAAGGGATATGTTGCTCCGGCGTCGCAGAGTCACCATGAAAATTACCGCCCAAGCGGTCATTCATAATGATTCCGGGCTGGAGTTCATGAGCCAGCTTGAAAAGAGGTTCCGCCAGTTCCGGCGTCATATTGGCAGGAGTATCCCACCAGATGATGTCAATCTTGCCGTAATTGCTTAGAATTTCCCTGGTTTGCGGTATCGCTATTTCATTAATGTATTTGGAGAAATCCCCCTTCTGCGCATCGTCCCACTTGTTCTTGTAGGCGCCCCCGCCCGGGTGTGTCCAGTCCTGTGCCTGAGAATAGTAAAACCCGAACTTCATGCCGTGTTTGTGGCAGGCTTCGGCTAATGGAGCAATTAAATCTTTTCCATAAGGAGTCGCATCCACCACGTCCCAATTGCTCACCTTACTGTTAAAAAGAGCAAAGCCATCATGGTGTTTGGACGTGATCACAATATATTTCATCCCGGCCTTTTTAGCCATAATCACCCATTGCTCGGGCGTGTAGTTCACCGGATTAAACTTCTCAGAATAAGCCTTGTAATCGGCCACTGGAATCTCCATGTCGTTTAATATCCATTCACCGGCACCACCTGTCTGCTTACCGTTATGGGACCCTGCCAGAGCCGCATAAACACCCCAGTGTATGAACATTCCGAATTTGGCTTCTCTCCACCAGGCCATCCGAGCATCATGCTCAGCCTTACTTTCCACCGGCTGGGTAATGACGGGTTGAGATTTCGTTTCTGCGGCCTCGGACGCCAAGGGCGACACGCTCACCCATGCCGCCAGCAACGCTGCAGCACTTATTTTCTTAGTAAAACTTTTCATAATTAAACAAAAATTATCAAGGGGGATACTGGCAAAACATGCCCGCTTTAGCAAGCTTTTTAGTCTTTTGGAAACGGCTTATCCCCGAATATCCACTAACACTCTTTTTTCTTCTCCCAACACCTCAAAAGATATGCCGAAATAAAAGAATCCGGGACTCTCAGGAATTGTCCGGGAGAAAGGCATCATAGCGGAGCGCCATCACCGTTATATCGTCGGACTGTGGTTCGTCTTGTGCGTATTGATGCACGGCGACACACAGAGAGGCCGTTATCGAAGAAACAGGCTCAGACGCTTTATCCTCCAAAAATGTAAGAAGGCGATCTTCCCCAAAAAGTTTCTGCTCGGAATTCATCGCTTCATTTACTCCGTCGGTATAAATAACGAGAGTTTCACCGGGTTTCATCTGAATACTCTTATCCTCGTAAACAGGATAATTGTTGATTCCCAATACAATTCCTTTAGGTAAATCCAGCCAGATGGGAGCAAGACCCTCCCTCAAAAGTATCGGAGGAAGATGTCCTGCATTGGAATACTCCAAAACGCCAGTTTCCGTATCCAGTATGCCGCAGAAAACAGTCACAAACATCGTGTGCTCATTCTGCAAGGCAAGCTCATGGCCTACTTGTTTGAGAATCCCCGAGGGAGAAACTTTTTGATGCTGCATCCCTTTCATCAAGGTGAGAGTTACGGCCATAAAGAGAGCCGCGGGCACACCTTTGCCGGAAACATCTCCGACCGCAAAGAAAAGCCGCTTATCATCCATTCGGAAAAAGGTATATAAATCCCCACCCACTTCTTTTGCCGGCTCCAGAAGAGCATGGATTTTTACGTTATCGACGCCTGGAATATTAAAGTTTCGAGTCAAAAAACTCATCTGGATATGTGTCGCAATTTTCAGCTCACTCGTAATTCGTTCCTGTTGGACTAAGGATCTGCCCAGGCTGGCAATATAGTCCTTCAAACTCGTCCTCATGTTATCGATAGAGCTGGAAAGAAAGTCGATCTCATCTCGCCTTCCGTATCGTTTGATGGCGATGTCCAGATTCCCCTTGGCAATTTCCCCCGTCTCTTTTGCCAGGCCTGCAATAGGGTGTGTAAACCTTTTTGAAATCCAGAGGACGGTCAAAAGCAAAATGATGAGCCCCAGAATGGCCGAGTGAATAGCGATATCTCTTACGTCGTCCAAGTCATCCAGGACCTCTGCCTCCGTCACAACGAAAAGAATAGACCAACCGCTTTTCTGAATCTTTGATAGATAAAGCCAAATTTTCTCTCCTGAACCGGGAACGAATTCGTCGATGCGCCCGGAATTATCCTTTTGCTCTTTAATGATGGCCGCCAATTTTTTCGGATCCGGCATCCAGCGGTTTTCTTCCCCTTCTGAGGACGGAAGAACCAATATTTCACCCCCTGATGATACCAGCATGGCTGAGCCGGTATCATACACTCTGACCCGGTTGATAATTTTCTGCACAGCCAAAAGCCCCATATCAGCGGTCACTACACCCATGAAGGTTTGCGTTCCATCCGGTTCGGTTTTAAAAAACGGCACGCTATAGGTACACATGGAAGCATTGCCTCCACCTTGATCATAATAGGGTTCCGACCAGTTGGGGCGGAGCTCTCTCTCAGGAATAGTAAACCAATCCCAAACAGGATAGTTATAACTGGGGTCGTTTAAATTGGTCTCAACCAGTTCCCCATCTTTCCAGTAGGAGTAAAAGGCCATGTTTGTCCCAAAGTAGGTTTCGGGCTTAAAGGCGACGGCTGAACCGTAGAAAAGCTCCGGGCTCATACTCAAAAGATTTTTGATAGACCACTGAATTTCCTCCGGACTGGTGTAGCCGTGTTCCACGTTGCGTTTAAGACTTTCTGTGGCATTCTCAATGCCGGATAGCAATGCCGTAATTCGACTGCCGGTCTCTTCATTGAGCCTTTCTACCACCTGGGATACAGCCTCTTGCATCACTCTTTGAACCCTGACATGCAAATACCACATAATCCCAGAAACAATCAGGGAAGTGCAGAGAAACACGTAGAGACACAAACGAAATGTCAGGCTGTGATAAAAATTTACTTTCTTTGTCATGAAAAAGTTACACTGCTTTTCCGTCAATTCCAGGGTGAAAACTTACTTCGATTCAAACCATTCAATAACGGGGAGAGTATGAAGAAAAAGGTGAATAAGTTCAAGGGCAGAGTCTAATCTTTTTCTGAGCAGAGTTTCCGATTATTAATTTGTTTTCTTGTAAAGCCCCCGAAAAACAGAAAGCAGGCAAACACCAACTCCGGCACTTGCCTGCTACTTAAAAAATATTCTGAAAACAGAGCGAGCTATCTGCCTCCGCCGCCTCTCATCCCTCTGTCTCCCATCATCATACGAAAATCCATTTGTGGCGGCTCTGAAAAGGCACCCGGATTAGCACGATACTCTAATTGCGTCCTTGCGCTCCGAAAGAGTCCAAGCATATTTTGGTCATTTGCATATTGAGACTCCAGCGTAGAGAGGTAGTTCAATCGGGTTTGAGCTACATCAGGGGTGAGGCCTTCACCCCCGGGACCGGCACCCGAAAGCCCCATCAACAGCATTCCCCTCAGCCCTTGATTGTCACCAACGGAATTCAAAGCCGTATTAAACATCTCATTAGCCTGAGAGTTCGAGCCGACAAAATTCAATGCTGAGGCCATCAGGCGAGCCTGATCTTGCTGGGCTATATTGGGATCCATGAAGCTACTGTAGATTGCCGGCATTGCACCTTCACCCAGAGATCGAACCAGGAAATCCAATGTCGTTCCATCCACTCTGCCATTCACTATGAGATTGTTTTGCATGGCTGCCGCATATTCAGTATCCCCCAGTTGAGCCAGCAAATCGAAAAGCTGACGCTTGTCAAAATTATTGATTTCACTGGAAGCCAAAAGGTTGCGGGCTGTCGTAATAGTCACGTTACGAAAAGCACTCTCATCAATGCCTTGCAGAATCCTCGACAGATAAACCAACTCGGATGCATCCATGGCAGTAGGAACCAGCTGTCCTAAAAGGCCAATCGCCTCATCTCCTCCAATATCTCCAAGAACCTCGATCAGCCCCTGTCGAGTGCTGGCGGGAATCATGCCTCCGCCGCGACCCATGCCCATCATTCCCATTCGATTTCTCATGTCACCAGGCCCATTACCTCCCGGCTGCATACCCATCTGCCCTTCGAAGGGATTACCACCTCCACGGCCCATACCTGAAAGCTGCACATTGTCGCCACTCAAAAAATAACCCTTGATGGGATCAACGGATTCAGTACCCGCTTCCACCAATCCTTGGAAACAGAAAAGAGCCTCACGGATTTTCTTGCGATTATCTTCCCCCAGATTGCGAAGTCGCTCCACAAGAACAATCGGGTCCAATCCCGAAGTGATTTCATGATCCGGAGCCGCTATGTTGCTTGCGCCGGATCTGGCACGGCTGATCTCCGCCTCCAATTGCGCACGTTCATCATTCCAAAGCGCAGTGCGCTTGGCAACCTCTTCTGCTGCATTGCGATCGACTTTTAACACATAAAAACCGCTGGCGCCCACCACACAAAAACAAATGGCAACCGCGCCCACTAAAATACTTTTCGCACTCATATCGTTATTCTCAATAATAGCCCCGTGGGGTAACACCAACGAAAAACAAAAGTTTCGTTATTCACTTTTTTCGATGAGACTCTACTCTCATTTTATCCTTGCTTTAAGAAACCTCCTTTTCCACAATCTCTTAAGAGCCGAATGGGCAAATTGAAAATCTGAGTAATATGATGAAAAATAAATTGTTTGTACTTCTTTTTTTGGGGCTGCCATTTCTTTTCCTCCCTTGGAGCAGCCCGGCAGAATCTCCAGAAAACAACGCCTCTTCAGCCCGAATGATGTTTGGAGATACACGGCGCAAAGGAGTCCCCTTCTCCAAAGACCCTCATGTCATCTATTTCAAAGAGCGTTACCTCATGTATTACTCCATTCCACCCTTCAAAGACGAAGCGGTTAATCCCGTCAAAGGTTGGGGAATCGGTATTGCCCAGAGCGACAATCTCGTCGACTGGGAACCCGTTGGCGAAATCATCCCCTCGCAGAAATGTGACGCCAAAGGCCTTTGCGCGCCATGTGCACGAGTCATCAATGGTGAGGTTCACCTGTTCTATCAAGTTTATGGGAACGGAAAAAAAGATGCCATCTGCCATGCCCGAAGCAGCGACGGTATAAAATTTGAAAAAAACCCCACAAATCCCATTTTTCGACCAGCCGAAGGCACCTGGAGCTGCGGAAGAGCCATCGATGCCGAGCTCTACTTTTTTAAGAACAGGTACTTCCTTTACTACGCCACGCGGGATATGGATTTTAAAAAACAACTTCTGGGAGTTGCTGTGGCCGAGTCAACGGAAGGGAAGCCGGTGAATTTTGATCGTCAACGCTGGACCAACCTATCCACAGAAAAAGCGATCCTGGCACCTGAGCTCCCTTGGGAGGGGCAATGTATTGAAGGCGCCTCAGTAATTGAGCGGAATGGGAAGCTCTACATGTTCTATGCCGGCGCTTACAACAACTGGCCTCAACAAGTCGGAGTCGCCGTAAGTGATGATGGCATTAGCTGGAAAAGACTCTCTGAAGAACCGTTTCTCCGCAACGGCGCCCCGGGACAGTGGAACCATAGTGAATCGGGCCACCCTCATATCTTTGATGCTCCGGATGGACGAACTTTTCTCTTTTATCAGGGCAACAACGATAAAGGCAAAACGTGGTATCTATCCCAAGTGGAGGTTTTCTGGAATGAAAAAGGGCCTTACTTGAAAAACAAATAAAGCCCTTTGCTCATTATAATTTCAGCCGGCAGAGCCGGTCTTCTCAGCCAACTCTAGAAAGACCAGCCCTCACGGTAATTCTTATGAACGTAGTGGTTCGCCTCTTCTGAATTGGTGAACTTAAACTGCTCCTGGTCCCAATGCAGACGAATGCGGGTCAGCTCTTCACGCAATCCGACACGCAGCGCCACATTGCCCATCAACACAACCTGGGCCAGAGGACCGGCTTGGTCGAAGTTCATGCGGGCCGGCTTCTTGGGATCCTTACAGGCTTGGACAAACTCGGCATAATGCCCCGGGGAACGCTCCAGTGTCTTGGGTATTTCTCCCACCACTTTCCGGCGATTCTCATCGTAAATAGTAGAATCCAGAATGATACCTTCTTCACCCACAATCAAACGACCGTTTTCCGCCATAGCAGCTCCCTCCGGAACGATGTCAGGGCGGAATGGACGTAATCCGCCATCGTACCAAACCATCTTGAGGGGCGGATTATTCCCATAACTGTCAAACTGCCACTCCACCATTGAGCCTAAAGGAAAAGTCTCCTCATTCACGCGAGTGGAAACCGCATGAACAGTCTTGGGATAGTGCCCCGTCAGTCCAATAGCTCTGAAGATCGGTGCAAAAAAATGACATCCGATATCTCCCAAAGCACCGGTTCCGAAATCCCACCAGCCACGCCAGATGAAGGGATGATAGGCAGGATGGTAAGGACGCTCAGGCGCCGTACCGAGCCACAGATTCCAATCCAAATTCTCTGGCACCGGAGGAGTCCCTTGCGGGCGATTTACCCCCTGAGGCCAGTATTCACCGAATAAACCGTTGGAAGGACGGTCAGTCCAAACATGCAGCTCTTTAACCTTGCCGATAGCACCGGCCTGGATCATCTCACACAACCGATAAGTATCCTCA
This sequence comes from Verrucomicrobiota bacterium, assembly GCA_023230105.1. GTDB lineage: Bacteria > Verrucomicrobiota > Verrucomicrobiia > Limisphaerales > UBA1412 > UBA1412. The sequence goes on from JALNXY010000005.1 coordinate 65,398, forward strand.
GAAGCCTGCCCCTGGTTTCCCATCTGCGTAGCTACTCCGTGCTTGCGAGCCTCTTCAGCAACCCATTTAGCCTCGAACATCGTGTGGGTTAAAGGCTTCTCGCAGTAAACATGCTTACCCCTGCGAATGGCAGTGATGCTGGCGGGAGCATGAGTATGATCGGGCGTCGCCACGATTACCGCGTCTATCTCCTTATCCATCTCTTCGAGCATCTTACGGTAATCTTTATATTTTTTGGCCTTCGGGAAAGAATTGAACGAATTGGCTCCGCGATCCCAGTCCACATCGCACAAAGCGACCACGTCCACAGGCAAATTTCTGAACTGTCCCAGATCATGGCCTCCTTGTCCGCCAAGTCCAATACCGGCAATACGCACTCTCTCACTTGAGGGAGTGGCACCGTTCAAGCCCAAAACATGTCCGGGCACAATCGTAAAAGCTGTTGCCGCTAACGTCGACGCTTTCAAAAATTGTCGTCTTGAAAGCCCATTATTATGTTGAATTTTTTTCATAAAGCACGTCGGCGACTATCTCAAAAAAAGCCTGTAAAGTAAACATCAATTTGAGAATGAGTCCCAATAAAACCGTAAAATCAAGGCACTTTCTGCATTCCAGGAAAAAGGAATCTGCTTTTCAGTTCAACTAGCTCGCGCGAGATTTTTCCAAGACCTCACGCAGATTCATATAATCAACCTTGCCAGAGCCCAACCGAGGCAACTCACTCATTTGAAAAATATTACGGGGCGCACAGAGATTGCTTAAACCACTCTCTCTGACAATCTGCCTGACACGGTCTTCCTTCAATCTGAGCTCATTCGTAACAACAACGAGAGACTCACCGCGCTCCTGACAGTGAACAGCACAAACCGCCAATTCAAGCTTTTCACCAAACTCTTTCAAATTCTCTCTGAGGATATCTTCCACAGAGGTCAAACTGATCATTTCACCACTGATCTTTGCAAACCTCTTCACCCTTCCCAAAATGGTGATAAAGCCGTGTTCATCAATCTTTGCGATGTCTCCGGTATCATACCAGCCACCCAAAGCTTGGAAAGCCTCGTTGACCTCTTGGTTCAGGTATCCGGTCATCACATTGGGACCTTTCACCAATAAACGTCCGCCTTCGGTAATCCCAGGCACCGGCTCCAGGCGTGCCTGCATTCCGGGCAAAATTCTTCCTACCGAACCGGGTTTGTTATCAAAGGTGGTGTTCACTGAAATCACAGGGGAACATTCTGTCACTCCGTATCCTTCCCCTACCAACGTAGAAAACTTTTCTATATAAGTTTTAACCGTACTGGGCTGCAATTTCTCCGCTCCGGCTATGGTTATTTTGAGGCTTTCAAAATCACACGCATGGGCATAGTGTGCGTATCCGTTGAGGAATGTGTTCGTCGTGGCAAATACCGTACAGGCTGAATCGTAAATGAGCGAAGGAATGACCCGGAAATGCAATGGCGACGGATAGTTTAAGCAATAAATACCGCGTAACAGAGGAATAACCACACCCAATATCAACCCGAAACCATGAAAAACAGGCAGCGCATTAAAAATTTTCTCCGAATCGGATAAATTTACGAACGGAACTGCCTGCTCGCAGTTGGCGATCAAGTTTCGGTGAGAAAGCTCCACTCCCTTGGGTGTGCCCTCAGAGCCACTGGTAAATAAAATAACCGCCGTGGACTCATGAGTCACTCGTCTGGGCACTGGGCATGTGCAATGAATAGAATAAAGCAGCTTTTTCCAAACCGGAATTTCCGATCCGATATCCTCCAGATAAAGAAGCTCTACTCCGATTTCCTTCATCTTTTCCGCATCGAAGCTAATTTGCTTCACAAAACTTCGCGAAGTGATGATCTGCTTTAACTTGGCTAATTTCACACAATCGCAAATGGTTTTAATGCCGGCGCTAAAGTTCAAAAGAGTAGGCACTTTCCCCAAACTCCAAAGAGATAGCAACGTCACCACGGTGCCATTTACTCCGGGCATCAAAAAACCAACCCTTCCCTGTTCTGAGGCGACCAGACGTTTTTTCAAAACGTCGCCCAGGAGCTTTGCTCCCAATACCAACCTCTTATAAGTCAGATGATTGTGTTTGAAATCACTCCAGATAACCTTTTTCTTCAGAAGACCATACATCGACCGAACCGCCTCGGGCAGTGTCTGGGGACCATACTCCAAGTTTACTTTTAACTGATGCTCCAGCATCTCGTCACGTAGCCAACTGGTCACCTGGGCTCTTTGTTCGTGGCTATGCTCCGCATGTAAAGCCATCTCCTGCGCTGTGACAGGTGCAGTTTCCACATTCGGCTTGAATGCCTGACGATTCAGAGGAAGAGCCAGATGCAGTGAGACTCTCGGGAAGAGCTGAGTGTAGCCTCTGTGCTTAACCCATTTGATATAACGAGCTCCTCGCAAATATCCCAAAATGATCTTGGCCTCTGTTTTTTTGATAAGAAAGCTGACGCCGGGAAGCGTTTTCATAAGCTCCCCAGTCAAAGAAAGTCTTCCTTCCGCAAAAATGACAACACGCCCTTTTTTGGAGAGTATTTCAGCCAAATGTTTAACCGCATAGGGTGAACCGGGGTCAATCGGGATCGTCCGCTTGTTGATCATCACCTTCTTGTGAAACCAGCTGGTACGGGCCGTAATGGTCGATGTGACAAACAACCAATCCTTTTCCAGTACAACGAGCAAAAAAAGCCAGTCCAACCAGGAAACATGATTTGGAACCAGAATAACGGGGCCCTTTACGTTTAAATATTCCTTACCGTAAACCTTATAACCATAGAGAAGACGCAGTAACAACCTTAACAGAGCTCGAACAATCCGATACATATATATTAATTAAAATCCCTTATTAGCAGTAACTCTCTTTACCTGAATCAAAACTGTTATTTCTAAACCTTAACGACAGAGTGACACACCCAATGATCAAAGCCAGCACAACAAATACGCACTGCACTGGACAATTGATATAGGTAATCAACCCAATAAATCCGCCCGAAACACACATAGCGATGTTTTCAACGAAATTTTGGACCGCAACCGTTTTACCCAGTTTCTCCGGCGGTGTTTCAGCCTGAAAGGCCGCATTTTGGGGAATAAGATAAAGTCCCCCCATGGCTCCCGTAAGGATTAAAACGGCCACCACCAACCCATAGGCACTGATAAACCCAAGCAATAACACACCCAGACCCAAAATAAAACCATAACGGCGAATGTGCCTCAGGTCCCCGGTTTTATAGAAATAGCCCGATACCGCATTCCCGACGATGAGCCCGATAGATAGCCACAATCCCAATAAAGAGATTTGAGTGTTATTCTCGAGCTCCAGCACCTGGAGTCCCCAAGGCTGAAAATTCATCTTCACCGCAGAGCCCAAAAACCAAAAAAGAGTCGTCCCAATCAAAATATTCCTCAATCGCCCATTTCGTAATAGAAAACCCACATGTAAAAAAAACGCTTTCAGGCTTTTAGAACTTTTTAAACCCGATGTCTGTGATGTTCGGCTCATTGCACACGCCGCCCCCAGGGATATCAAATACCCGCCTATCAAAATCCAGTAACAGGCCGGTGCAGGCAGACGATCAATGAGAACCGAGCCTCCAATCACCCCGGTCAGTATAGCAACCATTGTCAACATTTCGACCATCCCGTTTGCCTTTACCAGCTTATCCCGATGTACTATTTCGGGTAAAATGCCGTACTTGGCCGGCGAATAAACACAGGATCCTGTTCCAACGATAAAGTACCCGATTCCCTGCAAAAAAGTCGGATGATTCAAACAAAGCAGGCAAAGAAAGGTCCCGAATATCTTGAAGCCATTTCCCACCCGCAGAAGCGTTGTCTTCGGAAAGCGATCATTCAGATATCCTACCCAAGGAGCGAAGACGACATAGGGGACAAAAAGCATTGTGGTGAAAAGAGCATTATAAAAACGCAGTGTTTCATCACGCATGTCTCCGTCTAGATTCAAAAAAGTTAACTGCCCCAGGATCACAGCCAAGAGAGCATTGTCTCCTAATGCGCCGAAAAACTGGCCGCAAAGGAGTAGGGGGTAGTTCTTCATAAGGTTAAGACCAGTACCGTCACTGGCTGGATAATATACGGAACTGGCAAAACTGTCCACAGACGAAAAAGATACAATCAGCAGCCAGGTTCAAAAATAGGCTGGAAAAAAAGAACGGGCCACCCATAATTAAGGAGGAATGTTCTGCTATGAGCGAAAAATTTGATTTAGCTAAGTGGTTAGGTGATTCTACGGAAAAGGTAAACCGGTCTTTGGATTTCTATCTGCCCCCGGAAGATCAAAAACCGATCGTTTTGCACAAGGCCATGCGTTACTCCGTTTTTGCCGGCGGCAAGCGGGTACGTCCTGCAATCCTTCTGGCTGCGGCTGAAGCATGTGGAGGGAATGCAGAGCCTGCACTTCCTCTGGCCTGTGCGATTGAGTGTATCCATACCTATTCACTGATACATGACGATTTGCCGGCGATGGATAATGACGATTTCAGACGCGGCAGGCCGACCAGCCATAAGGTTTTTGGCGAAGGAATCGCGATACTGGCAGGTGACGGGCTTCTCACCGAAGCTTTTGCCATCGCCTCCCGATGGGATGCTGTCGAGCGTTATTCTCACAAAAATATCACTGCGGAGCTTGCATATCACTCCGGCAGCCTTCAAATGGTGGGCGGACAAGCAATAGATTTGGAAAGCGAAGGCAAAGCGATCAGTCTGGAAGAACTGAAATATATTCACGAGCGTAAGACCTCCGCACTGCTCTGCCTCTCCACCCGTCTGGGAGCAATGAGTGCCAATGCTACTCCTGAACGACTGGAAGCCCTAACCGTATTTGGATACAAGGTCGGACTGGCTTTTCAGATTATTGACGATATTTTGGATATTACTCAGAGCACGGAGAAGCTGGGTAAAACCGCAGGTAAAGACGTACAGGAACAAAAGGCAACCTATCCGGCTCTGCTCGGTTTGGAAAAATCCAAAACTCTGGCCGCTGAGCTCACCCAGGAAGCCTTTTCCAGCTTGGATATTTTCGAAGGCAAAGCGGTTGCCCTCAGTGCCCTCGCCCAGTACCTTCTGAAAAGAGACCACTAACTATTTAGCATCATGTTCGGTGTGGACATTCCTGTCCGAGCATCGTACAATCGGGCCACTTATGCGAAGTGTAAAAATATTAACCTCGATCGTGCTGGCCGCGGCAGTTTTCCACCTGGGAGGCTCTGACGCTATGGCCAAAGATAAACCTATGAAAATAGAAAAATCATATTTTGATACTACCCCTCAGGGTACTAAAATAGATGCATACACCCTCTGCAATGGCCAGGGTGTAACAGTCAAGCTCGTCACTTGGGGAGCTACCATCGTCCAAATCACGGCACCCGACCGCGACGGAAAAATCGGCAATGTCGCTTTAGGATCCGATAAAATCGCCCCTTATCAGGGAGATTATCAAGGTTCGATCGTAGGCCGCTACGCCAACCGAATTGCTAAAGGCAAGTTTTCAATCGGAGATAATGAATACACGTTAGCCAAAAACAACGGTGAAAACCATCTTCACGGAGGCCTTGTCGGCTTTAACCAGAAAATATGGAAAGCCAAGACGATCAAAAGAAAAGATTTTGTGGGCGTGGAATTCACCACGACCAGCGCCGATATGGAAGAAGGCTACCCCGGCAATATGACTATTAAAGTTGTTTACACTCTGGATAAGGAAAACAATCTTAAAATAGAATACTTTGCCAAGACGGATAAGACTACGGTGGTCAACCTGACCAACCACGTCTACTTCAACCTGGCCGGTACGGGCACCATCCTGGACCACATCGTAACGCTGAACGCTGACTTCTACACTCCGGTGGATGAGGGTCTTATCCCCACAGGCGAAATCCTTTCGGTCAAAGGAACTCCTTTTGATTTCACTAAACCCAACCGGATTGGCCACGGCTTTGATAAGCTCAATAACGACCCCAAGGGTATTGATCACAACATCGTCTTAAAGCAATGCGCCAGCAGCGACATGCATCAAGTTGCCACGGTCCTGGAGCCTAAATCCGGACGAGTCATGGAAGTCTACACCACTCAACCGGGTGTTCAATTCTACACAGGCAACTTCCTGAACGGTGCTTTTGTGGGCAGAGAAGGTCCCTATCAACAGTATACCGGTTTCTGTCTGGAAACTCAGCACTATCCCGATAGCCCCAATCAACCACATTTCCCCTCTACTGTTCTGAAGCCGGGCGAAAAATACAACGAAGTGACGATCTACAAGTTCACCGTTGAAAATGCGGATTAGTGGGTGACTGTTAATAACTGACATTACACTTGTCATGAACTTCAAAGCAGTAACTGTTTTGATCTGCTGTGGCGCAATGCTATGTGCTTGCGCCACAAGCACCGTAGATAAGCGCCGTTCGGAAAGAATGGCGGCATATCAGGAACTCACGCCGGAGTTTCAAAAATTGGCTGATACTGGTGAAATCAAGGTCGGTATGCCTAAAGATGCTGTTTATATCGCTTGGGGAAAACCCGATGATATTACCTATTCGGAAACAGAGGGCGGCAAATTGGAAACTTGGCTTTATTATGGACGCTACATGAAGGAGTACCGCTACTGGAATTATCGCAGCGTCTCCCGTAGTGACGGCGAGTACCTCATTCGCCATTTGGATACCGAATACAATCCGGAAAGTTTCCTGAAGGCAGAGCTCGTCTTCTCAGGCGGCAAGCTCGTCCGCTGGAATACGCTCCCAAAACCCCAAAACTAATGTAACTCCCCCCTTCACACACGCTCACCTTGTGAAGCGAGGGCCATCCTCTCATTTCAGGATAGAAGTAAATAGTCTTGCCCCGTCTAATGGCGAGCAGTAGAATTGAGCCGCTTTTATGAAAACCGAGAATATGAAAAAAGAAGATCGGCCGGGTATTTCTCGCCGGCAATTTTTGAGTAATAGTATGGTCGCCACGGCGGCTGTGGCTGCCTTCCCCTATGTTATGACTCGCCCTGCTTTTGGAGCTGAGGGGACCGAGGGAATCCGTTTAGGTGTCATTGGCACCGGAAATCAGGGGCGTGGACACTTGAATCAGCAGCTGGTATACAAAAACGTCGTAGCTATCTGCGATGTGGACGATAAAATGCTGGCCGAAGGCAGAAAGAGAGTCGAAGACAAAACCAAGCGCACTCCGGCCACTTATAAAGATTATCGCAAGATGCTGGAGAAAGAAAATCTGGATGCAGTTCTGATCTGTACTCCTGATCATTGGCATGCCCTTCAAACGATTGATGCATGCGCCGCCGGCAAACATGTTTACGTGGAAAAGCCGATGGCTTTGACAATCAGCGAAACTCAGCTCATGCTCAAAGCCGCCCGGAAATACAACGTGGTCGTACAAAATGGAAGCATGCAGCGCTCAATGTCAGGATTCCGCGAGGCTTGTGAATACGTCCGCAACGAGTATTTGGGCGAAGTCAAAATGGTTCGCGTCGGTTTGCCGGGTGTGAACTATAACCAGCCTTTCCGTCCAAACACCAATCCTCCTCCCGAGCTGGACTATGATATGTGGCTGGGCCCGGCCCCCTGGCGTCCTTATAACCAAAACCATGTTCACTATAATTTCCGCTTCTTCTGGGATTTCGCAGGCGGTCAGATGGCCAACTGGGGTGCACATCATCTGGATATAGCTCAGTGGGGATTGGGTATGGATGAATCCGGCCCGGTACAGATCAGCGCTCGTTGCGAGTATGATCCTCAGAAACGCTATGAAGTCCCCTCCTGGTTCGAAATTGATTACAGGTACGCCAACGGTGCCCGGATCATTTGTGGACAAAGCCAGCGCGACGGCACCACCTTTGAAGGTCAGGATGGAACACTCTGGGTTAATCGCGGCAAGATTCAATGCTCCGTTAAAGGCGTTTTGGGGACTCCTCTGAAAGAAGACGAACTCCATCTCTACAAGAGCACTAATCACCATCAGGATTGGTACAATTGCATCCTGGCGGGCCCCGATGCGGATGGGAAGTACAAGAGACCGATTTGCGACGTAGAGATCGGCCATCACTCGACCACCGTTTGCAACCTGGGCAATATCGCCTGCCGCACCGGACGCACGATTAAATGGGATCCGGTCAAAGAAGAGATCATCGACGACAAGGAAGCCGCCTGGTACTTGGGTTACGAGTATCGTTCTCCTTGGAAGCTGCCGACACTCTAAATAACAAACCTTACGACAAAGCCGGGTGTATCCCATCCGGCTTTGTTTTTCACTCGAAATCATATTTGGCGATAAGAAGCACGCCAGATATTCAGCCCGAATCCTCCCCCTAATAACAAGACATTCACTATCTTGAGGGTGTGGAAAATAAAGTTTTATTATAGTCAGGATGAAACCGATTCTTCACAATTTGCCCAGCTCTGAAATTCTCTGCCGGAAGATGGCAGAACAGGTACTGCGTATCCTTCAACCTTTTGAGACTCCGGCTTCGATCGCTCTGACCGGGGGAAGAACCGCTGAGGGAATCTATCGCTCCATTTGCGAACAGTCCCTGGATATACCTGTGCGTTGGAAAAACGTTCATTTTTTCTGGGGTGATGAACGATGTGTGCCCATGAATGCCCCCGAGAGCAATTATCGCCTTGCTCAAGAATCCCTCTTGGCGCCACTCAGGATTCATCCTGATAACATCCACCGGATACCGACTCAGCTTCCACCTGATGAAGCGGCAGTAAAAGCCACCGAAGATTATGAAAACTTCCTCAAATCTGCTGAAGCCTCTTCCCTTCGCCTGGTTCTTCTCAGCATGGGAGAAGATGGCCACATTGCCTCTCTTTTTCCGGACGGAATTACGAACTCACTCAATTCCTATTTGGCTTACAGTTTTGTGACGTGCCCTAAACCTCCTCCAGAGCGAATTACTTTGAATTTTTCAGAACTGGCAATAGCCGAACATGTTTTAATTGCTGTCTCCGGTGAAGAAAAAAAAGAGAAACTGGAGGCTATCCTCGCTTCAAATATCCAGCAATCCCCGTTGGGGGAACTCCTACACCTCCGTAACCGTTCCCAAAAAGAGACCCACCTCTATATTACCCCTTAGGAGCACTACTCGAGCTCTTCAACCTTGTTCGGTTTGAACAGGCCTTTAATCGTCTTAAAGGGACGCATGATCATCATGACTGGCTTGGGAATGTAAATAAACTCCATCTCCGGTTTTTCAAATGTACCTTTGACTGTGCAGCGGAATGCGCGCCGCAATGGCGTTACGGCAAAGTTAATGGCTTTACCCACATCGCCCCAACCTTTCAGTATATCCATATCCACCACGGCATCCAGGTTGCGGTTGAAGTCTATCGTTCCTTTGTAAAGCATTTGAAATGTCGGTGAAGCTATTTCCAAGTCATCGGTCAAAATGACGGAATCTGTCATCGTGAAGGTTCCTCCACCCCTGGAGGCTTGAGAATTACCCAACCCTGGAGAAACCTCGTTGAGCACATCAGAAAAAAGTCCAAAGACGGGGATATCCCAAATCAGTCCATTGGTGATGCTGGCATATCCATGTCCATTCCAGCTCCCCCAATCCATGGTATTAGCCTTTTCAACCACAAGCCGCCCTTCCATCAGCCCCTCAAGCTTGTTCGGCTTGTTGTTGAAGCTATCGATAAAAGGCTTCAATGCACAGTTTTCAAACTGAGCATCAAATTTGAAATTGGCTCCCGGTTTTGACGTAAAGTCGAAAGCCGCCCAGCCATTGAGAGTCCCTTCATAAAAATTCGCCTGGATATTAGTCAAAGACAAATACTCTCCTTGCCAGCGAACCATACCCGTAACATTCTGAGGGTTCAATTTCCACCACTTCAGGCCAACACCTTTTTCAATCTGAAAATCCATATGGGAGTGCTCAGCTTCATCCACGGGAATAACTCCGTTCACACTTACATGAGGAGGCTGATCAAAGAAATAGTGCTCCATAGCCGAATCAGTTACAGGCCCGATCATCCGGGTAATAATTCGCGGATAAAGATGGCAGACCGCATTAGTGATCGTCACCTCCTTGTTGACGCTCGAAAAGGTGACCTCTCCAACCTTTCCACCTTGGCCGGCAACAGGCTCTGTAGGAGTCTCATTTCCACCTTCCGGCAGAGGCGCAGATGTTGGAGGCAATCGCAATTCTGTATCCGTTGCGCGCACGAGCCCGTTTGTGTAAGTAACGCTGGACTGAACATACTCCAGAGGCTGCCCTCGAAAAATAAAATTCTCCGCCACTACTTTTCCATCCAGCCCACTTTTGCTCAGATCCTTCCATCGTCCCCAGAGCTTGGCCTGAATCTCAGGGGCCGTAGTAAACTGGAACATATCCAGCGCTTTGACTGCTCCTTCTCCCAGAATGGGCGCCAAGGCTTGAGGGTTGCACTGACTCTTGAAATCCCATAGATAATCCTGGCTTTCGGAGTCGCCTTCATAATAAAAAACAACACTTCCTTCCGGGCGGGCGACTTTGAATTCCGGGAGAGTCCACAATTTGTTCGTAAGACAAAAATCACCCTCTGCACTCAACACGGGAATCCCCCGGAAGTTCGCATTGGTCCCCTGCACATGCCCTTTTAACTCCAGCGAAGGCAAAACTTCCCGGTTCCAATTTGGTTTGAGATTCGTCCACTCGGCAAGCTTCACCTTGGCCGATGCACTGACCGTCGGAGGAGAATCCGGCTCCCAACCAAATTGTTTAATCCACCTTTGTCCGGCTGCATCCAGCAAATGAGCCATTTGATGCGCATCAAAATCCATCTCACCTTCTCCCAGTGCAAAACGGGTTTCCATATTCAATTTTGCAGCTAGGTTCAGCTCACCATGATGAAGTTGAGAATAGATTTTTTTCAATTGAAACTCCGGTGCAGACCAGTCCAGGGCAAGATTTAAGTGGTCAGTTCTTACCACCGGTTTCGGGACATGGAGGGGCCCCGAGTTCAAACTCAGATCACAGCTCAAGGGAATTGCCCAGCGCCAAAGGCCATATTCGGGGGTGTTCCACTTCGCATATTCCGCAGGCTGCCGGCTGGTCAAAGTCACATCTGCATCCATCCAGTCGGTCTCACCCCATTGGGTCTTGGGGCGTGCAAGCCGAAAAGAAGTGCGCACCCGTTCAGGAAAATCAGGGTGACTCAAAAGCGCCTGATATTTCTCTAAATTGAAATCTTTAAACAAGCCCGAGTTGAAAAGAGAAAAAGGCCCCTTCTCCAAATCCCAGTTGTTATCCATTTCTGCTTGAAATTCGAGGAGCTCAGTTCCGCCAATTTTATCAATTTGTAAATTTCCGGCCTGAATATTGACGTTCACCCGTGTTTTCGTGGTCGTTTCGGAATCCCGCTTGGCTTGCAGATCAAAATGGAAATTATGCGCTGAGAATAGTTGATTCGAAGCCCAATTCGCATTCGCTTGCAACATCAAAGCCACAGGAATCATTTTGTCACCACTGAAAGATAGTGCTCCCTCAAAATTAATCTGATCCAGATAAATATTTAAACGCTGGCTGGATGCCTTCTCCAGACTGGCCCGCAATTTCAAATTCTTCAAACCCTCCCCGTTTTCTAAATCCGACAATGAGAGTTGTGCCTGAAAATGATCGCCGACACCATAGCTTCCATCTAAATCCTGAACATCGAAAATCACATCGGCACTGGATTTCATCCAGTCTTCGGCATCAAGCTTGAGTCTGAAAAGCAATTGCGGAGAAACTTTCGTCTCAAAAGTCTCCAGCCATTTTTGTGCATATAAAATGGACCTTTTGATTTTCTTGAGCTGCTCCGGGTCGCGCTCTTTCCTTTTTGGCAGGCGTAAATTGGCCAGTGCATCTGCATTTATCAACTCTCCGCTGATATTTATCTCCATGTTCAGCAGTTTGCCTCTTAAATTCTTGAGAGTCCAAACATCCTGATCTATCTCGTCAAATACCATGACTCCGGATATTTCATCGAGTCGGAGCACCTCATTATCCTTTTCTCCAAGAGGCCACTCCAAAAGCCCCTGACGAATATAGACTGAGTCGATAATATTACCGCTATGCAGCCACCTCCAGCAACTCATGTTCAGCACTGCATCCGATAAAAAGAAGTGCACTGTACCCTCCTTATCTTGTGTCAAAGAGAGCCCGGTGGCGGAAACACCCAGACCCCATGCTAGCTTTAATTTCTGGGCCTTAAACTCAAAGCCCAAAGATTTAAGCTCCCGACCAATTTGACGCGTCGCAAAATCCGGCAGGCCAACTGTCGTGAGCCAGAGAAAGCAGAAAAAAAGCAACAACAAGGCAGCAAACAGCGGATAGAACATCCAGCGCATCAGCTTCCTTTTTCGCTTCAGATACAGCCAAAAAGCGGAGGCTCTTTGACCTATCAGTCTCCAACTATTTCTTTTCAACTGCATCCCTGCCCATCAGGATATCGAGCATATTCCCGTAATACTCATAGACCACCGGCGGGAACTTGAAAACCCACATTTTCCCAAGCCGCTTGACTGCAGCAGTCTGCATTCCCTCTACCTTGAGCTTGCCGAAAATTATCTGGCAATCCCTCACGTTACCTTTGTTTAAGTATTGAATCGTCAGGGAACACTCCGCCTCTGCCATTTCAAATTCCGATGGAATGTTCTCTCCCATGTATATCCAGCTTTCAGCCCGCAACGTACCCAGGCGATAAACCAGCTCATCGAATATAAAAACCACCTCTTCCGGAATCTCCCCGACGTAGCCCGAAATCTTATATTCACCATCCATTCCGCGCTCGACTACCCTGCTCCGCGCACCTAGTTGAAAGGTTGCTTGTACGAAATCATTCGTTGTGAAATTCATGACATCCCGAACACTCATCTGGAATGCGTCGGTGGGGAACTTCATGGCATCGGCTTTGGTCACTTCACTCACAGAAGATTCATTTGCAATATTACCGTCCCCGAAGGCTCTCATGTAAACCTTCTCCTGGTCCCCTTCCGCTTCTGAATCTGGCTGTTGCCCCCAACCGAAATCCACTTGTTGAGAAGCAAGCCCTTCTCTTTCCACTCGGATACTCTGAAATGGTTTCGTCAATCCATACGAGGAAAAATCGGTCACTGCGTCTTTAACGACTTCCAGAACCTCCGTATGAGCCAATTGATCCAAAAGCCACTCCACCACCTTGGGGTCAGCCTCGTAACTATTGGTCCCGCTGAGTGTGTTTGTCCCAAATCCTTCAGCCATCCACGCCTCTGCGGAATTCCCTTTTTTCAGAACAAAACCGCCTTTACTCTTTTCATCAAAAGGCGAGCTTGTAAAAACGACCTCTTTGACTTCATTGGTCTCAATATCCCAGAGCCGCCGCGTCCGCAGTTCCTGCCACGGAAACATCAAATTCCTCAGAAATTCCCCTTTTGCAAGGACCACATTGGTACTGTTTTTGTCGATTAATCCTATGTAGGCCGCTGCCGTATTGGTGACGTCTACGTTCCCGAATTGAACCTTCAGGTTTCTAAGCTCTACTGCCGCGTTTGTATCGGATAAAGCTTCTCCTGATGGTAAGGCTACCGGATTTACACCCGCTGCCGGAGGCACACTGGCAAGCGTAAACTCTATTTCAGCTTGCGGCCGCTCCAATCCATAACGAACATTAAATTCTCTGGGGTTATCTGTTACAAATTTAAGCACATCCCAATCAGAAAAAAGCGCCAACAAATCAGCGACCTTCTTCGATTCAGCCCTCGCTGGCGTGGGACGAACAATACTCCAGCGCTCGGCATCCCCTTGTCTTCGCTCCAGGTCAAAACCGTAAGGAGTCGGTGCCTTGAAGCTGACTTTTTCCACTCTTTGCCGGTCCAACCGCACAACTCGAGAATCTCTCCATCCGTCCGCCTCTTCAGGGATCAACTGAGAAAAAGAGGCAGGTGCCAGATAGACTCCATCTTTGCCAATCAATTGAAAGAAAAGTTCGTCCTCACCCACTGTTTGATTGCCTAACCGGATTTCCACCCGTTCGTTTCCATGTTGAAGAATCAAGGAGCGGTGAAATGGCTTGATGCCATAATCGGCCAGTTCCTTTTTGTTCCTGGTTAATTCTTCTCCGGAGATGTATTGATCTGAGGTAAGAGACCGAATTGAGGAAACGATTTCCTCCAAAAGCTTTTCGTTTGCCGGATAGCGGAGAGGTGCCTGTAAATTCCAATGAGCACCCTCTTTTAAGGCACTCACAAAACTGTTGGATGAATAAAAGAAATCTACCGAGCTCACCTTCTTTTCATCCCAGCGGGGAAACAGAGGCCCCTTCTGCAGCACAACCGGTTGAATAGGCGCCTTATCGAACCAGAACACAACTACGCTCAGGACAACAGCCAACCCAATCAATACCCACGTTAATCCCGTCTTCATGAATACCCCCAGAGCTAGTTGCGTCTTCGAGCCCACACGATCAAACCAATTCCCAATACGCCCCCCGGAACGATCGCCATCATGATCCACATGAGCAGATTGATTTGAATGTCGCTCAGGTTCAGCTGGTATTCCACGATGGCTCTTGGACCGACTCCTTTCATCAGCTGAGACCGATCCAGCAACCAGTTGACTGCCAGAACTGCAAAATCCCGGTTTCCGAAAGAAGCATCAATCCACTTGTTATTGAGAAACACAGAGCTTCCCACGGCTACAATGCGGGTCGTTCCTTTAATGGAATCTACCCCTTGGAGCGCCCCTTTTTCCACGGAAACGGCCATGCTGTATTCCTGGCTTTGCGCACTCTCAACTTGCATCTCTTTCCCGTCCGCCGTAGGAGCTATGAGAACTCCCTTGGCCCCGCTCATAAGCAGCTCCATAACCTGGGGCGCATCAGCAGCCCTTCCGGCATAGTCCGTCTTGGAGACCGCTCGAGTCAGAGGCATATACATCTGAGAACCATACAAAGGCCGGGTAATAGGACTTTGAGAATTGAAGTTAGTCAACATGAGGCCCTGATTCAATCTGACAACCTCAGGGTCGTAAACCAGTTGATCCTTCACCTCAACGCCCCACTCCTTTAATAGAGGCTCCAGCCGGGTCGCTCCAGATTGAGGAAAGAGAACCAGCAAACTTCCGCCGCGCTTCAGATACTCCCCGACTTTGACGACCTCCTGATCTACCAACGGCTTTTTAGGTCCGGGAACAATCAGAAGGTTACAATCAGCCGGAACCGTTTCTTCAGCCCAAATATGGAATTTTTTTACCTTAACGTAATTCTGAGTCAGAATCTCCGCGAACTTTGAATAACCGCTGAGCTCATCCTTCTCTTCCGGGTCGAACTCATTATGCCCCATGGAAAAGTATGCCACACGTTCTCCGGTTTCCATCAGTGAGGCAAGCGCTCCCGTAAAGAGCATTTCCCCTTTGAAGGTAATTCTTTTAACCTTTTGCTCACGCCCCGAAACAACATCCGATACGTTGAAATCAGAAAACTCCTTCTCGTATATTACTCTGGGGGGCTTACCCTCAACTTCAAAAATAACCAGATCCCGAAAGAAAGTCTCCTTGTCTGAAGCAGGCAATGTGAGACGATACTTATTCTTTATGGCCTCTGCAGCCTGGGGATTTTCAATATAATCTACCCGCTGAACCTTCAGCCGGCTGGTTACTGTTTCATACTCCTTAAGCAGATTATTAATGGATGCATAAAGCGGTAAATCCTCCTTAAAAAGCACCACGACTTTTACATCCTGTTTCAAGGATTTAAGCGCCTCTACCGTCATCGGTGAAAGCTTAGACGTATCCCTGGAATCCAAATGCCATCTGAAAAAATGCCTTGAACCCAGCAAATTCAGTAAAATGACCACCGCCAGCAAGCCAACCAGGGAACCCAGGACGTTGAGCTTGATCCGTCTGCGTTTGGTTGCTGAAAAACTTATATTATCGTATTCCATCATCTACCTCCACCGGCGCCACTCCAAAACCCGCCACGTTAAAAAAAGAAAAAGAAAAGTTGATGTCACCAGAAAAATAAAGGGCCGGCTGTCCAATATTCCACGTGAACAATCCCTCATGTAATCCGCCAGAGATATCTTTGCCAATATCAAGGAGATTGGACCAGGATCGGGAACCACGAAGAGCACATTCACGCTCAACATAAAAATCCCCATGCCCAACGTGAAACTAACCATTCCCGCCACAATCTGGCTGCGGGTGAGGGCCGAGCCGAAACACCCAATGGAGATATAAAGCGCGCCCACCATCAATACCGCAAAATAGGTCGTAATGATGCTGGTGATATTCACCACCAGGGGATTATTAATGTAAAATCTCAAAAGCAACATTGAGATAAATACGGGCAGCCAGATAATCGCATGGAAAAACAAAGCCCCGCAAAATTTACTCATGAGCACCTGTATATCGTTAACAGGCGCCGTCATTAAAATTTCATAAGTCCCCGTAGATTTTTCGTGCGCAAAAGTACGCATCGTGATGAGCGGTGCCGAAAGGAGCAATATCAGCCAAAAATACCAGGAAAAGAAAAACATTTCCGTCAAGGTCATATCCGTCGGCTGATTGTTTAACCGATACACCAGGTCGTAAAAGCAAACTCCAACCAGAAACAGTGCCGCGCTTACGATCACGTACCCGTTTAATACGCCGAAACAGACACCCAGCTCTCTTCTGAGTAATGTCTTAAAAACTTTCATAGATGACTTCTCCTCGTTTCTCTACTCTTCATCCTCTTCTTCGTCTTGCTGTTTCCTTGTCAGGTGGACAAAAACATCCTCCAACGAGGGACGGCTGATTGTCAGCTCTCTCAAAAGCCAGTTGTTTCTTACTACCATTTTATAGAGTTCTTCTCGGGGATCAGCCGTTTCAGCTCCGAAAGAAAGGGAGCAAAGATAGTATTCCCCCTCAGCCGCAGAAATATCAACCGCCAGCAATCCTTCAAAATTTTTCAGAGAGAACTTTAAATCCTCCAAAGGTGCTTTTATCTCCGCAACTACCCGGGAGGATTGTCCCATGACAGACTGTAAGTGGGTCGTATCGTCTGAAGCCAATATCTTCCCCTGATTCAGAATCAACACCCGATTACACGTCATCTCTATTTCATGCAGAATATGGCTCGAGATCAGGACAGTGTGTTTGCCTCCCAGATTTTTAATCAGTTGCCGAGCGGCACGCACCTGATTCGGGTCCAATCCCAAAGTCGGCTCATCCAGAATAATCAGCTCCGGCTCGCTCAAAAGCGCATCTGCCAAACCCACCCTCTGCCGATATCCGAGCGAAAGCTGCCTGATCATCTTTCTGCGAACATCCTCCAGATCGCATTCCTTCATCACGGTTTCTGCGCGGTCTCTGCTTTGGCGTGCATCCAGCCCCTTAAGCCGGCCTCGATATTTGAGATATTCATAAACCCGCATATCGTAGTAAAGGGGGTTGTTTTCAGGCATGTAGCCTATCCGCTTGCGAACTTCATGTGATTCATCAAAAACATCGAACCCGGCCACCCTGGCCGTCCCGGAAGTCGCCGCTAAAAATGTGGATAATATACGCAGAGTGGTGCTTTTGCCTGCCCCGTTAGGCCCTAAAAGCCCCAAAATCTCCCCTCGCTTCACGGTGAAATTTAAATTGCTGATCGCCTCAAAATCTCCGTAGCGCTTCGTCAGCCCTTTTACCTCAATCATCCACTCTTTGCTCTCATCACCCATAACAGCGCTTTTAAGTATAAAACCTTGCTTATCTGACTCCAACCAAATTCTCTAAAGAATGCATACCGGCTTTTCAGACCTGCAGCACTCAATAAGAGGCCCCCTTTTCGAAAGCCTCACCGTGTCAGAAACTAGAATTAAAAAATACTCCAGCGGGAGAAAAAGATTAACGATACCAGTAGAAATATGGGAATCAAAAAAGGTATGGAATATTTAAAAATATACCCGAAGAAAGTGGGCATCTTTATCTTTTCCCGGTCCGCAATGGATTTGACCATAAAGTTCGGGCCGTTTCCAATATAAGTCATAGCCCCAAAGAAAACCGCCCCCAGAGAAATCGCCACCAGATGATGATCATGTTCCAACACAAATTGCATTACATCCGCCTTGGATGAAATGTCCCCTCCAAAAAGCCCCATTGCTGTCGCCAGAAAAGTCAAATAGGTCGGAGCGTTGTCCAAAGCACCAGAGAGAAGCCCTGTAAACCAGAAAAACTTCGTCTGCGTATCAATCCCAAATGACTCCGCATGGCTTCCAAGATAGCTGAGCGCAGGCAGCATTGTCAGAAATATCCCGGCAAACAACCAGGAGACCTCCTGTATCGGATGAAAACTGAAATTGTTGCTTTTGTAAACCATCTTTGGCGTTGTCAGATAAGAACCGACCGCTGCCAAAATCATAAGAATTTCCCTGAAAAAATAAGGGCTTTCAATAAAGACAGCGATTAAAATCATCAGGAGAAAGCCCAAATTAGGCAATCCACTTACTTTCCAGGAAGGATTGTCGGGTTCATCGGATAAATCATCCGTCATGTGGAGATGAGCCCTCCGATAATTCCGGATATCGAAGAAATAGAAAGTAGAAATGGTGATTATCATCCCGGCCAACCATCCCGGCCAACAATGCTCTAATGTCCACCAAAAAGGAACTCCTCGTAGAAAACCGAGAAAGAGAGGCGGGTCTCCAATAGGAGTCAAGGCTCCGGATATATTACTGACAATGAAAATAAAAAAAACAATGTGAAAGCTGGTAACCCTCCTCTTGTTCATCCGTATCCACGGACGTATGAGGAGCATGGAAGCCCCTGTAGTGCCAATAATATTGGAAAGAATACCTCCCACAGCCAGAAAAGCGCAATTCATGAGCGGAGTTGATTGCCCCTTAGGAGAAATATGAATCCCCCCGGAAACAACGAATAGAGAACCAATAAGCGCAATAAAGCTCGCGTATTCAGCGGCAACATGCAGCAGAGGGGCCGGTGCTTTAAAAACAAAAAGATAGTATAAAAGAACAACTGCCCCCCAGCCAATCGAGACATAAGGATAATATTTCTCCCACCACTTGTTGTTGACCAGGGGCATAACGGCTATCGAAAGAAGCAACAACACAAACGGTAAAATCAGGATAGGATGAATTTCTAACTCCGGTGTAGTTGTCGCAAGTATTGAAAAACTCAACATGCGCGTGAGTCTAACCACAAAAAATAGAGCATCTCAAGCAGATTCAAACCCCAACAAGCTTTTAAAAAACAATGGGCTTTTGCTTCAAAAGTTAAACCAATTAAAAGAATGTTCTGAAATTCTGATTGGTCAATCCAGAAACTCGTTGTCCATAAAGCGGATCCATTGTCTCTTCTTCACACAATAAAGTTTTTCACAGGTTCGTATAAAGAGCCTTTGATTAGAAATCGCGATACCGGAGTTAAATGCTTGTTCGTTCATTTTTATTACAGCGATTTCTTCATAATGCTCACGCTCACCCGCACCGATAATGACAACAGTCCCTTCGTCACTCAGACAATAAATTTTATCGTCCGCCCCTGTGGGGGAACTGCTGAAAGTCTCCTTCACACTCAGCACTCCTTCCCAAAGTTTTTTACCGCTCCCCGCATCTCTGCAAACCATTGAGCAAGGATTCTCTCCTTCCAGGGCATATAGTCTTTTATTGTAGTAAAGAGTTGATCCTGTAGTTGTTGCCATCGATTCTAAATGAAGTTTCCAGGCTAAATCCTCTTCTCGAATTAAGCCCGTAGCCGAATTCATGTTAATGGCAATGAGTAAGTTATCGCCAAGAACAGAAGCAAAAAGAAGCCCCATATCAGGTGCCGGCACCGGGGGATGAAGGTTATCCCCTTGTCTCAGGGGTGTTTCTCCTTTTGAGAGGTAGTGCCAGAGCTCTTCTCCCTCACCGAGGCTATATCCCGCAAGGCCGTTGGCTCCGGAAACTATGAGCTGGCTTTTCCCTTTCCCCTCCCCTTCATAAAGAATGGCACTGAGGGGGCCCGCTTTTAGGTTGTCATTGGCCTGAGCGAGCCACTCCCGCGTCCAGAGAGTTTTCCCACTGGTAGCGTCCAAACATAAAATGACAGGTTTTTCCATTCCCCCCTCTTTTTCAGTCCCGGATTCAGAAGCCATATTTGGGGAACCGACAGGTATATAAAGCTTTCCCGCAAAATGAACAGGGGTTGCCGCGTTGAGAAAACGATTCTCGCAATACCCATGCTCCCTGACCAGGTTACGCTTCCAGAGTTCATTTTCGGCAAAATCATAGGCAGCGATATCGCCGCTCCCAAATAGAGCCCAGATGTTTTTAGCGTTGGTTGTGGGAGAACATTGAGAATAAAGACCTTTTTCAAAAAAAGAGTTCTCTTCCCAGTTTTCCAGACGGCCAATTTCTTTTTCCCAAAGGACGGTGCCGTTTTTCATAGCCAGGTTGAGCAAAAGCAACCTGCCATAAGAACCTTGGCTGACCGCGAAGATATTCGTGTTGAAAACGATAGGAGTTGAACTGCTTTTACCCGGCATCGTAATCCCCCAGACGATATTGGTCTGCTCCGACCATTCTACCGGCAAATTAGTCGTCGTCGTGGATCCATTCATGGACGGGCCTCTCCAATGCATCCACCCTTGAGCCGAAAGCTCCATAACACACCCCAGCCCCACACAGAAAAACATCAACAAGCATAGTAATCTCTTCATATCCACTTACCCAAAGGCCCTTATTTGTAGCAACAATTCCTCTTTCAAAAAAGATCAAACTCCCAGAAAGCTCTCCAAACAACCAACCGCTATTTTATCCTTCGGCCTCAGGGAGTCTTTACGTTTTCTGGCCCTTTGCTAAACTGGACCCGCATGAAAAAGATGCAAGGAAATTTCTTCCTCTTCGGGGTTGGACCTGAAAGGTTGCCATTTGTGAGCACTCGCGCTGCGGAACTGCTCTCGCGGGCTAATAAAGTGATTCTGGACCAGGAAATCTCGGACTTGGCCCAGGACTATATCCGATTCCAGTGCGAAAAAAATAAAACTGAGTTACTGACTCTTGCTCAAGCCCAAACACTGAAGAATCTCTGCGGTTCAGAAGAGATTATCCTTTGCCTTTCCAAAGCAAAAAACTGGGGAGATACCCCAGCCTTGCCCGATTTCCTGAAAGGAAAAACCATCATTACCGAGCCGCTGCCCTCGCTCGAATCCGGGAAACCCGTTCTTCTGCTCCAGAAAGAAAGCGCTGTTGAGATGGAAATTCATAATGCAGCCGGCAGCATTCAGCAAAAAACCAGCCCTCTCTCGGGCAAACGAATTGTTGTTACAAGAGCCAAAACACAATCAGAGTCCTTTGTACGCGGCCTTTCCCAATGCGGAGCACTCCCCATCGAAATTCCCTCCATCCGAATTGAGCCACATCCGGACCATCATGGAATTGTCGAGGCGATTGCCGGTTTAAACGCTTATGATTGGGTTGTTTTCAGCAGCACTAACGGTGTAGAGATGTTTTTCAGTCTCTTCTTTCGCAAGTTTCAGGATATGAGAGATTTTGGCGGCGCAAGGATTGC
Organism: Verrucomicrobiota bacterium; assembly: GCA_023230105.1. GTDB lineage: Bacteria > Verrucomicrobiota > Verrucomicrobiia > Limisphaerales > UBA1412 > UBA1412. The sequence goes on from JALNXY010000005.1 coordinate 86,903, forward strand.
CGCGGTAGGGCCCGCAACCGCCGAACGCTTAAAGCAACTGCACTTACAGGTGGATGTCATGCCCGATAAACATACGGGCAAAACTCTAGCCAAGGCGATAGACCAATTTGATGCCCTGGAAAACCGCAGAATCCTGTTGGTGCGCCCGGAGAGCGGCAGCGCTGATCTGCCCCGTTTACTCGAAGAGATGGGCGCTATCGTGGACGACATCCCCTTTTACTGCACCCTGGGAGAATCTCCTGAAGTTATGGAAAATGCCTTTTTCCGTGCCGAAGGTGCCGATTGGCTCACTTTTTGCAGCGCCTCTTCGGTAAAGCATTTTCATGATTTTTATCACCTTCCCTCTCTCCTGAAGAAATTCACGGCTCTGAAAGTTGCCAGTATCGGCCCGGAAACCACTAAGGCACTTAAAACGCTCCGCGTCGCCGTCACAGTTGAAGCGGATCCTTACACAGTCCCGAGCCTGCTCGACGCCATGGAAAAATATGAAGCCGAGCAAGGAAGCCGGTAAAAGTGATTAGTTTCTAGGGATTCCAGAGCTTTTTAATCGTGGCCTCTTGTGAATAGCCAATCGGGCATTGGTCGCTCTTCCGGTTTGCACGGTATCGTCCTTCTGTCTCGTTAGGACAGGTAATAATCCGGTTGCCCGGCATTTGAAGATGCCCAACGGGATCGGTCTTTTTGAGCCAGTCATAGGCATATTCAAGCCAACCGTTTCTCTCCTCTTCCGGGAGAAGAGAAAACCAGGAAATTTCATCCCATCCCCAGGCAAAGTGACTGCCCTCATTAGCGACACCGGGAGACTTGCTTCTCCCAAAATTATCAAACTCGACTAAGTAAGGCAGATGCTCACAGCTCCAACCGGAGGGTGTTTCACACCCCAGACTCCTTTTGTAGATAGAATCCAGATAATTCACCTCTAATTTTCCTCCCATCTTCTTTTCCGGAACATCTTTAATCCGGAGTGGGAATGAATTGAAATCAATCAAACTTTTACCCTTCAAAAGCATCCCCCCGTGAGGAACATGAGCATCAAGAATCACCCAGTGCCGTCGGGCTTTCTTTTTCCCAAGCTCTCGGATTTTTCCAATCAGGCCGGCCCATGCCTTTCGTTCTGGGTCATTCATTCCGATGAGCTCCACTTGTCCCAGGTGAAATGCCTCGCACCCCATATCCATATAAGCGCCGGCCATATAATAAAACCACAGCTGACTTTCCTGCCGCGTGATATCGGGAACGCTGCTATCCCGGGACCAATGGTCAACAAAAACTCCCTTCTCATTGAGCATCTTCTCATAGGAAAAATCCCGCTTCTCAACGGGCAGATCATAGCCTTCAAAAACCCAGTCAGGGACCGCCACCTTTTCAACCTGCCGCGTCACGATCTCAAAAAGACAGGCTTGGAAAACGATGTCTGAATCAAAAGCATGAAACTCCTGGATAATTTTCCGGGCATTAGCCCCGAATTCATCCGTGCCCAGCTGATCTTCTCCTCCCCAGCGGTAAATGGCTCTGCCGATAAATTTGGCCCCCAGCTCCTTGAGCATCCGTTTGTCATCCTCATGATAAGGGTTCGTACGGCTGCCTTCGGGTAAATGAGGCGTAAGAAAACAGGCCATCGTAATGGAGCGCTCCAAGTAGTTATCCAGGACTTCGCGCGAGATACCCTTCTCATCAAAATGATACGATTTCGACGAAGACTCAGACCAACAACTGGAAATCCCAAAAACCTGAAACACAATCGTCCCCAAAATCAGAATAAAAAAATGACACCTTACTTTCATCGCTGAAAAGAAGATATCATTTTCACCCTTTTCTCTGCAACACGTTTCCGCCAGCTTCCGTCGAGTAAAGAAATACTGAAATGCATGAAATAACGACCCTTGCTTCCCTTATTTTAGGATTGATTAGATACGACGTTTTGTCTTATAAAGAGGCAGTGAGGATGGGTGTTTGGTTTGCAAACGCCCGCCAAGGCTATACGTATACTTTCAAAAAATGAGGACCGCTGCATGCTCCCTTTCAGTAAGAAGCATGGTGGGGGTTTTGATTTAAGGAACACAAATGATTAAGATAGAAAATCTAGTCAAATTATTTGGCTCCAAGCGAGCTGTAGACGACATCTCCTTTACAGTTGGCAAGGGGGAGGTACTGGGCTTTCTGGGTCCAAATGGTGCCGGTAAATCCACGACGATGCGAATGATCACGGGTTTCATCCCTCCGGATTCAGGAAGTATTCGCGTAGGCGAATTTAATATGCTGACTGACCCTATTCGGGCAAAACAAACATTAGGATATCTGCCCGAAAACGCCCCTCTCTATACAGACATGACTGTATATGGTTTCTTGAACTTTGCAGCCGAACTTCGCGGCCTGCGCGGAGCTGACCGCAAAAAGGCTGTCCATTCAGCCATTGAAACCTGCTTCCTGGAGTCCGTCATTCATCAGAATGTAGACACACTTTCCAAAGGCTTCCGGCATCGTGCATGCTTTGCCCAATCCATCCTTCACGATCCGGAATATCTCATTCTGGATGAACCGACCGATGGTTTGGATCCCAACCAGAAGCATGAGGTTCGCTCTCTCATCCGCAATATGGGCAAGCGTAAGGCCATCATCTTTTCTACTCACATTTTAGAGGAAGTCCTGGAAGTCTGCACCCGCACTATCATTATTGACCGCGGCTCCATTGTCGCCAATGGGTCCCCGGCTCAACTTAAGGCAATGCACCCGGATTTTGGTTCCATTCTGATCACGGTTCGAAATGTGACGGAAGCGGAGCTGAGAGAAAAACTTAAAACCCTTGCAGCCGCAGCACAAATTGAAAGTGTGAAAAACAAAGAGGAAGTAGTCACTTTGCGGGTCTACCCCAAGGATAAAAACTCTTCCGGTCTGGCGGCCCAAATGGCCGAGCTGGCAATTCAATCAGGGTGGAAGTTTGACGAACTCCATACGGATGACGGCCGCCTTGACGAAGTCTTCCGCGCTATAACCCTTCCGGACACAGTGAAGAAATCCAAGAAAGATGGTCCTGTCATTACCGTTAATGTTTAATTTCACCAAAAAAGAGTAAACTGTCGATATGAATTTAGCTGTACGAAATATTTATACGATTGCAAAACGCGAGATGGGAGGCTACTTCACTTCCCCTGTCGCCTATGTATTTATTGTTATCTTCCTGATTCTGGCGGGAGTCTTCACGTTTCCTTTGAGCGATTTCTTCGCTCGGAATGAGGCTTCGCTGAACGCCTTCTTCTTCTGGCACTGCTGGCTCTACCTCTTCCTGGTTCCGGCTGTGGGAATGCGTCTCTGGAGCGAAGAACGCCGCTTGGGCACCATAGAGCTGCTCCTCACCATGCCTGTCACCGGATGGCAGGCGATCGTTGGCAAATTCCTTGCATCCTGGTTATTCCTGGGACTGGCTCTGGCATTGACTTTTCCCATGGTGATTACGGTCAATTACCTGGGCAACCCTGATAACGGCGTAATCTTCTGCGGCTACCTGGGTAGCTTTCTGATGGCCGGTGCCTATCTGGCTGTCAGCTGCTTAACCTCTGCAATCACTCGCAGCCAGGTCGTCAGCTTCATCCTTTCCGTCGTCTTTTGTTTAGCCCTGGTAATGGCCGGCTGGCCTCCTTTGAACGACATGCTCAGTCAATGGTTCAGCTCCGGCGTGATTAATGCCGTTGCTTCCATCAGCGTGATGACCCATTTCTCACAATTTCAGCGGGGTATCATAGACTCCGGCGATATTGTTTTCTTCCTGGGATTGATCTTCTTCTGCCTTTTCACCACCGGCGTTGTAATACGAAGCTACCGAGCCGGATAACACTCATCTGAAACATTAAGGAATTAAGGATCAAATATGAAAAGTAACAAAAGTATATCTTTCCTCTTTAGCACAGTGGGCGTCCTGATCATGGTTGTGGTGGTGGCCGCCGTCTGCATGATCGCCAATGTCGTGAAAGTCCGCTTGGATTTCACTGAAGACAAACTCTTTACCTTGAGTCAGGGCACCAAGGACATTCTGCAAAGCCTGGACACTCCGGTGGAATTGCGTTTTTACTGCTCCCAGGGAGGCTCCGATGCGGCCCAGCTTTTTGTAAAAAATTATTCGCGCAATGTGGATGATCTTTTAAAAGAGTACAGCAAAGCCGCCAAAGGTAAACTGCGTGTCAAACGCTATAACCCCGAACCCGATTCGGACGCTGAAGATATGGCTCGGGCTGACGGCGTAGAAGGGCAAATGATCAATACCGGCGACACGATCTATATGGGCATTGCCGTCAGTTGCCTGGATAGTACCGTTGCACTCCCCTTTCTCGCACCTGTGCGCGAACGCCTCCTGGAGTATGATATCACTCGCGCCATCGCCCGTGTATCCAATCCGGAGAAGGTGAAAATTGGCATTTTGACTGATCTGCCCATGTTCGGAACTCCCATGAACCCGATGATGATGCAGCAACAACAGGCTTCTCAGCCTTGGACCGTCGTCAGCGAACTTAAACGGGATTTCGACGTCGTGGAACTCCATTCCGATGTGGAAGAAATTGATGAGAATATCAATACGCTTCTGGTTGTACATCCCAAGAACCTCCCCGATCAGACCCTTTTTGCGCTTGATCAATTTGTCCTGCGCGGTGGACACCTGATCGCCTTTGTCGATCCTCTTTTCCGTTTGGACCCGGCGGCCATGTCGCAGCAAAACCCCATGGCACGCATGGACGTCGCATCTAATATGGAGAAACTTTTCACTGCATGGGGGATGAGCTTCGACTCCACTCGCGTGGTCGCGGATAAAAACTATCCGACCATGCTTTCCGGACAAGGTGGCCAGGCGGCAGAGTTCCTGACCGTCCTGAGTCTAACCTCAGACGCATTTGACGAGAAGAACATCTCCACAGCCCAGATTGATAATATGCTTCTGGCTTTCCCGGGATGCTTCAGCGGCACGCCTGCCTCAGGTCTCACCAAAGAAGTGTTGATCAAATCTTCCACTAACTCACAACTGGTGGATAAGCTGATGGCAGAAAGAAACGCCCTCATCAGCCGCGATTTCCAGCCTTCTAATAAGGAATACGAAATGGCGATTATGCTCCTGGGCAAGTTCAAAACTGCTTTCCCTGAGGGTGCACCGAAAAAAGCTGCAGCCGAGAATGGAAATGATTCTGAAAAGGATTCCGAGAAAGATTCGGCAACAGCAGCCACAGAGACTAAGCCCTCTTTAAAGGAATCTGCTCAGGATGGTTCCGTCATTTTGGTCGGTGATGTGGATATGCTCCACGATAATTTCTCTGTGCGTGTTTCTTCCATCTTTGGGCAGAGATTTGTCCAGCCGCTTAACGGCAATTTGACGCTGGCCCAAAACCTGGTCGAACAGATGGCCGGGAGCAGCAGCCTGATCAATATGCGCAGCCGCGCGACATTGAACAGGCCTTTCACTGTGATTCAGGAGTATCGCGCCAAAGCTGAAGCACAATACCAGTCCCAACTTCTGGAGCTGGAAAACAGACTTAATGAAGCGCGCAACAAGATCAGCGAGCTTCAGCAAGCCAAGTCTGAAGGCTCTCAAAAGTTCATCCTTTCCGATGAGCAACGGGCCGAGCTCTCTGAATATCGCAAGAGCGAGGCCGAAGCCGCCAAACGCCTCAAAGAAGTTCGCAAAAATCTGCGCAAAGACATCACCTCTTTGGAAAACAACCTGACTTGGATCAACACGGCCGGCATGGCTTTTGTGGTGGTTCTTGTGGGAATCGTAATCGCTATTATTAAACGTAAACGTACTGCAGCAAAATGAATCTTAAAGCACTTATCGCATTGATCGTAGCCGCTGCCGTGGCTATCGCAATTACAGCGACCCTCGTAAAAAAGGATTCCGCCACCTGGCAAACAGCAGAAGTGGGCGGCTTACTTTTCGAAAACTTGCCTGTCAATGATGTGGAGACTATTCATATCACTCAGGGAAGCGAGAGCCTCACCCTTAACAAACAGGGGGATATCTGGGTCGTAAAGGAACGATACAACTACCCTGCCAATTTCCAGGATATTAGTCAGATGGTCATTAAGCTCTCCGAGACTAAGCCACTTCGAGTGATTGAAGCCGGGGAAAGCCAGTTGGGCCGTTTGAACCTCCTGGCTACTGACCAGGCTCAGGGCGGAGGAACTCTCCTTGAGATGAAAGGGGTTAACGATAAAACACTTGTTTCTCTGCTTTTGGGCAAACCCTACGTGCGCCAATCAGAAGCTCAGAAAAATCCGATGATGGGCATGTCCGGAGATATCCCCGAAGGCCGTTATGTGCTCATGGGAGGCTCGCCCCCCGTCTACCTTATTGATGAGCCCTTCGACAACGTGGCACCCGTCCCGACCGCCTGGCTAAACAAAGATTTTTTCAAAGTTGAAAAACTCTCTTCGATTTCAGTGCAGTTTATGGGTGAAGCGGCTCCTGACTGGGAGTTCTCCCGTGATGCCGTCGGAGGCGATTTTAAGCTCAAAAATCCGCTTCCTACGGAAAACGTGGACGCTTCTAAAACCAGATCTCTCTCCAGCCTTTTCTCTTATGCGTCCTTTACCGACGTTCTGCCTCTGGATAGCGACCCTGAGCTCACCCGCTTGAATATTCCCACGATTGCCGTAATTAAAACCTTTGACGGTTTCACTTACACAATCCACATCGGCAAGCTGACGGCGGACGAAACAGGCCGTTACCTCTCCTTTAAAGTGGATGCTCAATTGCCGACCGAGCGCACAATTGCACCGAACGAGAAAGAGGAAGATAAGGCCCGTTTGGATGCCGAATTTTTGAGAGAACAAGAGCGTTTCCAGAAAAAACTCGCTCAAGAGAAAAAATGTGAACAATGGATTTATATAGTCTCGACCTGGACTGTCGAAAATCTATTGAAGAACCGTGTCAACTGGATGTCCGCAGCAGACCCCAATGCAGTGAAAGCAGAAGAAACCGCTGTTCCTGAAATGCTGGTTTCTCCAAGCGAGGATTTTGAGGAGGACGTCTTCCCTCCTCAGGAAGGCGACATTGAACAGGACGACCCCGGCGAAATTGATCCTGAACAACCCGTAAACGGGGAAGAAATAATGATCCTGGAGGATGAATTGGTTCCTCCGGATGATTACTATGAAGTGGACGATTTGGAACCCATGGAGCCGGAAGAATAGACTTATTCTCCAGTAAAAACCGCCATCAATGGATGGCGGTTTTTTTGTAGCTTTAGATCAGATGTTAAGAGGAATTACACCCAAATCCGAGGCAATCGTGCTGCCATTAGGATCGTGATAGAGAACTCTAACAGTCACTTTATTTTGAGTAGGCTTTTCTTCATCCTGCCAAACGAGAAGCAGCTGATACCCAACCCCGAGAAGGCTTTCCTTGGAAAGAGGTTTCAGCTCTTCAGGTGAATATTTCCAGGTTTTTATCAGAGGAAGTTCCTCACTATTATCCGGCCGATAAAACCCATCGAAAAGCTCCACCTCCAGATCTCCCTGAAGAATTGGCGAGCCTTTAGCTTTGCCCGGCTTAACAGCGAAAACCTGAATGGCCACCGCTTTTTTTGAATGCTTTGCATCTACCTCAAGACCAAAAGGAACCATCAAAAGGTTCAGCTCTGAAAATTGCTTGCTCGCTTGTGTAGAACCGGAGACACCCGTCTGGGAGACATTCCCAGACTGGCACCCGGATAGAACAGGCAACAGACAACACAGAAACAAGGATATCCACAAAGGTCCCTGTCTTAGAAAGAGCCTTTGCTTGCCGTTTCTTAATAAACTATTCCGAAACCGAATCATGGATCGATCAAGAGTTCTTTCGTATGATACACGCTGCGCTTCATTTTTTTATCGGTGCTTTCTGCATTCTCATTTGTTTCCATGCCCTCTGGGAGAATTCCCTTTAGAACTTTTTCCTGCAAAGGATCCCGTTTCATTCCTGTTTGGAGAATCGAATCCTGGAATCCCTTGCGAGTCATATCCATCACATCCATGATGTTTGTTCCGGTCTGTGAACTGGACATAATGACCTGAGGCGTTAAAACAATCAGGAGCTCTTTACGATCAACTTCATAAGCCTTATTGCGGAACAGAGCTCCCAGGAGAGGAATATTTCCAATCCAGGGGACCTTCTTGGAGCGCGAATCGTCCTTCGTGCTGATGAGGCCGCCAATGAGAACCGATTGCCCACTTTGAACACTTACCGTCGTACGTGCAGTTCGCTGAGAGATAATTGGAATTTTTACATCCTTGCTTACTTCCACCGTATCGCTTGTCAACTGGCTTACTTCCGGCTCAACCGTCATTTTCACGGTTCCATCCGGACTGATGCTGGGAGTTACCGTCAAAATAACGCCCACATTCTCGTATTCATAGGTGCTGGTCTGGTTCCCGTAATCGCTGAACCGCGTATCGGTCACAATCGGGACCCTCTCACCAATATTGATGTTCGCCTCCACATTATCGGCAGTAAGTATCTGAGGCGAACTCAACACCTCCAACCTTCCATCCTCCTGCAAGGCACGCATGAGGAAGTTGACTTTACTGCCGGTTACAGCCGCACTGAAGCCGCCAAACTTCTCCAACGCATCAGCCACACCCAGATCGGTTCCTAAGCTGAAAGGAGTGCCTCCGGCCGCATCCATATATTTCCATTCAACTCCAAGCTCCGTTTTGCTGTCAAGCGTCACCTCAGCCAACACGACCTGGATCAAGACTTGCGGTAACGGTTGATCCAATTCTTGAATCAAGGCCTCAACCTCGCTGAAATAACGGGGACTTGAAGAAATGAGCAAAGAGTTGCTCACGGTTTCGGCAACAATGGAGACCTCCCTATCCAGAATGGTTTGGGCCGCACCGGCTCCGCTTTGTCCCAGAATGGAAATGGTTCGGTTCAAGTCTTGTTGCAAAAATGTCCGCAAAGCCGTTTCCATATCAGCAGCTTTGGAGTTGCGCAAGCGATAGACTTTTGCCTTTCGCTCCTGAGCCGGATGAGAATCCAGGGTTTCTATAATCTCACTGGCCAACGATACGTAATGCTCCGTACCTCCCACCAAAACGGTATTAGTACGCAGATCAATCGTCACCGTCAGTGCATACTGTTCAGCTGAGCCCACGACGGCTGATTTTCCGTCGGCCCCACCTGCTTCTTCTGTTGGTTCGATCCCCATTTGTTCGCTCAACGCATCACTCATCGGCTTAACCAGTGTGTACTCCACAGAGCGCTGTGAAGCCGCACCTGTCGTCGCCTGCAGCCGGAAGAGAGCCGTCAGAACGGTCGCCATCTGCCGTGCATCTGCATTCTTGAGAGAAAAAATCTGAATCTTTGCCTCTTGAGGAGAAGCCTGGTCCATACTCTTCACCAGGGAGACCAGAAACTCCATATAATCCACTGGTGCTGATACGATGAGAGAGTTGGATCGGGAATCCGGTGTAATCAAAATCCCTTCTCTGAGCGCGGAAGAAACTATATCTTTGCCCTCCTGCGTACGAGTAATGAACTGGAGAAGTGATTGGCGCGCTACGCTCGTTTGAGTCAGATTCTGCGGGTTAGTATTCAGAACGGAATTCAAAATACTGGAGAGCTCTGTCGCTCTTGCATAGGTCAGCGAAAAAATGCGAATCTCATTTACTCGAGCAACCTGGGTCGTATCCAGTTTCTCCACCAGCTCCTGAAGGCGCTTGATGTCATTCTCGCCCGCAGAAACAATAATTGCATTGATACGCTCATCGGCATTAACCGTCGGTCCTACTCCGCCCCCAAAGCCGCCTCCACCCTGTTGCCCACGCAGCAATGCCTGCACTGTCGTAGCCACACGGCGTGCATCCGCATTCTTCATGGGGAAAACCTGCACCTTCACTGTATCGGTTTCCGGCTGATCCAATTGAGTAATGAGTGACTGAACCATTGATTCGTCATCGGGACTCGAGCCGATAACCAACGCATTTGACCACGCATCTGCCACGATTGTAATGGGGTCCGAAGGGACTCCTCTGGCCCGTGCAGGACGATTCTGGAAAAGGCGCTGAAGAGTCATCTGCATTTTTGACGCCGTCGAATTCTTCAATGGATAAATATTGAAGAGAATTCTGCTGTTGGCATCCTTGACATCCAACTCCACGAGCATTTTCCCTAAAAGATCCAAGTCTTCTTTTCCGCCGGTTACCAGGAGAACGTTTGAGCGTTCATCAGCCGCAATGGTAATCGGCATGGCGCGCTCACGAATACCGGCACGACTTTCTGCATTGCTCTTATTTCGGAAAAAGGTATCCAGTGTCGTAATCAACGTGCCGGCTCGGGCATGCTTGAGTACATAAGTCTGGATATCGCTCGCATTGCGATTTTCCTCCGTATCAATCTCCGAGATGAGCTCTTTGGCCAGCGCCATGTTTTCCGGGCTTGCCGAAATAATTAACGTATTGGAGGGAATATCCGAAGTAATAGCGAATGCATCCCGTTGAGAGCCTCCTCCACGCCGTCCCTGCACAGAAGACCCCGGACGGTAAACACCTTGCTGAATAAGCGCACGCAGCATAGTGCTGACTCTTTGCGCATCGGCATACTTGAGAACAATTGTCTCCACCTGGCCTTCCGCAATCGGCTCCTGATCGAGTTTTTTCACCAGCTCGTGAACCGTCTTCAGGTTATCACTATTGGCTGTGACGATCAGTGAATTGCTCAGAGTATCAGCTTCCACACTGACCCGATCTTGAGGATCAGGTTGAACTCCCGGCTGAGATATTGCTTGCAAGCGTGCAGCAAATACACTGCGAATCGTGGCTGCCAATCGAGTGGCATCATTTTGCTCAAGAATGATCACCTCCGGCTCCAGGTTCGGATTCTCCAACGGCTTATCAAGTTTAGCCAATAGCTCGTCCAACAATTTATTATCTTCATCACTGGCCGCCACAAGCAAACTGTTACTGCGAGGGTCAGGTAAGATCACCGCCTGGTTAGCAACTCCGCCGCCTCGGCCGCCTCTCCATCCGCCGCCGGAAGAGCGGCGTTGGAAAAGTGCAGTGAGCGTACTGCTCAGTCTTTGCGCAGTAGCATGTTTGAGCTCGATCTGGCGTATATTGTTAAAGAGTGCCGAATCCCTGGAATCCAACTCCTGAGCCAGATTTTCTATCAAGGCCATGTTCGCATTGGATCCTCCAATAATGAGACTGTTGCTGCGCGCATCTGCCAAAATGACCGTTCTCACCTCATCGGCTTGTCCGCGCTGCCGCACCCGCTCATTGATTAACCGCTGCAACGACATCGACAGCGAATTGGCATCCGAGTTCTTTAACGCAATAATCCGAACTCCGCTCATATCTGAAGGAAGCTCCCGATCCAGCTGACGGATCACCTCATCCAATGCAACTTTATTGGATTGAGAGACGCCTACAATCAACCTGTTCAAACCCGCCGGCGAAGGGTCGGTAATGATCTTAATCGGCTTGGATAAATCCAGAGTGATATCCTTACCCTCCTCATCCTTGAGGCTGAGGCGCTGCACCATCTCTGTCCGTGCCCCCGGGCGCCCGGGACCTCTTCTCATCCCGGCTTCGGCTCCGAAAAGATTCTGCAATAGAACTCCCATTTGAGTGCCCGAGACATACTTCAACGGATAAACCTTAACCTCCATTTCTGCAGTTCCGGTATCCATATCCAGTTCAGAAATGATCTGAACCAGCTTTTCCATCACCGCATCACGCGCTATGAGGAAAAGCGAACGCGTCCGTTCATCTGCAGAAACCGCTACGGGATCTCCGGGCCGAACCACATCAAGCTGATTGAGCACCTGATTGACAACCTGCAACATTTGCGTCGGATTAGCATTCTTCAGAATCACCATCTTGTATTCCAAAAGTGAATCAATCCCCTCCGCATCCAGCTGTTTTATGAGTGACTCCAGAGCAACGAAATCAGCCGGCTTGGCTCTGACAATCACACTGCGAATCCGAGTTTCCGGGACGATAATAGCCCGCGGAACCGGAGGCAACCCCTGCTGCCCCTGTTGCCTTTGTTGCTGCTGAGGCGGTTGCTGAGGCGGTTGCTGAGGTTGCCCCTGCTGCCCCTGCTGTTGTTGTTGTTGCTGTTGTTGCTGACGGCCATTTCTGCCTTCTCCCCTGGCTCCAGGTCTGGATTCCGTACCCACCGAGATGGGAGCCGTACTGAATAGCTGATTAAGCGTGCGGGCCAACATCACCGGGTCCGCCTCATTCAACCTGAAGAGGCGAATCTCCGAGTCTCCCTGGCTGAAGGAACTTAGCAGCTGAGAGACGATGGAGCGGATCCGATCCACTTCAAAGCTCGGGCCCGAAACAATCAGCGTATTGGCATTTTGATCTACAGCCAAAGTCACCTTCATCGGCCCGGATTCCTCTGTCTGAGCCACCTCCGGCACCACTTCCTCCTCAGCCGCCTTCGGCGCTTTATACCCGGTTGACGTTCCTGTCTTTTCAGCAGTGCGGGGTGGAAGCTTTTCCACAATCTCAAGCTCAGAGGGCGATATCTGCGGATAAATATTCTCCAGCACTTTTGCCATCTGCTCTGCCGACATGTTCGTTACGGGAATAAGACGGACTACCTCGGTTAAATCACGAGCGATGTTGTCCATCTTTTCGATCATCTCTTCAATCTCTTCAAAGTCTTTTTCCCGTGCCACGACGGTCAACGTGTTGGCAATGAAATCGGACTCAAAAATCATCTCTTCCGGCCGTCCCGGATCGTTAAAAAGCCCATCCAGCCGAAGCTCGACATCCAGTGCATCCGCATTCACCAATGTGTAGAAACGAACCTCTCTATCCGGCTTCTCCGGTTTTTGATCAACCACCTTGAGAATATTTTCCAGCATAGATAGCTTGCTCGGGGAGCCCATGACTACAATGCTGTTGTTTTTCTCGTCCGGGGACATCGTCAGAGAATCCTGATTTGAAGAGCGGCTCCATCCACGAAAGCCTCCCCTCCGTGAGGAGCCTTGCATCAAGGTATCGATGGTGCGCATCGCCTCACTGGTGTAAATATTCTCCAGTTTATAGGTTCGAAGTTCCATCTGACGCTCCGGCAACTCCGTTAGCAGAGTTTGCATAATGGATTCGATCAGGGGCATCTGTTTTTCGTTGGCAGCCACAATGAGACGACCGGAAAAATCATCCGGCAAAATGATCGCATCCGGCGGACCTGCATCGGTTAAACCCTTGATCTGATCACGATAAAGCTCCTCCAAACGATCGGAGTACCCCCAGACATCCCATGTGTCGATATCGAACATTCTCAAGACGCGGGCATCACGCACTTGAGGAACATCCAACTGCTCGATGAGTTTGCCCAGACGATTCGCCTCCCCTGCACTTCCGGAAACGATGATACGGTTGTTCAGATCATCTGCAGTAGCTCTCGTGGAAACAGTGCTGCGGCTGGTCCTGCTGTAAATCACTGTGTTCAACACCGGCACTAATTGCGAAGGTCTTGCCGATTTCAGGGTGAACATACGAACCGTGGGCTCGGCTGCGTCGCTCTTTTCCTGAAGTGTTTTCACAACACCGTCCATCATCTCCTTCTGATCTTTGCGCACCCCCACGATCAACTTGCCACTATAGTCATCGCCAAAAATATATGCATCGGCTGCACCCAACCCGCTATTACCCTTCAACTGATCTTGATAAAGGTTTTTCACGTTGTTGGCAAATTGGTACATGTTCGCATATTGCACGTCATAGGTGCAAACTACGCGCTCCAATCCTTGTCCGGCGCTATCAAACTCTTTTACTAACTGCTCCGCGTATTCGATATCCTCCAGCATACCGAAGACAAAAATACCACCCGTGCGCGTGTCGGCCGAAATCCAGGGCGCCATTCCCGGCCTCTGCATGCGTCGAGCCCGCACCACGAAGTTAAGCGCGGAGGCAATCTCTTGATTACTGGCGTTGGTCGGCTGCAATAGCTTCAACTGCATATCCGGCAGCGTCGCTTTGTCGTCGAGCTTATTTACGATCTCGTCAATCAGAGCCAGTTGATCTCGAGAGGCAGCTACCATCATTCTGCCAAATTCGTTATCCGGCAAAAAAATGGCATCCGCTATTCCAAGTTCCGGCTTAGCCTTGATCTGGTCTGTGTAAAACGTACGCACCCGGTTGATTTGATCATTTACATTGCGGGAGGTTACCCGATAGGTTTTCATCTCTCGCGCTTGCTCCATTTCCGAGCTGTCCAGCTCGTTAATGATCATCTCCGCCTGAGCAATATCTGTCGGCCGGCCATAGACAACGATGGCATTGCGTTGAACATCCAGATTCACGGTTGGGGCAACCCCTCTGGTCCGCACTCCGCCCCGGTACAGAGCCACATGCTGTACCATCGGATAGATATTTCTGGCATCCGCCCGCTTAAGCTTGAAGACGCGAAGACTGCTTTCAATTTGAATATCCTGATTCAGAGCCTCAATCACCTTCTCAATGACCTGCATGTGATTCTGAGAAGCCGATACGATCAGGCGCCCCGTGTAATCAGGAAAAAATTTCGCATCTCCTCCACCTTTTCCCGGCGCAGCACCCATTTGATCCCGATAGAGTTGCTGAACCTGTTCCGAAAAATTCCAAATGTCCTGAGTTTTCACGTTGAACATCTTCATTTCACGTGGATTATCCGTCGCAGCTCCGTCCAGTTCTGCTATGATCTGTTCAGCTTTGGCTATGTCAGCCGGTCTGCCATAAACGAAAATTTTATTCTCATTCCAATCCGGATAGACCCAGGGCCGCATTCCTCGAGAACGGGTCTCACGGTTGAAAATCATCTGCAAAGCGCTCTGAACCATGCTCGGGCTGGAACCTTTGAGCAGAAATTGGCGAAATTCACCGTTAGCCGCGGCACTCTCTCCCAACAATAATTCCAAAAGCTCCTCCAGCAACTTCATATGCGATTCGCTGGCCGCTACCGTAATACTGTTGGCGGAATAATCGGGGATAAAAACCGCATCGGGAGCGCCCGCTTCCGGTTTGGATTTGAGCTGATCATTGTAGATCATCTTCAACCGATTCATCAGCTCATAAGGGTCCGAATACTGGGCTGAAAAAACTTTAACAATTCGGGGTTCACGATCCTGATTGATATCAATCTGCTCAATCAGTGCGCTTGCCTGTTCGATATCGCTTATCGTGCCACAAACAACCAGGCTATTGTTGTGGCCATCAACAAAAACCGAAGGTTTCGGTCCCCCCTTTCGTTTTTCTCGATATGTGTTTAAGTAACGATTTAAAACGCTGGACAGCTCATAGGGATAGTTTCCTCGAAGCCGAAAAACTTTTACACCCAGAGAACCTCCGCTTTTAAGGTCTATCTCCTCGACAATAGCTTTGATCTTTTCTAGCTCTTCATCCGAGCCGCAGATAATTAACCGGCCCGTGTTGGGCTCGGGAATAATCCTGGGCACATCCATTCGTTGCATCTGCTGAAGCCTGCGGCGCTCCTGAGGCGTACTGCCCGCAACGTCATTGCGCATTTGTTCCGCCAACACTTGCGTTGTCAGATTGGCTATTTGATACGGATCCCCTTGAATATCCAGAAAACGGATTTGCCGCGAACTCACTGAAGAGGACTGCACATCCAGGTCTTTAATTACGTCCCGAACAGCCTGCAACACTCCGGCCTTGCCATTCAGCACCAGACTGTTACTGCGTTCATCCACCAGAACCCTCAAGCCAAAACGCCGATCGTTGAACGTTTTTTCAATGAGCCCTCCAATTTCCAGTGCCACTGCATACTGCAGACGAACCACACTGGTTTCATTTTTTTCAAGACTGGCTTGGTCCGGAGTTCCCTTCTGCGTGGAATCTGTATCTGCAGTGCTGAAACCATCCACCTTCTCAATTGCCGCTTCAATCTCCTTGAGCAGTGCTGCATTCGAGCTGATGACCATTAGGCGATCGAACTTCGGATCAACCACCAACTTGGCCTTCTGCGGATCATTCTCATTGGCAGCCGCGATTCCATTGACCATCTGGCGCAGCATCGTGGAAAGCTCCTCAGGGGTCATCCTTCGCGGATAAAAAATCTTAGTGTCCAGCGTTACTGCCGTGGATTTATCTCCTTCAGTATCCAACTGAGCTATCACTCGCTCAATAAGAGCAAGCTGCTCAGGGTCTGCAGTAATAACCAGAAGCCGCCCCTGTTTGGCATCCACAACCAGTCGGGCTTTATTGGAAACTCGCTCGCCCGGCGCTGCTATTCCGCTCACGCTCTGACGCAACATATCCGACAGGTCACTGGGCGAAAGATGTTTCGGGTAGATAATCTTCATATCCGACACAGTTGAAGCAGAAGCAATTCCCGCCCCCATACTGGCCGGATCGACTTTTTTGATCACCTTTTCAATGGTCTCCATCTGCCCGGCTACCGGAGTGGTCACAATCAGTCTTCCCAGTTTTTCATCAACCACTAACCGGGCCTTTGTGGCGGCTGTATCAGGATTTTCCCGGGGCCCCGCCACACCACTCACCGTCTGAAAAATCACTCTTGAGAGTTCAGCTGGGGTCATCTCAATCGGGTAAAAAATTCTCACATCCGTCGGCGAGAGGCCTTCCTTGTTTTCGAAGCGGTTGATCAACTCTTCGGCTAAATCCACGCGTTCGGTAGGACCAAAAATAACCATCGTCCTCGATGCTTCATCCCAAACAGCTGTCACATAATCTTCAGGGCTCGGAGGCAGAGGGATGTAGCTGTTCTTCTCTTTATTGTATTGACTCTTGACCGGAGCGGTCGCAATACCGAAAGTCCGGTTGATTAGATCCGTCAGCACCGGCCCCGATGCACTCAGAATATTGAACGTGCGCATCTGGCGCTCCATGGGCGGGGCCACGTCTGCCAGCATCAATAGCTTTTCTATCCGCTCAATATTCTCAATCCGGTCGGTCACGATAATCCCTTTGCCGCGGCCGGCAGGGAAAACCGAACCCGCATTGGAAAGCATCGTTGTCGTCGATTGAGCAATTTCATTCGGATCCAGGTTCTTGAAATTCAACGCCACCGTTACGATTTCACCGGGGCGCACATCTCCCTTTTCTTCCAGATTCCTCAAGACTTTGACCGGAGTCTGCCGAAGCTTGGACAGCGGAAGCAGTCTCAAATAGCGGTCTTGCTCAACCAGCATGGCATCCTTCATTGATAGGACCAGGTTCAGCGTATCCAGCGCCTCAGTATAGCTGTAAGGCTCAGGATCCGAGAACTTCATTGTCCCATCCAACGAAACGTCTACCAGTAAAGGCTTATTCACCATCTGGGCAAATCGCTCAATGACGGTCATGTAAGGAATTCCGTCAAACTGGAAGCGAATATTTTTGGCTTCCTGATTTGTCGTCGGCTCTGGAGCCGTCGGTGCATTCACGGGGGCGTTCGTCCCCCCTGTATTGGGTTGAGCCGTCTGCGCTTTGGCGTAAACCAGGCTGGCTACCATGCAGCCCAGCAGCGCCGAAAGTCTTATTGCTTTTCTAATTGTCATTGTTTTTTAAATCTTCTTTCTGTTTAAGGTCTATGGGAAGTTGCTCTTCGTTCATCTGATGCAGCTGAGCCAGCGTGCATCCCTGTTCCAAAGCCCAGTATCCCGAGGTATTCTTCAAAATTACTCTACTTTCCGAATCCAGGATGGAATCAGGCATAGGCATAGGGCGATAATCCACTGTCATAATTGTCCATCCCTCTATTGTGTCGCCGGGCTGATAAACCGCCACGGAACCGGATTCCACGTTTTTGAGGTGTACTTCAGCCTTTCCAGCCCACTCGGAAAGTGAAACCACTTTAAAAATTTCCGGACGAAAAGCCGGAGGAGTACTGTTTTCAGCAACAGCAGTCTCTCCCGGCGAAGAAACATTTTCAGGCCGTTTCACGTAAGGACGGAATAAATCTCTGACCACGATTCCTTCGTAGAGCTGCCGCTCCGGAGTACCCAGTTCCGCCAACGCAACCTCCGTCATCGTATTCGTGCCCAGGTTCGAAGGCGGGGGCTCCAGAACTAAAGTCAGATAGCGAAAACCTATCTTAACGACACCCGGCTGACTCGACGCCGATAGTCTGACCCCATCCAGTTTGTGCAAAGCTTCTGCGCTCTGCAAAAGATAAAGTAAATCCACGACTTTTGTGAGCGATCCCTCTCCTTGCACGGTCCACCCCACTTCACGCGCCAGACCGCGCCCTACTCGAGTCGGTCCTACGGGCGAACGAGTGAACTGCCGAGGATTTAATCCCACCTGCACTATCAATTTGTTCAGCAGTTCGCCCAGCACTCCGTTAGCCTGGTCCGTGTGAGTGCGAATCATCTTTTGCGCAGCGGCCTGGACCTCCTTTTCAGCTATCTTGTATTGATCCTGTTCTTTCTTGAGCTTCCCGAGTTTTACCTGAAGCTGAATCTTCTGACTTCTCAAGTCTTTAGCCGGTTTTACGATGGCCCCCTGTATCAATAGAACGACAACAATAACCGCAACGAAGGAGAGAACTACAATTGCCAATATCTTTTCGCGACCTCTTATCTGCATAACTATCGACCTCCTCTCCCGGCTTGTTGTTGGCCACGCGCAGGGTTCCTGCGTTGCTGCTGTTGTTGGCGTGTCGGTTGAGTCGTTTGCACCTGCGCAGGAGGGCGAACTGCCTGCTTTTGAGCCTCAGCTGCCTGTGCCGCTTTTTGATTCAACTCCCGACGCTGCTGTGCGCTCAACAGTGAAATATCATCCTGCGGCCGCTCCGGCGCCATACCCAGTGTTTCCAAATCCGGCTTCCCCCCGGGAGAGAGCAACAGCTCCATGCTCGTCTGGAATCCATATCCGCTTCTGCCGCTGACCGGCGTAATTGCCGGAGTTTTCAGCCTGTAACCCGCTTCCCGCAATTGAGCATCAAGCTTTGCAATGATATCGCTTCGAGTAGCCCGGACTGATAAAACAATATTACTACGAGCTCCCGTCGAAAAACTGGCCACATACAGATCTCGAGACTCGGGCAGTAAGGTACTCAGAACGGCCAGATGGTCCAACCAGTGCAACTCTCCGCTTTGCCAGGCCCTCAGCGAAAGAGCCTGAATTATGTTCTGCCTCCAGAGATTTTGATTTTTTGAGAGACTGTTGACCTCTTCTTGAACCACGGCAAGCTCAGCCGTCCGGCTTTTAAGAACATGAGAGCGAATCATGAAAAACGAGCCAAATAACATCAATACAACGACGACCGCCAGCACCGCCTGACGTGTCTTGCCGGTATTGGGCATTGTGGGCTTTTTGGGATTCAAAAAATCGATGGATAAATGATCCTTCTCCAAAATTCCCGCAGCCAGCCCAACCATCGAAGTAAGAGAAAGGGTATCGAGATTCTCTTTATTTTTCAGCTGCAAGAGCTCTGCTGGGTTGAATTCTTCGACTCCGATGCCAGCCGTCTGAGTTCGGGCCCTGAGCGAATCTAAAACCTGAGCCGTTTCAGCACCCATGTTCATCACGTAAATCTTGCTGATCTGCCCCTGTAAATCCTCCTGCTCATAAGAATGCAGACACCGTACCGTCTCTGTCGTTATCTGCTCTATCCGCTCTCCCTCATGTTTTTTATCCTTTTGATTGGAAAGGGATTCTTTCAAAGAAGCTTCACGGCTGAATACCAAATTCTCACCCTTGACCACATCCAAAATAACCGTATCCTCCGTAACAGAAAGGAGCATCAAGGTTTCAGTAAAATCTTTCGGGACCACGCCGCAATAGCGCAGGCTCTCAGCCCGGCCGTCCGATTGAAAACCCAACGAAATCAGCTTCAAACCGGCCGCTTTGCATATCTCCCTGTAGCGGCTCACCACCATGGAGGGAACCACTGCAACAGTAATTTGCAACTGCTTTTCAGGCTTCTTTTCGGCTTCCGATGCTTCAGGAGAATCCGGAGCTTTCGGCTGTTCTTTGGCGACCTGAATTGAAAAATCTATAACCGCATCTTCTGAGCGAAAAGGCAAATCACGAGCAATCTGGAAGTGAACCATGGAAGCGGCTTCTCCCTCATTTTCCACAAAGGGAATCATCATCTGCCGCAGCATCACCTCTGAGCGCGGAACCCCAAAAGCCACACCTCCGGGGTGAAATTTCAACTCTTTAAGCTTCTTTCCCAGTATCTCTCCTAGCTCTTTGTCTTTCGCCATGGGAGGCACTTCCAGCCTTGCCTCTTCATAACGCGATATCCTCATACGGGAGCCGCGCTTGGCCGCATAAAGCAATCTAAGCTCTTCACCCGCCAGGTCTAAAACCGCCACTGAGGAGGGCGCTTTTTTCATATTCAAAAGCTCCCTCACCTTTTTCTCCAGATTTTTTATATTAAATTTTTCTGCCACTCCTCGTTCTCCCTAGATTGCTGCTGAACTAATCCCATTGATCCCATTAATTCCAGTGTCGATTTTAAAAGGCATTCCCAAACGCGTCAAATCCCGCATCATCAGAATCCGGGGTGTCTCCCCGGCTATATCGACAATTACCTCCAATACCCTGTACCTCCCCGAAGGGATTGAATACCCCATCACATAAAAATGATACTGCCAGGACCGAGTCGTGATATAAGGATAAACGGCTTGAAACTTTTCAAGGCTCAAAACGCCCTGGTTTAGAAGCCATGCAGGAGTATTGAGCTGATCTGCCAATAGTCCTTCCCGTGCGGAGATAATCGCCTCTGCATCGCTCTCTTCCATTCCCGGTAAAACCATCAGCACCTCCTTGGACGCCGTATTCACGTTGATTAAAGCCGGAAGGTAAGCTTCGTCTATCGTAGTACACGAATCAAAAACCTTTTCCATCTCGTCGTCTGACAGTTCCACCCGATAATCCTTTTCATTGCCCTCTTCATCTTTCAATTTCTCATTGGAATTGAGCAGAACGGTCAGACTCTCAATTCTCTTATTGTTCCTCTGCATGGCTTCAATAAAAGAAAGAGTCTCCATGGATAAACCCAGAGACGCCAGCTCCGCATTGGTGCTGTTGATATTGAGCCGCGGTTCTCCCAAACTATCCAGATTCAGATCATAAGATGTTGTGGTCAAAAAATGTCTCAATCCCATGCCTAAAGGTCCCGAACCTACACCTTCCTGGAAAATCTCCCCCACATCCTGGGTGCCGCTGTCGCTCTTCAGATTCATGTCCAAATCCTTTCCATAAAGAGCCTTCAAATTATATCCTTCCCGGGCCGCAAAAGCATCCAAAAACTCATACGCCGGAGCCTCTGAGCTCCCCTTCTGAACAGGAAATTCAGTTTTACCACCTTCCGCCTCACCGGGAGAGGCTCCTTCCTGGCTTTCACCGGAGGCCGGGGCCATTTCATTTACTTCTTCTTCAGGAAGGAACACATCAAAATCGTTTTCTTCAGCATAGGATGTTTTATCCTTCAGCGCTGCGAAAAGCTCTGAGTCTTCAATGGATTCCTTCAGAGCATCGGGCAAATACTTTAAATTCAATTTTCTGGCTTCGTCCGTTAACCCATACGCAATAGCGCTTTCACTATCTTCAGAGCCGCTCCAGTCATACACGGTGAAATACCATTTTTCCTGACCATCTTCCACTACAAATTGATCTTTGAATTCATCAGGATTATCTCTCCATTCCGCCAAGCCGGTTTCCGCAGCAAGTGCCACCTGAATAGCCTTGTAAACACCGCTGAGCGCGACAGCCCACGCCTGTTCACCTTCCTGGCCCGCGCTTGAAGCTGTCTCTGCAGATTTCATCGCATAGAGCAAACTCACCGCAACCATTGAGCTCAGCAGGATAACCACCAATACCGCATACAGCACAAATCCGGGGCAACCCGTTTTCCTGTAAACTCTCATCGGCCCCTCCTTGAACTGATTGTGTCAGCTCCTATATCTCCCGGATTCATCACATTCCATGAATCTCCCAAGGCAATCCCCGGAGACGCACTCTGTTTTTGCGCATTGGGCAAATAAATGATCCTTTGAAAGATAACCACATTGGTATCCAGCCCGCTGCTGATATCTTCTATCTGCTCCAGGCCCAAATCCTCATAAGGTGTAGCAGGTTGAATATCAGCGACAGATCCGGGCGTTTCCGAACCGGCTGATTCCGTTTCTGAAAATGCCTCCTCAAAAACCTTGGCTTCTTCTTCAGCTTCCCGGGCAGCCTTGGCTTCTTCTGTCTCGGGGTCCTCCGCTGCCATCCGGATCTCAATACCCAGGGGCAATTCCTTCGAATTCCAGCTGCTAACCCACTGGGCTCCATCGTAATAACGGAGATTAAAATAGCCTATTCCGCGGGCGAACACATTGCTGATTACGATTTTCTTTTCTTGGGGAGCCCCTTCGTCGATCAAACCTTCCATCGCCATGAAACCGTTGCTTTGTTGCAGACCTGCGTCCTCTCCCCAGAACTCATCGCCGGCAAAGAGGATTTCTGCATTCGTGCCTTGAGAAGCAGACTCTTCATCTTCCAAATTCTCCGAAAGCAAATTTGTTGCGCCAAAACCGGAATTTAAGTCCCCGAAAAGATTTGTTTCCGACCCCAAAATATCCCCGTCCAAAATATTTGTGGAGCCTTCATCCTCCTGCACGGCTGTAATATTTGTCTCTGTTTGCCCCAGCAAAATCGGCTCTTCTATGCGCTCCAGAACAGAAAGGCCTCCCGCAGGATCCGGAGCAATTCGATAAAAAGTCTTTTTGAAAGTCGGCTGCATCCGAATGGACGCCATTTCTCCGCTTTCATTCGTGAGCAAACTCCCCCTGACCGGCGGATCCAGCCGGATAAATTCAATCGAAGAGGCGCTTCCCTTCACCCCAGCCAAGAGATCACTGCCCGGCACCGCGCACCGCAACTCAGAACTGAACCGGTCCATAACCAGCCGCACGGCCGTTATCCGGTCCATCTCCTCAAGAGCATCCTTCCTGAGACGGGTAGACTGCTCATAAAAATATAGAGCCACAACCATGATGCCTATGGCGATCGTCACAGCTAAGACGACTTCGAGCAACGTAAAGCCCAGCCGCCCCCTTCGCTCTTGTTGCGAGTTGCTCTCCGGGATCAAATTGCTTTCCATTTTATCAACCATCGACATACGGACCTCCTATTCTGAAGGCTCCATAAAAATAAACTGCCCCATCCTGTGAATCACCTGCCCATCAGGCTTGTGAATCGCCACCTCCACTTTCAGCATCTCAGGAACGGAGCGGGCACTTCCACTGTAAAAACCGATCGTCTCAGCCTCCACTTCCTCCGTCTCTATATCGTAGGCCCATTCTTCAAAAGGCGCTTCAAAGCGAACACCCTCCACATCTTCAGCATCCACTAGGCCCATCTGTATTTGAGAAAGTAAACTCACTGCCAGGTTCTGACCATGCACGCTGTTGCGCATCCGCTCCACCGAATCCACAGCCGATTGCAGCCCTCCGGTAATGACGGAAAAAGCCCCCACTACCAGGGCTAACGCCATCAGCACTTCCAGGAGAACACCGCCATCCTCGCGGCTCATTCTCCTGAACTCAGCACATGATGAATATTTCCGGCTTTTTTGCATACTTTTTTTACGGAAAGAGCCTACGGGCTCGGCGCAGGAATGGGAGAAATGCTCTCATCAAAAATATCTCCGCCCAAATCATCCGCCTCCTCTTGCTCCTCCGGTGGCATTTCCTCCAACTCTTCCTCATTCGTAAGCTCAGAGGGAGTGTATATCTTTCTCTCGACCAGACCCGTTATCCCATTGAGCAAAATCACAACCGTACGCTTGTCTTCAAGGTCGCAGGAAACCAGCCTCACTTCCACTGTCTCTGAGGAACCATCCGGATAAAAAAGAATATCCTGCGATTCCCTTACGGAAGATTCCAGAGAAGACTCTTCTTCACCTTGTCCGAGGTCGTTTATCCCCGCTCCAAGAGAACTATCCCCGTCTCTGACGTCACCCAAAATGGCAGAATAACCTTCCCGGGGAGCCAATTTCAGTCCGTTGGTCTGGCTCAAATCATTTGTATCCTCCGGGGGTGGTGAGTAATCCCAAAATTGATCGCTCATCTCCTCCTCTTTCTGCATATCAGCCGAACCATCTCCGTTCAGGTGAGTAATGGAAATCACGGATACCAATTCTCCTATCCCCAAATTCAACCAGGATACATCCTGCAACTCGCTGAAAATTCCCGGGTTACCCATCGGGTCTTTCTCCACCAACACACGAGGCACATACCCTTCGCGTCCCGAAAAGTCATTCGTCGAAACAAATCTCACGAGCACCCGCTGCCCCGTCTGAGTCGCTTCCGCACTGGCAAACCTGAACATGCTCTCAAAGCGCGCGGCCCCTTCCTCCAGCTGAACTCCCCGTAAAGCCGGAGACATATAGAACACCGCTGAGGCCATGAAGATCATAAGAACGAGAACCACCAGTAACAGTTCTATCAACGTAAAACCGTTCTGGTGGTTCATAATTTTATGAAAGGGTTGCTGTCTACGGAGTTCCGGTTGTACCGCTGCCGAGTTCCATATCTTCCGCGGCATTCTCGTCCACCAGGATGATATCGTCATCCGTCTCGGGCTGGCCATCTTCACCCAGAGAGTACAACTTAAAAGGCAAACTTAAACTCGTGCTCTCATCTTCCAGGCTCAGACTGGTGGTGTCCGCCGGCTCATAAACCAAGCCGTTACCCCATGCATCTTCAAACCTCGTACCGGGTTTCAAGTAAGGACCCTGCCACTTTTCACCCAGACGCTCATTTTCGAAAGTAGGCTTGAGCATCAATGCCGTGAGACCACCCTCGTCTTCCGTCGGATAATGGCCAATATTCAGACGATATGTATCCAAGCCGTTCTGTACCTGTTGGAGGAACAACCGGGTCGTATTCTTTTCTGCTGCTTTTTGCTGCGGCAGCACATAAACCACCAGAACTGCTGCCAGCATCATGAGAATCACGATCACCAGCAATACTTCAATCAGCGTAAAAGCGCTGCCACTTTTGCGCGCTAACAGCGCATTGTACTTCTTAATACCTATATTCATATAATTTTAAAACCCCTGTTCTTCTCCGAAAAAACAGCACCTGGGAGTTAGACGACTTCCTCGCCCCGTTTATTCAATAGAAACACCTATACTGTAAAACATATTTTATTGAAACACTCGCAGTCCAATTCTCGGAAGCCCCAATAAAACACCCCTCCTTCTCCAAGCACAAAAACAATTCTCCCAAAAGGGGTTGAATCGTGGCTGTAAAAAAGAAGTTTCAATTATGTCTACGGATGGTGGAGCCGAGGAGGATCGAACTCCTGACCCCCACAATGCCATTGTGGTGCTCTACCAACTGAGCTACGACCCCATCCGTGTCCGCTTTGTTGCACGCTACGCCATTTTTACTGGCGACCCTACCGGGACTCGAACCCGGGCTACTACCGTGAAAGGGTGGTGTCCTAACCGCTAGACCATAGGGTCACGCGCAACGGGGATGGACTCTACCAGAACCGTGGGGGTTTGCAACACTAAATTGGGGAAAAAGGGAAAAAAGAGGCATTTCCTCTCCCATCCACCCGGAAATGCCCCCTTTTTCCCATAAAAAAACCGTCGCCTCTTTAAATTTCTTGAAGTCCGCATCACCATTTTGCTAACCTCTCCCCCGGTCTGCCCATGCGGGTGTTGTTCAATGGTAGAATGCGAGCTTCCCAAGCTTGAGACGTGGGTTCGATTCCCATCACCCGCTCCAGTGATTTCTTCCTTCTCCACATTTCCACCGTCTTTTGAACAAACGGCTCCTATTAAGATTAAAGACGAAAACATTCCACGCCTTTTCCTCAACTAGCGCATTAAACGATTCCATTTGAAGCCAATTTTTGGGGCTTACATCTTCATTTAATTGACAGATGAAGGGAATCGGAGAATAATCCTGGCCTGCGCAGGTTGCAATGGAAGGAAATCTAACCAATACGGCTACGACTCACACCGCTTTGTATGTGAGTATCGTAATTGTTTATGTTTTAGCAATGCTCGGTATCGGGTATTGGTGCATGAAGAGAACCCGGAATGTCGGGGATTTCTTCCTGGGGAATCGCTCTCTGGGTCCCTGGATGAGTGCTTTTGCCTACGGCACGAGTTATTTCTCGGCCGTAGTTTTTATCGGCTATGCGGGCAAGCTTGGGTGGGGTTTCGGTCTGCATACTCTCTGGATTGTAATAGGCAATACTCTCATCGGGACGGTTCTTGCCTGGTTGGTTCTGGCAGGGCGAACGCGCGTGATGACCGCCCGGCTCAACGCGATGACGATGCCCGAGTTCCTGGCAGCCCGCTATGACAGCAAACCGCTGCAAGTCTTTTCGGGAATTACTATTTTTGCTCTTCTGGTCCCCTACTCTGCCTCCGTCTATATGGGGTTGAGCTACCTATTTGAAAAAACGATGGGGCTCGAATATGGACAAGCGCTTGTCTTTCTGGCAGTTTTAACTGGTGTATACTTGGTCATGGGCGGCTATTTGGCAGTAGTGGTCAGCGATTTTGTTCGCGGTCTGGTTGAGCTCGCTGGCGTACTCCTGATGGTCTATCTTCTGATTGACATGAAGGGCGGCTTAGTCCAGACCTTCCAGCAGTTGATGAGTCCTGTCAATATGCCCGATCTTTTCACCCCGGAGGGTATCCTGAAGGGAACGGCCCCGGGTGTCCTGTTCCCCGGATGGGTGACCTTGGTGGCTCTTGTCTTCATTACCAGTTTCGGCCCCTGGTCATTACCGCAAATGGTGCAGAAGTTTTACTCTATGCGGGATAAAAAAGATGTCCTGAGAATCGTCTTTATTGCAGGCACTATCTCCCTTTTCCTATCGTTTGGCGCCTATTATACGGGTGCACTTACCCACCTTTTCTTTCCCAATCCAGGCGATCTGGCCCCGATCACCAACGCCGCAGGGAAGGTTAATCTGGATATATTGATCCCCCATTTTATTGTTACTTTTGTTCCCGCTTGGCTGGTTTTGATCATTCTGCTATTGGTCTTTTCAGCCTCCATGTCCAGCCTCTCCTCGTTGGTTCTGGTCTCCAGTTCGGCCATTGCCATTGATATCTACGGGGCTTATTCCAAAGCACCGGAGAAGAAAAAGACCCGGCGCACCATGCTCTACATGCGTATCTTGTGCGGGCTTTTCGTGCTGGTTTCTCTTTTGCTGGCCATGAAGCAGCTTAATTTTATCGTAAACCTGATGATCATCGCCTGGGGCGCCCTGGGTGGAGCTTTTCTGGCTCCCTACGTTTACGGTCTCTTCTGGCGTAGAACCACCAAGATCGGTGCTTATGCCGGGATGATCTCCGGTCTAAGTCTCTCGGTGGGACTCTTTTTGAAATGGGGCAGCCCCGGCATCCCGGTCGCCGGAGCTATTTCTATGATAGTGCCCCTGTTTGTGACACCCATTGTAAGCCTTTTAACGCCTCCACCCAGTCCAGAACGAATCAAACAGATTTTTGGAGACGGAGAGAAAAACTAAAAACAGAAAAACAGAAAAAAAGGTTTGCCCAATTCGGGCAAATCAAGTGTACTGATTGTTATGCAAATCGAAGTAAGCGAAATGTTGGGAGCAGCGGTTCTGAAAGTCACCGGCAGACTTAATGCCGATGTGGTAGCCGAGTTTGAGTCTCGCTGCAATGCTGCCCTTGAACAATATGGCAACCAACTGGTTTTGGACTTCTCCGCACTGGAGTACCTGAGCTCTGCAGGCTTGTGCGGAATCCTCACCATTGGCAAAAAAGTGAAGAACGCTGAAGGGAATTTGTCTATTTGTGTTCCTTTCGGAACCGTGCGCCAAATTTTGGAACTGGCCGGCTTCAACCAGATATTCCCCATTCATGAAAATCTGGAAAAAGCGATGAAATCCAATACGAAGGATTTTGGCGCATCAGCCGCTATTCGGACAGATCCCTCCAATAAGGTCAAAATTATCTGCGTCAGCGGCAGAGTGGATGCGGAAAGAGTTCCGGAGTTCAAATCCTACTATACGCCTCTATTGCAGGCAGGTAACCTCTACTTTGTCTTTAACTTTGTTGAGGTGGAGTACATGAGCTCGGCCGGGCTTTGCGCCATTTTGGAGCTGGGCAAAGAGTTGAAAAAAACCGGCGGCAAAATGGCCATCTATATCCCCAGTGGTCCCGTGCGCCATATTCTCGAAATTTCAGGCTTTGCGGATATGTTCCCTCTTTGTGACTCCGAAGAGGAAGCCGTCTGGGAAGTTCTTTAATAAAGTTTCGGAATATCGCTCCCAAACCCTTCTATGGGCGTGAAAACCTCCTTTCCTACAGCGGGGAAGGTGTTTGTTTTGTAATAAGGCATGAGCGTTCAATCTGCGACATATAAAAAGCTGCCGATCAGCGTTTGCATGATTTCCGGAGCTGAAGCCCATCGGATTGGCAAAGCTTTGGAAAGCGTCCATTCCTGGGCTTCAGAGATTATCGTTGTTTTGAACCAGGAAGTCTCCGATGGCACCGATTCCATCGCGGCCGGTTATAGGGCAAAAGTTTATCGCGAACCCTGGAAGGGACACATCGCTCAGAAAAACAGCGCCGCAGATAAAGCTTCACAACCCTGGATTCTCGGACTGGATTCAGATGAAGTCGTCTCGGATCCCTTGCGGGAGGAATTTTTCCGCACGCTCTCTGACGCAAGACTGACCGGCACCTGCAGCGGGTTTGACTTCCCTCGCCTCTCCTTTTTCCAGGGACGCTGGATACGCCATGGTGATTGGTATCCGGATCACCAACTCCGACTCTGGAAGCGCGGTGCCGCAGTCTGGGGCGGCGTCAATCCCCATGATCGCTTGATTCTAAACGGAAAAAAAGCGAGGCTTCGTTCCAATCTCCTTCATTACACTGGTGAATCTATCGATAAAATGATTTCTAAAATAGCCCCCTACAGCAACGACTTCGTTGAGAATTTCCGGCAATCGGGCAAAGCTCCCAGTGTTCTGGATTTAGGATTTCGTCCCTTTTATCGCTTTTTCCGCGCCTACATTCTCCGTCTCGGTTTTCTGGATGGCTGGCAGGGCTACTTCATTGCCTGGAGCAGTGCTTTTGCGGCAGCCGTTCGTTACAGCAAAACCTTTGCTGAAACCCAAGGCGAAAAACCTCATAACTCTGTGAAGATTAGCGAGGTAAAGCGTGATTGAACAAACACAGAATAAAGAAAATAAACCGCTTTGTTCCCTGGTGATAGTAACCTATAATCAGGAAAATTTTATTCGTCAAACACTCCAGGGTGCCTTTGCTCAAACCTATCCGAACCTGGAAATCATCGTTTCTGACGATGCTTCTAGAGATAAGACCTGGGAGATTATTCAGGAGATGGTACAGACCTACCAGGGCCCTCATCAGATCGTTTTAAATCGGAACGAAAATAATCTGGGTGTTGGCGGAGGTGCTGGCAAGGCAATGCTGTTGGCCAAAGGCGAAATTATCGTCTGGAATGATGGAGATGATGTTTCGCACCCGGAGCGAGTTCAATGTATTTATAAGGCTTTTAATCAACAGGGTCCCGATACGATGATGATTTGGTGTAATCATGAACCCATCGATGCACAGGGTAATAATTTGGGACCTTATAAAAATTTTGAAAAGGATGTCCGCAAAAAAACCCGTTCACTTTCTGAAATTCATCGAAGAATCCGTATCCCATTTGGTGCCGTCACCGCCTGGAGGCGAGTGGTAAGCGACTCTTTTGACGGGATTTCTTCCTCCTATGCCGGGTGGGATAACATCGTCGCATTTCGCGCTCTTTTGCTGGGCAAGATAGGCTTTGTGCCTGATGTGTCGGTACAGTATCGCACGCATGCAGCCAGCACATTGAATGCGCCTGCGGCAGACGATTTAGTTAAAGATTACCGCAAACGAGCCCGAGAACGGGATGCCTGGTATATTCAGGCATTCTCTCAACATCTGATAGATATCCACAAGATTGTTCGAAAATCTCCAGATCGTTCTGTCGAGCTCCTAAAGATTGAGCGCATGATTGTGAAACAGATACACAAATCTGTGCTTTCTTTTGAAATCATGTCCTTCTTTCCAAAACTTTCCATGGGATTGCTGATAAGAGCTCTGCGCTGGCCGGAATTTTATCGATACTTCCTCTTGGCACCTCTGTACCGATTGGGATGGTACAAGCGGCGCTAACCAATTGATTATGAAAGTGCTTCATCTCAACACGATGCTTCGCGGAGGCGGCACAGATGACCAATGCGTCAAGGTCGTCGCTGGCCTGCGTTCTCTGGGTGTAGATGCGCGAATCATGGGCCCCGGCGGATGCGAGTTTCGTTCTCAATTGCAATCCTTTCAAATCCCTCAGATTGCCACTCCGCCCGAAGGCCCGCTCAAAATTCATTTCATGAGAGCGGCGGCACGGGAAATTCGCACCGGAGGCTATGACATCGTTCATGCCCATCATGGAAGAGATTACTGGCCCACATTTCTCTCCGTGGCTCTTTCCCTTCGGCGACCCAAAATCGTCTTCACGCGCCATCTGGCCAAGAGCCCACGCTCACTCCCCAGCAGATTTTTTCTGCTTCGGCTTTGTGACCGGGTGATTGCCGTTTCTGAGTTCACACAACAGGTCATGAAAGAGGGCTTCAATGATCCCGATTCTCCGGAGCCCGAACGCCACTACCGTCCCCGGCTCCTGGGGGACACTTCCAAAATTTCGGTCATCCCCTGCTGTATTGACACCGAGCGCTTTTACCCTCAGCCTCCTTCAGCTCAACTTCTGAAAGAATGGAATCTGGGCCCCGATCATTTTATTTTTGCGGTCGTAGGCGGCTATGATCACCCTCGCGGCAAAGGTCAGCGCGAATACCTCAAGGCAGCCGCGCTCATCCACAAACAAATCCCCTCTGCGCGCTTTCTCATCATAGGCCGAGGATCGCTGGCCGAAACGCTGAAGCAGGATATTCAACAGCTGGGGCTCGAAGGCAAGGCGTTTCTCGCACCTTACTCGCACGATATGCCCTCAGTCATGAACTCCATCCATTGTTTGGTCCATCCCGCTATCGGAACTGAATCATTCGGTTTGGTTTTGCTGGAGGCTTTCGCTTGCGGCCGTCCCGTTATCGCCTCGGCTCTGGACGGCATTCCGGAGGCTTTTCACGTCGTAGGGCGCGGAGAGCTGGTTCCCCCGGAAAATGTTGAAGTCTTGGCACACTCCATGAAGAAAATTTTTGAAAATGAGTCTTCACCCTCCGAAGCCGACCGAAAAGCCATGCACATACGGGTCAAGACGGAGTCCTCGCTTCCGGTCATGGCATCCCGTACTTATAACCTATACAAACAAATTTTGAATCATGCGTAGTCTCTCCTCCCCCCAGCCCAAAACGCCTCCCAGAATCCTTTCATCACGGGAAGGGAAGACGCCAGCTCCTAAATAATCTTGAAAATCACACTCCAAGATTGTTTAATCAGTCGGAGTTCATTATTGATGAATGCAGTTCAACGGATGGATGATGCCAAATGCGGCAAGGGCGTTTCGCCTTTGACCGTACCGGTTTTCCGTCGACTGGGTTGGGGCGAACTCTGGAAGTATCCTCTCCCCTATCTTCCTGTTATTGATAGATTTGTCATCAAATGGCTTGTGCTTCTATTCCAGAAAATGACTCTGGATATTACTGGCTTGGAGAACGTCCAACCGGGACGCGACCCTTTCATCCTCGCCATGAATCACAACCAGAAGCCTGAAGCCATCGCTATTTCCTCGCTCATATTTTTTTATCGAAGCGGCAAAAAAATACATTTTTTTTCTGATTGGAATTTCCAACTCATCCCCTTCGTGAGTTACATTATCCGCCGCTCTGAGGTGATTACCCTCACTCGCAAGTCCGCGAAACCTAAAATTTTAAACATTTTTAAACCTTTGTTTGAGCTCCCGGAGCCGCCTTTTGAAGTTGCCAAGAAAAAATTGGCAGCGGGTGCCTCCGTCGGAGTCTATCCTGAGGGGACAATTAACCGGAACCCCAAGCGACTGCTGAGGGGCTTTCCGGGAATGGCGCGCCTTTCCATTGAATCGGGCCGCCCGGTAGTTCCCATGGGGATAAGTTTTCCCAACCTTCCGAAAGGGAAGAATATTCCCGACTGGGAACCAATGCATATATCTATAGGCAAACCGATGTACCCTCCTGTCGTTGAGGAAGTTGCTCGGTTGGAAGATGCCCGGGATTGGCATGCGGAGATTATGAGTGAAATCTCAAAACTCTCCGGGAAAGAATGGTGCGGGAATTCTCTACGAAAGTGATTATAATATGTCTGGTAGCTCCAAAATAAGCGCTCTTAAAATCACAAATGAGGCTCAACGCCAGCAGGCGTTGCAGGTCCTCAGTGTCATTTATTGTCAGGAAAAAAATTGGGTCGGCAATGTGGATAAGGTCTTCGAAGTTTCAGACATGACCCATCCCTCCGTCTCATGGTTTCTGGCTCTTTCGGATGAGGAACCCGTTGGCGTTCTCCGCGTTCTCTACGAGCCTCCCCTGGACCTCTATAAAGAATACGGCTTTAAAAAACTCGATTGTCCCGTCGATGTGGAGTCTTGCGTCAAAGACCTGAAGATTGCAGAAATTGGTCGCTTCGCGGTACTCCCGCAACACCGCCGCAATGTCTCCATCGTAGCTGCCCTGATGAAACTGGCCGTCATGGACACCTTGGAGCGTGGTTTCACTCACTATATCACCGATATCTTTGAAGGTGAGGTTCACAGCCCCTATCAGTTCCATACTCGGGTTATGGGCTTCATCCCGGTGGCCACTCACGACGTGGGCGAGCTCAACTGTCCCAACCGTCGCATTACAATGGTGCTGGACCTGGCAGATTGCTATCATCGCACCAAGAAAAATGGTGGCTGGATTTTCCGAGCCCTCACATCAGATTGGGGTGAAGAGCTCCACAAAAAAATGGAGAAATCCGTCCCCTTGCTCAGGAGTTCTCTACCCGATTAGTCAAAAAAATCTAGCCTCCTGAAGAGTGACTTGGGGGGACTCTTACGTCTCGAGGGGGAAAAGCTGTCCGCGCTGAATGCTCCATTCAGTCATTTTGAAGTCCATCTCCTGATACCAGTTTTTGGAGGTGCAGGTCATAAACATCTGCCCTCTGCCTGATGCGACCCGGTTCAGTAGGGGTAAAAATGCCTGGCGCCTGTGTTGGTCCAGCTCTCCCATCACGTCATCAATGAGAAGAACGGGCTGGACTCCGTGTACTTGCGTGAGATATTCTGCCTGCGCCATTTTCAGAGCCAATGCCCAGGTGCGTTTTTGTCCTTCGCTTCCCTGTCTTAACACCGGCACTCCGTTCATTAGAAAATCCAGATCGTCCCGGTGTGGCCCCACTACGGTGTAGCGCTGGGCCAGTTCTCTCTGCCGACTCTGAGCCAGCTCTACTGAGAAATCGCCCTCCACATTGGGCCGGTAATAACACTGAACTTCCTCGCTCTTCTGGTTAGCGATCTTCGCATAAGTCTGGCAGACCGTAGGGCGGATTTTCTGAACCAATTCCGAACGTCTTCGAATGATTTCGCTTCCACTGGAGACCAACTCTCTGGAAAAACCTTCCAACACTCCGACCGAGACTTTACCCGTCTTCAATGCCGCATTACGGGAGCGCAAAGCCAATCCGTATCGCTGAAGAATTGTGAGGTAGGACGAGTCCGTCTGTGCCAGGAGAAAATCCATATAGCGTCTCCGATACTGAGGGCCTCCTTTAATCAGAAGCATATCTTCTGCGCAAAAAACTACAGCCCGAATCGTTCCGTAAATATCTTCTGTGCGGGCAATCCGCCGGCCATTCAATACCAGATTTCTCTCCCGAGCCGACCAATAGGTTTTTACGTGGTTTTCACGCTCGCCTACCAGGACTCCTCCCACAAAATATCCCTTCTGCCCTGCTCTCACCAACAGGGAATTGGGGACACCCCGAAACGATTTGAGCGTACTCAGAAGGTAAATCGCCTCCAGGAGATTGCTCTTGCCCTGGCCGTTATCTCCCAGAAAAAGATGGAACCCTGGCTGAAACACGGCATCCAAAGCCGTATAATTCCTGAAATCTCGAAGTCTGAGCTCTTTTAGGTGCATAAGCCTGCCCAGAATCAACCGAGAGGTTTCGGGATATCTCTGCCTGACGCACGTTTGAGCCGATCCCAAACTCCCTCCCATTGGGAAGTGCGGGGCGGAGCCTGCGCGATGATGGCCTTGCACCCGCGTTCATCACACTGGTACAGGATTGAGTAAAGCTCCCGAGCATAGGCTCTGGGCTCCTTCGCCAAATGAAAGGTCAGCTTGTACTGCTCTTGAACCTCCAGGCGGTTTAGAATCAAGGCGACCTCCGAAGTCTTCAATCCATGTTGCTCTGCAAAGCGCAGAATCTCTTCTTCACTTTCGCAGGGAATCAAAAATAAAGGAGCTTCGGGAGAATAATGCCTGGAGAGTTGCCCAGGGCTCTTCAGCGGCGCTTTCTGACCAACTTGGCCGGGCGAAGATACCAAAGCTGTTGTCGTGGTTAAAGTACTCCCCAAAACCTCATCAATCATCTCACGGCTGATCATTCCCGGCCGCAAGATTCGCGGCGAATCCGGGGTGGATAGGTCCAGCACTGTGGATTCAATGCCCACGACACACGGTCCTCCATCCAAGATAAGGGGAATTCGGGTCCCCAGGCTGGATCGTACATGCTCAGCGGTTGTCGGAGAGATAGAGTTTGAGCGATTCGCACTGGGCGCAGCTAAAGGAAAACCGCATTTCTGAATTACTTTCTGGAAAACCGGATGCGCCGGCCACCGTATCGCCACCGTATCCCCTCCGGCCGTTACCACGTCAGGAATTAAAGAAGACCGCTTCAGGATCATGCTCAGAGGTCCGGGCCAAAACGCCCGTGCCAGTTTTTCGGCTTCTGCAGGCCAGGAGGTGACACATTCTCTCGCCATTTCCAGGCTCGCTACGTGCACAATAATCGGATTGAAAGAAGGACGTCCCTTAGCCAGATAGATTTTCATTACGGCTTGCGAATTCCGGGCATCGGCCGCCAGCCCATACACCGTCTCTGTGGGTAGTGCTATCAGCTCGCCTTTTTGCAGAAGCCGAACAGCCTCTTCCAGAGCCACACCGATATCTTCCTCGCTAAACGCAGGCAGAATCAATGGACTTCCCTCTGTCGGGGACCCTTTGCCGGATGCAGATTTTATTTTCATCCCTGCCACATCCCACTCTCTGCCCTTGGTAATAATCGCAAAACCCTATTTTTTTACCGGCACGAAAATCACGCAAGTGGGCTTGGAAACCTTGACCGGCTCCTGAGTGCTTCGGCTGAGCTCCCCGGTCTGAGGGTTTACCAAAAAGCTTATCAAATCATTCGAATCCTGATGTGCCACCAGAAGCGTCTTACCATCAGGGTGAATGGCAAAATCGCGCGGATTCTTTCCTCCTGTAGGTACATGGCCCAGCGGATTTAATTTCCCCGTTTCCTGGTTAATAGAAAAAATTGCGATGCTGTCATGTCCGCGGTTGGAGGCGTAAAGAAACTTTCCATTGGGATGAATCCGAATTGCTGCCGCGAGGCTGGTTCCCTCAAACTCCGGGGGCAACAGGCTCCACGAGTCTACTTTCTCCAGCTTTCCATCCGCATGATACGTATTCTTTTTGATAGTCTTCCACAAAAAGCTGTCAAAGGATGCTGTATAAAGTTCGACCGTGTTGTTCAGCTCATTAAGCACATAGCAAAAAGGCTCCTTGGGATGGAAAACCATGTGCCGAGGCCCTGCCCCGGGTTCTGCCGCCATGAAAGGAGTAGAAGAAGCCGTGAGGGGAATCCCTGTCCGATTGTACACATAAATTGCAATGCGGTCGGTTCCCAGATCGCAGCAATAAAGATAACGGGACTTGGGATCAAAAGCCACCTGATGAGCATGAGGACCTTCCTGACGATCTTTGTTGACACTTGATCCGCTATATTGGAAGAAAGCCGTTGCGGAACTAAGCTCGCCGTTCCTTTTATTGATCGGGAAAACGGTCAGACTGCCACTGCCATAATTAGCAACGGCGAGCCTGGTTCCCTTTTGATCCACAGCCAAATGGCAGGGATAAGTTCCTTGAGTCGAAAGCTTGGAAATCTCCTCGAGCTTCCCCGTTTCAGAATCTATGGAAAAAGCGGAAACCGTCCCGCTCCCGTCAAAGGAGGCAGTTTCATTCACGCAATAAATAAAACCTCCTTTGGGATGCAAAGCCAGATAAGAGGGATTATCAGTTGTAACCGCCAGTCCTTCCATTTTCAAAGCCCCGTTGGCCGGATCATACGTACCGTAATTAATTCCGAAATTATCGTCGCTATGATAGCCGCCTATATATACGCGCCAAGCCTCAGCACCTTGTGATTGCGATGCGGGTAAAACACACATTGAAAGCGCAGCGATCCACATGAACGCATTACTCAGTTTTTTCCAAGGAATTCTCATTTCTTGTTCTCCGTTTTTATTTTTTGTTCAGGTCTATTCCCTCAAAAAGTTGATCCAGGCAATTGAACGAGGTATTGGTGGGCTCACTCCTGAGAATGGCCTCCAGGTAATTGATTCCCTCATTCACCGAACGCACCGTTTTGGGCAAAGTCGCCCCGGAAGCATTGGGATGGCCTCCTCCGCCCAGTTTGCGGGCTACAGCCAAAGCGCCTCCGGTCATGCTGCGGATGCTCACCACCACGGAGGCATTGCTCTTCCTGAAAAGAGTGATCAACACCGAGTACTTACCCGCAAGCTCTTTGAGTAATTGATTGATGATCAGGTTGCCGTTCCCTACCGCTATTTCCACCACCGCAGTGTCCGGGCTCACCTCGGTAATGTTTTTACGACTCCACTCAAGGCCGATCGGGTTTTCCACCACCCTCTTTACCTCCATCACCTTAAGCAAAGGATGCTCAAAGAGCCGCTCCAATTCTCCCTCAATGATATCGTAGAGCTTCCAGAAAGTGTATGCTTTGACCAGGTTCGCATAATCCATGGCAACATTGAAATCGGGGTCACTCTCCAAAAATAAATCGGCAACATTGGAATAGTGGACGATTTTGTCCAGCTCCGGAGAAGAAATACCGACCTCTTTGCAAAGCTCATAGCAAAGCAGACTGGCGGATTTCTCCGGCGAATGAATCAGCTGGGTATGAGTAGGAATATCTTGAGACAAATGGTGATCCACCACGACCCAGGATGGCTTATCCATCCGCTTTTCAAAAGTCAAGTCACACACCCAGGCAGAGCGCTCCACGAGCTGGCGCCTGCTCCAGGCCTCATTATTCCAGGCCTGTAACTCACAATCTAATCCGTGAAGTTTCCTGGCTATTTTTTTTAAAAGCAGGCCTGAAACAAAGCCGTCTAGATCACTCTCATGGGTGATGATTATTTCCGGTTCGGGTAAAAACACCATCGCACTTCTGAGAGTATGCCATTCTGATCGCTCAAGCGAGAAAAAAGGGGCTGATTTAAACTCGAATCACTTCAAAATATTCGACTCTAATCCTCTTTCAATCAGAAAGTTCTATATCAAACCCTCTGATCCGGTCGAACTTTAATCTCAAGCAGGTTACTTACGCACCGCTCTCACAAAATAGAGTTCGGGACCTTCTCTCCACTCTAAAATCTGAAAACCGGCCTGAGAAAGCAATTCTTCCATCTGAGTCCGGTCTGGTAAAAAATCCTGCTCAACTGCACCACCCACACGCGCATGCATCGTATTGAGCGCTTCGCGGCTGCAAAAATGCAATATCACAAGCGTCCCTTTGGATTTAAGGGATTTTGCGATATTCACCAGCGCCCTGTGCTTATCTCGGAAATGAGGAAACGCGTTATAACAAAAAACGGTATGATATGAATGCATCCCGGGAGCCTCCAGGCAAATATCCGATACCATAAATTCCGCTGATAAACTCACTTGTTTGCAAGCTTCTGCAATCATCCCCGGCGAAAAATCGGTCGCCGTGACACGGCCCGGGTGAACCTGCTGACAAAGCCAAGCGGTATACTGGCCGGGACCGCAGCCCAACTCCAGTACATGGCACCCCGGAGCCAATGCCAATTCCTCCTTCATCGCGTCAAATCGTTTTAACGTACTCTCCGGATCGGGATTCATCTCCTTCCAACGGGCTGCATGTCCATCGAAAAAAGCAATTCGAGGATCTGCCCCCGGACTCTCCCCCTCATGTCTGACTTTTTTTTCCATCTTCAAAATTTATAGCTCAATTTCAGTAATACGATTTTTCACTTGCATAACACTGTTTCAGGTGACACAGTGGCGTTGGTCATGATAGTCCCTCTCTTGAGAGGACGTCAAGAGGCCTGAATAGCAATCTATCTAAAGTTGTAAAATGAAAAAAAACGGGTTAATAACAAAGTGCTTTTTCTATAAGTGCACCTTGCTAGCATGCTTGACGGTTCTATCTGGAGTAGGGATCGCCCAAGCCGAAACGCATTCAAACCTGCAATCTGTCAATGAAACCGGTGCGAGTGCTTGGGTCGAAAGCTTCCCCTTTACCATTCGTGGCGTTATCACTACTACTCTGGATGAAGTGCTGGATCCGACTCCCAACTTTCTTCCGTGGGATAACGGCGCCAACTCCGGCAAGATGGGTGCAGAATGGCAGATATTCATCCAGGCTGTGGATGAGGGAGATTTTGGCGGAACGGCTCTCTGGTTAGGCCAGAATTACGGTAATCAGCCCTGGATACGCAACGAGGACATGAGCTATTCCAATGAAGACTGGCTTGAAAACCTTTTGCGCGTAACAACAGACCCTGAGTCAGGAGTTGCCTTTGCGCCCGGTGACCTCGTTGAAGTTACAGCCCGCAAATCCCTGGCTTACGGCGGAAAACGTAATATCAACGAAGCTCACAGCAAAGCCCTGGAAAACAAATTCGATATCCGCCTCCTTGAGGCCGACTATGGTCTGCCTGCTCCGGAGCTCATTACGCTGAGCGAACTGGTCCTGCCGGACTATAGCGGCGAAAACGCTCAGTTGAATATTTTCGACCAGACTCGCCAGACAGGCGGCGAACACTACCAGGGAACGAGGGTCAGAATCAATGGCCTCCAGATAGTGAACGCTGAAGGATGGAACCCGGAAGAAACTTGGTCCAAACGCGGTAATATCAAAGTCACAGATGGTAATAACCACTTTTTCGCCCTCCGCCATCCTCGCAGAGATTTGGGTGCTGCCCCCAATGGAGTATTTGATGCTATCGGAATCATCAATCAGGAGTCTGGCTCTTCCACCTTGGGGAGTACTGGCTATGAGCTTTTCATCCAAGAAGTAATTGCTGGATCGACCTCCCCACAGTTGTATATAGACGCTTCCAATGGTATGATACTGTGGACTGCTGAAAGCAGCGATTGGGTATTGGAAAGCGCATCCACTCCTGATGGTTCTTGGAGTGCCGTTGAAGTAATGCCCATCTTTGAAGAGGGAACCTATAAGGTCAAAATAGAATTCTCCCAGAAACAAACTTTTTACAGACTGAGAAAAAACAAATAAACCGAGTTGAGTCTTAACGAAATTCAACAGAAGAAACACCCGGCTCAGTCAGCCTTTACGCTGATTGAGCTCTTGGTTGTTATTGCCATCATCGCCATCCTGGCAGGATTGATTCTTCCGGCCTTATCACGCGCCAGGGAGCAGGCTGTGGCGCTGCGTGTCCGGGGAGACCTGAACCAGGTATCCTTGGCACTCCTGATGTATTCCGATGATCATGAAGGCGCGGCGCCGCCCGTCCGTATTAATTGCAACACGGACATGTCCACCCATTGGTGTGAACTGCCCACTGAACTTTCTGAGGGCGGCTATCTCCCGCGCAGTGATAAGCCTGGAATGGCGGCACACATGGAGGACCTCTTCAACCGGGGCCACACTTATAAGTATGCCACCCCGGGCCCCTGTCTTCTCAATGAATCGCCCGGTACGGACTATCAGGTTTGGGTTCCGGATGATTTCCCGGTCTCTCAGAGCCAGACGGGCAAGTACTATGCCTCCTTGGATAATTCACCCGTCAAATGGGTCGTTTGGAGTATGGGCCCTCGCCCCGGCAGCAGTGAAAGCCAACACGCCAAGGCACCTCTTACTTCAGAGAGCTGGTATAAACGCACTGGCGGTGGCGGAGTCCTGATGCAGGGACTCCAAAAAAACGGCCAGTGGATTAAGAGCCCCTGAACCCTATGAAATTCGTTTATCTTCTCCTTTTTGGTCTTCTCTGTGTCCTATCTCCGGGCTGCCAAAGAAACGCTCAGCAGTTCCCTGAGCATGGCAGAGCTATCCTGGTGACAACCTCCACCTTCGAAAGCGCGGCTCGAGAATTTCTCGATGCTGAGAATCTTCTTGTCGCCCGATTGAGCGAACCGGGGACCTGCCCGGGCCATTTCGACATTCAGCCAAGCCAGGCCTTGCTCATCAAACAATGCCCGATCGTAGTCCGGTTTGGATTTCAATCCTCTCTCGATTCAAAAATCCGGGGAGTCGCCCAAGGTGAAAGTAAAAAAATTAAGGTCATTCCCGATGAACCGGGCCTATGTAAACCTGAAACCTATCTCAGTATCTGTCGGCAAATAGGCAAAATATTCCTGGACGAAGGTTGGATTCCCCCCGAGACTCTCAACACAAAATTGGAAGCGCTCCAATCCCGCATAGCTCTGCTGACAGAAGAAGTCCAAGAACAGATCAAATCCAAAAAACTAAACGGCACTCCTGTTCTTGCGAGTCCTCATCAGAAATTTTTTTGCGAATGGCTCGGCTTGAGCGTTCCGGCCACCTTCAGCAATTCAGACCACTTCACAATTAACGATCTCCTCGAATCGTTTGAAAAAGGAACCTCGGCAAACATATCGCTCATTGTTGCCAACGAGGCTGAAGGCCGCCGGGTGGCAGACCTGCTTTCTGAAAAAATGAAAGTTCCCGTTGTCGTTTTCGGTAACTTCCCGCAGATCACAGGAGACCATCCTTTCGACGAACTCTTAAAAAAGAATCTGGCCCAGATACTCTCTGCCGTGTGACAACTCAAGCCCAACACCCCGTTCCCGTCGTTCATTTATCGAACATCAAAGTCACCCTCGGAAAGAGGGATGTTCTTTCTGTAGATTCCTTCACCCTTCAGGAAGGCGAAATCTGCGCTCTCATGGGACCCAACGGAGCCGGAAAAACGACGTTTTTGAAACTTCTCCTGGGAATGATTTTAAAACAAACGGGAGGAACAATTCAGCTTTTTGGGCAGACTTTGAGTCCGCTCAACCAGAAACTCCTCCACCAATTACGCCGCCAGGTGGGCTATATTCCGCAGCAATCACTGGTGGCGGGTGAGTTCCCCCTGACCGTGCGCGAGGCCGTTGCCACTGGCCGCTCAGCAACAATAGGTCTCTTCAAAAAACTCCGGCCCGAGGACTGGCAGTCCGTAGACCATTGGCTTGAAGAGCTCGGCATTGCCGGCCTGGCCGGACGGTGTCTGAGCGAAATTTCCGGCGGTGAACAGCGCAAAGTCATGATCGCCCGCGCGATGGCCCAAAATCCAAGGCTCCTTCTTCTGGATGAACCTACTGCGAACCTGGATATGGGCTGGAGAGAACAAATTATTCAGACTATCCAGGCACTCTACCGGAGGACCCGAATGACCTTCATCTTGGTCTGCCACGAGCTGGAAACAGTCCCCGCATGCTGCAAACGTGTCGTATTGATCAACGAGGGAAAACTGCAAGCCGATGGTCCTTTGGAAGAGGTTTTCACCCCCCGGCGAATTCAAGAACTCTACGGATGCCAAATGAGCCTCTCTCACAGTAATGGCCGCTACTTTGCCATTCCCTCCCCCATTCCTTCAACCTCCACACTCTAACGTTAATGGATTTCTTCACCTCATACAATTCACTCCTCCTGTGGCTCCCAGCCCTTCTGTGCGGGTTTCTTTCCGGAACTACTTGCGGGACTTTGGGTGCCTTTGTGGTAGGTATGAGGATTCCCTTTATCGGTATCTGCGTTGCACACGCAGCCTTGGCCGGAGCTGTCTTCGCCGCTCTTTTTGGGCTTGAGGGCCAGTGGCTGATGCTTCCTGCTCTGTTCACTTCGGGTTTAACCAGTCTCCTCCTTGGGATAACCAATCCACGGTGGATAAAGATGGATGATAACGTGATGATGAGCGTTCTCTTTTCCGCCACGATGGGATTGGCCTTTCTCGGACTGGGCCTCTTTAGCATCATGGGCCGCACCGATGGAGACGTACGCACCCTTCTTTGGGGCAGCATCGCCTTTTGCCGCTGGTCTGATGTCTGGATTATGCTCTGCGTGGGAGCTCTCCTGGCGCTCTTCATCCTGGTTTTCTACAAAGAATTGCAGGCTATCCTATTCTCCCGGGAAATAGCCACCGCTTCCGGAATCCGAACAGGAGCCATTTGGGGCGGATTTCTTCTTCTGACGGCATTGGTCTTTACCGTCTCGCTTCAATCCGTGGGTGGATTAATGGTTTATAGCCTCGTGACAAACCCGGCCGCCGCCGCATTTCAGCTCACCCGTGGTGCCGCTCGCTGCATTCTCCTTTCAGCCTTTTTTGGAATGGTCAGTGGGTTAGGCGGCTTTCTAATCTCTGCTTGGACGGACCTCCCCAGTGGAGCCGTGATCGTCCTCTTAAGCTCCTCGATTGTCCTGCTCTCAGCTCTTTGGAGACTGGGTAAAAAGCGCTGA
Organism: Verrucomicrobiota bacterium; assembly: GCA_023230105.1. Lineage (GTDB taxonomy): Bacteria > Verrucomicrobiota > Verrucomicrobiia > Limisphaerales > UBA1412 > UBA1412. The sequence goes on from JALNXY010000005.1 coordinate 129,537, forward strand.
AATCGCCCCCTCAAATGAAAAAACGGTCTACTCCGTTAAGGGTAAACCGTCTAAAAAAATTTCGAAAATAAAACCTAAACTAAACCGAGACTCTCTAAACTTTCTCGGTCGGCTCTTGCAGCAGTTTTTCCACAAAGTTCGTGGCATAGTTGCCTCGACGAAATTGCTGATTGTTCAAAATCTTCTGCTGAAAATTCGCTGTTGTCTTAACGTCATTGATCATCAGCTCGCTTAAAGCGCGGGACATCCTCTCAATGGCATCTCCACGATCCTTGCCCCTGACAATGAGCTTACCCAGCAATGAGTCGTAATAAGGAGGAATCGTATAGCCGGCGTAAATATGACTGTCAAAACGAACACCACGTCCACCGGGGGTATAAAGCATTCGAATCGTCCCGGGACAGGGACGGAAATTGGCCGTGGGATCTTCTGCGTTAATCCGGCATTCAATGGCATGACCTTGGGGCGCCATATCTCCCTTGATGCTTAAGGGCTTGCCCGCCGCGATGGCGATCTGCTCGCGCACGATGTCGACTCCGGTCACTTCTTCAGTAATCGGATGCTCCACCTGAATGCGCTTATTCATCTCCAGAAAGTAAAATACCCCCTTCTCGTCTACAATAAATTCAACCGTTCCCGCATTCGTATACCGCGCCGCCTTTGCAACTGCGATAGCGGCCCGGCTCATCTTTTTACGCAAATCTTTGAACCTGGTGAGAATCAGCGGCGAGGGCGTTTCTTCGATCAGTTTCTGGTTCCTGCGCTGAATCGAGCAATCACGTTCTCCCAAGTGAACGACATTGCCCTTATTGTCCGCCAATATCTGAAACTCGACATGGTGAGAGACTTCAATGAACTTTTCGATATAGACGCCGCCGTTGCCGAACGCTTTTTCAGCCTCCGTTTTGGCCGCATGAAAATTGTTTACAAGAGAAATATCATTATGCGCCACGCGCATACCGCAGCCGCCACCGCCGGCCACTGCCTTGATCATCACCGGATAACCTATTTTTCGGGCAACATCCAAAGCATCCTCCCGGTTATCCACAATCCCGTCAGAGCCCGGAGGCGTAGGGACTCCGGCCTTCTTGGCCAGAAGCCGGCTCACAGCCTTGTCCTCCAGCGCATTCATCGCCTCGGAGCTCGGTCCTATAAACTTGATATTGCAGTTCTCGCAGACGTCCGCAAAGTGAGCATTCTCCGAAAGAAGACCATATCCCGGATGTATCGCATCCACATCGGTAATCTCCGCTGCGCTGATAATGCGGTCAATCCTCAGGTAACTCTCTGAAACGGGTGCTTTGCCAATACAAACCGCTTCATCAGCCAGCTGGACATGCATGGAGTTGGCATCCGCTTCGGAGTAGACCGCAACCGTGCGAATATTCATCTCTTTGCAGGTGCGAATAACACGTACCGCAATCTCGCCGCGGTTTGCAATCAAGATTTTCTCAAACATAGGATTCGATGAAGAAAGAAAAAGAAGAAAAGAGTCTCTATCTAATTGGGCTTGATTCTGAAAAGAACTTGTCCGAATTCGACCGGCTTGCCATTCGTAGCAGACACTTCAACAACCGTACCTCGGACCTCAGCCTTGATTTCATTCATCACTTTCATTGCCTCCACAATACAAATGACTGTATCCGGATTCACTTGAGTGCCGGGCTCCACAAAAGGGGCTGAGTCCGGAGAGGGTGACTGATAAAAAGTCCCGACCATAGGCGCCTTGACCTCAATAAGCATTGAAGCCTCGACAGCATCCTCCTCTTCTTCCTTGGAATTAGGAACCCGGGAAGAGCCTTTGCGCCCCGCTCGTGCCGCCATGCGCGGAGCATCAGTGAATTCTTCCTCCACCTCCACATCAGCACGGCCAATGGCACGCTTCAGTTTTACTTTGAAGCCCTCATTCTCCAGTTCGAACTCCGATAGAGAGTTGAGCTTCATTAATTCAATCAGCGACTTGATGTCTTTTATGTCCAAAATTTAAACACCCCGGCGATTATTCATCGCTCCGCTCAGGGTTTAGCGACCACATTCTTGGTAAATCGTGCCACTGCCTCCAAGGCCAGTAGGTAGCTACCCACACCGAACCCACAAATAACCCCCGCACAAACAGGAGCAATACGGGACTTGTGTCGAAACTCCTCCCGCGAATAAACATTCGACAGGTGAATCTCCACTGTAGGCACGCCCGCGCTGCTGATAGCATCACGCAGGGCTATGCTTGTATGAGTATAAGCGCCAGCATTCAGAACAATCGCATCACTTCTTCCTCGCGCCTGGTGAATCCAATCTACCAGCTCGCCTTCGTGATTGCTCTGACGGAACTCTACCTCAATGCCAGACTGAGACGCCCTTTCCTTGACCTCCCGCTCAACATCACCCAACGTAGCCTTGCCATAAATCGTTGGTTCGCGGACACCAAGCATGTTCAAGTTAGGCCCATTCAGATAAAGTACCCTCATGGCGCTGGGGATTCTAACAGCCCCGGGGTGGCTCGTCCACAAAAATCTTGACCTTCTTTCTGGCGACTTCCAAGCGCCTGAAATCTCGTTTTTCACTCATTCCAACTACAACAAAAACACTTGACCCCTTACGACCTGCAAACTAGGCTCTCCCCCGAGTCGCAGGACTGACATCTTCTCATAAGGAGCCCGGTTCCAAACAACCTGTGCTTCTCATTAATCTATATACAATGCATTCGGTTCATATAAAGACCTTCGGATGCCAAATGAATAAGCGCGATTCGGAGGCCTTGGCCTCACGTCTCTCGTCTCAAGGGTATCTGATCACAGATTCAGAGCAATCTGCCGACGTCATCCTCATCAATACCTGCAGTGTACGTGACGGCGCAGAGCAAAAAGCTTTGAACAAAATGAGGATGCTGATAGGCAAGTCCGGCCAACAGCCCCGAAAACCGCTGTTTGGCTTCTTGGGCTGTATGGCCCAGGCTCATGGCGAAAAGTTACTTGAAGAAATCCCCGGCCTAAAGCTCGTCTTGGGAACCCACTGCAGCCATAAACTGCCTGAGTATCTCGATATGCTCCTCAAAGGTGAAAGGGAAAAAATTGCAGATTGTGGAGAGATGGACGCGCCTCCGGTTTTCCTCAAAGATCATAGTCTCCTTCAGGAAGGTTCTGAGTTCCCCCTTGTTTCCGCATTTGTCAATATCATGCACGGATGCGATCAACACTGCACCTATTGCATCGTCCCCGAAACAAGAGGCAAAGAATTCAGCCGTCCCATTGCTGATATCGTCGATGAATGCCGCTCTTTGGCCCAAAATGGCGTCAAAGAGGTAACCCTGCTGGGCCAGATTGTCACCAGCTATGGCAAGCGCCTGATCTCGGCTTCGCCCGAGGGACTTTCTCCCTTCGTTCAACTGTTGGAGGAGGTGGAGAAGATTGAAGGATTGGAACGCATCCGCTTCACGTCGCCTCACCCCAAAGGCTATGGACTGGACCTTGTTGAAGCCTATAGCCGACTGAACAAACTCTGTGAGAGTGCTCATATCCCCCTCCAAAGTGGAAGCAATAGAATTTTGAAAGCCATGCGCCGCGGCTACACCACCGAGCGCTTCCTTGAAATCCTCTCTCAACTTCGGTCTGTCCGCCCCTCCATTGGATTGGTCACGGATATCATTGTCGGCTTTCCCGGTGAAACAGAAGAGGACTTCCAGGAAACTATGAACCTTGTTCGCACAGCCCGATTTGATAACGCTTTTATTTTCAAATATTCTCCACGCCAGCACACTCCGGCAACAGAAATGCCTGAGCAGGTTCCCATGGAAATACGAGAAGAAAGGCACGCCAGACTTCTTGCACTCGTTAACGAAATCGCCCAGGAAGCTTATCAGCACAAAGTAGGCGAGACTCTGGATGTTCTGGTGGAAGGACTAAGCCGCCGCAACGTAAATCGCTTGCAGGGCAGAAGCCGATGCAATAAGATCGTTCTCTTTGAGGGCCCTTCTGCCTGGGTGGGAACTATCCGGAAATTTCGGATTGTCCGTGCCGGCCAGTACTCTCTCTATGGCGAACCGATTGAAACGGAAGATAATTAAATGATAACGCTCTCTACTCTCTCAGTTATCCTGGGAATCCTGCTGCTGGGCTCTTCGGCTTTTGTCTTTGCAAAGCCCGAGACATGCAAACGCTTCCTCTTGGCCTTCCCTCGCTCCCTGCCTTGGGGTTATCTCTTCCTGGTCATAAGCTCAGTCTGGTTCCTCTGGCACTTCCAAAATGAGGATATCACCGACTTCGCCCAAATGAAGAAGCCGATGTTCGTTCTTTTTATCGTTCTGGCTATAGGTGTCGGACTTTACGTAAGAGATTTTCTGGCAGTACGTTCCTATTCAATTTTTCTCTTTTTAGTCGCTAAACTGATTTACGACACAGCCCGTTATGCAGACAGCTCTTGGGCTGTACTTTTCCCCAGTGCAGCAACCGTGTTGGTTTTCTTTGGAATCTGGTTCACTGCCACTCCCTGGAAAATGCGCGATCTCCTGAATTGGATTTCTGCCTCTACCCTGCGCTTGAAAGCACTGGCCGGGGCCCGAGCCATCTTGGGTCTGACGTTCCTGGTTTTGGGAATTCTCAAAATTCATTAGTCTTTTCAGCTAGAATAGGCTTGAGAGCCCGACCGGGATTTCCGATACTTCCGGACGTGATGAAAAGAACGTTAGAAAGATGTTGGAAGAAAATATCTTCAAGGAGTTTTTCTCCGAAAATGGCCTCCCTTGCCCCGATCCTACTGGCTTTCGCAATCCCTTTCCCCGCTCAAAACGCCCTGGCGGCCACAGAATTAGTTCCTTTTATTCTCCCTTGGGATGACACATCCAAAACGGTTGTCAGTGCCGCGGGTCTCAATTCCCCCATCACCGCGGAGTGGGTCCGGGTCTCCCCTTCCGGTCACCTGGTGCTGAGCTCCGCTACCGAAGCCTCCGATACCGATCCTCGGATTCGCTTTGTCGGCATGAACATGACCTTTGAAGCCGGAATGCCGCCGCGTGAAATGGCTCCCCAGGTAGCGGGGAGGCTGGCAAAATTTGGCGTCAATGCTGTGCGCTTCCACCATGTGGATAATGACTGGTGTAATGCTCTTCTGGATTACAGCAGCGGGGATTCATGCCACGTCAACACAAAGCGCCTGGATGACTTTCATTACTTCATTTCTCAGCTCAAAACCAACGGCATTTATGTTGATATGAACCTTCTGGTCTCCCGCACGTTCAAAGTGAATGACGGATTCCCGGAGGATTTAAATGCGCTGGACTGGAAAACGCGGCATATTTTGGGCTTTTTTAACGATCACGCCTTAGAGCTTCAAAAAGAATATGCTTCTCAGATTCTCAGCCCGGTAAATCCCTACACGGGACTCCCCATGGTCCAAGACCCAGTCGTTGCCTTTGTAGAAATTCTCAATGAAAACGGCATTCTGCAAAAGTGGAAAGAGGGCGTTCTGGATCAAATGCCCCCTGTCTTTAAGGCGCAGATCCAAACCCGTTGGAATGAATGGCTGAGAAAGCGTTACACCTCTGCCGAAGAGCTTCGTCAAAAATGGGGGGCTCAAGAAATCCCCCTGGGACCCAACCTTCTAAAAAATGCCGATTTTTCTGAATCTTCAATAAAAGAGGGCTCTCTGAACATCCATCCATGGATGCTGGAAAATCATTCCGGCAAAGCGGAGCTCTCCTTGGATCAGGGCCATACCGAGGGCGTCAAAGCCCTCAAAATCAAAGTCACTCAGCCGGCCGATCTTGCTTGGCATATTCAGCTTAAACAGTCTCAGATGAGCCAAAAAGCCGGACAGCTCAAAACCATCTCCTTTTGGGCCAAGGCAAATAAGAACCTGAAACTTGACCTCAACGCCTCTCAGGAAGGTAAAACTTACAGCAATGTCGGGCTGAGCCAAAGCGTCTCCCTGAACGCCGATAAATGGCAGCATTTTTCTTTCACTTACGTTGCCACATCTACGGAAGACAATTTCCGCCCGGTCTGGGGCGGCTTTGCGAATCAGCAATGCACTGTCTGGATTTCCGATGTGCACCTGATGGATGGAGGTATTCTGGGCGACTTGCCCAAAAACGCATCGCTCAAGGAAGGTAACATTCCCAGCATCCACTTCCGCAGTGACAAGCCGGCCCCCCAGACAGCCCAAGAGGATTGGATTAAGTTTTTACTTAGCCTGGAAAATCGCTACTACCAGTCTCTCTGCAAACATCTTAGAGAAGAATGTGGATATCAGGGGCTAATCTTCGGAACCATTCTGGCCAACAGCCCGGCCAGCGTTCAGGCGCAGATGGATATTCTTGATTCTCACGGGTATTGGCAACACCCTCAGTTTCCCGGGGCAGACTGGGATAGCCGCAACTGGATTGTGGAAAATATCTCCATGACAGGCAATTTCGAAAACACCTTCACCTCTTGCGCTCTCCAGAGAGTAAAAGGCAAACCCTTCTTTTGCACTGAGTATCAGCACCCCTCTCCTAACTCCTACAATTCGGAAGCTCCCCTTATTATGGGAGCTTATGCCGCATTGCAGGATTGGGATGGATTCTGGTTCTTTGACTACGGCACCGGCAATGGAACCGCCGATATGGGGAAGATCGCCAACTTCTTTGCCATGTCAGGCCACCCGACACAAATGGCAAATATGATTCTGGCCTCTCACCTCTTCCGCAGAGGCGATGTCAAAACCTCTCAAGAGGAAATCGTCTTGGGGATGGACCCTGAAACGGAATTGGAAACCCTGCTCAAAGCCGGTTCCTGGAATCTGGCTACCGCACGCCACTTGGGCTTGAGCGACCGCTATGCGCTTCAAAAACGGGTGAGCATGAGCCTTGGTGAAAACCCGAAAGGGGTTACCCATGCGAAAGCTCCCGAAAAAATCGAAGGTACATTGATCAAATCCGATACGGGCGAACTCCTCTGGGAAATCCCCACTGCCGGCCAAAGCAGCCAAATTCAGATTAATACACCCAAAACTAAAGCTCTCATCGGTTTCACCGACGAAAAAGAAGTCGCACTGGGCGATGTCACGATTCGCCCCGGCAAAACCAACCTGGGCTGGAGCACAATTGCAATCACCCTTCTAGAAGGTGAAAACTTCTCCTCACCTGCTCATGCACTACTCATAGCCACGGGGCAGACGGAAAACACCGGAATGAAGTGGACCAACGAAAAGAAAAATTCCGTGAGCGACCAGTGGGGCTCTTCTCCAGTACGCACCGAGTGCGTTCCCTTTGAAATCACATTGCCCGTCCAGGCTTCCCGCGTTGAAGTATTTGCTCTTGATACCAAGGGCAATCCTGCTAAAAAATGCGAAGTGCGTGAAAAAGAGGGTAATGCTCTCATCCAATCCGTCGGTGATACAGAAACCATGTGGTACGAGATTCGCATCAAGCAGTGAAACCTCCCGAGACCTTAAAGAATGATAAAAAACTTTAATTCTCGTCGGAAAAAGGATAGTCTTTCCCAGCCGTTGGCTCAGAGGAATAAGACCTGGTTGCAAGTCTGTTATTCTCACTGATAGGAGCCCGACCGGACCGATACAAAATTGTGGATAGTCTAAATTTTCATCGAACATTGGTGACCTACGGGATCATGATCCCGGCGGTTTTGCTGATGGGATATTTCATAGGTACCCCCTCTGGTACAGGCGGATACATGCTCATTGCACTCCTTTTGGGCATCATGTTGTTCCCCATTATGATGACCCATCACCACCTGGTGCTGGTCGCTTCCTGGAATGCTGCTTTTACGCTCGGCTTCCTTCCCGGTTTGCCCAAGGTATGGTATTTAGTCGCGGCCTTCAGCCTCGGCATGACCATGCTGGCCCGAATTGTATACCGGCAATCCCTCGTGACTTATAGGCCGCTCTCCTTTGCCATGTTGTCTTTGGCGGCAGTGGCGATCATGACTGGCTTTTTACGGGGTGGCTTGGGCATGAAAGCACTCGGTAGCAACATGTACGGGGGTAAAGCGTTTGCCTACATCATCATTGCCGTAATGGGCTACTTTGCCCTGAGCTCGGTCCGGATCCCCAAGCAGCGCGCTTTGCTCTGTGTGGCTCTGTTTTTCTTCATGACTTTGACCCTTACCCTTAGCAATGTGATTTATGAACTGGGCGATAAGTTTTGGTTCCTCTATCTCTTTGTGCCCGTAGATTACGCCATCGGACAGGCCCAGGCAGACTTCCTCAGCACCGAAGTGCGCCGCTATGGCGGTGTCGGTTTTGCTCTGATGGGTGTCTATTTTTACATGATGATCCGCTACGGAATACGAGGAATTTTCGACATCACACGCCCGTTGCGATTGATAACCTTGATCCTGATTATTGCCGGCAGTATGTATGGAGGTTTTCGCTCCACCGTCATTCTTTATCTCCTCATCTTTATCTTCCAGTTCTGGTTTGAAGGCCTTTTCCGTACCAAGTATCTCTGGCTGAGCCTGGCCGCCCTTGTCATCAGCGCATCCCTCCTCTATCCTTTTGCCAAAGAGTTGCCTGTCTCTTTTCAGCGCAGCTTGAGCTTTGTGCCGGGATTGAAAATCGATTTAGCAGCAAAAGCTGATGCAGATGCCTCAATTGAATGGCGGTTGAAAATTTGGTCTGTTCTCTGGCCTCAAGTAGGCGACTATCTCCTTTTGGGCAAGGGCTTTGTCTACGATTCATCAGATGTCTATTTGGCAGAAGAATCCACAAAACGCGGATTCATGCAATCCGAAGACTTTGCCATCATTACCGGTGACTATCACAGCGGCCCCCTCTCCATCGCTATTCCCTTGGGTATCTGGGGAATTATCGCTTTTTCTCTAATCAACATACTTGGCATCAGAATGTTGTATCTTCAGTTTAAAAATGGCGACCCGGACCTTTACCTGTTTAACCAGGGCATGTTGGCTCTTTTCTCTGCCCGTATAATCTATTTCTGGTTTTTCTTCGGAGCTGTAGCCTCGGATTTAGCAACCTTCGCGGGAATCCTGGGGCTGAGCCTGGCTATTAACGGAGCCCCGCGAACAAAGCCTTGGGTTGCTGAAGAAGAAGAACTTGAAGTGGAAAGCTCTGTGGAAACGGAGTCCGAACTGCCACTTCTCCCCAAACCCAGCAGCATCCCTGCCTCAAGGTGGGTACTGGGTAAGAGGACTTTGAAAGAGCCCGTAGAAGATATTTAAATAAGGCATCAACCAGTCCCGACTGGATGCGGCCGTGTTTATTGAAAAATGAAGTTTTCCATCATCACTCCCGTATTTAATGGGATGCCTTGGATAGACTCCTGCATTCGATCCGTACGCGATCAGCAGCAGGTTGATTTAGAACATATTATCCAGGATGGAGGCTCTTCCGACGGCACGGCACAGCTCTGCCAGCAATTCCCCCAGGTACATTATATTCAGGAGAAAGACCGGGGCATGTATGATGCCATTAATCGAGGCTTTAAACGGGCCCGAGGCGATATCTTCCTCCAACTCAACTGCGATGAACAACTTCTGCCGGGAGCCCTCTCTGCCGCATCCCGATTTTTTGAAACTCATCCCGAAGTGGAAATCGCTTTCGCCTACGTACTGGTCTTGAATCCGGGGGGAAACCTACTCTGCTACAGGAAAACACTTCTGCCTACCCTCCTTCATACACAAATCTCTCACCTGGCCACCCTGACCTGTGCGACGTTCTATCGCAGACAAGCAATTGAAAAACACAGCCTCTACTTCGATACTGACTATCGTGTCCTGGGCGATGCCGAGCTGATCTGCCGAGCGCTGAACCGAAAAGTACGTATGGCTATTTTCCCGGAATATACTTCAGCTTTTACGATTACGGGCAAAAACCTCAGCAACGATACTCGCGCCATTCCGGAGCGCAAAAAAATGGCAGAGAAGGCGCCATGGTTATTTCGAAAAGCAAAACCGCTGATCAAAATGTATCACCGTATCGCCCGCAAATTAGGGGGCGTCTACAGCCAGGGACCTCTCGATTATTCTGTTTACACCCCCGCCAGCCTCCAAAACAGAATCTCCTTCCACGTTGAAAAACCCGATTTTCGTTGGAAAGAACTCTAAAAAAGAGTCACCTTCTCCTTAAAGCCATTTCCATTCCCAAAAATGGGAATTCCAAATCAGGTCTGCGCCCGCTACGGCGATGAGAACGTAGATTATTTTAAAGAAATGGGCGTCGCTGAACTTCCGGTTCAGCCAAACACCAATCCAGACTCCCAAGGGTACCAGAGGCAGACAGTACAAACCTATCTTCAATGTTTCAGCCGTAATAATGGCCTTGGGCGCAAAAAAGGGAAGATTGATAATGCTTTGGTCAATACAGAAAAAGGGAAGCTTAAAAGCATTGATAAAAGAAAAAATAAAGATGGTCGTCCCCATGTAAATCTCTTTGCTCATTTTCTGTGGCAAGAGGAACATCGTCACCACCGGCCCCGCTCCGTGCGCGAAAGTGGAGGTCAAACCGGCAAAAAAACCATAGGGCACACCGCTCTTATACGAAGGCGTAAAAGCCTTCGCATGTTCAGCAATATACTTGCGCGCAATCTGAAAAACGACAAAAGTCAAAGCAAGAAAACCGATCAGAAAATTCAAGTGGGACGCCGTAAAACGGCCAAATAGCTGCACCCCTATTACGACGCCAACCAGAATACCCGGAAATAGAAGCCAGAAATTCTTCACCTCCCATTTCTTCCAGTAAAAATACAGACTGAACACATCCCCAACGCAGAGAAGCGGAAGCAATATTCCCACAGCCTTAGGACCGAACGCCACCACGCAAAGCGGCGTCGACAGCATCCCGAGCCCGCCTCCGAAACCGGCTTTGGATAACCCAATAAAAAAACTCCCCATCGCTGCCATGAGATAGGGAAGGTAAGAATATGCAATATCCATACGCCGAAAGAAGGTACTACAAATACGGGCCAAACAAAGAGATTTTTTAAAATGAGACAAAATAGCACTATCCTCGCGCTGAAAATATTTGTCTCTAAAATTGGGCCATATTGTCTCTTTTTCGCTCCGTTTTTCTGTTCCTTGCCACCCGATTTTTCCCATCTGCTTTCACTTTATCCAATTCTCTTTCAAGATGTTAAAATACATAATAACACCCTCTGGCACACTTTAAGCTCATTACTTGTCGAGTGCCGGCCGGGAGGCTGGCGAGGACGTGAGTGAGAAACACTCAGTCCTAAATAAATGGAAAAAGTTTAGATAAGAGAAAGGAAAGACTATGTTAATAACGAGACAAAACATGAATGACTGGAACGAGTTCGACCTCTTCAATTCGTTTGATAAGCTCGGACTTGAAATCAACAAGCTCTTCGGGTTGCCATTCAATGGGTTCAGAGCTAACCCAGCACTGGAAGATGAAGGTCTTTCCACCAACCTCTACACAGAGGGGAACGACCTGATCTTCAGAAGCAGTATCCCGGGAGTAGCTCCCGAGCAAATCTCTGTCAATGTGAAGGATAACGTCCTCACCATCGACGCGGAGCGTAAAAGCGAAAAGAGCGATGAAGCTCAGTCCAAATACTTCCGCAGAGAACGCTCTCAGAGCCGCTACCATGGAACAATCACCTTACCTGAGGGGGCTCAAGTGGATAAAGTCACGGCAGAATACAAAGATGGCGTGCTGACGGTTCGGGTGCCGCGTGCTGAAAAGCCGCAGCCAAAACAAATTTGTGTTTCTTGCGAATAAACAATTTAAGAAAGAAAGGATTAAGACTATGTCAAACAAGAACTTGGAAAAGAATGTGAATGTAACCTCCAGCGTCGCTCAAAACTGCGACTGCTCACCCGCACCGAAAACGGACAGGGTGTTCAGGATCCCCAGAGCAGACATCTACCAAAATGGAGACAATGTGGAGTTGGAACTGGATATGCCCGGAGTCAGCAAGGAAAACGTGCAAATAAGCTTGGAAGGCAACGTGCTGACCTTGACCGGAAGAGTGGGCGAAATCCCCTCGGATTGGTCACTCATCCACTGCGAAAGCTTGCAGCGCGACTATCAGCGCGCCTTCGAACTGGGGTCTGATGTCGATTTGGAAAATATTAAAGCGACGATGAATGCGGGCGTCCTGAGGGTAACACTCCCCAAGATGGCGACAGCCAAGCCCCGTAAAATCGAAGTGACGGCTTAAAGCTTAAACCTTACGGCATCCTGAAAAAAGGAGGTGGATGCCTCGTTTGAAAAGGCCCGGCTCAGAAGCCGCCTGCGAGGGCCAAAGAAGAGCGGCCCTGTCACAGTAATCAAAGAAGCCTTCGAATTCACCACGTAAACTCGAAGGCTTCTTTATTTATAAATCCATCCCGTGATTTCGAAAAATCGGAAGACTATTTAGAAAACTCTTCCTTCCAGCTTTTGTTTGGCCAGTACGGCCGCCCCCGTAATCCCCGCATCATCCCCCAATTTGGAAGACTGCACTTTAAACGAATTTTCCGTTCCGGGAAATGCGTGCTCGTGGGACACCCGCTCTATAATCGGCATCATTCGTTCTTCCAGAGCATCTATGATCCCACCGCCCAGGACGATGACATCCGGATTCAGGAGGTTCACCACGTTAGCCACGGCAATACCGGTATATTCAGCAGCTTCATCCACTACTTTGGCCACACATTTATCGCCCCGGTTCATTGCTTTCAAAAGGTCTCCGCTGCGCAAATCTTCCAGTTTCCCATCGCTCATCGTCGCCAGAAGCGATTTCTCCCCCTCTTGAATGGCTTTATCGATTTTTCGGAAGATAGCGCTGCGGCTCGCAAAGAGCTCAAAACACCCCCGGTTCCCGCAGTTGCACTTTTCTCCGTTGACGTCCAGGACCGTATGCCCAATCTCTCCGGCCGTCAAATGCGACCCGCGATAGAGCTGGCGATTCAGAATCAAACCGGCTCCCACGCCTGTTCCCAGGAAAATTCCCACCATGTTTTCCGGAACTCCTTTGAGCTCTTTATGGTAGATTCCCAACGCGGCGATATTGCAATCGTTTTCAATAAAAACGGGAATTCTCAGCCTCTCTTCCAGCTTCTTTTTGAGCGGAACATTCTCCCATTTAAGATTCCCGGCAAAAATAACATCCCCGTCCGGCGCAATAGATCCGGGAGCCCCGATACCCAGTCCACGCATCTGCTCGGGCTTAATATCAAAATCATCAACCAACTCCAAAACACAACGCGATATCCTCTGAACGACCTCTTCAAAACCGCGTTCCGGTTTGGTCCGTATTTTATTTTTTCCCAGAAGCCTTAAATCTGCTCCAAATACCCCAGCCAGTATTTTTGCTCCACCCAAATCCACTCCAAGATAGTAGTGTTCTTTAGATTGTTCTTCTGACATTTTTTAAAATATATACTAGATTTTATTTTTTCTTTACAGAGATCAAGTTCTCAATTTCTTTTCTGAGAATATTGTAAACAACCTCCACGCTGTGATTCGCATCCACAATCGTAAAAGAAAAAATCTTTTGCAACTTATGGTACTGCTCCATCATTAATTTCTGGAAAAGAGAAAAGCTCTCAAACCAATCCTGGCTCAACCCCAGGTCTATCCCGCTTTCCCAATAATCCAATGTCCGGTTTTTGAGAAAATTCCGCTCAATCAGTTTTTCCGAAGAAACATTAAGATAGAACACCGCATCCGGCTCCAGCGCGATCCCATAGAGGGTCCTCACCCATTTTTCGTCCATGCCGCGAACCAGGTCACGAGCCATCAAAGTATAAATATAGCGATCGGCCAGAACCATCCGCCCTGAACGTAAGGCCGGAAGAATGACGTTCTCGAGCTGATCAGCAAAATCGGTTGCATAAAAAAGGCTCATCGTTCTGTGGCTCAGAACATTGCCCGTTTTCGCCTGTTCCAGCTCTTCGCTTACCAGGGTCGACCCATGCAAGCCGACTTGCACCGTAGCATGACCACTGTCTTCAAGCCAGTTTACTAACTTGGCTATCTGAGTAGAGCGCCCTGAACCATCGGCACCTTCGACCACGATCAACTTGCCCTTCAATCCCTGCAAATCCACACCGGGAATACCGGCCCCGTAAAACTTCCTTTCGGAAGGGGCCAGGGACAAGATATTCGTATAGCTTCTGTATCTGGACCTGGCTCTTTTCGGAGGAGTGGGCGAACCCTGAGGGTTGTTGTCTGCGCCCTGTTTTATCTCCTGCGGTTTCCTTTTCAGATTTCTTGTACCTGTTTTCATCCCTCTTCCCTCTTGTCGCTTTATTTAGGCAAAGCAAATTTCTCCAGGTCCAACTGGCTGATCAATAGCTTTCTCACTTGCGATTGCTGTTCCTCGATGGTGAGATTGGCATCAATCACGGTGAAGCCGAATTCTTGAGTGAGTTCCATATATTTATCCAACATCCTGCCTTGGAATATTCTGAAGCTCTCTTCGCGTGTGGGCGCCAGCTTCAAATCCATGCCAGCCTCAAAAAACTTCAGCTCCGGTCTTCCTGAGAGAATACGCTCCAACGAAACTTCCAGATCGGCCTTGAACAAAAAAGTCAGATCCGGCATCACCGCAAAACTATAGAGCTCACGTACCCAGGCCGGGTCGCAGCCACGCACCGTATCCCGGACGAAAGCCGTATAAACATAGCGGTCACACAAAACGATGTAGCCGGCTTTCAACATCGGGGCCAGCTGCCGATCATAGCGGTCGGCAAAATCGGTGGCGTGAATTAAACTGAATGTCGTCGGCGTCAGTAGCTCCTTTTTCTTGCCCTTGCTCGTGGCGCTCTTAACCAACTCAGAAGAGTTCCATTGACTGAAAAAAACTTTCAATCGCTGCGATTCAAGCCAACGGCGCAAAAGTTGAATTTGCGTACTCTTGCCCGATCCGTCCACTCCCTCCACAACGATCAATCGTCCTCTGTATCCCGATTTACCCGGTAGCTTATTCATGCCCTTTTCCTTCTCTCTGCCCTCAAATCAAGTGGTTTTCTCTATTGCACACCACCACAAAGAGCTTATTCATTTGTTCTCTTTTTCCCAGTCTTCTCGTATAAATTCTATTCTTACTTTCGGAATGACCTCCAAACCTGCATCATACTTTCCAACTTTTTATTGTTTGCACGGATCCTCACAACCATTGTCTTGCCGATGGCCAGGAGCAAACTGGTCGCCAATGAGGGTCTTTCAGTGGCCATTCTCTGGAAATTGGCCACACTCAGGCAGTAAAGTTCAGACTCCACATTTGTCATCACATCGGCGGAACGCGGCGCTTGGTCAAAAAGACAATGCTCACCAAAAAAATCTCCAGTAGTGAGAGTCGACAGGATGCACTCACGACCCTCCACATTAATTCTGACCCGCACCTCCCCTTCAATCACAAAGTACATTCGGTCTGAAGGCGTCGCATTCTTCACCACCAGCGAATAGGGAGGATACTTTTTATACTCGAGGAAATCCCCCAACTGCTTCAACTGACTGTCATCCAGAAGGCCGAAGAGTTTAATCCGCTTCAGGGTTCCCATACTCACCGTGTGAGTCTTGCTCTCCAATCTTGTTTCCTCATCTTCATCATCTTCTTCACTGAAGTAAACCCGGAATTGAGGAAAATCACTCGCTTTAAACCAGATATCTTTACTGATCTGGTATACCCACGTGTCTTCGGCTACTCGTTCATCCTGTACCCAAGTTTCCAGAGTACCAAAGTCCACTGGACCATATACAACGTTATCCACGGCCCAGACTTTATAATCAACAGAATCGCTTCGCTCAGGCATACCGCTGCAATATAGCCGTTTTTTGTTAAAAAGTAAAATGGGAAATCGCCTTCTGCTACTTTTTATCAACTCTTTGCTCTTGTCCCTTCAAAGGGGCTCGAGTAGCATGGCTCACTAGCCTGGCGCGGATAAAACCGTCTGAAGGTCAAACTGTGACAACGAATCACGAGATATTGGATAATGGCTCCTCCCGGACCGTTCTCGGAATTGAAGGAGGCGGTACTCATACCGTAGCCCTTTGGGCTGATGAGACGGGCGTTCTCCTACGAAAAATGGAGTTTGGCTGCGGAAATGTCCGGCTCCTGGATGATCAGTCTCTTCTCCAGCTTTTCCGGGAGATACTGAAAGCCGGCAGCGACCTGCCCCCTTCTCAAAGCATCTGCGCTGCGATGGCCGGGGCCGTCAATGATGCCGATAAAAAGCGGGTACTCACTCTGGGTCAATCAATCTTTGGCACAGCTTTTTCCGGAGTTTACAGTGACCTCCAATCTCCCCTCTTTGCGGCAGAGCTCCCTGCCGATCATTTCCCGGTCCTCGTCCTTTGCGGAACAGGCAGCTGCTGCTATGCCGAAAACCCATTCCATGACCTTTCCTATAAATCCGGAGGATGGGGCCACCTTTTGGGTGACCGCGGGAGCGCATATCAGATAGGTCTTCAAGCTCTCAGATCATGCCTGACACTCTGGGATCAAACACAAAAATTCCCCACTCTGGGAGAGAAAATCCTTTCCTTCCAACTTCTGAACTCTCCTGCCGATTGGATTCAATGGTCGCTCGAAGCCTCCAAGCGGGAAATCGCCCGGCTGGCCCAGGTCGTTTGCCAAAGCGCTGAAAGCGGGTGCCCTGTCTCCGAAAGGATATTGAGAGAGGCTGCAATCAATCTGGCATCCGATGCCCTGGTTTGTGCTTCTCAGGTTTCAACCTCCGCAGAGACCCCTTTCTTCATTCTCTCGGGAGGCTTACTGAAAAAAAGCGCTCTTTACCGTAAATGGGTTTCAGAGAATATACGTAAGAAATACCCTCATTCTCCGATTGAGCTTCTGCAGGTTGAAAGCGCCTGGGGTGTCGTGAAGAAAGCCCTCCAATTTTTACCTCAAGGATCACTGGCCTCACTCTCCGAAACCACAAAAACTTCAGAAGCCATACCCGCTTCCCCGGCTGCAAACTCTCTTACCGAGCAGCGCAACCCTCGCTCCATGCACCTGGATGAGCTCGAAATCGAAGACGCTATTCAGCTCATGATTGATGAGGAGCAATACACTCAGCAAGCCATCCAATCTCAAAAGCCGCGCATAGCCAATCTCATTCGGAAGGTCTCAGATGCTTTTCAAAAAGAGGGGCGCCTCTTCTATGCGGGGGCCGGAACCAGCGGGCGCCTGGGCGTACTCGACGCCAGCGAGTGTCCTCCCACTTTTGGTGTGAGCTACGACTTAGTCCAGGGAATTATAGCCGGCGGACGGGAAGCTCTCTGGCGGGCGGCAGAAGGTGCCGAAGATTCCTTCCTTGAAGGCACCCGGACTGCTCTTTTCAGGGGAATTCGCCCCGGAGATGTCGTCATCGGCATAGCCGCCAGCGGCACGACGCCCTTTGTCCTGGGAGTTCTCTCGGAATCCAAAAAAATAGGGGCTTTCACGGCTCTGCTCTGCTTCAATCCCAACCGCAAACCTGATCCGAATCCCCAAAACGAACCCGATATCGTCCTGGCAGTCCCCACCGGACCGGAGATCCTAACCGGCTCGACCCGCATGAAATCCGGGACCGCTACCAAGCTGATCTTAAATATGATCACCACAATCAGCATGGTCCAAACCGGCAAAGTCATCAGCAACCTCATGGTGGATGTTCGGGCCAGTAATGACAAACTGAGAGATCGCGCAATCCGTATTTTATCTCAGCTGACAGGCTGGTCCCGCCAGCACTCACAGGATGCGCTGGAGCAAAACCATTGGAATATCCGCAAGGCGATGGGTCAAAAAGCCACGCCACACCAACCGGCCTCCTAGTGTCATCCGAGTCGCCTAAAAAAATTTTGCAAACTCAGTTTTGCATTTGACACACCGCCATTTTGGGGCTACATTGCTCACGAAGTTAGACTTTGGGTGGGGATGCTCTTTTACGAATTATCCCCACCCCATTTCTCCTGATCATGGAGAATGGGGGCAGTCTGTGTGACCTCTATTTTCCGCTTATCCAGGAGGGGGTGGTTGTTGTCAAAAAAGGTTGATTTTGCGCAAGTTTTAGAATACCTTTCTGGCCGTTGATGAATTTCGGCCCTTCATTGGCTTTCATAGACGATAGATGAGAGAGACGTTAAGTATCGCAAAAAATAGCTTCATGGAGCTTCTCAGGCAGCCTATTTTTCTGATCCTGATGAGCACCTCCAGTGTCTTTATTGTCTTCCTTTCCATTACCCCGTACTTTGGCCTGGGTGAGGATGTAAAGTTGGTTAAGACCGGCACGATGGCCGTTCTCTTGCTCTCCGGACTTTTTGCGGCAGTACTGGCTGCGACCTCCTCCCTTACGGATGAATTGAAAGGGGGAACCGCTCTGGCTGTTCTTTCAAAACCGGTAGGCCGTGTCTCCTTTCTACTGGGTAAGCTTATAGGTGTCTGTTCCGGCCTTACTGTGATGGTATACATCAACCTCCTTTCCATCCTTCTGGCCAGCCGCATGGGTTATGATGCTTATGGTGACGCGGACCGTGTGGCTTCAAATATCTTTTATGGCAGCATGGCGCTCGCTTTTGGTATCGCTGCTTTCATGAACTATTTTCTGGAAAAAAACTTTGTGTCTAATACTGTCGGCTCTCTGACAGTTATCCTTACGCTGGCGTTCGTCGTAATCAACTTTTTCGATCAGGAGTTTCAGCTCCAGCAATTCGCCGCCGGAGTAGATTGGAGCCTTTTTCCTGCGGTAGTGTGCATTCTTTTCATGCTGTGGCTCATCGCCTCTTTGGCCGTCACCTGCTCGACCCGCATGGATATGCTGGCGACTCTGACCATCTGCATCCTTGTCCTGATGCTCGGGCTCATGTCCGATTATCTTTTTGGCAGAATGGCTGAAGCCGGCTCCTGGATAGGCTCTTTGCTTTATACTCTCATCCCTAATTGGCAAAATTTCTGGCTCGCTGATGCCATTGAAAATGAAAACGGAATCCCCTGGGCCTACGTGGCTCACGCTTTCAGCTACATGCTCTGCTTCATGGCCGCTGTGGTTTCTTTGGGATTCTGCATGTTCGATAATCGTGAGCTCAATTAAAAGCTCCCTCGAAATCAGGATGAATAGTTTACTTTAAGATTTATGGAAAAAAGTGTTGAAAGAATCGGCCTGATCAACCTGGCAACCCTCCTTCTGGTAGGAGGTTGCTTTAGTTGGATGGCGGTTTATAGTGGCTCACTCACCGTTCTTGTCGGCGGAGTGTTCGTAGCCATGGGTTTTGTGGTTGGGTGCGTGAATTATTTCCAGATGCGCCTGGGTGTTCGCGAATGGAATGAACGTCTGGAAGTGAGCGAGCTCAAAAGGAATGCCGGCGATTCTGCTCTCTTCAGCACCGATACCGAACTCTACCCTGCCCGACGCGCACGTGAGCAGTTTGAAAAGTATTTCGTCCCGGCCTTTGCAACGATTCTGGCCGTCACTCAGGGCATTGTAGCCTGGTATCTCTGGAGAAAATTACCCGAACTGGGCCCCATCATCCCCGGGAATTCTCTTCTCGTCATGGCTCTCCTGGGCGTAACCGGCTTGCTCCTCTTTATCGTGGGCCGCTACGCTGCCGGCCTCTCCCGCATCTCTCACCAGCGCATTCTGCAGGCCGGAGCCAGCTATCTGATGCTGGGCTCGGTTCTGGCTCTTTTCAGTACCCTGGTGGAAGCCTTCACCTGGTTTGGATATCCGGGAACAGATAAAATCGTTGCTCAGATACTAATCATCTTCCTTGCGGTAGTCTCCATCGAAACCATTTTAGGACTGGTCATGGAAGTCTACCGTCCGCGCCAGCGCGGTCAGATGGGCCGTGTCCTCTACGAAAGCCGCCTGATTGGCCTCCTGGGTCAGCCCGATGGTCTGATTCGCACTGCAGCAGAAGCTCTCGATTACCAATTCGGCTTCAAAGTTTCCGAGACCTGGTTCTACCGTCTGCTTGAAAGAACTCTGGCCTGGATTGTATTGGCTCAGTTGACGCTCCTCTTCCTCAGCTCTTCGATCGTCGTTATTTCTCCTCAGGAGGAAGCGCTCCTTGAGCGTTTTGGCAAACCGGTTCCTGGCAAAGAAATCCTGCAGAGCGGGTTTCATCTGAAATATCCTTGGCCCATTGACAAAGTGTATCGCTACCCCAGCCGCGAAATTCACACGCTTTACGTAGGTTTTGAGGATGATGTGAAGCGCCAGTTAGAGCGTGAAATAATTCTCTGGACCCGTCAGCACTACAAAGAAGAATTCAACATGCTTGTCGCCAGTAAGGACGTTACGACGCTCCTGGATTCGAGCTCAGATCAGGCGGTCCCCGTCAACCTGCTCTCGGTCAATATCCCCGTCCAGTACCGGATTAAGGACGTAAAATCCTGGCTCTTGAAGAATGAAAATTCCGAAGTCCTACTTAATAACGCCGCAAATCGGGAAGTGATCCGCTACCTTATTAACGTTGACCTGGAAGAAATTATGGCCGAGGGACGTCTGAAAGCGGCTGAAGAAATCAAGGTACGTATCCAAAAAAACGTCGAAGACCTCGGTGTCGAGATCACCTTTGTCGGTTTGGAAGGCATCCACCCGCCCATCAAAGTCGCGGATGCCTGGGAAGCTGTTATTGGTTCACTGCAGGAAAAAGAGGTGAGTATCCTCAAAGGCGAGTCTTACGCACTGGCGAAGGTTCCCAGCTCACATGCTGAGGCCACCAACATTGTCCTCTCTGCCGATAGCCTGGGACAAAGCAAAACCAACATCGCTTACGCACAGGCCAAGAGCTTCGAAAACCAGGAAATAGCCTGGAAAGCCTCACCTTCTGTCTACACACAGCGCTCTTACCTGGAAACAATCGCGAAAGCCACCCAGGACACACGCAAGTTCGTACTGGGAAGCACCAACACACAGGAAACCATCTGGTTGAACCTTGAGGACCGTTTGAACAAGGATCTCTTCCGCGACTTGAATGTGGATGAAACGAAATAAATATTGAGCATCAATTGAATCAGTATATATACCTTTAACTTTTATCTGTAATCATTTTAAATAATATGAAAAATCGTAATGCTATCAGCCTGGTGACCGGATTTGTGCTGGCACTTATTTTCGCTCTGATGATGTTTGCTTTTCAAGTACGTCAGACCGACATCGTTGTTGTCACCACTTTCGGTAAATACTCCCGCAGCATCACCGACCCGGGTCTCTACTGGCGTATGCCTTGGCCCATCCAAAAAATCCACCGCTTCGATAATCGCATTCAGAACTTTGAGCGCGTTTTTGAACAGACCTCAACCAAAGACGCTATCAACATTCTGATCACGGTTTTCAGTGGCTGGAAAGTGGTCAATCCCCAGCTTTACCTGGAAAGCCTCAACGGAGATAAACTCAAGGCCGAAGCCGCCTTGGAGCCGATGATCCGCAACTCCAAAAACGCCGTTATCGGTCAGAGACTCTTCTCTGAGATTATTTCCACCAATGAATCGGGTACGAAGTTTGATTTCATTGAAGAATCCATTCTCTCCCAGGTTAAGGAAAAATCCTTGGCCAGCTATGGCATCGAGGTCGATTTTGTAAGAATCAAGCAGCTGGGCTTGCCCGAAAGTATCACCACCAAGGTTATGGACCGTATGCGTGCGGAGCGTGAAACCCGTGTGAAACAATTCCAGGCAGAAGGTGAAAAAGAGGCCCGCATCATCCGCTCCCGAGCTGATAATGAAGCCAACAAAATCCTGGCAGAAGCCAATGCGCGCGCGATCGAGATAGCCGGCCAGGCCGAAGCCGAAGCCTCCAAATACTACAAGGTTTTAGAAAGGAACCCTGACTTGGCGATCTTTAACTTCCGCCGAAATGCGTTGGAGACCTCTCTCAAGAACCGTACAACATTGGTCCTGGACTCACAGACAACTCCTTTCAACCTGCTCAAATCTGTAGGGACCAACGACACCCTCTCCGTCACAACCGAACCTAAAAATTAGAGAACCGTTCAATTACGATGAGCGATAAACTGGAAAAAAGCATCCAAGAGTTAAAGAAAGGCCGCTCGGGCCGACATAAGAGTGTCTCTGCGATTCCGCAGGCACCCGATGACGCCGGCGCCCGTGCTTTGAACGAGGCCTTGGATAGCGGCTTTAAAATTGTAAAATTCCTGATTGTGGGCTTGGCTGTCGCATTTCTCTATAGCCTTACCTTCACGGTTCAGCCCGATGAAATTGCTGTAAAACTCAGATTCGGGAAACCCGTGGGCGTAGGCGAAGCCCAAATATTGAAACCGGGCCTCCACTGGGCCTTCCCTTACCCCATTGATGAAATCGTCCGGATTTCTGTCGGGCAAAGCCGCACCGTTGTCTCTTCAACCGGATGGTTCCCGACAACCCCCGAAATGGAAGTTGCAAGGCAGTTGCCTGACCCTACACCTTTTCTGCGCCCCGGCATTGAGGGGTATGTCATCTCTTCTGATGGCAACGTCATCCATACCAAGGCGACCATGAAATATCGGCTCAACCCCAACACCGCGCTGGATTACGAGTTCGGTTTTTCAAACCCCACCAACTTGCTCCAAAGCATTCTGGACAACGCGATTTTCTTTGCCGCCACCCATCACACTGCCGAAGAGGCCATCTACAGAGATCAGATTGCCTTCAATGAAGCCGTGCGTCAGAGGGTTTATCAATTAGTCACCGATCATCGCCTGGGAATCAGCATCGAAACGATTGACGTGCAAACGATGCCGCCGCTCTCGGTGCGTGATTCCTACGATTTGGTGCTCAGCGCCCAGCAGGAAGCCCGTACTACGGTCAATCAGGCCGAAGCCTACGCCCGCACAACCGTCAATGCAGCCCAGGGTCAAGCCTCTACCATTCTGGCTGACGGGGTAACCCGTAGTAACCAGATTGTTCGAATCATGGCTTCCGAAGCGAATTCTTTTTCGGAGCAGTTGCCTTACTTTGAGATGAATCCGATGCTCTTCAAGGAGCGCCTGATGGCAGAAACCATGCAGACCATTCTGACGAACGCGGATGACACTTTCTATTTCTCTCAGCGTGAGGGAATCCAAAGAGAACTGCGCCTCCAACTCAATCGGGAACAGATCAAATCTCAACGCGAAAAAGAAAAAGAAGAGGCCGCAGCAGCAGCTACCGCCACTCCTCCTCCCGTCCGTAGAAGATAACCTTTTTGACTTTTAAGACACATGCAATTTAAACATCAATCGCACGACCAGGATCATCCCGCTCATAAGCACGAGCATCACTCTCATGAGAAATGCTGCACGCTTGATCATGAACACAGCTCCTCTTGTAGCTGCGCTCATGACCATGAGCACACGATGCTCCCCCTCCAGGTGACACTGGCAGGTGTTCTATTTATCATCAATTCCTTTGTCCTCAACCGTATATATGGCTCAGAAAGTGTCCTGGCCGCCTCCAGCGCGATGCTGGGAGCCCTGATTATGGGTGTTCCCATTATCTGGACCTCGGTTAAAAACCTTTGGTGCGGAAAGATTTTGAGCATGAACGAGCTGGTGTCCCTGGCGATCCTGGCCGCATTTGCCTCGGGCAATTATCAGACGGCAGGTATCGTCGCTTTCTTCATGCTCCTGGGTGAAATCATCGAAATGCGCACAGCCGATGGTGCCCGCAAATCCATTGAATCTCTGATTAAGCTGGCTCCCACTAAGGCCCGGCGCATCTCAAATGGCGGAGCTGAAGAAGAAGTCCCCGTCAAAGAGCTCAAAATCGGTGACATTATCCGGGTCAGACCCGGTGATAACGTCGCCGCTGACGGTGTCATCCAGACCGGACAGGGTTCTTTTAACCAGGCAAACGTTACCGGCGAATCTCTACCGGTCGATAAAAAAACCGGTGATGATGTTTTTGCCGGCACTCAAAACCTCACCGGCGTTCTGGAAATCCGTGTTTCCCGCGCAGGTGAAGATACCACCCTGGGCCAGGTCCATAATTTGATTTTAGCTGCAGAAAAGACGCGCCTTCCGATCATGCGCATTATTGATCAATACATGCAGTACTACACCCCCCTGGTCCTGGTAATTGCAACCCTGGTCTGGGCCTTTACCTTTGACTTGGAGCGGGTCATCGCTGTTCTGATCGTTGCTTGCCCCTGTGCTTTTATTCTGGCCACTCCCAGCGCTATGGTCGCGGCTCTTTCCGCGGCCGCCCGCTTGGGAATTCTGATCAAAAACGTGGGCGATATCGAGTTGGCTGCACGAATCAACGCCTTCATTTTTGATAAAACCGGCACTTTGACTCAGGGAACCCTGATCGTCAACCGACTGAATCCTGCCGAAGGTGTCACCCCGGCGGAATTACTCCTGGTCGCTGCTTCTGCGGAAAAATACAGCAACCACCCGACCGCCAAGGCGATCAACCAGCTGGCCAATGAGGCTGAGATATCGCTCATTGAACCGGCGGATTTTGCGGAAACCGCTGGCCGAGGCGTAAGCGCCAAAGTGGAAAACGACACCGTAATCATTGGCCGTGCTCAATGGCTCAAGGATAACGGCGTGAGCGGCGACTTCCTCAAATCCGTAGATTTGAACGAGTCTGAAGGCTTCAGCATTCTCTTTGTGGCACGCAACAACCAGTTTATCGGATGGATTGGCCTTCAGGATGAAACCAGAGCCGAAGCCAAGGAATCTCTCGCCGACCTGAGTCAAAGCGGAGTACGCCGCATCGCCATGGTCACCGGAGACCGCAGGCCTGTAGCCGAACGCGTCGCCAAGGAAATCGGATGCGAAGAGGTGATCGCAGAGTGTCTGCCGCAGGATAAGGTCGATTTCGTAGCTCTCATGCGCGAACGCGGCTACAAAGTGGCTGTCGTGGGTGATGGCGTCAATGACGCTCCCGCCTTGGCGGCCGGTGATGTCGGAATCGCGATGGGCGCCGCCGGTAGTGAAGTCGCTATTCACTCTGCCACAATTGCCTTGATGAATAACGATCTGCGCCGTCTGCCCTTCCTGGTGAAGCTCTCCCGCTCGACTCGCTCCATCATCAATCAGAATTTCCTTTTCGGAACTCTTTTTATCATCTTTGGACTCACCTTCGCCTCATGGGGTTATATCAACCCTATTCTGGCTGCGTTGCTCCATAACGTCGGTTCCCTCATCGTTGTGTTCAACAGCGCCCGCCTGGTCCGTCAGGGTGAAGAACTCGATGGCATCCAGATGGATCAGAACGCAGAAGAACCTCCTGCTCCTCAGGAACCGGTGCCTGCCAAAGCCTAAAAAAAGCTGCAGCTTTCACTGCAGCTTAATAAAACGTTGTTAATAGACGCACCCTGAAAAGTGCGTCTGTTGCTTTTAAAAGGCCTTATGCTCGGTGCGGCTGATGATTTCCTGCTGCAAATCCTTGCTCAAATCACAGAAGTAATCGCTGTAGCCGGCCACGCGCACGATGAGGCCACGATACTTTTCGGGGTCCTCAAGCGCTTCTCTCAGGCTTTGGGCGCTCACCACATTGAACTGGATATGATGTCCATCCAATCTGAAGTAGGAACGCACCAGACACGCCCACTGATCAATCCCATTCTCATCCCCCACCAGCGAGGGAGTCAGCTTCATGTTGAGCAAGGTGCCGCCCGTCTTTAAATGATCCATCTTGGCCGCGCTTTGAATGACCGAAGTCGGCCCGTTGCGGTCAGCCCCCTGCACCGGGGAAATACCTTCTGAAAGCGGCCGTCCCGCTTTACGGCCATCGGGAGTGGCTCCGGTCACGCTCCCAAAATAAACATGACAAGTCGTCGGCAACATCTCGGCTCGATAAGAGCCCCCTTTCGCATTAGGAACCCCATCCACCGATTCCACACAATGGTTGAAGACCCGCTTCATCATTTCATCGGCTTGCTCATCATTGTTGCCATACTTTGCGGCATGGTTCAGCAGTCTTTGCCGTAAGACCTCCTGCGGTTGTTCATCAAGTTCACCCTCAAAATTCTCATCCAGCGCATGGAGAAGTGAAGGCAGTGAAAGCGATTGCTCCTCATAAACCATCTGCTTGATGGCGCTCAAGGAATCCGTAATCGTCCCCAACCCTACAAACTGGACATAGCTGTTATTGTAGCGCGCACCTCCTGAATTATAGTCTTTGCCCTTAGAAATACAGTCATCTGTCAACACGCTCAAAAACGGCGCCGGCATCTGGTTGGCATAGAGCTGCTCAATAATCATGTTGCCGCGAAGCTTGATCTTCAGGAAGTGATCAAACTGATTCTTCCAAGCCTCAAAAATATCTTCGAAATCATTAAAGTCGGTAACCTTGCCCGTGTTGGGTCCCACCCGTTTACCCGTGCGCCTGTCTACTCCCTCATGGAGCGCCATATCCAGGAGCTTGGGCATATTAAAATAGCCCGTAAGAATGTAGGCTTCTTTACCGAAAGCACCCACTTCCACACAGCCACTGCAACCACCCTCGCGTGCGTCTTCCAGGTTTTTGCCCTGACGAAGCTGCTCCTGCACGACTGCATCCGCGTTGAAAATACTGGGGAACCCATACCCTTTGGCGAGCACCCGCAAAGCCCGTTTCAGGAAACGATCCGGATTGCGAGCCGAGAGCTGGATATTACTGCTGGGCTGCAACAGGTGCATCTCCTCGATGATATCCAGAAGCATATAGGAAAGCTCATTCACCCCATCTTTGCCGTCCGGGAGAAGCCCCCCGAGATTTATATTTGCAAAATCGGTATAAGTTCCGCTCTCCTCGGCCGTAACACCCACTTTCGGCGGAGCCGGATGATTGTTGAACTTGATAAAAAAGCACTCCAGCAGCTCCCGGGCTTTTTCAGGCGTCAGCGTCCCGGCCTTCAGCTCCCGCTCATAAAAAGGCCATAAATGCTGATCCAGCCTCCCCGGGCTGAAAGAATCCCATCCATTAAGCTCGGTGATGACCGCCAGGTGGCAAAACCAGTAGTATTGAAGCGCTTCAAAAAAAGTTCTGGGCGAGTGGGCCGGAACCCGTAGGCACGTCTTGGCGATGAGCTCCAGCTCCATTTTGCGCTCAGGGGATTTTTCCTCATTAGCCAGCTCGCTGGCCAGAGCTGCATGCCGCTCGGCAAAAAGAATCAGTGCATTGCAGGAAATTTCAAACGATTTCAAGGCCTCCAGCTTGTTCAGCCCTTCCGGATCAGCTTCCAAATCCAATTTCTCACGGACATTTTGGATATCCGCTATGAAATCCAGCATCCCCTTGCGGTAAATTTTGCCATCCAAAACGGTATGCCCCGGCGCACGCTGCTCCATAAACTCAGTGAATATCCCGGCTTCATAAGCCTCCTTCCACTCCTCGGACATTTGCTCAAAAATATGGTCTCTCATCGAGCGCCCATGCCAGTACGGAATAATCTTTTCCCGGTAGATTCTCAAAGTTTCCTGTTCCACCTGATAGGAGGCCTTCGGACGACTGTTCAGAATCTCCAAATCCTCCACACGATGACAGGTCAGCTCCGGATAAGTGGGACAGTTCTTAGGTTTCGGCCCACGCTCTCCCACAATCAGCTCCTCTTCACCAATGTAAACCGTCTTATGTTTGCAAAGGTGATAAAAAGCTTTTGCGCGCATTACCGGGGGCGAATACCGGCCATAATTCATCTGGTAAAAATCCGTCAACAAAACAGCCCGCTCGTGTGAAATTGAAGGGCGCGTATCCAGGCTTTTCTGGCGCAATTTACTGGTTCTTGGAGTCATAATGAGTCTGCTCGTTTTTGAGCAATCAGCTCTTTATACTAGCCCATTTTTACCTCAGATGCAACGCTTTCGGAGGCAGACCATTTTTGTCGCATTTTTTCAATTAATCTTCAGTTAAAAATTTTCAAAAAATAGAAATGCGCCTTCGGCAAAATTAGTGTTCGCCCGCAGCTTCACTTCACTCTCCGAATTACCTTTCACCTTGTGGATGGAGTGTTTTTTCTTGATTTCCACGTCCGGATTCGTCACTGTTCTGCCAATGCTTCTTTGTAAGAGTGGCTAAGGAACAAAAAAAGAAAACAGAAAAAGTAAAATCAAAATCCTCGCCCGTATCCGTTCAGCACAATAATATGGAAGAGGTTTTTGAAGGGGCAGAGCTTTCTCAATCTCCACAACCTACTCCGGAAGAGAATACTGTTCAAAAAACTGGGCGTTCAGGCGTCTGGGATGGGAACTCCTCTCTGAGGCTCTACATGAAGGAACTGGGAGAAGTTTCGTTGTTGACTCCCGAAGAAGAGGTTGAGCTGGCCGCCAGGATTAAGAAAGGCGATGCCAAGGCCCGCGAAAAAATGATCAAGGCCAACTTGCGCCTTGTTGTTAAAATTGCAAGAGACTACGAGGGCCTGGGACTCCCCCTTCTGGACCTCATTAACGAGGGAAACCTGGGACTCATGCGGGGGGTGACAAAGTTCGATCCGGCCAAAGGCGGGAAGTTTTCAACCTATGGCTCCTGGTGGATTAAGCAGAATATTCGCAGGGCTATCGCCAACCACTCCAAGACGATCCGCCTCCCCATCCACCTGAAGGAGAAAATTTCCAAAATGCGCCAGGTCATCGATAAGTTTCGCCAGGAAACCGGCCATGACCCGCAGGATGAAGATTTGGCAGCAGAGTTGGATTTACCGGTTCACAAGGTAACGATGCTCCGGGAGGCGAACATGCCTACGGTCTCCCTGGATGCTCCCATGGGCGAAGAAGGTGATACCTCCTTGGGCGAGATCGTGAGCGATGACGCCGCTTCCACTCCCTATCAACACCTGGAGCAGAAAACAATGCGCCAGATGTTGACCGATGTCCTGAACACTCTGGATGAACGCGAAGCCGGAATCTTGCGATGCAGATTCGGACTGGATGGCGGCCCTGAAAAAACATTGGATGAAGTAGGCAGAATATTTAAAGTCACCCGGGAACGGGTCAGGCAAATACAAAATGTCGCACTCACTAAAATGCGAGTCATGATTGAAGAAATTGAAAAAGAGAAATTGAAAAAATGAATAAAACCACACTTTTACAAGATATTCGCGATATTATACGCTCTGTCCCTGACTTTCCCAAGCCGGGCATCATTTTCCGTGATGTCACCCCGCTGTTGGGTAACGCCCGCCTTTTTGGCGCTTCATTGGATTTGCTTTTGGAAGGATATTCCAAAAATAATGTGGATGTCATTGCGGGGGTCGATTCCCGAGGCTTCATTTTCGGTGCGGCTGCCGCAGCCAGAGCCGACCTGCCTTTCGTTCCCATCCGCAAAAAAAATAAACTTCCCTGGCGTACCTTTGAAGAAAGCTATGAGCTGGAATACGGGATCGATACTTTAGCCATCCATCAAGATGCCTTCCACCCGGGAAGCAAAGTCCTTTTGGTGGACGATCTTATGGCCACCGGCGGAACGGCACTGGCTTCCCTCAAGCTCATCCATCGTTGTGGGGCAAAACTGGTTGGATGCTCTTTTCTTATTGAGTTGGTCGACTTGGGTGGTTCAGCCAAATTAAAAGATGTCCCCATACGTTCGCTGATTCAGTACTGATTAAATGACTCAATGGCTTTATGGAATAGACCTAGGGCTTTTCAGATGGGTAAACCAATCCTGGTCCCATCCGTTCCTTGATAGGCTGTTCCCCTTTCTTTCAGGTAACGATTTTTTTTACCCGATCCTGGCATGTTTGATCGCTGTTCTTTGGATAAAAGGCGGCCCCAAAGGCAGAGTCTTCGTCTGCCTCACCGTTCTCGGCTTTCTTTTTTCTGAGCTTATCGTATCCAACCTGAAAGATTGGATTGCGCGCCCTCGCCCTTTCATGACACTGCCCCCGGATGACATGATTCTGAGGCTGGGCAAAGGCGGGAGCGGCAGCATGCCCTCTTCCCACTCTTCAACCTGGTTCGTTGGCGCTACAGTTGCCTGGATTTACTGGCGCAAAAGCAGAATCTGGATGCCGCTGCTCGCTTCAGCCGTGGCCATCTCCAGAGTTTACAACGGAGTCCACTACCCCTCAGATATCTTTGCAGGAGCCTGTATTGGAATTGGTTGTGGAATCTTAAGCGTCTATGGAGGCAATTTCGTCTGGAAAAACGTCATCGGGAGATATTTCCCACTCATAACCCAAAACATCCCAGATCTCATAATTTTGAAAAATCAAAATAAATCTCCGCAATCTCCTCTCTCTGCTCCTCCAAAGGAAAAAGCCGACACAAACTCTCAATATCTCTGGCTAGGGTATTTCCTCATCGGCGCAATGCTGATTTTCAGATGGGTCTACCTCTGGGCTGGTAAGATTGAGCTCTCTGAAGATGAGGCTTATCAGTGGGTCTGGTCAAAGTATTTAGCCCTTTCCTACTTCAGCAAGCCTCTCATGATCGCTTATACCCAGTGGTTGGGAACGCATCTCTGGGGAGATACGATGTTTGGCGTACGCTTCTTTTCTCCGCTCTGTTCGGCGATCACCTCCTTCCTGCTATTACGCTTCCTGGATCGCCAGGTAGGGGCCAGAATCGGCTTTTTTGTAGTCCTGGCCGGAATGTTAGCTCCCCTGCTTGCAGTCGGCTCCATCCTGATGACGGTCGATCCGCTGGCGGTTCTTTTCTGGACTGCTGTTTTGGTTTGCAGCTGGAAGGCTATCCAGGAAGATTCCCTTGCCTCCTGGATTTGGACAGGTATCTGGATCGGTTTCGGTTTCCTGAGCAAATACTCCACGCCGCTTCTTCTCTTTTCCTGGGCCTTTTTCTTTTTGCTGAGCAAACCTGCCCGAAAACAATTGAAAAAACCGGGCATTTACCTGGCGCTGGGCATCTCTCTCCTTTTTTCACTGCCCGTTCTCATCTGGAATTATCAGAACGACTGGATATCTTATCACCACGTCGTTGAGCATGGCGAAACGGCAAAGGCCTGGAAGTTCACACTCCGCTATTTTGGCGATTTTACCGGCGCTGAGCTTGGCCTCCTCAACCCGGTCTTTTTCTTCATGGCGCTCTGGGCTGCCATCGCTTTCTGGAAAAAGCGCGACATGCTCACTCTTTATCTTTTTTCCATGGGTGGACCGCTCTTTGCCGCATATTGGCTCTATACATTCCACTCACGGGTTCTCCCCAACTGGATTGCACCCTCGGTCATCAGCCTCTTCGCTTTGGCTGGTATCTATTGGGGCAAACTTGAAGCTTCCAGACCTAAGCTCACCCGCAGGCTCTTCACGGCCGGCTTTATTGTCGGCTTACTCATGGTCATTCCGCTGCACGATTCTAACCTGATTCAGAAAGTATCCGGCCAAACGTTGCCCGCCAAGCTTGATCCCCTTCGCAGAGTCAGAGCCTGGTCTACCCTGGCTGAACAGGTCGACGATGTTCGAGTGAAACTCCAGACCGAAACCGGAAGCAAGTTTTTTATCGTCGCGGACCACTATGGACTCACCGGACAACTCTCCTTTGAAATCCCGCTGGCCCGTGAGAGTCTCAATCCCCCGGTAAACCCGCTTGTCTTTTATCTCCATTCCACCGGACCGGATAATCAATTCTATTTTTGGCCCAGCTACCGCACCCTGCGCGTGGGTGAAAATGCCGTTTTCGTGACCGAAGTCGATGAACCGAAGCCGACACCCCCAGAGCGCATTTTGAACGATTTTGAAAAAGTAGAAAATCTGGGTTATTACGAAATTCAATATCGAGGCAGAGTCTTCCGGCGAGTTCAATTATTCGCCTGCTATAACTGCAAACCGCTTTCCTCGCCCCAATAAGCGTTTTTTCCTGAAACAATCAGCGTAAAACCGATAATCTTCAAAGGCTTTTCTGGACAGGGCACATCAGAATTGCTAGCATCTGTCGCGGCCGCTCTGTCGGCCGTACCAACGGAAGGGTGGCTGAGTGGACTAAGGCGCCTGACTCGAAATCAGGAGATGTCGCAAGGCATCCGGGAGTTCGAATCTCCCCTCTTCCGCCATCTCAGAGGTGGAAAACTCTTTCATCCAAAAAACAAATTGACTTTATAATATGGAAAAACATAGTTTTCAGGCAGAAATTCAACAAGTACTGGATATCGTCATTCATTCTCTTTACACCGATAAAGAAGTCTTTGTCCGGGAATTGATTTCAAATGCTGCTGATGCTTGTGAGAAGGTGCGCTTCCTTCAATCCTCAGGGCAAGA
>JALNXY010000054.1 GCA_023230105.1 Verrucomicrobiota bacterium
AGTTTTTCAAAAAACAGCGAAGCCTATGGATATGTTTCCGTCTACCGATAGTGTAAAAAACGCAGTAGATATGTTTCCGAGAACGGACATAATCAAATGACATTCATTCTATCCTCTCAAGCCACGTGGAGTGCGCTGCCGATTTGCGCCTGAACTCCTGAACCTGAATACAAAATACACAAGCTACTATGGATCAAATTAAAATCGTTGCAGTTGTCGGTTCTCTGCGCAGAGAATCCTATAACCGTCAGTTAGCGCTGGCGGCCAAAGAAATGCTCAAGGGTAAGGCCGATTTCGAAATTCTCGAATATCAGGATATCCCCTTCATGAATCAGGATATTGAATTCCCGGCGCCTGATTCGATCAAACGCGTTCGCGCTCAGGTGAAAGCCGCCGATGGGCTCTGGTTCTTCTCTCCCGAGTACAATCACTTTTTCCCGGGCGTATTGAAAAACCTCATCGACTGGCTCTCGCGCCAGATCAGCGAAACCGAGCCGCAGGTCCTGGCCGGTAAGCCCGCGGCCCTCAGCGGCATCACGATTGGCATGAGCGGCACGGGCCTGGCACAGGATCATTTGGTGACGCTCATCAGCCTCCTAAACATGGACGTGATGAACTATCCCCGGCTCACGATCCCCAACGCGATGGGGATGCTCGATAAGGAAGGCAAGCTGGACCTCGGGGCGAGCCGCTCCTACCTGGAAAAACAGGCGGCTGCTTTCATCGACTTTATCCGGAGCCGCCGCAAATAAGGCCTCCTGCTCCCGGCCTCCCGGAATATTCAGTTGTTCGGAAATTCCGAACAACTGCCGCGGATGGGAAAATTCAGACAAACCCGGAGCGCTTTTAACCCCAAAGCGCTCCGGGATGTTTTTTTCATTTATTCTTGACTCATTCCTTCTTTTACACCAAACTTTTTTGGACATTGGGTATACCATTTTACATTTCACATCGAACGCCTTTTAAGAAACTTAAACGGAGAAGATATTTGTGGCACTAAATAACGGAAACAACACGGCGAGCCTGGGCTTTGAGGAGCAAATCTGGTCCGCAGCCGATATTTTGCGCGGGAACATGGATGCGGCTGAGTATAAGCATGTTGTCCTGGGTCTGATTTTCCTGAAATACATCTCCGATAAATTCGAAGAACGGTATCAGGAACTCCTCGCCGCGGATGACGACGTGGAGGATAAGGATGCTTATCTCGAAGTAAATGTCTTCTACGTTCCCAAGGTTGCGCGTTGGAAGGTCATCTCCGAATGGGCGCACAAAACCGGACCCATTACCGATGAAAACGGCAAGGAAGAGTTTTTTAATATCGGCGGCATAATTGACCGGGCCATGCGGGCCATCGAAAAAGAAAACAGGAGCCTCAAAGATATCCTGCCCAAAAACTATGGCCGGAACGAATTGGATAAAAGAAGGCTGGGAGAGGTCGTCGACCTCTTCACCAATATCCGAATGATCGAGCACGGCACCGAGAAGGATATCCTGGGCCGAACTTATGAATACTGCCTCGCGAAATTCGCCGAGCAGGAAGGAAGACGCGCCGGTGAATTCTACACTCCCTCATGCGTTGTCCGGACCCTCGTCGAAGTCTTAAAACCCTTCAAAGGCAGAGTGTACGATCCCTGCTGCGGCTCGGGCGGTATGTTTGTGCAGTCGGCAGACTTCGTAAACCACCATGCTGGCAACATCAAGGATTTATCGATCTACGGCCAGGAGGCCAACCCGACCACCCGCAAAATGGCCCTGATGAATCTCGCCATTCGCGGCATTGAAGCGGACCTCGGCCCTTACAATGCCGATACGTTCCACAATGATCTGCACCCGACCTTGAAAGCCGATTTCATCCTCGCCAATCCGCCCTTCAACCTTTCAGACTGGAATAACGGCTCTCTAAACGATGACCTGCGCTGGAAGTATGGGTTGCCGCCCTCGGGCAATGCTAACTTTGCCTGGATGCAGCATATGATTCATCACCTGGCCCCGTACGGTAAAATCGGTATGGTGCTCGCTAATGGCTCCCTCTCTTCCCAGAGCTCAGGCGAAGGCGATATCCGGAGCGCCATCGTGAAGGATGACCTCGTGGAGGGCATCATCGCCATGCCCACTCAGCTCTTCTACACCACGCAGATTCCCGTTTCGCTCTGGTTCCTCAACCGCAATAAGAAGCAGAAAGGCAAGACGCTCTTTATCGATGCCCGCAAGATGGGGACAATGGTCAACCGCCGTCTGCGCGAGTTTACCCCGGAGGATATCGCCAAAATCGCAGCGACTTTCGATAACTTCGATAACGGGACTCTGGAGAACGAGAAGGGGTACTGCGCCGCCGTCGCCACTGAGGAAATTGCCCGGCACGATTTCATCCTTACCCCGGGGCGCTACGTCGGTATTGAAGAACAGGAGGAAGACGACGAACCTTTCGAGGAGAAAATGACGCGCCTGACTGGTGAACTCTCCCAAATGTTCAAACGTTCCCAAGAACTCGAGAACGAAATCCGCAAAAGACTGGGGACGCTTGGCTACGACATCTGACACTGAAAACAAGACTTATTATGCACTCCGATTTTAGATGGAAACAACGATTCCAGAATTTTCAAAAGTCACTGGTTGACTTTCGCAGCGCTCTGGATAAAACCGAGTACACGATTCTTGAACAGGCGGGGCTGATTCAGCTCTTCGAGGTCAGCTTTGAACTTGCCTGGAAAACACTCAAGGATTTGCTCTTTTATGAGGGTTTTGAAGTTAATTCACCCCGAGAAACCATTAAACAGGCCTTTGCCAGCGACATTTTGAGCAACCCCGAAATCTGGCTCGAGGCCTTGGAGGGACGCAATCGCTTCTCCCATACCTACGATAAAAAACTGGCAGAGGATTCCATCCGCTCTATCAGGATTCGATATGCGCCCCTGCTTTTTGAATTGGAAAACACACTGAAAAAACGTCTCAATGGGTAATGGCCTGACAACTGAGGAACAGAAAACGATTGCTGCTGTGTTCGCACAGGTGCCGGCCATTGAACGGGCCGTTCTCTTTGGTTCGCGGGCAATGGGATTGGGGCGGAGTAATAGCGATGTGGATATTGCTCTCTATGGGGAAAAGCTTAGCCTTCCCGACATTCTGCATACCGCCAGTCTTTTGGAAGAGACCCCGCTTCCTTATCAATTCGATCTTATTTCCCACGCCTCTATCACCAGTCCTGACCTTCTCGAGCACATCCGCCAATACGGAAAAGAAATGTATCGGAAGGAAAGTAATTCGCAGGAAAAATGTTCTTCAGAAAGATCTATCGCGCCTGACGGGCGAACTCTCCCAAATGTTCAACAGACTGGAGGGCAAT
Source organism: Verrucomicrobiota bacterium (assembly GCA_023230105.1). Lineage (GTDB taxonomy): Bacteria > Verrucomicrobiota > Verrucomicrobiia > Limisphaerales > UBA1412 > UBA1412. The sequence continues at coordinate 3,344 of JALNXY010000054.1, forward strand.
CGGGTATGACTTCTGAATGGCGAGAGGTTAGTGTTGGCGAATTGGGGAAGGTCGTTACTGGTAAGACGCCAAAAACTGCTATAGCAGAAAACTATGGCGGTTCAATACCGTTTCTTACGCCGTCGGATAATATGGATGTAAAACACGTTGAATCGACAGCTAAGAAACTAACACTAAGAGGACTATCTGAGGTAAAAAATTGTCTTTTACCTCCACGTTCAGTCTGCGTTAGCTGTATCGGATCGGATTTAGGAAAAGTTGTTATAACGACGAGGGAAACTGTCACTAACCAGCAGATTAACTCAATCATTCCTGCCGTTGGAGTGGATGCTGACTTTCTTTATTACGCAATGCTGATATTGGGAAAAAAACTAAACCATATCAGTAAGACCTCAACCGCTGTGCCTATCGTTAATAAGAGTTCTTTTTCAAGTTATACTATTAAACTGCCCAAATTTGATGAGCAGCGTACGATTGCCGCGACGCTCTCCTCACTTGACGACAAAATCGAGAATAACAGAAAGATCAATCAATGTTTAGAGCAGATGGCACAGGCCATGTTTGATCGATTAATAATTGAGGAATCCATAGACGAACCTTTAGGAGTGCTGGCAGACATTGCTGAAATCAATCCTCCGCGAATGTTGAAACGAGGGCAAAATGCGGCTTATGTTGAAATGGCCAATTTACCTACCCAAGGGGCATTTCCCAATAACTGGGAAATAAAATCATTTACTGGGGGGATGAAATTTAAAAACGGTGATACCATTTTTGCTCGGATATCACCCTGTCTTCAAAACGGTAAAACGGCATATATCAACTTTCTCAATGAAGGAGAAGTTGCATTCGGTTCTACGGAGTACATAGTAATTTCTTCTAAAAAAGATTATTGCAATGAGATGTTTTACTTTTTGGCACGTTATCCAGATTTTGTTAATTATGCTGTGGGGAACATGAACGGCAGTAGTGGTCGACAACGAGTTTCTGGAAATACTCTTGAAAACTACGAGTTACATATTCCCACAAAAGAAAACGTCAGAAAGTTTGCTATGTTTGCCACACCAGTTATGAACATCATACTACAAAATTCCCTGGAAAACCGAAACCTCGCTGCCCTGCGAGATGCCCTCTTACCCCGTTTAATGTCGGGAGAGCTATCGGTTGGGGATGTTGAGGCATCCTGAAGATTTGGCGCCCAGGGGGTATCACGATAAAAAGAGAGAAAGCTTATGTCTTATGTAGAAACGGATTACGAAGGAGCGCTCATAGAGCTCTTCCGCGACACCTTAGGCTACAGGTATGTCTACGGTCCCGATGTGACGCGGGATTACAGCGATCCGCTCTATAAAGAGGAGCTGGAGGCTGGCTTGGCGCGGGTGAACCCGAGTCTGCCGCCGGCGGCCTTGGACGAGGCGCTTATCAAGTTGAGGAATTTGGAGGCAGGCTCGCCCGTGAAGAAGAACGAGCAGTTCATGGAATACCTCCAGAACGGCATCTCGGTAAATTATTTCGATAGGAGCGGGCGTTCAGAGAATGATTCAGGGCAGCGCTCGGCGCTGGTCTCGCTGGTGGATTACAAGAACGTAGAGAGGAACAGCTTCGTTATCGGAAATCAGTGGACGGTTTTTGAGAATAGCGAGAAACGTCCGGATATGGTCGTGTTCCTGAATGGTCTGCCGGTGGTCGTGATTGAGTTGAAATCCCCCTCCCGAGAGGAAACCGACGCTTCCGAGGGATATTCGCAGTTGCGGAATTACATGCACCAGATTCCGTCGTTATTTTTCTACAATGCTTTCCTCGCTATCAGTGAC
>JALNXY010000036.1 GCA_023230105.1 Verrucomicrobiota bacterium
GACCTCGAGGCCGAAGAAGCAACGGCAGGGAGTGGTATGGTTGGCAGAATTGGAGAAGCCTATATCAGTTTAGCGCCACACGAAAAGGAAAACCACTTGATTGCCAGATACAAACTCAGAGACGGGCAGACTCCGGAGAGTGAGGTCTGGAAGATAGAAGACTATCCTTTACTTGAACTGGCCCCGAATGAAGACCCTACCGCATATAAAACGACCGGAGGCAATAGTGGCACCGGTGGCAGGCCAAAGGTATTCACTGAAGAGATGGTTCTCAACCTCTTTCCAGATTTCAAAGCGGAGATAAAGGCCGCTGACCTTTGGGATATGTGCCGCAAAAAATACAACATGAGCCAGACAACCGCGGAGAGACTTCTCCGGGAGCTGAGGGACAGCGGGGAGCTGGAAAGCGTGGATGGAAAATACAGACGAAAATTCACACCCAATGAAAATGTGTAGCCGGGGAAGACTCACTGACTTTCAAAACACCCCCCCATAGTTATGAAGGTTTTGAAGTTAAGGGGAGTTTTGAAGGTTTGACCTCTATACCTTCAAAACCTTCAAAACTAGTTATGAAGGTCATAAGTAATTGATATATATATACTTATCCTATAAAACTTCATAACTCCAAAAGTCTACACGCGCGCACGCGCGCGCGCGCGAGGGTTATGAAGGTTTTGAAGGTTTAATGATAACTAGCTCATTTACATATTGTTATGACCTTCATAACTAGTTTTGAAGGTGAGGGGAGTTTTGAAGGTTTGACCCCTTACCTTCAAAACCTTCAAAAGTCTACTCGCTCGCGAGCGAGGCTTGAAGACCCCCCTATAAGGAATCTTTTTAGGGCCCCCCCCAGTAGGTTCCGAGTGCCAGAGGGCCGGTGTTCTCGTACCTGAGGCAAAAAAAGTGTGTCCAAATTTTTTCTAGCAGATGGCAACACCGGAGGCACTAGAGTGTCTTCGGCCATCAAAACTCTTGAAATTCCTTGCAAGTGACTATGGATTAGGCCCTTAAAAAAAAGTCATGAGTGGGCGGGTTTTGGCGTGTTTGGGTACCGGCATATAGAAGTTTTGAGTCAAGAGGTTCCCTATGGGGGGAGGGGTAGCTGGCAAGGTAACGTCTCTACCGTGGGAGGGCGAGAAGAGGCAAAGCCGCGGCCAAGTTAGTGAGTGGACACTTCGGGGTGCATCATTCCTTTTCCGGCAGGTCTTCCCATACCAGCCGAACAATCAAAACGCGCCAGAAACGATTCTAGGACGAATCACAATTTTTTGAGCTCTCTTTATCCGCGGAAGAACGTTTAGTGACCTTAAAGAACTTGTTTTCAGTGGCTTATATTAAATTCGTGTGTCCCGAATTTGTGTCCACGCTTGGAGGACACACAATAACATACTGGTTTTAAGCTTGTTATGTATGGTTTTAACCATTTTTTCTTCCTTTTGTTAGGTTTAATGGTTCAAATTCTGATTTTCCAAACTCATGGTTTTATGATTTCAGCCAGAAGAAGGGGCATAAAATAAGGTTCAAACCGTGATTGTGCCCCCTTTCGTGTGTCCTAATTTGTGTCCTATTGAGACACGAAAAGACAGACCTGCACAAAACGCCCCAAAAGTCAAGACAAAAATTTCAAAAATGAGGCTAGAATTCGTAAGTGGTTGATTTTCAAGGGGTGAATGGGTGAAAAAAGACAAAAAAATGGTTGCGGGGAGAGGACTTGAACCTCTGACCTTCAGGTTATGAGCCTGACGAGCTACCGACTGCTCCACCCCGCGTCCAACGCGAAAAAGACTATATCTGAAGAGGCCTTTCTTAGCAAGCTGTATTTGGAAATATCTGAAGAAATTTTCAGGACTATTTAGCTCTTCTCGCTGCCGGGGCCTTCCTTCTGGCCGTAGTAGGCGCCTGAGCCGTGTTTGCGGGAGAAGTGTTTATTGAGAAGGTGCTGGGGAATGTAATGGGCATTGGGCTTGATGAGCCTGGTTTGGGTCGCCATCAAGGCCACTTGCTCCAGGACGACCGCATTGGCCACGGCTTCCTCCGGGGTTTTGCCCCAGACGAAAGGTCCGTGATGGGATACCAGCACTGCGGGGCAGAGCATGGGGTCCAGGTCCTTAAAGCACTCCACGATGAGCTTGCCCGTATTGAGTTCGTAATCGGTCTGAACCTCTTCAGGCCACATGACCCGGGTGCAGGGGATGGAGCTGCTGAAGTAATCGGCATGGGTAGTACCAAACACGGGAATTTCCGCGCAGGCCTGTGCCCAGACCGTTGCCTGCAGACTGTGCGTATGGACAATGGCGCCGATGCCGGGGAAGCTGCGGTAGAGCTCCAGATGTGTCGGCGTATCGGAGCTGGGGTTGAGAGAGCCTTCTTCCACGGGTTGACCGCTTTCCAGATCCACCAGCACGATATGTTCGGGTCTGAGCTTGTCATAGGGTACGCCGGAAGGCTTGATGGCGACCAGGCCCTGATCGCGGTCAATGGCACTGACGTTGCCCCAGGTCAGAACGACCAGGGCTTCGGTTTTGAGCCTGAGATTGGCCTTGCAGACCTCTTCTTTGATGTGCGTGTGGTTTTTCATGAAATTCGTTAAAGTAGATGTTGGTACTCTGGAGATTGGGATATCTTCGCCAAAAGCTCTTTAATCCGCTGCGATTGAGATTGATGAGCGATCAGGGTGACGTCATCGGTGAAAACGACGAGCGATTTCTGAACGCCCAGGAGAGCCGTCGGGGTGCGGGAAAGTTTCTGGCGGACGTCGAAAACCAGATTTTCATTCGAATCCAGGCAGATGAAGGGCGTATTGGAGCAGTTGCCCGAGCCGTCGTGCTGCAAGTGCCGCATGAGCGCAGGCCAGGAGCCCAGGTCGTCCCATTCGAAGGAGGTATCGGCCACCAGGATATTGTGCGCCTTTTCCATGAGGGCGAAATCAATGGAGATTTTCGTAATCCCGGGGTAATCCTCTTCCAGCGTCTGCTTCAAGTGATCGGTAGAGGCACTCGCGGCCGCTTTCCAGCGCAGGAAAGCATCGGCCATGAGCGGTTGATGCTGGCGCAGGTTCTTGAAAAGAGTCTCGCAGGACCAGAGGAACATTCCGGCATTCCAGCGATAATCGCCCGAGGCCAGGTATTTCTCCGCGGTTTCCAGGTTTGGTTTTTCCACGAAAGCCAGCGCCTTGAAAAAAGGAGTGCTTTTCTTTTTCAGAGCCGCGGAAGGGGAGCCCGCTTCCGGGGGAAAAGCTTCCCCGAGCCGTATATATCCAAAACCGGTGGAGGGTTCAGTAGGCTGAATCCCCAGCGTAATAAGCGCCTCGGATTCCTCTGCCACAGACCAGGCATCCAGGAGGGTCTGGCGGAAAAGCTCGACCGTAGGAATCAGATGATCGGCCGAAAGGACCGCCATGACGCCCTGCGGATTACGAGCCGCGACCAGTGCAGCCCCCAGCGTCACGGCTGCGCAGGTATCGCGCCCGACGGGTTCAGCGATGATGTTATCATCAGGCAACTCCGGCAACTGCCGGCGAACCGCATCGGCCTGTTGCCGGTTGGTGATAATGAAAATATGATCGGCTTCGACAACCGGCAGGACTCGGTCCACCGCCTGTTGAAGCAGAGAGCGGGCGCCCAGAAGCTTGATCAATTGCTTTGGAGTTGCCTGGCGGCTTACCGGCCAGAAGCGCTCACCGCGTCCCCCGGCCATAATGACCACATAGCGATTACTCAGATTGCCGGCGGCTTCGTTCATATCAAAGTTCACGAGGTTTAATCCATGATTTGGGCCAGTGCATTCCACCAGAGCGAGTGAAGAGCAGGGATGCTCCAGCTCAGGGTTGAAGCGGTGGCGGTTGTGATGTCGAGTGTGGCAGCCTTGCAGCAGCCGGTGACTTTCCCGATCACGGTTGCCGTTACAGAGCCGGCCCGGGCCTTAGCCAGAACCTGCTCGGCATGGTCGGCAGAGGTGCTCACAACGATACGGGACTGAGTTTCCCCAAAGAGGAGGGCGTCCAGACGCAAGGATTTCACGCCGGAGAGATCGATCTTGGCTCCCTTGAAGACGGTTGTATTCAAGGCCAAGTTTTTACTGAAACAGCTTTCGGCCAGGCAAACGGCCAGACCCCCTTCGCTGCAATCATGGGCGCTCTTGATCCAGCCCGAGCGGATGCATTCCAGCGTCAGATCCTGAACCGCCTTTTCTTTCTTGAGGTCGCAGCGCGGAGGTAAACCATTCTTCACATCGTGTTTTGCCATCAGGTATGCGGAGCCGCCCAGACCCAGGTTAGGGTCGGCAGAATCGACCGCATCACCCAGAAGGATAATTACGTCGCCTTCATCTTTGAACCACTGAGTGGTGATGTGCTCCTTTTTCTCGATGAGGCCTACCAATGCGAGGGTAGGGGTCGGATCGATGGCACCCATGGGGTTCTGGTTGTAGAGGCTGACGTTGCCGCCGGTCACCGGGGCATTGAAAGCTGCGCAGGCCTCCGCCAATCCACGCACCGATTCCTTCAATTGGAAGAAGAGCTCGGGATTATGCGGATTGCCGAAATTCAAATTATCCGTGCTGCCCAACGGAGTCGCACCAGAGCAGGCCAGATTGCGTGCGCATTCAGCCACGACCGTCTTGCTGCCTTCGTAAGGATCCAGATAGACGTAAACACCGTTGCCATCCACCGAGAGGGCAATAAATTTCTCGATTCCCGCGGGGACAGATTCCGCAGCTCCCTCGGGGAGCGTCGGCAGGCTGTCGCCTTTAATGCGGACCACGGCTGCATCCGAACCGGGGCAAACCACTGAGCCGTCACGCACCATGTGGTCATATTGGCGATAGACCCAATTCTTGGAAGCGATCGTGGGCGTTTGCAGGAGCATCTCCAGGTCTTTGGCCGGGCTGGTTGTATCGGAGAGTGAATCCACCCGATACGCGCGCACGCCCTGCATGTAAGCGGGCTCTTTGGAATCGCGGTGATAAACCGGGGAATCATTGGCGATCTTGGCCGCCGGGATATTGGCGACGACCTGGCCGTGGTTCTTCACGACCATGTGGCCGGTATCTGTCACTACGCCGATTTCGGACCAGGGCAGATCCCATTTGTCAAAAATACGCTGTACCTCTGCTTCGTGTCCCTTATTGACGATGATGAGCATTCGTTCCTGGGATTCGCTCAGCATGATTTCGTAAGGAGTCATGCCGGTGGCGCGCTGAGGAACTTTGCTGAGCTCGATCTCGATACCGGTGCCGGCACGGGCAGCCGTTTCGCAGGTCGAGCAGGTAAGCCCGGCGGCTCCCATATCCTGAATGCCGGCGACCGCATCCTTGGCGGCCAGAAGCTCCAGACAAGCCTCCATTACCAGCTTTTCCATGAAGGGGTCGCCTACCTGAACGGCTCCGCGCTGTTGCTCGGCAGAGGCCTCGGTTAAATCCTGCGAGGCGAAAGCGGCTCCGGCCAGACCGTCACGACCAGTTGCGGGCCCGACATAAAAGACCGGGTTGCCGATACCCTTGGCAGCACCGCGGGCGATCTGTTCATGGCGCAAGACACCCAGGCAAAAGGCGTTGACCAGCGGATTGCCTTCGTAAGAATCGTCAAAGCAGACTTCTCCGGCGATTGTCGGGATGCCGAAGCAGTTGCCGTAATGGGCGATGCCGCCTACCACACCGCGGAAAAGACGCTGGACTTCCGGCGAAGAGAGATTGCCGAAACGCAGCGAATTCATGGCGCAGATGGGGCGCGCACCCATGGTGAAAATATCCCGGATGATGCCGCCTACGCCGGTAGCCGCACCCTGGAAGGGTTCGACTGCGCTGGGGTGATTGTGCGACTCCATCTTGAAAGCGATGGCCAGATTATCGCCAATATCGATGATGCCGGCATTTTCTTCGCCGGCACCGACCAGGATTTTCTTTGAGCGGGTTGGAAATTGTTTCAGTAAGGGCTTGGTGTTCTTGTAGGAGCAGTGTTCGCTCCACATCACCGAGAAGATGCCCAGTTCGGTATAGTTGGGTTCTCTGCCCAGAATTTTGAGGATATTCTCGTATTCCTCCGGTGTGATTCCGTGTTGTGCCACCAGTTCGGGCGTAATAGCAGGGTCTTTTGTCATAGTTAGAGAATCAAAATGAGAAGTAAAGGGTTATGAGCGTTTCCGGTTTTCGAGGAATTGAACCATGCTCTCCAGGAGGATGCGGCCATCGTGACCGGAGAGAATTTCTTCGCTGGCACGCTCGGGGTGGGGCATGAGACCTGCCACATTTTTCTGAGCGTTACAGATACCGGCGATATTGAGCAGGGAACCATTGGGGTTGGATTCCGGGGTAGTGTTGCCGTGGCGGTCGCAATAGCGCCAGAGGATTTGCCCGTTTGCCTCCATCTGCTTGAGTGTTTCAGCGTCGGCGAAGTAGCAGCCTTCTCCGTGGGCGATCGGGATTCTCAGGAGCGTTCCTTCCGGGGCTTTGCAGGTAAAGGGCGTATCCGGGTTGCCAGTGCGCAGCCAGACGAACTCGCAGCGGAACGTGATGCCTTTATTGCGGATCAACGCTCCGGGCAGGAGTCCGGCTTCACACAAGATCTGGAACCCGTTGCAGATGCCCAGCACCAATCCGCCGCGGTCGGCAAACTGCTTCACAGCGGCCATGATGTTGCTGTAGCGGGCGATGGCGCCGGTGCGCAGATAATCTCCATAGCTGAAACCTCCCGGGACAATGACCGCATCGGTGTCGCCCAGGCTGGTATCTTTATGCCAGAGCAGGCGGGCATTGTGGCCCAGAACGTTTTTGAGAACGTGAACACAGTCCTGGTCACAATTACTTCCAGGAAACTGAAGGACGGAAAAATTCATAATTCAGCTTGAGTGGGTGTCTATTCGATCTCCACAGAATAATCTTCAATCACGGGATTGCTGAGAATCTTGTGACTGGCCTGGCTGATACTCTTGAGAGCGGCTTCGCGATCGGTACCTTCCAGTTCGATCTCGATATATTTTCCAATACGGACATCCTTAATGCCGGTGAAGCCGATGTGCTCAAGAGCGGTTTGGACAGTTTTGCCCTGAGGATCCAGGACAGCTTTTTTGGGTGTGACGGTAATTTTAGCTTTCATATCCGGGGATAGTTTCCACGATCTGGAAACCGTTCTGAGCCTACACCAATTGGCCGGAAGTAGCCAGTATTACTTTTAAAACCTTATGACTTTTTCTGGACAATAAGCCTGAATAATGCATAGACTCTGTGCAGGCGTGCATGGAGGCTGTTTCCGGTTTTCATTTTTTGTTGGCATGTTTTTTGCTGCATGGCACTCCGGTTACTTGCAATAGTTTAACGGTGAAGAATCATTTAGAACCTATACCAACTCCTAAGGACCAGTTATGGAAGGAGTTCAGATTGGCTTACCTGCCTTGGGTTGTCATGGCCCTTGCGCTTGGGGCCACTTGGTGGGTTTGGGCTAACGTGCTCATTGCCCCAACGATGATGGGGGAAGTCGAAATTGTCCGGGCCCAAGTTACGAGTCCCTCGGTCGGAGTGGTCCAGCAGGTCGTTGCCCAGCGCTTTGATGAAGTCAAAGCCGGTGACCCACTGGTCGTCATCAAGCCCTCTGATACCCGCAATCTCCTCAGTGGAATTAGTCTGGAATTGGACCTCTTGGCTTCGCGTTTCAATTCCGATTCCCAGATCACCTTGCGCAGAGCCGAGGCCGATTACTATTCCCTGCGGATAAACCTGCTCGCCAAGAAAGTGGAGCTCGCCCGGAGCAAAGTGGAATTGGAGCGGGCCGAGAAAGATTTAGTCCGGAATGCGGAGCTCGCCAAACAGAATTACGTATCCCAGGAGCTTTATGATATCTCCTTGAAAGAACGCGACACTGCGCAGAAAGAAATGGAGGAGCTTTCGGCCGTGATTCCCGGTTTGGAAGAGGGGGTTGAAAAACTCCGCGTCGAAATTGAACAGGCAGGAGCCTTTGTCGGAAGCGATTTTTCCCAGAAGATAGCGGACCTGGAGGCAAGACTCGCCTCCGCTCCCTCTGATGCCAATCCCATCGTTCTGAGTGCTCCCATCGACGGTATGGTCAGTGGGGTCTGGTGCTCTGCGGGTGAGACCGTTACCGAGGGATATGTGATGATGATGGTCAATGCCACCGAAGCTATGAGGATTGTCGCCTACATGCGCCAGCCTTTCCCGGTGGACCCGTTCCCGGGAATGCAGGCCAAGATTGTTACCCATTCGAAGGTCCAGCGTGTCCTGGCTGTTACGGAAGTGGAGAATGTGGGCCGTTTCCTGGAGCCGATCACCAACAGCCTGGCTCGTCTGGGCACCGATCAGATGGTGGATATGGGTTTGCCGGTCTCTTTCAAGATTCCTAAAGAAGTGAAGTTGCGTCCGGGTGAAACCGTCGGATTGATGCTGGACGGACGGAGAAAGTAAGTACCGGAATTCAGAATAGAACGCGTTTTAAAAAAGCGGCCGATCTTGAAAAAGAGGGCCGCTTTTTTATTTATTCGTTCCGGGGGGAAATGGACCCGATCTCGGGTATCAAAAGTGAAGAAGTTTGCTGCTGAGTGGGCTCTGGTGCGTCTGCCACGGCCGTACGCAGAGAATCCAGAAGAGTGGGGACGCCCTCTTCCAAAATCGCAGAAATGGGGAGGACCGGAGTGCTCCGGATATGCCGTTTGAAGGCTTTCAGATTATCCGCTGCCTGGGGTTCATCCACCTTGTTGGCGACCACCATCCGCGGGCGCTCAAGCAGACCCTCATCGTAGTATTTGAGCTCGTCCAGAAGCTGACGGTAGTCTTCCCACGGTTTGCGCCCTTCGCTGCCTGCCATGTCGAGGAGGATCACGATCACTTTGCAGCGGCGGATATGCCGCAGAAAGGCGTGGCCCAGTCCCCTATTTTCGTGTGCTCCCGGGATCAATCCCGGCACGTCGCAGACAGTAATCCGGTGGTAATCCACGGGGTACTCGACAATACCGACATTGGGATGAAGCGTCGTGAAAGGGTAGGCTGCCACTTTGGGGCGAGCCTGCGAAATAGCGGAGAGAAGAGTAGATTTACCCGCATTCGGGAAGCCGACCAGTGCGACATCAGCCACCAGACGCAGCTCCAGGAGGTAATCTCCCTCTTGTCCCACTTCTCCCGGTTGGGCAAAACGGGGTGTCTGGCGCGTTGCCGTAGCAAAATTTCGGTTTCCCAAGCCGCCGCGTCCGCCTTTGCAGAGCGTGAGACGATCTCCGTTCTTGAGCAGATCGCCGACGAACTCCTTTTCAGGCTCCTGAATATCGGAGCGAACGATGGATGCGTTCTTGGAAAGGTCATACTCCCAGGCCATTTCAGCACCCAGGCGACGGGGCTTCGGCTTCAGTTCGGCCACTTCGTTTTCGCTGAAGGGAATGTCTTCGGGCTGAAGCACCGGAGGCAGCTTCCAGATAAGGGTACCGCAGGGCACCTTGATCAGGAGGTCTTTGCCGGCCGGGCCATCCATTCCTTTGCCCAGACCGGGTTTTCCGTTATCGGCGATCAATCGCGGGGTGTAATACTGATTGACCAAATTATTGATATCGTCGTCGGCCTCGAGAATCACACTGCCGCCGCGACCGCCATTGCCACCGCTGGGGCCTCCCTTGGGACGAAAAGCCTCCCGCTGGAATGCGACGCATCCTTTGCCGCCGTGACCTGCACGGGCGTAAACCTTAACCTGATCAATAAACATGGGTGAAAACGAAAAACCAAAAAACGGCGAGGCAACAACAGACCTCGCCGCATTCTTATAAAAACAAAACTTAAGCGGTTGCTTTGATTAATTGGAGCTTACCGGCTCTTCCACAGGAAGAACGCTGACCTTGCGGGCTTTCTTGTCGAAAGAAACACGCCCTTCGATCAGTGAAAAAAGCGTCCAATCACGTCCCACTCCGACGTTTTTGCCGGGGTGGAGCTTGGTTCCAACCTGGCGCACAAGAATGCTGCCGGCCTTTACCTCTTCTCCTCCGAAGCGCTTGATTCCGCGCATCTTTGGATTACTATCGCGACCGTTGCGGCTACTGCCTTGACCTTTTTTATGTGCCATGTAAAATTTCCTTTATGCTTTAATTTCTTTAATCTTCAGAACAGTCAGTTCCTGACGGTGGCCCTGCGTTTTGTGATAACCTTTACGCTTTTTCATCTTGAAAGTCGTAACTTTTTCACCACGAATGTGCTTGACAACATCAGCCACAACACTCGCATTGCTCACGGTCGGCATACCCACAGTCACCTGACCTTCTTTATTTACCAAAAGAACTCTGTCTAAGGTAACCGTATTTCCCTGATCAGCTTGTAAGCGCTCAACCTCCAGAGTGTCACCGGGGGTGACTTTGTATTGCTTGGCGCCAGTTTCAACAACAGCGTACATATATCGTATAAATCAAAAATGACCGGTGTTTCAGAACCTCATCCGAACCGGCCTTACGTCCTTACGGGATTTCAAACAAGATTACGAACGAATCCCGCACAGATAATTGCATGGAGCGGCGATGGAACGCAAGTGGTTTTTTTAGAAAATTTCTTCTTCCCACTTTTTGCGCTCTCTGAGGGCGGCTTATCGCTCAGGAGAAAGCCGCTCTTTCCATATCTTATAGAGCTCAGCCGTGGCATGAACATCGCGGATGCAGTATTCGGCAATCTGTCGGAAAAGCCCCTCCTGTATCATTTGCGAAACATCACTGCCGGTGACTCCCTGGGCCTTGGGTGAGGGGATTCCGAAAACTTTGCAGTAGAAATCCAGATTAAAGGGACGGCATGCGCCCGTACGCCCACCCGCTCCGTAAAAGGTGAGCTGCTCCAGGAGATCACAGTGCGGTGTACAGGAAAAGCGATAGCCGAGCCAGTTTTTCCTCGTAATCGGTATATTGAGCAGTGCCGACCTCAAGTAAAGGTAAGGAACATCGAAATTGCGCCCGTTAAACGTGACGACGCTATCGAACTTGAGCGCCAATTCCCAAAAATGGGCCAGAAGCTCGGCCTCATCCGGATAAGCGACATACTCGATTTCCTCATCCGGGGAAGATTCATCCTCAAAATCCTCCGACAGATAGAGAGCTTTTCCGCGGCCGGTCTGCGGATTAAGCATCCCGATGCAGACGATCTGCCCGGTCAGGGGCCATAACCCGAAAAAATGGGCAATATCCAGGCGTTTCTTCTCGTGTGCTACTTCGTCGGATTGATTTTCCGCATCGCGAAAGAGATATTCCTGCTGAGCCTCGTCGAAGTTATCGATCGGCTGAGCAGTCGTTTCAATGTCAAACACCATCGTTGCCATAAAGGACCCATCAAAGCATATTCAGCCTAAATTTCCAACATTTTCCGTCAGGTGTCCGGCTCCGCAGACGCGCAGTTTTTAACCGCAGATGATGCAGATTCGCACAGATTTTTGGAAGGGATAACCGGATGCGGATCATACCGATCACATAGCCCGGGACTTTTCCCTATCTGGCATCATCAAGCATCTTTTGAAGGAGCATATCGGCTTCATATTTTTTTTGATAAAGTTCCAGCAGTTTCTCGGATTCGAGAGGTCTGACTGAACCATCCTTTTCTTTGATATATTGCTCGAACTCACCTGTTGAGTCATCCATAATCATCACAGTTTCAAAAAAACCATCTCCATCCTCATCAGATTCTCCTGCAGTAAATCCATTGAGTATATAGAGTCGGGATTTCTTACCACGGTTAGTCATTTCTGCTAAAATACGTTGCTCTCCTCTATAGGTTTTCTTCATCGAAAAGTCTTTTTCGGGAATACTCGATTCTTTGACTGATATTTTCATCTCATCCAAAGAGCGTGTATGGGGCGCTGAATAGTTTTTACTCTCAGAATGATGTGAGACACAGCCGGAAAAGAGTATCGCGACTCCCAGGCAGAATATTGTTTTAGAGATTTTCATATTGCATAATTGTATAAAAATATTTTAATAATCTTATTTTTTATTTTGGAATATTATTTCCTTCGCTAATAGATAAACGTCCATCTTCATCGGTTCTTCCAACAGAACACTCATAACCGAGAAAATAGCCCCGGTGGGGTGCAGCAAATCTGAGGTATGCGGAGCATACCCATCCTATAGCCCGGGGTCACAGAACCCGGGTAAACATCCACCCCTTGATTCCTCACGACCCCGTAGGTGTCGCATCCACACTTGAATCCTTTGTTGCCCGATATTTTTGCATTCATTACTCTATCTTCACTCACTCTGAACCTTTAGACTGTATTTCGAGGGTGTGTAGGAGAATATAATTTTATATCTAACTCTGGTTATTCGTAAGTTGGAATTTTCATTATCATTTTATTTTGTGTGTTATATATAATATAAAATGAAAAATAATTCAAAAGAAATGTATATTTAAAAACGTTATAGCCCTTTTCAAAATCAGTATTAGGGCGAAATTGTACTGGAATCTCATACAAAGTGGATTCAGTTTCCCGAAAATATTTCAAGCTTTCTTTAACATCACTTCTCTGAGATGCACGCGGAATGTTTTCGTAAGATTGATCAACATATCTCAGCATTCCCAGTCCCAGCAAACAATATAGAACACATACCATTATTAGAAGTGAGAAGACATAGGTGCTCAAGCGAACAAAAGTTCTACCCTCAAGTTTTTTCATAATTTATCCTCGGTATATTTAGTAAGATAATCACATAGATCTTCGTTGTGGGCACTTATTTCACATCTTATAATTTAAATCATATACAAGTATATTGGAGGAAGTTAAGTTACAACGAACAGAAATCCGCCGACTGTTAGCCTGATTCGTCAAATCAATATAAAAATCATTAAAATTTGTTTTAGAAAACAAGTTGGTTTTTATCTGTTGTGAATCACTCGATATTATCCATTGCGAAGGCTCAAGATTTGCACTCTGTAGGCTATTATCCAGCCCATCCAAGATTACCTTCCCCGGAACAATAGTTTCGGTTTTTTCAATGGAATACTTGAATTCTCCTATATGAAGACGGCTTGGTACTAGCATCATGGCAACAGCGATTAAAATCATAAAACAAAAAATAAATATAATACAACAAAAAATTAACTTAATTATAAATGGTTGTCTTTTTATAATATTTTTAATTTTATAATTCATTTCAATTTCTAGGATTATAGTTAATTCCGCTGCTTCCTGCATTCACTATCCGTCGTTGTCAGCAGATCAGTCACGTTAGAATTCGTTTATATTTCGGGCGTCTCGAGTTTATATGGGCTTCCACCGTTTACACAATAATTCCACTCGGTATTGTGGATGATTTTCAAGTAGATGCAATGTTTTTATCCGCAGATGAGGTTTTTTTAACCGCAGATGACGCAGATGAACGCAGATTTTTTTGAAGGGAATGGCCGGATAAATACGGGGCTTTGAAGGTGGAAAACGCATCTCTTGGGGCATTGATGATGGTGGCGGCAATAGGGGAGCATGAAAAAAATTTAGGTGCGAAAAGATAATTTCTACTTATCACAGATAAGTAGAATCAGCTGATAGAAAAGCGGATATGAAAACGGGTACGGTTTCTTATGGGGTCTAATATATTAGCACTACTAATTCAAAGAATAAGAATTCATAATTTTTTCTCGCCTTTCCTCTCTCACTTGCTAGAATTTATTACCGGGATACGGCACTGGAGCCCCCCTCATCCGATAAAGTGCCTGCTTCTTTACCGGACGAGTTATGTACGAAAGCTCGATAAATATGAAAAAACGTTGGATTATCATGATGGCCTTTCTGGCCTTATTTGCAGTATTGGGTCTGGTTCTTCCGGAAGGATCTTCCTGGGAGGAAGAAGAGGGGCTCAATTACGCTAACATCGCGTGGATGATTACGGCGACCATCCTCGTCTTAATGATGACGCCGGGTGTTGCCTTCTTCTACGGGGGAATGGTACGAGCCAAGAATGTGATCTCCACCATGCTGCAAAGTTTTATTGCGATTGGTGTGATCAGCGTTGTTTGGGTCGTTGTGGGTTTCAGCCTGGCATTTGGTGAAGATGTCGGAGGCCTGGGCATTATCGGCAATCCTGCGACTTATTTCATGTTCAAAGACGTGGGGGTTCATCTCCCTGTGGGTAACGAAAACCTGGGCGCACTGGGGCTTTCCATTCCGCTGGTGCTTTTTGCCTTGTTCCAGATGAAGTTTGCCATTATTACTCCGACTCTTATTTCAGGTTCCTTTGCGGAGCGGGTGCATTTTTCGGGCTACCTTGTTTTCATGGTGCTCTTCTGCCTCTTCATCTATGCGCCTCTGGCACACGGTATCTGGCACCCGGATGGATTCCTGGCCAATAAGCTCCATGTGGCTGACTTTGCCGGGGGAATCGTGGTCCATGCCGCCTCGGGTATCGCCGCTCTGGCGGGTGCGATATTCCTCGGGCGACGGCACGGGGCTGGAAAACACCGGCCGGCAAACATCGCTTTCGTGATTTTGGGCGCTGCATTTCTCTGGCTGGGATGGTTCGGCTTCAACGGCGGTTCTTCGCTGGCGGCAGATGGAGTCGCGGTGAAAGCGTGCCTCAACACGAACATCGCCTGCTCGGTTGCCATGCTGGTCTGGGTACTCTTTGATTGCCTGCAGGGACGCAAGCCCTCTGCCATGGGTGCCGCCATCGGTGCCGTGGTCGGATTGGTCGCCATCACGCCTTCAGCCGGCTGGGTATCGGTGGGGCAAAGCCTCTTCATAGGCTTTATCACCTCCCTGATCTGCAACGTGGCGGTCCACTGGAAGAGCCGGTCCACTGTGGATGATGTCCTGGACGTATTCCCGACTCACGGTGTGGGCGGAATTGTGGGCACCATTCTGACGGGCATATTCGTTTATGACGCGGCGACTTCGGAAGTCTCGCACCTGGTGAGTATCCTCTATCACTGCCTGGCGGTGGTGCTCGTCTTTATCTATACATTCGTGGGAGCCTATATCCTCTACTGGGTCACCAGCAAGATGGTGCCGATGAGAGTCTCACCGGAGAACGAACTCGAAGGACTGGATAGAAGCCAGCACGATGAACTGTACGGTTTGGCCATGCTTACCGAAGAACACGAACTGGCCGAACATCACCAACCCAAAACAACGGACAAATAGAAAGTACAAATAGCGAACGAACCCTGAATTACTGAACAGAACGTGTCAAACCGGGGAGGGGCTGCAGCTCCTCCTCTTACTCTCTCCGGGGGGGGTGAAAAGAAGAAGCCGCCTCTCTCTCAAGAAGCAGCTTCTCCGAATAATCCACGCACCCGTGAAGGGTGCGACCACCCGATAAAAACCTTGTTGATGAGATGGTCGAAGTTTCAATCCACGCACCCGTGAAGGGTGCGACCAGCGGTTTCGGAGCCACTTTGCGCATGGCAGGTGGTTTCAATCCACGCACCCGTGAAGGGTGCGACTTTGCTCGACAATACTGCCCTCGGAAACAGCAACTTGTTTCAATCCACGCACCCGTGAAGGGTGCGACCGGCGGTGAGCCCAGTAACATCCGCAATAGCAGGGGTTTCAATCCACGCACCCGTGAAGGGTGCGACTGTAGTCTGCCAGTGATTGAACGACGCCTCCGATGTTTCAATCCACGCACCCGTGAAGGGTGCGACTGACGGATAGCAAGCTCTGTATCCTTTATTGATTGTTTCAATCCACGCACCCGTGAAGGGTGCGACTTTATGAGGGAAAACGAAATAGGTTACGTAGTCAGTTTCAATCCACGCACCCGTGAAGGGTGCGACCAAGCTGCAAGGATTGATGACATCGCCTATGAAGCGTTTCAATCCACGCACCCGTGAAGGGTGCGACTGTCGGCGACCGTGAGCTCTGGTGTTTCGCCGGCGTTTCAATCCACGCACCCGTGAAGGGTGCGACTGGCGGGATTTGGATTATTTATAACTCTGCTTTTGTTTCAATCCACGCACCCGTGAAGGGTGCGACCCGTCGTGGTGTTCCCAATGCCTGAGAATCGATTGTTTCAATCCACGCACCCGTGAAGGGTGCGACCCGGCTGACGATATCCAATACTAAAAGAGGGATGTTTCAATCCACGCACCCGTGAAGGGTGCGACCCTTTGCGTTTTTGTTTGCGCAAGAGTCATAGCTTGTTTCAATCCACGCACCCGTGAAGGGTGCGACCGAAGAGGTTACAGAGATGAGCTTGGAAGAGATTGTTTCAATCCACGCACCCGTGAAGGGTGCGACTTAAACACTGTTTTCCCGGTGAGATTTTGCCGATGGTTTCAATCCACGCACCCGTGAAGGGTGCGACGCGTTCGCCCCATTACGTCTCGCTCTACAGACGAGTTTCAATCCACGCACCCGTGAAGGGTGCGACTGCTCAGTCATGTTCCTGCCCCTTCTAATGAGTGCGTTTCAATCCACGCACCCGTGAAGGGTGCGACCATGCAATAGCCTGTCTCAATGTTATGCTCGAGCGTTTCAATCCACGCACCCGTGAAGGGTGCGACAATGGTGCCGGGAATGTCCGGGTATTTCTTTTTAGTTTCAATCCACGCACCCGTGAAGGGTGCGACCAGGCCTTTTTAAACCAGATTTTAATATGCAAGAAGTTTCAATCCACGCACCCGTGAAGGGTGCGACGATGGCGGTGCGCTCGGCTATTTACGAGGCAGGAGTTTCAATCCACGCACCCGTGAAGGGTGCGACTTGAACGCCAGGCTTTTAGATACTGTTCTTCTTTGTTTCAATCCACGCACCCGTGAAGGGTGCGACCCGAACGCGCGTCAAAAGGCATTAAATGCGGACACGTTTCAATCCACGCACCCGTGAAGGGTGCGACATGCAGTCCTGGCCGCGGTAATTTCAGTTTTATCGTTTCAATCCACGCACCCGTGAAGGGTGCGACGGTGTACTGTTGCGCTTTCGGATGTTGTTACCCGTGGTTTCAATCCACGCACCCGTGAAGGGTGCGACGGCTGACGCGGTTGGATTCCCCGATGAGACTGAAGTTTCAATCCACGCACCCGTGAAGGGTGCGACCGCGTGCCCGTGTGCGGTTGGCGCAAGACTTATCGGTTTCAATCCACGCACCCGTGAAGGGTGCGACATTTTATTCTGGCCGTCCTGGTACACATCGTATCGTTTCAATCCACGCACCCGTGAAGGGTGCGACTGGTCTGAGGCGTTGTTTCCGCGTCTGGGTCGATGTTTCAATCCACGCACCCGTGAAGGGTGCGACCCGGCTGAAGAGCTTCCAGCGTAACTGTGTCCGTGTTTCAATCCACGCACCCGTGAAGGGTGCGACCGCTAGGCCCGCGAGCCCACGGGATACAAGGTCGGGTTTCAATCCACGCACCCGTGAAGGGTGCGACCTCTTGTAGCAAAGAGCACATCGCTTGAGCTTCAGGTTTCAATCCACGCACCCGTGAAGGGTGCGACCAAACACCGTAAAGATTTTTTAATATGACACCAGTTTCAATCCACGCACCCGTGAAGGGTGCGACTTAGATCAGGTAGATGAGAGTTTAGCATCCATGTTGTTTCAATCCACGCACCCGTGAAGGGTGCGACTTATCGCGGCAAAGTCAAAACCGACCTGAAACATGTTTCAATCCACGCACCCGTGAAGGGTGCGACAATACTCCAAAATATAAAAAAGAGTACACAAAGTGTTTCAATCCACGCACCCGTGAAGGGTGCGACGATTTTAAATTACATTTTACCGCAAAAAACTTTTAAGTTTCAATCCACGCACCCGTGAAGGGTGCGACCTCGAACTCGAAACTATTGAGCCTGGGGTTTATGCGTTTCAATCCACGCACCCGTGAAGGGTGCGACAATATGCTCTACTATATTCAACGCGGCGCCTTTGTTTCAATCCACGCACCCGTGAAGGGTGCGACACGGGGATTGTAATGACACACCGAACCCCTGGAGGTTTCAATCCACGCACCCGTGAAGGGTGCGACTACAGCTAACTGTGCGGAGCTCGGGCGTCCCATTGTTTCAATCCACGCACCCGTGAAGGGTGCGACGTCTGACATAAGGAATTTAGCGGATACGATGGATGTTTCAATCCACGCACCCGTGAAGGGTGCGACACCTTATTGGTGTCTGGTTCAAACGTGAAATACCTGTTTCAATCCACGCACCCGTGAAGGGTGCGACGGTATTGTGGGGTGATTTGATTGCTGAAACTGAGGGTTTCAATCCACGCACCCGTGAAGGGTGCGACTTGTCGGGACGTCTGAGGAATTTTACGATTCCAGAGTTTCAATCCACGCACCCGTGAAGGGTGCGACGCCCTCTATCCGCCCAAGGCAAGAAGAAACGCTGGTTTCAATCCACGCACCCGTGAAGGGTGCGACATAGAGGGAGATGTATTTATATATGAAGATGAAGATGTTTCAATCCACGCACCCGTGAAGGGTGCGACCAGACGGATGGACCGATTGGAGGGCTATCTAATATGTTTCAATCCACGCACCCGTGAAGGGTGCGACCCGGTTGTCGGTGTGGATGCCCCCGCCGCGACGGGTTTCAATCCACGCACCCGTGAAGGGTGCGACATGAGCTCGTTCAATGCACAGATGAAGATTTTGGGTTTCAATCCACGCACCCGTGAAGGGTGCGACCCTCAGAAAGCACCATCAAATATGTGCGCGAGAATGTTTCAATCCACGCACCCGTGAAGGGTGCGACGATCGAGACGCATCCATCTCGCTCTGCTTCCAAAGTTTCAATCCACGCACCCGTGAAGGGTGCGACTATCTATCCCCTCCGCTTTAGCTTCAGCCGCTCTGTTTCAATCCACGCACCCGTGAAGGGTGCGACATGGGTCAGATCAATAAGGCGACGGTGGATTATGCGTTTCAATCCACGCACCCGTGAAGGGTGCGACCTCTGAGACTCTAAATTCGAGTCATATTCATATGTTTCAATCCACGCACCCGTGAAGGGTGCGACTTATAGGCATAAATACACGGCTCATGTCGTTGTTGTTTCAATCCACGCACCCGTGAAGGGTGCGACGCAAATATGTTGAGCAACTGAGCGCCAGAACGGGAGTTTCAATCCACGCACCCGTGAAGGGTGCGACTCAGAGCCGCATTCTGCGCATCTTTGGTCATCTGATGTTTCAATCCACGCACCCGTGAAGGGTGCGACTGCGGGGGGTCCTACGGATACTGCTTGGCAGGGTGTTTCAATCCACGCACCCGTGAAGGGTGCGACTGAAACCCTTTTGGAAAATGCGCAAAGGCGCAAGGTTTCAATCCACGCACCCGTGAAGGGTGCGACCTCTGCGACAGCGACTGGATTGCGCTCCGGCGATGTTTCAATCCACGCACCCGTGAAGGGTGCGACGCAACACTTGCAGAACTGCAAAGAGTTGTAGGTGGGTTTCAATCCACGCACCCGTGAAGGGTGCGACCTGTAAAAAAGGGATTCTCTGATCTCGACAAAGTGTTTCAATCCACGCACCCGTGAAGGGTGCGACCATTCTGGTACATATAAATTCACTACGGCTCCAGAGTTTCAATCCACGCACCCGTGAAGGGTGCGACTTCAGGCAAGAATTTGATTGGCGTGATACCCATGTTTCAATCCACGCACCCGTGAAGGGTGCGACTTCTCCTGCGCTGTTTGCGTCCCCAAATCAGGCCAGTTTCAATCCACGCACCCGTGAAGGGTGCGACTATGCCATTGTACCTTGTTGAGCTTATCGAAGATGTTTCAATCCACGCACCCGTGAAGGGTGCGACGTAATCTGTACTTTTCAGAGGTAATTACTAGACGGGTTTCAATCCACGCACCCGTGAAGGGTGCGACCGGCAGAATTGGCATAAGGAGGTCATTTGTCCGGTGTTTCAATCCACGCACCCGTGAAGGGTGCGACTGCAAGACCTCAGTGCTCGCAAGATAACCGGGCAGTTTCAATCCACGCACCCGTGAAGGGTGCGACCAGACCCATTTTCAAAGCGTTTGGCGCATATGAAAGTTTCAATCCACGCACCCGTGAAGGGTGCGACTTACATGATGAGGAGAGTCTTTTGCGTACGAAGGGTTTCAATCCACGCACCCGTGAAGGGTGCGACAAGGAAGAGGTTGTATTAAATGAGAATCTGATAGTTTCAATCCACGCACCCGTGAAGGGTGCGACGGTGGATACCGCACCTTTGGTCGGGCGAGCAAAGTTTCAATCCACGCACCCGTGAAGGGTGCGACTCAGCGAGCATTTTCTGGGTCGCCTCTGTTTTTGGTTTCAATCCACGCACCCGTGAAGGGTGCGACTTGCTTCGCAGCATGGGCAGGGAGCAGACGTGGAGTTTCAATCCACGCACCCGTGAAGGGTGCGACCACCCGCTGATTTTTGACATAGTGACACTCATCCAGTTTCAATCCACGCACCCGTGAAGGGTGCGACCGTCCACAACCGAAAAAGTAGTGGTCAAGTCAGGTGTTTCAATCCACGCACCCGTGAAGGGTGCGACCAACTTGGCTCCGTTGGGAGCAGCCTGTCTTCTGGTTTCAATCCACGCACCCGTGAAGGGTGCGACTCGAGAAATGAAAGAAATAGAAATAAATAGAGTGGTTTCAATCCACGCACCCGTGAAGGGTGCGACTGCAGCAGTCTAAAAAATATCACTCTTCCGGAAGGTTTCAATCCACGCACCCGTGAAGGGTGCGACATTTTATGGTAGATATTAGAGAAATCGATAAAGTGTTTCAATCCACGCACCCGTGAAGGGTGCGACTAAAAAAGGGAGAGGAGCCTTTGGCCCTTTCGAGTTTCAATCCACGCACCCGTGAAGGGTGCGACTTTTCTGAGCCTTATACTTTTAAAATCAATTTTGAGTTTCAATCCACGCACCCGTGAAGGGTGCGACCCGTGAGGTCAAGAGATTCTAGGCTAGTCAGCATTGTTTCAATCCACGCACCCGTGAAGGGTGCGACTACTTAACTCCTGATATTTCAGAAATCCCGGTTGTTTCAATCCACGCACCCGTGAAGGGTGCGACCGGGACGGGTCCACGTAGATGTTCAAGCTGCTAAGTTTCAATCCACGCACCCGTGAAGGGTGCGACCCAAAGATGCAAACAGTTCATTCACATTTTTTTAGTTTCAATCCACGCACCCGTGAAGGGTGCGACGGGATGATGATGCTTTCCAGCTTGGTACATTCGTAGTTTCAATCCACGCACCCGTGAAGGGTGCGACTCGCCAGTGCGAAGCTGCTCAGAGTGTAATCGGCTGTTTCAATCCACGCACCCGTGAAGGGTGCGACTTCATTGGAAGCATCATGTGGAGATGATCCTTTAATGTTTCAATCCACGCACCCGTGAAGGGTGCGACCGGCGCTTCCGCGACTGGAGTGTCCGCGTTTTTTGTTTCAATCCACGCACCCGTGAAGGGTGCGACCAAGGGTGGAAAAAGCGATAATAGATTGGAGTGAGTTTCAATCCACGCACCCGTGAAGGGTGC
>JALNXY010000012.1 GCA_023230105.1 Verrucomicrobiota bacterium
CATCACGAGGACTGCGGCCATCCACCACCACTACACGATAGGCAGGCTGATTCTTCGCCCCCATGCGTTTCAAACGAATTCTTACCATATCTTATTACTTCTACTTGCAGAACAAGTTATCTCTTAAGGAGACTCAACTTGCCCCAAAAGGCTCACCAGATTACTCCGTCCCTTCAAAATTTGCAAGTACCGATTTGGCACTCTTCTCCTAAAATACGCGAATTATATCCCAGTTGTATTAAATTCCCCCCTTTGGTACAATGCGCCGTCCTTTGGGACTAGAGGAATAGAATATGAAAAAAAGTGTGAAAACCCGCAAAGTTTCCGGAGTTGAAAGTATCGAACCGGCAATTACGCCTTTAGCCGATTCTCCGGTTATTCCTCGCACTTCAAAAGTCCCACCGATCGGTGCACCGCGTCTGGATATCCCTCAAGGTCTCTGGACCAAGTGCCCCAAGTGCAGTGAGCTCCTCTACGATAAATACCTGGATGACAATCTCAAGGTTTGTATGCACTGCGCTTATCACTTCCCCTACAGTGCGCGTGAACGCATCAATTCTCTGGTGGAAACCTGCTCTTTCGAGGAAATGGATGCCGATTTGCGGAGCGTAGATATTCTCTCCTTCAGCGGCCCCAGCAGCTACCCCGAAAAACTTCAGCAACATGAGAAGGCGACCAACCTGCGCGACGCCATCATTACCGGAGTCGGCAAAATCGGAGAATACAGAGTCGCTCTGGGCGTCATGGATTTTAAATTCCTGGGCGGCTCCATGGGAAGCGTCGTCGGCGAAAAAATCACTCGTCTGGTCGAAGAAGCCACTGACCGCAGCCTGCCCGTCATTATTTTTTCAGCCAGCGGTGGGGCCCGAATGTATGAAGGCGTATTCAGCCTGATGCAGATGGCCAAAACCAGTGCTGCCCTCGCCTTCCATTCTCAGGCAAATCTCCCCTTTATCAGTGTTCTGACCGATCCTACAACCGGTGGCGTGACCGCCAGCTTCGCCTCCCTGGGCGATGTCATCCTGGCTGAACCTCATGCCATGATCGGCTTTGCGGGTCCACGCGTAATCCGCGATACAACCCATGCAGACCTTCCTCCCGGTTTTCAAACCTCTGAGTTTCTCATGCAGCATGGATTTGTCGACCTCATTGTGGACCGTACGGATATGAAAAGGACCCTGGTCTCTCTCCTGGGCTTCATGTCTGCTCCCAAAGCTTCTTTTTTCGAGACGCAGGATTTTAACGCGCCCTAAGCTGTTCGAGCTTTTCAAAAAAAGAAGGAAAACTTTTTTCCACGCACTTCGGGTTCTTGATCACGATCCCCGGCACTCCCAGCCCCAGAAGCGAAAAACAAAAAGCCATCCGGTGATCGTTATAGGTCTCGATCTCTGCCCCGTGGAGTCGGGATGGGTAAACCTTTAACGTGTCCCCTTCCTCTTCAACCCGGGCCCCGCAGCGTCCTAATTCAGTTCGTAAAGCCTGGACCCTCTCACACTCCTGAACCCTGAGCCGCCCCAGATCGGTAAATGTCACCGGCGACTCCGCCTGGGTGGCCAATACGATAGCCGTCATGATGCTGTCGCCCAAATCCCGTTCCCGCGAGACCGTCGGCGGTAGCGGCATAAAGCGGGGAAAAGCCTCATCAGGCTGCCATCCCGAGCTGGGCCAGTGCAACACAGACACCGGTTTATTTTCGGGATACCCGCTTGCCCAAACATTGGCTCCGTAAAAATAGCTGCCGCTGGAAGCGTCAGGCTCAACGTCAAAACATCCCCCATTCCGTGGAAAAACAGAAAGCAGCTCCCGCGTCATCCGAAGATATCCGGCTTCTTTTCCTGCTATCTCGACCTGCCAATCCCCGCGATCAGCACACAGCATAAGAGCCGATGCGAATTGAGAACTCTCTTGCTGGGAAATGGTACAGCGGCCGCCCGTTACAGGACGATCCGAGCCAATCACAGCCGGCAGAAAACCTTCTCTTTCCGCAATAACCGTATATCCCAACTGCCGCAACGCCAGAAAAAGCTCCTTTTGAGGACGCTCCCGCATCCGCTCAGTACCATCAAGCCGATACCATCCTCCTGCCGCGGCACAAAGGAAGGCCATCAGAAACCGGGACGATGTTCCCGAGTTGGCGATATAAATCTCCATCGGGTGCGAAAAACTTCCTCCCATCGGCCTCCGGTCTCCCAAGCCTTGTACCCGAAAAATTCTATTGGAGCTCTCTTCCGGATCCTGCACCACGCTCAGTTCAAGCCTCATCTTCTGCATGGCTTCCACCATGACCCGCGTATCCTCGCTCCAGAGCGCCCCGCGCAGAGTAACCTCCCCGTGAGCCAGCGCGGCCAGAATTAACGCACGGTTGGTAATGCTTTTGGAACCGGGAATCGTCAACCGGGTTTCCTTCAGTCCCTTTAAAGGCTCAATCTCTATTGATCCGGGCCACTCTTTCACATGCCACCCCGCACTGCTCAGGAATTAAATATACTTTCTAGCTGGAGCACATTCTGTCGAACGGATTCCTCAACTTCCATGCGGTTCTGAACCACCTTGCACGCATGGATCACGGTCCCGTGGTCTCTGTTTCCGAAAGCCTGCCCGATAGACGTTAGAGAATGGTCGGTCAATTGCCGGCTTAAATACATGGCCACCTGTCGCGGAAAAGCGATGTTGCCGGGCCTGCGTTTACCCGTAATATCCGTTGTCCGAATATCGAAGAAACGGGCAACTTCCTTTTGAATCGCATCAATAGTCGGTGCCTGTATATTCTGGCGGCTCAATAGCTCCTGCAAAACCAGCTGCGCTGTTTCGATGCTCCAGGAGGCTTTCGTCAGGGTGATATAAGAGCTGAGCCGGATCAGGGCTCCCTCGAGTTCGCGGACATTGGCCCGAATCTTTTGAGCCAGGAAGCTCACGATATCCCCAGGCACATCAACTTTCATCGCCGCTGCCTTTTGCTTTAAAATCGCCATGCGAACCTCCACGTTGGGCGGCTGCAAATCCGCCACCAGTCCCCAGCTGAACCGTGAAACCAGCCGCGCCTCAAGCGCCTTAATCTCTCCCACCGGACGGTCAGAGGTCAGCACAATCTGCTTTTTGATATCATGCAGCGAGTTGAACGTATGATAAAACTCCTCCTGCAACCCTTCTTTATCGGTCAGAAACTGAATATCATCAATGAGGAGCACATCCACATTCCGGTACCTTTTGCGAAAACGGTCGCAGCGCTTATCCCGGATCGCCTCAATGTACTCATTCATGAATTTCTCCAGCGATACGTACACCACCTTCATCCCCTGTTTATGCTTGAGGACATAGTTTCCGATCGCGTGAAGCAGATGCGTCTTGCCCAGGCCCACTCCTCCGTAAATAAAAAGTGGATTGTAACTTCTCCCGGGCTCATGCGCCACAGCCAGAGCTGATGCGTGGGCCAGGTTGCTGTTTGTCCCGACCACGAAAGTATCAAAAGTATATTTCGAATTCAGACTGGTCTGAATTTCGGAGCTTGCCTTGGGAGTATAAACCGTCGGCGGAACCGGAGGCAGAGCGCTATTTGAAGCAGAAATATCTCCGTTTACCGTTTCCTCTACAGCCGCTTCCTCCTCAATGGCTACAGGCTCCGAATTCCCTTTCTCCTCAGGAAAAGGCACCACCGAAAGCTGCACCGTTATCGATTCGCCCGTAAGAGTACACAGGCTCTCTTCAATCACGCCCACGTAATTTGTCTGAAGCCATATCTGAGAAAACTCATCCCAGACGCCTAAGGTCAGTGTGTTGCTCTGATATTCCAACACCCTCAGCCTTCCAATCCAAAGTCGGAAGATTTCCGCATTAAAGACCTCCTTCAGTCTTTCGCAAGCCCTCTCCCACAGTTGTTTTGCCAGCATACAGTCTTAAAAGTTATTAACGGTTCCAGGTTATTCACGATTCGACTTTTTCCGGATCACTCGCTCTCCCAATCTTTCAAAACAAACAGGTTATCACTACCTTACGGGCTTTTATCTCCGCACGACACGATAATCATGCCATAAATATAAGTTCTTGAAAATAAATAGGTTGAGCAAAAATGAACCGCCGGCAATTCCTTTCAAAAAAAATTCTATTGCCGAGCAGTCGTCCGCTTACCGGGAAACACTCTAACCCCTCAAAGCGCCTGTGACCAGAAGAATATATTCACACTTATTCACATATTATTCACAAGCCGGATGCCCCACTGCCGCTAATCCCTTAAAACTAAGAATTTTTGCGGATTCCGGATCGCCTTCAGACCTCGCCCGCTCGCTTTATTTATTTGTTTTTTTTCTCTGGGCCCCTCTCCAATTCGCGGTATTGGCGGCATCACTCCAATAAAAAACAGCAGGCGCTAGACCTGCTGTTTTTTGAGCTTTCCTGTTTTATATCAGGATAAGTTGGAACCTGTTATTGAGGATTCTTGGTCGTATCAGCCTCGGGGCTCTCTTCTGTTTCCTCGACCGGAGCCGTAACCTCAGCAGGAGCCTCTTCAGCTACCTCGACCGGAGCCGAAGCCTCGGCAGGAGCCTCTTCAGTTTTTTCTTCAACCGGGGCCGTAACCTCGGGCGCTACTTCCGCCGGAGTCTCTTCTGCTTTCACTTCAGCCGCTTCTGCTTTCACTTCAACTTCAGCTGCAGGAGCTTCTGTCTCTGCCGGAGTTGCCGCCTTCTTGGCCTCTGCGGGCTTACCTTCAGCCGCTTTAGTTTCTTTCTTCTTGGCTTTCGGTTTGGCAGAAGGAGGCATAATCTTCTTGGGAGCCGCCTCTATATTGCCCTTATAGTATTCGATAACGTGACCGCACTGGATCAGCCAATGCAAATCCGCATTCAAATTCGCCAGTCCGGCGAGCACTTCAGGAGGCAATGCGAGCGCGGCCGGTTCCTGTTTCACGCTTTCTGCCGCGGGAGCAGGGGCTGCCTCAGCGCTCTGAACCGCGGCTCCCTCCACTGGAGTCTCTGCAGGAGTCTCTACAGTCTCAGCAGGTGCAGGTACCGGCTCCGGAGACGTAGTGGTTACAACCGCCGCCGCTGCTGCTGCCTCGGCACTTTGCGGACTTGCAGCCGTCGCTTCAGTATATCCCGGCACCAATGCCTTATAAATATCTGCACGCTTACAGCCCGGATGCGCCACCACGTAGCCCATGATGTTCTTCACATTCTCCGAGACTGAAGTGGTATCCATATCCAGATAATGAGGACGAGAGACACAAACATGCGTCACCGTCTTATTCACCTTGAAGAATTGCAGCGTATGAGCGGCAAATTTCTGGCTCAGAACCATGACCAGCTTGAGCGGAAAACGCTTCTGCTCTTCCAGCAAACGGCGATACAGCACGGAGATCAGATGGTTGGGCTGCTTGCGCACATCGTTCAGCGACAAGGTCACCGTCTCCACGCTCTGAATCACGCTCGCCAGATGAGTCTGGCGGAAATGCTCGCGCAGCGAACTCATATCCTGCAATTCAAGCGGCTCGGGCACCTGCAGGCAGTTATAGTGAAGAGTGAAGCTCATCTCCTCTCTCCATTTTTCGATCACTGCCTCATCGCGCACGATCTTGATCCGTGACTTGTATACGTCAAAGGGAAGATGCGAAAACTTCTCGGAATGGATCTTGCAAATCTTGTTCTGATAATCATGCAGGTTGGGAGGTCCCAGAACTTCTCCGCTCATTCCGCATTGCGCCACGAAAGTGTACGTACCTTTGGGCCCCTCAATGGGAACCTTCTGCGTCTCGTAGAAATTGGCGAAATGATTCTTCAGAACATGCTCCATCGCCTCTTCCTCTGAAAACCAGAGTGTGCGGTCCATGGAACAGAAGAAAAGCGGCTGAGCCACCTGATTTCCCTTTTTGATGACCGAATACGCCACTTCCAGGCGCTCGGGGCGCTTCAGGATAATATGCGCAATTTCAAAAAGAGGATAAGCACGTCCGGATTGACGAATCTGCTTGGCGAGCGTCTCTACAACGATCGGCTCGGGCACAAGCTGCACATCCACCTCCGGCAAGGGTGGCAACGGTCTGCGCGGTTCATCGCGGCGCGGCCCACGGAAATCTCTGCGTCCGGCACCACCGCCAGCACCTCCACCGGGACGCTGTCTGCGGCCTCCGCCGGCTCCTTCTCCGCGGACTCTGCCGCCTTCGGAACCTTGCGGAGAGGACCGGAACGGACGTTCACGCCGCTCTGGCCCGCCTTCTTTACGCTCAGGACGTTCGGGGCGCCCGGCACCCCAGCCGCTGCCGCCGCTGCGTTCTCTGCCTCCGGCACGGGGTGGCCTATCGCCAAAAGGCGCACTGCGCCTCTTCATTCCCCTGCCGCCGACTTTATCATTGTCAGCATATCCGGCAAAATCGGCGTACTTGTTTACATCTGCGGATTGTTGCGCCCAAGCTGGTAAAAATAGTTTTTCCAGATCCAATCCCGAATCGTCCAGGTTACTCATAATCTTTCTTGCGACTTGCGTCGTGTATTAATCTTTTGTTTTCACGGCCCGCCAGAGGCGGGGCACCGTCGTTTAATCTAATAGCCGTGGTCCCTTGCCTTGCATCCTCGCGTTGCTCACCCACGCACCACTTGTCGAAATATTATGCCGACGATCTCTTTCCTATTCAACAAAAAAACAAAAAAAACGCGCCCCAACGCCCTTTTATCTCCGCTTGCTCCAACGCTTTTGTTTGACCTCTGCGCTTTTGATGCTATTCTATTCTTGGCTACTTTGCTGGGGGCGTACTGGTTTCGATCCGGAGAACGCATCGGCGGTGGCATGCCGAGGATAGTTCGTTGGCCTCGTTAATCATCGGACTAAAACAATAAATGCTAACGAAGAATTAGCTCTCGCGGCCTAAGTTTGCCGTGACGTTTCGCCTCTGACACCTGCTGGGGGGATGAAACGCAGATAGCAGGAGTAGGTATCTGCTGGAGCGGGCGTGGCAGGTGCCGAAAAAGATTTCTGCCGGCTGGGCGCTGGTGTGTGGGTCAGAAGGCATTTTCCGGCGCTGAGATTTTCTTTTGACTAAGCATGTAGGCACTTCCGGTAAATTGTTCGGAGACGCGGGTTCAACTCCCGCCGCCTCCACCATTTGCGAAAGTTTAACCCGTCCGTCTGGAGTCATCCTCCTCTCTGACGGGTTTTCTTTTTTCCCCTTGTATTCATACGGTTTCGGGAAACGATATTGATCCGGTTGTCCATCTGTCAGTATTGCCTGGGAAAGTATTTTTTTCCCGCCTGCCAGAGGTACTTATCGATCTCTTTCAGGGTAAAGCTTTCCAGCCCATAGAAACGGCTGAACCCCATTAAAACATCGTGGTATGCCGGATAGTGCTTCAGATCCTCCCTCTTGAACTTATAGAATCTATCCACCCGCATGAGGTGCATGAGCATCTTTTCCACATAGCTGTCATAGATCGGATAGTCCTTCGGGAAATGATGGCTGCAGTACTTGGTGGCAAATGAATAAAAATGGATGGTCTTCCGACCGTTAACCTTGACCACGGCAATATCGTTCACCAGAGTCAGATCCCGCATTGCGAGGCGGAGGTCGATATCCAAATCAACTATGTGCTTGGCAACAGTGAATGGGGAAAAGATGTTCGTGCTGTAAAAATCGTTCAGCGAGCAGACCTTGATCAAAACATCATCCATATCGACATTTCGTGGATACGTCTTAGCGAACAGTTTTCTGAGGCTGCTCTCCTGCAGTACATAATTGTCCAATGAATTCCACCTCTTCAGATACATGGACACCTGAGCCGTCGACGGTCTGAGTATTTTTATAGAGTGCATCTTCGTTGATATAGGTTGAGTCGCCAGACATGCTAATTGCATACCCGATATCACTTATACCTGATCAAGTAAAAAGGCCGAATGGCTTTAAACTTATCAGGCCATTCTTCATGTTTGATTTCTGATACTGTATGAGAGACCTTATCCAGTAACACCTCTTTATCAGCCTGGCTCAAGGCTTGGTAGAGTGCTCTCCATTGTTGAGTATCACCTGTCTCTTCGTAATGAAACCGGTACATTATCATTTCTCGAGGCATAGCTAGAATCTCGAGGTATTCTTCAACAGTACTTCCAAAAGCTTTATAAAAAAAGGAAGTACCTGCTGCTACAACACCTTGGGTCACGTGCAAGATGGCGGAAATAGCTCGAAGATATTTTAAGTTCCAATGCTGCCCAACGTAATGCCTGTTCATTAAATTCACAGGCGAATACTTCATAGGAAATGAAAAAATTTTTATACCCAACTCTTGATTCAATTTTATATTGCACTCTAACCTGGAGTATAAATCCTCCGGCTTGTCCTTGTGATTAAACAGGATATAGTTTGATATTTCATTGATGCCATTAGAATGGGCTAAACGTACAGCATTTTCGTAGGTTGACTTATATGCAATACTATCAAACGCTATGCGCAAAGGTTTTATAGCCAGCTTAGCCAGCAAAGCCATGTTTTCCTTATTTACACGCCGGGCGTCAACTCCTTGATTGAAATCAACACTTCGCTTTTTTCTAGATTTATTTTTATATTTTTCAACAAGAGGGCGGAGGCGACCTTCAATCTTCAACATGTACTCAGCATAATCGTCCGCTGATTCCGAATCGATCAGGAGATTAAGGTAAGCATCCCTCTGCTCCCCTCCGGGAATGCGTTTTTTAAGGCCGGACAAATAGTCAGATAATTTCCTATCTAGATATTCACTTCTCTCGCCTTTATGATACCTCTTTATTGCTATCTCGTAGGCACCGGGATCAATAAAATCAGAACCCCTTGCGAAACCAGCTTTACACAAATCATCTATGAGTTTGGGTAAATCAGGCGCATTTAAAATGTTGTTATCTAGTAAGAGTAGATTCTGCTTGGGGCCATAGCATTCGTTAATTTTTTCAATCTGTGCAACAATATTGTTCGTTACTTGGAATTTGGGCTCTAATTTTGGAACTGCGCAAAAATCACACTTGTTCGGACAACCTCGAGTCATATAGGCAAAATAGTTATCACCAGCAGGATATTTGTAACTGACCATATCCAAAATATCATAGTCCAAAGGCAGGATATCAATGTTAACGGACTTGGAATCGCCAGTGATGGACGAGTCGGTGAATAATCCAACAACTATACTCTCTTCGGATAGCCCTGTATATTTGATCACCTCGTCCTTCATCAGAGATGCCATAACACCTCCGACAAATACGTTTTGACAACTATGGACTAATTTTTTATAATAATTAATAGTTCTTATTGATATATCAAAATCAAATGTAAATAGAGTCGTAATATAAATTCTGTCCCATACATAGTTTGAGGCTTCCTTATCTATTCCTTTAACAAAACGCACATTATCTTTTATATTTTTATGATACGTGCTTATTTTCATCAATCCCATCGGAGGGTATTTATTTTTATACCCTGGCTCAACTAAGAGAATATTCCTCATTTTTTCTTTATGCTCAACTCCTCTTTAATGGCCTCCCGGAGTTTGCTGGCAATATCAGGCTCATCAACAAAAAATCTATCGATAACCTCAATTATTCGTTGATAAACCTTTCTTTCTTGTCTACTATAACTGGAAGGAATGTCTTTTTTTGTCGAGTAATCAGAATCTATTATTTTATTTTTTAATTTTTCAAAATCATTACCGCTTTCATCTACTTTATTAATATATACATTTAATATATCTTTTTTTTCTTTATCTAATTCATTTATATTAATAAGTGATTTTAACTTCTTTTTAGATCTGCTTAAACTGTTATCAAACTCCTCTAAATTAGATAAAAACTGATCTCGTTTAGTATCTGATGTAATACCTCCTGAAGAAATCTTTGCTTCATAATCCTTCTTCGCTGCTAAAACCCTATCTATATTTCGCATTACTGAAGTCGCTTCAGATGTTCCCCTGCGATAGGTTTTATTTAAAAAACCAGCCCATTTTGTAATGAGCGTACTCATCTCCTGGTAAATTTCCCCTGGCTCAAAATCGTCTCGTTTAGCGTTAGGGATAATGTCAGGATGCAAAATGTGTATTTCACCTGCAAACATTTTATTGGCGACCTCACCTTCTGACGGGAAAAACTTGGCAAATGTGTTTTTGTCACCAACTAAAATATTGCCTTTTCGCAAGCGAATGCCTTGTAAACTTTCTTCATTGATTTGTCCAGAAAAGTCAGTAATCGCCAACCAACCAATATACAGTGGCTGCCCGTTTGCCGTTTCTTCATACACATACTCAATACGTTTTACATAATCTTTATTTCGAGTTCTTTCTTGCATACCAGTCCCCAACGTGCGGGTGTAAGGCTTGTAAATAGGCATATTACGATCTTTGTGGCATATATTGTAAGTCGATAAAGGATATTTCTTTTCTAAAAAATAATTCTTTATTTCCTCAGAATAAGGAAAGTGTTGAGCATTAAAATCGACAGGAGCAACTTTGGAGAGATATTCGTCAATTTTTTCCGATGTAAAAAAATCCAGAAATTCCTTTCGAATGCCTTCCAATCTTACTTCAAAATAATGCTCATCAATATCTTCGTTTTCCTGCTCAGAGCTCATGACCTTTTGAATAACGCTAATAATATCTTCTTTTCCAATATTTCGTGGAGAAAGAAGTTCACGCAAACAAATACAATCCCATTTTATGATGGTACGCTTATTTTCACCCTTTGCAGACGTAATAAAACTTAGTACATCTGCATAACCAAGGCCACCAAGTCTGCCAATACCTCGAAAACCTCGGTTTTCTTCATAATTCTTATCGGAGTTTCCTACATCGCCTAGCTTTTTAGCAGCAAGCTCAGCCGGTAATCCTATTCCATTGTCTCGAATTGATATAAATTCAGAATTTTTCCCTACCTCAATGACAATTTTTCCCTGCCCCACGTCTAACACACCACTGTCACATGCATTGTCGATTGCGTCTGTAGCATTTTGTATGTATTCCCTGAGAATATCGTATGGGTTAGAATACATGCCCAGCGATAAAGACTCCAATACGTGCTTTCCAACAATAATATCTTTAGTCATTTTGAACCTCCCTGATGGTAGCATGGATAAGGAAATTTAAGTTTTAAAAGTGTTTTAAATACAGGGTGTTGAACGATTAAATCACCCTTGCCTAGACGCGTCATCATGTTAGAGTATACGTTCGGAATGTAACGATAATCCGGCTTTGAAACTTCAATGGCATTGGTACGGCCATATACATTTGTTCCACAGTTTCCTTTTACCCGATCATGAATTGCACTTCTGAACTGCTCCGCCGAAAACAGGATAATCCCCTCTTGTCTACCACGTTCAGTTATATCTAAAAGATTTGCTAATAGAGGAGAGCTTTTCGGTGATGTTGAAGGTGCATATTTATTTAATTCATCAACAAAAACAACAATTTTATGCGGAGGTTCTTTTTCTGAAGTTCTTTCATCTGCGTCATAATTTCCATGTTTCAAATCATAAACAGCTCGTATTGTATCCCCAAAAACTAATAACTGCATCTGCTCATCCAATCCGGCAATGTCAATTACCATCATGTCTCCGCCATTTATATTTTTAATTGTATCAGATAAGTAGCAGTGACGTTGTTTTTTATCACCAGATTTTGAGTTAACAAAGATGCTATTTTTTATTGAATTATTTATTAATCTACTAAACTTTTTCCACGACT
This sequence comes from Verrucomicrobiota bacterium, assembly GCA_023230105.1. Lineage (GTDB taxonomy): Bacteria > Verrucomicrobiota > Verrucomicrobiia > Limisphaerales > UBA1412 > UBA1412. The sequence continues at coordinate 11,673 of JALNXY010000012.1, forward strand.
GAATTGTAATATCTTTTCCTTCTCTATTTTTAGATTCATTTTTATCACAGTATTTTCGAATAGTTTCTTTAAATACCTCCCAAGTCATATCTCCACTAAAAAATGAACTCGTTTCAATAAGATTCAAAATAGATTCAATGGTAAAATTAGGGTCATCAACATTGGAAAACAACATATCAATCTTACTACTATCATGTTCAAAAGTATAAATATAGTTGTAAGCTTTTTCTTCACTGTATAGTTCACGCAAATCCTCTTTAGGTAATGATGTATTTGAAAAGATATCCATTCCCATTTTTTTATAGGGATAATAGTAAGTAACATTTTTAAATGGCTGACATTCAACTCCAAGTGACTTCCAATCCGCTTTTTGAACATTATTAATTTTATTATTTTCCTGATGCACATGCAACAAGTCGTCTCCTTTAACATTCATAACGATTATTGCAACTCTTTCGCCCAGCTTTTCTTGAATAGCTTTTAATAAAAACATGATATAGCTAGTCTTTGTCGCCAAGCCAGATATGCCCGACACATTAAGATGAGCACCTTCAGGGCCAATCAAAAATTCTCCATTGTAATCCAGAGGCACAGTAACGCCATTAGATGCTTTCAATAGACCAGCAGATATTGCCGAGTCTTTCGGAATATCATTAAGGCCAAGTGCAATTCTTATATCCTCCGCATTGCAAGTGCGCACAGGACACCCTTCCCAAACTGGCATAAATATTTCGTTGTTATTATGAATAACCGTTGCTTTGGCGTAAGATAGTGCCAATCTGGAGGTCATTGGTTCCGCTCCTACATCACCAAAGTCGGATGAAACGAAGTTAGAAATATGCCCGGGGCTGTCTGTAATATGAAAAATATCCTGCACTACTCCAAATGTAATAGACCCATCAACATTGTTCACTTTCACAATATCAAAAGGGCTAAGAATAATTCCATCTTTTAGCCAGAAACAAAACTCATCACAGCTGTTTGGATTCTTTTCTGTAGCAGAAACTTTTCCTATTATATCTTTTTTTTCCATATTATTTAAAGACATTTCTTTGAAATTGATTTATAAAATATATATCGCTTGAAAAAGTGGATTTTATCATAGTTTCAGCCATGTATATTGGGTAGAGATGACTTGCCCATCTATTATCTCTACCATGACAGGTGGGAATGCCCTCTGCTAATAATGACAGCGATATATTATCAATAACGTCTGTATTAAATCCATTTTTAATATCTTCCCTTATCGCCATTTTTTCGACTTTAATAATCCCATCCAAAGGATTTTTGATATTTGTACGTTTACGGATTCTTAAATACCAGAAACCAAACACTCGCATCATTGAATTCTTTTTACGAAAGACGGGTGTTCGTTCACCATATTTGAGATCAAGGATAAAAGCTCCTACATGTGAGCTGGAACGCTTATCTGAAGTTGGCAGATTTGGATCAAAACTTTTCGAAACGCCAACAACATTATAGAAAAGATCTGCGAATTCATCTTTTTTACTGTCTTCTGCTAAGAACTGCAAAGGGCCATCAACAATTAGCATTTTATCTGTTTCCAAAATTTCTGCTTTGACCATGTCAGATAGTATGTCAACTTCCATCTGGTGCATCAGACTGTTTGCTTTTGCAATAGCTGCACTATTGGGTGAGGAATCTTTCGACTTCATATAACTATACTTTTCAACAGTTACAGAAGGATTAAATTTATCACAACGGTCTATACAACGCTTGATCTCATCATAATTCACTTCATTAAAACTATCGCTCAGTAGTAAATAATTTTTAGCAAATAATTCCTTACTATTTACTTTTCTCCTATTACGTTCCACACATCCAGCCCGTACTTGTGCAGCGATGACAGGATATATTTTTCTTCCAGGAATAACAAGATCTCCGACTTTATATGTCCGTCTTGAGCCATCCATGAAATACTTGAACAGCGAAAATGGCCGACTCTGCACACATAGACGACGCTTCTTTTTTGATTCATCTGTTTCAAACGGGGAATCCATATTATAAACATCGCTATCCTCATCGTTTGCGTCTTGGTATGGCTCCAAGTAATAATGATCTAAAGCAATACTTTCATTCTGAAAAAGCATCGCCCCTTTTTGCTCAAATAACTCTTGCAATGTGCTCAAAGCAACCTCACCTCACATATATCCACTACGCTTGAAAAAACTGCCTGAAATTTTTTCAAAGCATACTACCCGTCGGTAATCTATCGTTGAATTAACCTAACAATCCGAGATTCTAAATGAGGCGAGAAGAAAAAATCAATAAAAATTTTAATAGCTAATCCACTGTTTGACAAACGCACTATTCATACAGGGAACATGTACCAGATATTTTCTTACGTGAAGAACAAAGCCGCTCAGTCTACCAACGAAGTCAGCGGCCTTCTCCTTTATGCAAAAACTGATGAAGAAACCTTCCCGGACAGCAGCAACAAAATAATTGGGAACCGAATAAGCGTGAAGACATTGGATTTAAACCAGGATTTCCCTTCCATCCAGGAACAATTGAACAAAATTATAAAAGACTGGGATCCATCTCTAAAATTTGTCCCCGGCTTGTTTTCTTCCTCCAAGTTCCTCCGGCAAAAGAATCATCCTCTTTCCCCTTCCCCGTTCAATACTTCAGCTGGGATAATTAATGACAGCATTTCCGCAGAGGATGATCCGCTGCGAAAATGAGGCTTTTGAACAGGTTATTTCTCTCCCTGAAATGTCTGGGGTTCCGGGAACCATGCCCGGGTTCGATTAGAGAAACGGACGAGAGCAAGCATCACCGGGACCTCGACCAATACCCCGACAATCGTGGCCAAAACAGCCGGAGAGGACGCCCCGAACAATGTGATGGCAACCGCAACGGATAACTCAAAGAAATTAGAAGCCCCGATCATCCCTGCAGGCGCGGCAATATCATGGCTCAAGCGGAGCTTCCTGCACGCCAGATAGGCGATAAAAAATATAAAGCAGGTCTGAATTATCAGGGGAATGGCGATCAGGACGATATGCAAGGGGTTGCCAAGAATAACATCACCCTGAAACGAAAAAATCAGCACCAGGGTCAGAAGCAGCCCTCCAATGGTAACGTTGTTGAATTTTGGGATGAAAGCCTTGTTGAAATACTCTTCCCCGTGTGCCTTGATGACGTAGTTTCTGGTGAGGATCCCCCCGACCAGCGGAATCACCACAAACAGAAAAACGGACACGAACAGAGTGCTCCAGGGAATTGAAATTCCTCCCACGCCCAGCAAAAAAGCGACTATCGGCGTAAAGGCGACCAGAATGATAAGGTCGTTGGTAGCCACCTGAACCACGGTATAGGCCGCATTGCCTCGAGTCAGATGACTCCAGACAAAAACCATGGCGGTACAGGGCGCCGCGCCCAGAAGAACCGCACCGGCTAAATAATCGCGAGCCAACTCCGGAGGAATCAATGCTTTAAAAACGATGTAAAAGAAAAACCACGCAATCCCAAACATCGTGAAAGGCTTGATCAGCCAGTTGACAACCCAGGTAACGTAGAGACCAGCCGGGTTTCGTCCGACATTTTTGATGCTGGCAAAGTCAACCTTCATCATCATCGGGTAAATCATCAGCCAGATCAGGACGGCGATGGGAATAGAAACTCTGGCGTATTCAAACCGACTTAGGAAACCGGGAATGGCCGGAAGATATTTGCCAATGAGAATCCCGGCAACCATGCACAATACGACCCATAGCGTGAGGTTTTTCTCGAAAAAACTGATTTCACCCTGCTTCTGCTTCTTCATTAGTTAGCCTTTTCTTTTCCGATTTCATTCCTCTCTGCGTAGCGGGCCAGGACTTCGAGCAGCAGCACCGTCGAAATCAAATCGACCGCGTAGATGCCCACCATGATTGCAATCTGGTATTGAATCGCCGTCATCGGAGACGAGCCTCCCAGCATTTGCCCGGTCATCATGCCCGGAAGCGATACAATCCCCAGCGTCGCCATGGTCGCAATCTGAGGCATAACGCCCGCCCGCAGCGCGGTCTGCATGAATGGCCGCAGCGCCTCGCTCCGATTCGCCCCGTAAAGCATCCGCAGCTCGTATTCAGAACGGCTATCACGCATCTGGCGGAAAAACCGCTCCAGGACCACCACGTTGCTGCGCAGCGAATTGCCCAACAGCATCCCGCCGATCGGAATCATCAGCGAGGCCTCCGAGGCGCTTTTGCCGACGATCAGAATAATGAAATAGAACAAGATGGATAGAAACGAGACGGTCAGCGCCGTAAATGTAGCCGAGAACATCACCCGGACAGGAAGCCCGGCCTGCCGCAGCGTCGTCCATGCCGCCACAGCGGTCATGATCAGCACCCAGAGCAGATTAATCCACAATGAGTTCCATTCAAAAACATAACGCAAGTACAACCCCACCAGCAGCAGTTGCACCGACATTCGCCCCACGGCCCACAGCGAATCGCGCACGATCGCCAGTTGGTAGCGCATCGACAGCAACAGAACCGGCAGCAACAGCAGATAGGCGGACGCCATTCCAAAATAGCTCAATTCAGTAGCGGAATTCATGGTCTGACCTTTCTCAATGACTTGTTTTCCATACGATACTCGATCGGAAACGCGTTCCGGAACACCGGGTCGTGAGTGATCGCCAGCAGGGTGACCGGGAGCTCCCGGAGAACGGCGATCACCTTGTCCCGCGAGTCGCTGTCCAACGCCGCGGTGATCTCGTCGGCAAGAATGATGTCCCGGTTCATCAGGAGACCGCGAGCGATGGCGATCCGTTGCTTTTCGCCGCCGGAGAGTTGCGAGGCGGGCCGGTCCAGGACGATGTCCGGAAACCCCACTCGCTCAAGCGTTTCCGCGATCTTGTCCGGATTAGGCCGAAGACGGGCGTTCAGCTTGAAGGTGAATGGCAGCAGCAGAGCCTCGCGAACCGTTTCGGCGCCCATCACCGGCTCCTGCTGCAGGAACGCGATCCGGCCGCGGATCACCCCCTGTGTCGCCAAAGAGAGTTCGACCCCGCCGACCTCAACAACCCCGGAGTCAACCCCGCGCAGCCCGACGAGGGCACGCAGCAGCGAGGATTTGCCGCAACCGGAGCTCCCGGATAATGCCGCCTTCTCTCCCTTTCCCAGCTCAAAGGTTACGCCGGAACAAAGAATCCGGTCTGCAGCCGAGAGAGTCAGATTTTTCACTTCGATCATAATTCCCGCTTACTCCCTATCTGGAACGCTCTCCGGCAACGTTTCGACAAAGGCTCTGATTTCGTCACGCACTTTCCGGTAGCACTCCAGTTGCTCTTCTTCGGATGCGCCCTGCTTTGCCAGTTCTCTTGCCATTTTGGGCGGGTCGTCGAATCCGACATGGATAACCTTGCAGTTTCCCGGGAAAATCGGGCAAGTTTCGTGTGCGTGGCCGCAGACCGTAACTACCACGTCGAGTTTGACCTCCTTGAATTCCCCAATGTGCTGGGATTTATGACCGGAGATATCCACTCCGGCCTCAGCCATCACTTTTACGGCATTGGGGTTAAGGCCGTGTGTTTCGATTCCAGCCGAATACGCCTCAATCACGTCCCCTTTCAAGTGACGCGCCCAGCCCTCAGCCATCTGGCTGCGGCATGAGTTGCCAGTACAGAGGAAGAGCACCCTCAGTTTTTCGCTCATATTTTGCATCCTTTGTTGCTGAAGCTATTTTCCCCGGGCAGCGTTCAGCAACTTTTTCACATCCTCAACGGGAGGGACTTTGCCAACTATTTTTACGGTCCCATCCACCGCCAGGGCCGGAGTCATCATCACTCCAAAAGCCATGATCTGATTGATGTCTGTGACCTTTTCGAGCTCATAATCCAGCCCGAGTTCTTTGGCTGCGGCATCCGCCACTTCAGCCAACCTCTTACACTTAGGGCATCCGGTGCCCAGAATTTGTATTTTCATAATAATTTACCCTTCTCTTTTTTATCCGAAAAATGTTCCGAAAATGACTCCGCTCAAAGTGGCCATCACAATAACCAGACCGGCAAACACGACTGTCTTCCGGACTCCGAGAACACTGCGAATAACCAACATGCTCGGCAAACTCAATGCAGGCCCGGCCAGAAGCAATGCCAGCGCAGGCCCTTTGCCCATCCCGCTTCCGATCAGACCTTGCAAAATAGGCACCTCGGTGAGCGTGGCAAAATACATAAATGCCCCCGCAAATGAGGCGAAAAAATTAGCTCCCAGTGAGTTGCCCCCAACAGCTCTCGCAACCCACTCCGAGGGGATCAGCCCCTCATGGCCTACTCTTCCCAGTAATCCCCCCGCAATAAGGACACCAAAAAGCAACAGCGGCAGAATCTGCTTGGCAAATCCCCACGAGGCGGAAAACCACTCGGAAGTCGCCCCCTTGTCAGTGCTGGTGAAAATAGAGAGCCCGATCACCCCGGCAGAAAAGGCAATCAGAGGCTCCTCCGGGAAAAAGAACCCAAAAAGAGTGGTTGCCGCTGCAATCAGAGCGACTTTCCACCAGGCCAGTTCAAACCAGTAAACAAGCATCACCCCGAGGACAACCGCAAAAAACGAAGTGGCAACCCATTTGGCGCTGTAAAGGGCGGCCCATATCCCGGTTGTCACGTCGGGCTTGCCCCAATTGGCAAACACCAGAATCCCCACCATCGCGCCGAAATAAAGGGCGTTCTTCCAAAGCGGCAAACCACCCGCATCCTCGGGCATGACCGGTTGCGCCTGCATCTTCTGATTCTCTTCCTTTCTGAAAATGAGGTGCATCAGCACCCCGATGACGATACTGAAAAGAATTGCCCCCACAGCCCGTGCTATACCGAGCTCAATCCCGAGCACCCTGGCCGTCAGCACGATCGCCAGCACGTTGATCGCCGGTCCAGAATAAAGAAAAGCAGATGCGGGCCCCAGGCCGGCTCCCATCCGATAGATTCCGGCAAAAAGCGGCAGAACCGTGCAGGAGCAGACCGCAAGAAGCGTCCCCGATACAGAGGCGACACCATAGGCCAATATCTTGTTAGCTCTTACTCCGAGATATTTCATCACCGCTACCTGGCTGACAAAAACGGAGATCGCCCCGGCAATGAAAAAAGCGGGAATCAGGCAGAGCAACACATGCTCTTGCGCATACCACTGTGCCAAATAGAGCGCCTCCATCACAGCATTGTCAAAGCGCTCAGTTCCAACAGGGAGATAGAAGATTGCCAGAAATACCCCGATAATCCCCACCAGTTTCTTCCACTCAGATTTCCAATCCATACTACTTCAGCAACGCCGATTGCTCCTTGGCTTGTGATTCGATCACCGCCTCCACACAGCTCATGAACTTGATGACACAAGGCACCTTCAGCCGATAAAAAACCTGCTTGCCTCGTTTCTCGTCTTCCACAATCCCCGCCTGCCGCAGCAGAGCCAGATGCTTTGAAACCGTCGAGAAATCCGCATCCACATCATCGGCAAACTCACAAACACAACGCTCCCCGTCCGCCAGCCGCTCCACCATCCAGAGCCGCGTAGGGTGAGCCAGCGCTTTAATCACCCTCGCCTTGGCAGCATAAATTAATTTCTCTTTTTCAGTCATACCCCGCATCTCCACGTATGCACACATGGCAAAATAACCCTATATATAAAACCCGTCAAATTTTTTTCTTCGGCTCGAATATTTCAAAGGCCTCCCGGGCTGAGAATAAATTACGAGATTTTTTCTCTTGTAAATTGACTTTTAGAAATTATCGCGCTATCTATTACCAATGGTTGTGAGATTTTTTCTCACGGAAAGGATATGATATGCTAATTAGATTTTCTCTCGAGAACTGGATGTCCTTCAAAAATAGGGTCTCCTTTTCAATGATTGCCAGCAGGGAACTCCAGCATAAGGAAAGAGTACCGGAGCTGCCCAAATACAAAATGAGAGTCCTTCCGATCGCTGCAATTTATGGAGGAAACGCATCGGGCAAGACCAATTTTTTCAGGGCATTGAATTTCGTAAAAGGTTTAGTCATTAGGGGAACACAGCCCGACAGCCCCATTCCCGTTGAAACATTTCGCCTGAATCCTGACGCAGCGAAACAGCCATCTCGCTTTGAATTTGAGTTGCTGATTGATGAAACCATTTACGAATTCAATTTCTCCATAACTCGCGATGAGGTTTTGGATGAAAAAATCGTAGTTATTTCCAGCAACAATGAAAAAGAGCTCTATCACCGAACTGGTGACAAAATAACCCTCAGCAAATCTCTGAGCAAAGATGATCAATTCCTGAAATTTATTTTCAAGGGAACGCGAAAGAATCAGCTCTTCCTGACAAACTCAATCTGGCAGAATGCTGAGCATTTTCGCCCTGTTTACAACTGGTTTAAGGAAACTCTCTGGCTCATTTCTCCCATCTCTCAGCCCAATCAGCTTGAAGAGTTCCTGAGCGAGGAAAATCCGCTTTCTTCAAATATGGACAGAATGCTTCAGCGGCTCGACACAGGCATATCTCAGCTGCGAAGCGAAAAAGTGCCCATTGAAACGCTTCAACTCTCAAAATCAGAGGCGATACAAGTGCAGGAGCTCATAAAAAAAGGTAAAAATGTTAACCTGCTGAATAACAGGACAAAAGAGCGTTTTGTGATAAATCGGAAGGAGGATAAGCCGATCGCCAGGAAACTGGTAGCCTTTCATCACGGGACAGATGGCTGTGATATTAAGTTTGAGATTCACGAAGAATCCGATGGCACTCAGCGGGTCATTGATCTGCTCCCTGCCTTCCTTGAGCTCTCAAGCCAGGCCTCCAAGAAGGTCTATGTCATTGATGAACTCGACCGCAGCCTGCACACGCTGCTGACACGGAATTTGCTCAAAACCTATCTCTCGCATTGTAATCCGGAAAAAAGATCCCAGCTGCTTCTGACCACTCATGATGTTCTCCTCATGGATCAAAAGCTTCTGCGCCGTGATGAAATGTGGGTAACTGAAAGGGATTCTAACGAATCTTCCAACCTTTTCTCTTTCAGCGACTATAAGGATATCAGATATGATAAGGATATCCGCAAAAGCTATTTGCAAGGTCGGTTTGGCGGTATTCCGCAAATCCTGCTGGGAAACGATCACCCCTCCACTTTGCTGCAGGAAAACCAAGGAGAATAAACCATGCCAAAGAACAGACGCGATTTTAATAGGCCCTATGGTAAGCTTCCTTACCGCAAACTGTTCGTGATAGCAACCGAAGGCGCAAAGACCGAGCCCCAGTATTTCGACATTTTTCGAACCCTCAAGAGGGAACAGGTGACAATCAGCATGCTTGAAGGGAAAAACAAAAGTGACCCGGAAAACGTATTGAAGCGAATGAAGGCGTACCTCAAAGCAGAAAGGTTGAAACCCTCAGATGAGGCTTGGCTGGTCGTTGACAAAGATCAGTGGCGTGATGATCAGATTGGTAAACTTCATGAATGGACAAAGCAACAAAAGAACTATGGTCTGGCTCTCAGTAACCCAAAGTTTGAATACTGGCTATTACTCCATTTTGCAGACGGCGATATCAGGTCTGGACAAAACATCGAGAAACTTTTGGACTCCCACTTACCCAACTATAGCCATACTAAGGCGGTCGATCCCCTAAAATTCAAACTGGAAAATATTGAAGAGGCTATTTCCCGGGCGGAAAAACGTGACGCCCCTCCCTGCGAAGATTGGCCGCGTCATCCAAACCGTACTACGGTTTACAAGTTGGTCAGTAACATTCTCGAATCCCGATAAACACCCCGAAACTTCATTACCGACCAACGGGATTCACTGGCACCAGCCGGGGAACTGAGAGCAGGCCCGAGGGAAGCGGTTCATCCATTGAGGCATCGAAAGGTTTATACTGGATGTTGACAAAATTAATCTCGTAAAAGTTCTTCCAGGCCACTTTCTTCCTGTCCAGATCGATCACCCGGTTATAAGAGAGATTCGTCACCTCAATCTCGAGAGTGTTTTCCTCCTTCAATAGCCCCTCCGGGATCACCTTCGAAAAAGGAATATGCCAGTAAAGCGGCAGCGTTTCCCCGTTCAGGATCACCCGGGCCGTCTCACGCACATCCCCCAAATCCAGCTCATAGGAGCGCCCGATAGCCGAAACCGGCAGCTTGAATTTCCTGGAGTATATCAGCTTGCCGCTAAAAATATCGTAGGGCTCACCCAGTGCAGTCCAGCTCTTGCCGACCTCGGTGGTGAGGCTCTCCTTGATCTCCGGCACCCCCTTGCTATAGCGCAATGTCCAGGCGCCATCCAGTAGAACAGGCTCTTCTTCCTCTACTTGACCGTAATAAGGCCACGGTTTGACCTTCTCCTGTTGCATCAGGGTCAAAGTCTCCGCCTCCCTACCCTCGCAAAAGAGAAACAGGCTCTCTCCCGGCGGCAGATGAAGCAGGAATTCTTTTTCTCCGTCGGCCTGACGCTGAGCAGCCTCACCCCAAACTCGACTCTCCGGATCATAGAAAATCACCCTTTCGGCCCTCCTCTCCGGCCTCACCCATTGCTTGCCCGGCTTCTCAGAGAGATTGGCCAGGAAATAGACGCTTCTGCCTTGAATCGTCTTTCGTATGAAATCAATTCCCATCGCTTTAAAAGGCTCCGGGTATACTCCACGCTTCCCGAGCACCCTCTCCAGTTCATGAAACCTTTCCTGAAAAGTATCGCCCGCCTTCACGATATCCACTTGGGACACTTCCTGCATCTCCCGGGCTTGCTCTGCCAGTAATTCCTTGCGCTCCCGGAATTGAAACAACCCCGGAACATCCGCCGGGATCGAATCCATGAAGATTACGGATGCCCCTTCATCGGCATAATGCCGCAGCGCCTCCAGAGTCTCCACTGGCATATATTGCGACGGAGGAACCAATATGACTTTTCCCTCTGCAGAGACGCGGTTCTGCAACATCCGGTCCGAAACGTAATCGAACGTGTAGCCGCGCTGCCAAAGCGCCTGAGCCAGCTGCCCGAAGGCCATTTCTTTGAGCCCGGCCGAAAGGTAGTGCACGTCCAAGAGCTTGATCACCCCGCGTCCGCCTCCTTTGCTCCAGATATCGTAAATCGGGAAATAAATCAGAATGTCATGATCAGCCCGGCTCGCCTGCAAAATCCGCTGGCATTCCCGTATGTAGCCAGTGAGCACCGGCAGTTCTTCCCAGAAGTGCGACGTATGCCCATAGTGAGTCGAGGCATAGAATAATCTTCCCGGAAATCCTTTCCAATAAGGAGAATAAGTGGTGCCGTGGAAGAAAATATGGTTCACTCCCGCTGTAAAAAGCTCATCAAGCTGAGGCTTGATCTGCGAAAGTGATACGCTGAAATGGTCCCCCAACCAGGTTGTGGATTCAGAGCTCACCAGGGGCTTGCCGCTCAAATGCGCTGCCGAAGAGGCAAACTTCATCGTCAGCGGATCCGGCCGGCCGAAACGCTTCTCCTCGAACTTCGAATCGTGCCTCAAGCCCGGAATCTTGAAATCGCTCACGCCGAAAGATTCTGTCTCAGGTATATCCGCCGCCGCATACAAATCCAGGAGATTCCCCGGCGAGCCATGGGCCTCATTGCGCACCAGCCTCACCCCCATCCGATGGCAGAGCTCCACCCAGGGCACCGTAAAATCCGAGTAAAGCAGGTCGGCCATCGTCTCGCAGTAATCGCTCACCACTCGCGGTCTCAACTCATTAGTCGATTTTTCATCCAGCATTTCCAGGTAAGGCTCCAGATCGTACCCGCGCAACATCTTGAACTTTTCCGGAAAATTCGTCGTGCAGTTCGCCCCGTATACTTCAAAGGAATCGTTGTAAAGCGCCCTCGGTTTCAGGCCCGCCTTTGAAAATGCATCCAGAAACCGCTGCGAATAGTATTCTATGGCAGCTCGGTTAAAATGATCTATTACGAACCCCTCGGCTCCCGGGGCGGCACGTTTCACCTGCTGCCCCGTCGGCTCTATAGTGAATTTGCCCTCCGTCATTCTGAAACGATGGGCCCGCAAACCTTCCGGAATATCAGGTCCGCCAAATGGCCAGCCTGTGCCCATCGTCATATCGACATCCATCCCCAGTCGCCGTGCTTCCCGGATTGTGTGCTCAAGCATCTCCATCCACTGCTCAGATAAATAGGGGATAAAATGCTCCTCGTCGCCCTTCTCTCCATAAATGGGGATAATGTGAACACCTCCCAGCCCGGCCTCTGCCATACCCTCCATCTGCTCGGTAATATCCTCCTTATTGACAGAGCTGCCCATCCACCACCAATAGGTCCAGGGCTTTTCAGTGCAATCGGGAGACTGAGCCCAAAGGCCTGTCCAACCAAACGCGGCAAACACTGCCAGTGCACAAATAACCTTCAATACCCTTTTCATCTTGAGCACAGGATAACAAAACTTGGAAACAGGTCAACGCCCTTTCGGGCAAACTCCTTCAAAGCGTATCGGCGGGGGGATAAGTTCAGTTTTTAAAAACAAGCCACTTGCGGCCGGCATAGTTCATCAGGATTGAGCAGGCAATTTTTGAGAGTGCCGACCAGGTCGTCCCCAACCCTACATAATGGATCAAGCCCATGCCCAGTCCGATACCCGCTCCCGCGCTTGCCAGCGAAACCCCATAAAAAAGCGCAACCTCCAACCAGCGATCATGCTTGCCCCCTTCAAATACGAAAAAGAGATTCAGCAGATAGGCGCAGAGATTCGAAACCACAAAAGAACCCACGCTGGCATAGAAAAAACGCCGCGCGCGCAAAGCCTCATCCACCCCTTCGACTGAAATCCCCAGAAAACGAACCATGATGTCATCCGGCTGCAACGCCGGAAACACCAACCAGGCAAAAAGAAAAAAGGCGACGAAATCCACAGCCGTGGCGATGCCTCCGCAAATGGCGTAGCGCACAAACTGTTTCTTTAATAGCGACCTCATGGTTTGCTTCTTCTTCAACTTTCTTCTCCGCAAGTGTTCTTCCCCAAAACCCGTCGTACCGGCGCGCAGTATCTCTTTTTCATTGCCCCACTGTCAAACCTTTCATCCGGTATACCTCGCAAAAATCACAAAATTTCGCTCCCCCGGTGGACACGAGCACCTATACATAAAATAAGATAATTAATTATTTTCTACTAAAGATTTTTCAGAAAAAGAAATTACCATGGAAGCGAATCTATATTACAGGGAGTCTGCCGGATTTTGCCGATCATTCATTTGTTTTTTCTGCCCGGTTCAAATCAATCGCTTTGGGAATCACCGGGAGGAGCAAAATAAAATCAAAATTTTTTTGACATCCCGGCCCACTAGGCATAGAATTTCCCTCGTCAAGGTTGGTGGTGGATGCCAATGATTCGCCGCGAACGAAGTTTATTTATATTAACTGAAACTATGAAAAAGCAAACTACAATGAAGAAGGCGTTCACGCTGATTGAACTTCTGGTCGTGATCGCGATTATTGCCATCCTGGCGGGTATGCTCCTGCCTGCGTTGGCCAAAGCCAAAGCTAGAGCTCAGCGCATAGCTTGCACCGGTAACTTGAAGCAAATGGGCTTGGGTGTTCGTACCTATGCTCTGGATAATGAAGACCGCTTCCCCTGGGAAGTCTCCGCGCAAGACGGCGGTAGCCTCGAAGTTGTCGCCACAACGATGACCACCTTGGGTAATCAGGATGCCAGCCAGCCGAGATTCGGCGCCCTCACAGGTGCTGCAACCGGTATCACGAACCCGACCAATGCCTCTGGTGGCAAGATCACTATTCCCGCTGCAAACGGTCAGTGGCTGCACTATGCCGTGATGAGCAATGAATTGGCTGATCTCAAATTGATCCGTTGCAATTCGGATTCAGAAGCATCCAGCGGCGGCGATGTTAAGAATTTCACTGATTTCTATACGCGCCCCACCGACACCAAAAACAAGTACTATCTTTCTTATTTCATCGGTGTTGATGCGAGCGAAACTTATCCTCAAACCCTCCTCTTCGGTGATCGTAACGTAGTGGCTCCCACGGTTCCCCAGAGCACCAACAGCACGACTTCTTTCATGCTGATGCTCGGTTCCGGAACCAACACGCTCTACCAGACCGCCGGTCAGAGGCCTCGTTGGGGTGAGAATATCCATCAGAACAATGGTAACGTTGTCCTGGGTGACGGTTCCGTCCAACAGTACACTGAGGCAAGGTTGAGCGATCAGATTCGTCAGACCGACAATCAGTACAACCGCATTGTGATTCCTTTCGCCAAGAAATAACTTAGAAACGAATTACTGAAACTTCAAAAGGCACCCTTTCCGGGTGCCTTTTTTTTGTTCTCATTTTTTCATATCGCTTCTTGGCAAAAAAAGAAGGAAAAGCTATTCTTGACCCCATGAGCAGTGAGGCTACAAATTTCGTTTTTCGACAGGATGCAGCGCGGCGCAATACGCGGCGTATGTTGGTGTTATTCGCCCTGGGCATCGTCTCCACAGCCGCCTTGCTTTACCTGGTGGTGGCATTGTCCATGGGGAGTTTTGACCCTACCATTTTTCTGGGCGTCTTTCTCCTGGTCACCGGCGCTGTTTTCATTGCGGCTCTCTTCAAAGTCTTTCAGCTCTCTCACGGTGGCAAAACGGTGGCCATGGCTCTGGGAGGCCGCCCCGTTGCACCTGAATCACGCGACCCGGATGAGCGCAAGCTCCGCAACGTAGTTGAAGAAATGGCCATCGCTTCAGGCGTGCCGGTTCCGGAGATTTACGTACTGGACCAGGAGATGAGCATCAATGCTTTTGCCGCAGGTTATTCCCCGGCCGATGCCGCCATCGGCGTCACCCGCGGCACCATCCAGAATCTCAACCGTGAAGAGCTCCAGGGGGTCATCGCGCACGAGTTCAGCCATATTCTAAACGGCGATATGAAGCTCAATATCCGCCTGATCTCCCTCATCTTTGGTCTGCTCTTCCTCACGGTGATCGGCCGCATTTTCCTCTATACTCGCCCCGTCCGAAGCCGCAGTAGCGATGGAAAAGCCGAAGTGGCTCTTCCCCTGATAGGACTCTGCTTGATTCTCGTCGGAGGGATCAGTGTCTTCTTTGGAAAGCTGATTCAATCGGCCGTCTCGCGTCAGCGCGAATACCTGGCCGACGCCTCGGCTGTACAATTCACTCGCAACCCGATGGGTTTGGCAGCCGCCCTGAAGAAGATCGGCATTCTCTCCAGCCGCTCCTATATCAGCTCTCCTCAGGCAGAGGAAGCCGCACATCTTTTTTTCGCTAAAGGCATAAAAGGTTTTTGGAGCAACATCTTTGCAACTCACCCTCCTTTGGAAAAACGAATCCAGCTCCTGGACCCCTCCTTTGACGGTGATTTCACCAAGCTCACCCTCAAATCCATCGCTTCTCAGACAAAACCGGAGCCTCAGCCCTCAGAGAAAAAACCGCCTCAGCGGGTATTCCCCCGGATTCCCATTCCTATGGCAGCGGCAGCCCTCAGCGGCGGCTACGAAACCACTCAGGAAGCCCAGCAAGTCCTGGAAACTCTTCCTCCGTCCGTCCGCGGCATGTGCTCCGATCCTCTGGGTGCCATCTCCCTGATTTATTCTACACTGCTGGATTCACACCCGTCCGTCTTCCAGTCTCAGCTCGCGCAGATTACGAAGACCTATGGCGAGCAGCTTGCCCGCGAGTGTACCCGTGCTGCAACGGAGCTCCACCAGCTTTCACGCTCCCAGAAACTGGCCATTGTGAGCCTCTCTACGCCTCCCCTGCGGCAGATGTCGCCCGATCAATTCGAGACCTTCAATCGTCTCCTCAAAGAACTGGTTTATTCCAATGAGGAAGTAGACCTCTTTGAATTCTGCGTCCTCAAGAATATTGAACATAACTTGAAAGGACATTTCTACCCGCATCGCATTCGCCTGGGTACCCTCGGCACTCAACCGCTGAAAGATGAAATAAGCGCCGTTCTTTCCATCCTGGCGCAAACGGAGACCGATGATCCCCAGGAAGTCATTTCCGCTTTTGAGAAAGGCGCCAAACACATGAACTCCGAAGAGCTCACCCTCCAACTTCAGGAAAGCCCCAATTATGAAGTGCTGGAAGCCGCGCTGGATAAAATCGCCACTCAAGCCTCCCCGACAACCAAAAAGCTCATTATGGAGGCATGCAATGTTGTCGTCGCCTCAACCAATGAGCAGGTAACGGAAGAAGAAACCAATCTGGTACGCGCCATTTCCCTGGTGCTCAATCCGCAAGGCCTGTAGAAAAAGCTTCGGTTCCGCGAGGAAGTTTAAAAAGCCTCCTCCAGTATTTGGGTAAGCTTTTCTGCGCTCAACACGAAGGGATTCCCCTTCATGCTGCTGGCTTTGGATGCCTTTTCCACGACTGTGGGGAATTGCTCCTTTTTCAAACCCAGTTTGCCGAGCCCGGCGACATTCTGAGACCGGGCGAGCCTCTCGATGATCTCAATTGCATCCTCTGGTCTTGCCCCTACATTGCGCGAGAGCATGAGAGAAACCTCGCTGATACGCCCCAGTAACCGCTGGGATTCCTTTGTCGGATTCTCACGAGCCACAGAATAATTCATCTTGAGAACAGGCGCCAGAAGCGCCGCACAAATCGCCCCATGAGGCGCTCCGATCATCCCTCCCAGAACCCCGGCAAAACCATGGACAGCCCCCAGGCCTCCATTGGCCAGTGCCAGTCCGCCCAGAAGGCTCGCCAGCGAAACGTGAACCCGAGTGGCCAAATGCTCCGGTTTCATCCAGTAGGCCATCAGCACGCCTCCACCCAATCGCGACAATCCCTCTCGGCAAACGGCATCAGTCATTGGAGTCGCCTTTAGCGAAAGATAAGCCTCCAACAGATGACTCAGGGCATCAAATGCGCAATTCACAGCAACCTCCGGAGGACTGTCCAGGGTCAACTCAGGATCCACCAGCGCTATTTTGGGCAGCAGGTAGGCCGAGCGAAAACTCACCTTGACCGATGCTTCCGGCACACCGATCACCGCATTTTTCGTCACTTCCGAGCCTGTTCCGGCGGTCGTCGGCACGGCAATATAGGGCAGCGAGGGACACGGCAGCGCCTTGCCTTTGCCCACGCCTTCCAGATAATCCATGAGCTCTCCCGGGTTATTGGCCAGAGCCGCAGCCGCCTTACCGGCATCAAGCACACTTCCGCCGCCAATCCCCACGACGACATCGCACTGCCGCCGCTGGATATACTCCGCGATCTCATTTACCCGCTCAATCGTGGGCTCTTTCCTGACACTTTGGAATTCGACTCCCAGTCCGGCCTCTTCAATCAGTCGCTTGAGCTTTTCATGCCGTTCCGGGTGCGCACCCGTAACCAAAAGCACTTTTTTACCAAAAGGCTTGAGCAGTTCGGGCAACTCCCTTCCCTTGCCACAGCCGAAAATGATTCTCCCCGCTGTCGCAAATTCAAAAGTCTCAGGATGCATTCAATGCCTTTCAGGAAAGTTGGGTGAACTTCTTGCTGAAGCGGGGCGTCTCCATCATATCAGCGACCGCATCGCGCCATTTGGCATAGTGTGCCGTTTCCTTGTGCGCCAAGGTCGCCTCAGTCGTCCGGTAAACCTCCTCGAGCACAAACTGAGTGCCGTCCTCCTGGCTTTGCACCAGATCAAATCGGGCAATCCCGGGCTCCTGAATACTCTGCGCCGCATTTTCCAATGAGGCCTTTATGAAGCCTTCCACACACTCCGGCTTCACCTTTACATGAACATGTACAACCAGCATAACCGCTCCATTCTAATCGGCTCAGTGATAAACATGCAAGACTTAGCCGCTGCGGGAGCCCTTCACCACGGAGCCCAATACGCGCCGGTTTCTCAGAGATTCTTCCCGGCTACTCCGTCCAGCTCAAAGAGAAGATCATCCCGGCAGACATCGGCCTTGCAGATCACCATCGGCAAATCGGCCAGTCCACGCTCCTCCATAATTCGCAGGAAAAGAGGCAACGTCTTCTCGTCCTTCAGAAAAGCCGTCGCCGAAGAAATATCGGTCAGCTTGAAACCGGCCTCGGCAATAAGAACCTCAATCGTATCGAGCGTATAGCGTATTTGCGCTTCAGTGTCGCCCTGGAAAATGCTGCTCCCTGTTTCATCAATGGCTGCGGTCCCGGATATTTGCACCTGCAAGTAGCGGGGCGTTTCCAGAACCAGCGCACGCGCGAAAGCGGCACCATAGCGGAAGGCATCCTTCTGCTTCCGGTTGGTTAACCGCCGGACCTTGAACGCCGATTCCCCTGGAATATCCGATGCGATAAGGTCAATCGTGCAGGCGGCCCCGTTCTGGTTGCGGCCTCGAATCCCGGTACTGGCCGGCAGAAAGCACTCCGAAGGCGGCGTCTTTTCGTTCTTTTCAATATCGGGCATGATACCCACCTGTCGATAAAAAGCGCTGCGAGCCCCGTTAAAAGGAGTATACCAGGCCAGAATATCATCCAGGTAAATCCATGTGCGCGCTACGGAGTGATAATCCAATCCTTCTTTTTTCAGCAAAGCCTCCGCCCGGTGAAGTGCCTCCGTTGTCTGTTGAGTGTTGCTCTGTGGATGCTCCAAATCGCACAGATTTTGCAGGATATAAAACCGCGCATCTCCTTCCTGCCATTTATGCCCCTGAACCCCTTTCTCGTCCAGGCTCGGGATTGGCTCTGGCGTACTCACCCCATCTTGAGGAATCAGGGCCTGAATCTGAATCCCCGCAAAACCTTCACAGGCATCTCCGCTCGTTCCCGCACAGGGCATCCCGATAATCGGCGTAACGCTGGAATGCAGACCGCTCTTCTGACCTTTGTGCTGAAGGAGCTTTTCCCTTTCAATAAGAGCAAGAGATGCGCCCGAACCAAACCAGCGCTCGTGCACCACTTGCGCCTTCTTTTCCCCGAGCAAATTTTCCAGCTCTCCATCCAGATACCGAAGCGATGCCGCCCAGTCAGCCGGAGTCTTATAAAAATAAACCACAATGAAATAATGGGGTCCGTGCTCTGTTTGATGGATATATATGCCGTGTTCTTTCTTGTCTATTTTCTTCATATTAAATTGTTCTCTTCTTACCGAACCTCGCGCCTTATTCCTTCGCTTTCCATGTGGAGTACCCCTCCTCCGGCGGCATCTCTTTCTCTTTTGGTGAAAGTTCATCCGTGGAATCTGTTTTGACTCTGTTTGCGCGGTTCATCACTGCTTGCCCCAATTTCTTGGGGGAAATTTCTACCGGCCCCGTGATCAGCTCCGGAATATTGTATGTCTTGATAAAATATTCATAAAAATGGGGATCCTTCTGCGGCATCACGAAAGGTTTGGAGGCTCTCCCCGTTTCATCAATATAGGTAATATGCGGACGCGCCAAAAGTCCATCTATCCGCTTGCTGCTGAAGATAAGCCACGAACCATTGGAGGACCAGGAGTGCCAGGTGTCGGCCCAATCGCTGTTGCATTCCAGCCGATGCGAATTCATGCTCTTCAAATCCATCAGGTAAAGATCGGCATTCTGCTGGTAGATCGGGAAATTTCCTCGTTCAAAAACCGTATAGACCAGAAAATCTCCCTTGGGAGACACTTTTGGCTGTGCCGAGCTCATCCGGTTGGTCCAGCCGCTGAAGAGAATTTCCGGATCACTGAAAAGCGATGTCTCGCTATTCCAGCGTGCCCTCATCAGGTCAAAGCGTATCTCCTTGAGTTTATCCAGAGGTAAATCCGATGCCTTGCAGTAGTAGAGATACTCTCCCTGCCAATCCCAGCTGGGCCAACTCTCATAATGATGCTCACTGGCCAGATTGCTCTGCTCAATGGTCGTGCGCTTATCCAGATTGAAGAGGCCCACCTCTCCGGCCCGGTCATAAACCTCACGGCTCTCGCCCCAGGCATGAAAGAAAATCGAAGGCGCGTTAGCCGTAAAGGCCAGGAGTTTCTCCTTCGGATTCCAGCTGTAATAGGTAAACGTTTTCTCCAGAACCTCCACTTTCTCTCCTTCCCTCACCCAGACCAACGGGTGTCTCAGCTCCGCCTGGCGTATGTGGAAAGTCATCTCCTTGGGGTCATTTTTTTGAAAACCGTGGCAATTCAGGCATCCCTCGGCAATCCGGCTGTTATGGAGAATCTCCCGCTCCTGGAATGACTCCAGGTTGCGCTGGTAAATCCCCATATCCTGGTACGTGTTGAATATGGAACGCATCAGCCGGTAAGCCAGCCAGCCATCTATCGGCTCAGCGGCGATTCGGTTGGTGATTGTCACCGCATCCTGCCACTGTCCCGATTCGTTCTTAAGCGAAATATCAATATAAAGTGGCTCGCCTACGTTGGCAGAGAGCATCTCTTTCCACTTTGATTCCGGAATGATTACTTCCGCCTTGCCCCCCCCGAGCTGAATCTCAGGTCCCACGCTTGAGTGAATCTTCACCCGGTAGCCGCCAACCTTGGATTTAATATAAAAATTGATCGGCGCGATGTTGTTGGGCAAGGTCACCCCTTTATAATCCGGGAAAATATCCACCTCCGGCCCGGCTGCCTCGCCAGTCCAGACACCGTAAAATAAGAGCACAAATAAAATCACCAACTTCTTCATGACTCCTCCTCGGGTTCAGTCTGAATTTTAAAGCGTCCGGTAACCGAGAAAATCTGGTAGAACCAGTACGTATCCCCATAGGCCGGCCCCATCGCCGCAAATACCTGCTCGACTTCCTTTTGCTGCGACGCCTTCTGGTAAGCCAGGCAAAAATCCTTGAACCGCCCCTGGGTTTCCGGCGATATCTGATACCCGGCCATCTCGAGAGAGGGATTATCCTGCAGTGCCAGGCAAAGCGCTTCCTCAATATGTCGAGGCAGTCTCGGATAATTCAGCGAGCGGAAAGCCGGTATCAACTTGGCAATCCCCCCATGATTCTTGTGGCCCAAATATTCCGCAGCCAGATACTCCAGCGCCATCCGATGAGTCGGATATTTGAGAAGCGATTGCCGCATCTGGAACTCAGCCGGGTCCTGCGTATAAAAATAATTCTCTGTGTAAAGATACCGGTAATAACGCTCCGCCTGCGGGTGATTTTTTAAAGCCGGGTCCGCCAGGCTGGCCTTAATCATCTCCCTCGCTCGAGACGACCAGACCGGATTCTTCGCCAGATATCCCCAGTAAACACGGGCCGCCACTGGCTCTCCTTTCAGCGTATAAATAAAACCCAGGTCATAGAGAATTTCCGGTGCATCGCCCACCTGCTCCAGCGCCTCAGTGGCGAAATGCTCCGCTGAATTGACAAAGCCCATCTCGAGCATCGTCTTGTAATAAGGCTCCGACGCCGCAAAAGGAATAACGGGCAAGATCGCAATCTCCTGATTGAGAGGAAACAAAAAGAGATTTTCCAGCAGCTGGTTCTGATGATAAAGCAAATAGCGCACCGAACAGGCCAGATGGGAGCCCAGACTTTCCATTGTGGAGGCCCGGGCCAGGGCTTTCGCATATTCGCCCTGCCGCAGCTGGCTCAATACAAGGAGCTTGTTTCGCTCATGCCGGTTCTTCACAAAAGAAATCGCTATCAGCAGAGCCATCCCCAGAATGAGAGCCATCTGAAGAGATCGCACCCATTTTTGGGGCAAATTACCCCAGGACCATCTCCCCTTTTTCAGAAACAGGTACTTCAAGAGGAGTAATAGCGCCAGGCAGATCGTTAAGAGCCACAAAGCCGTCACGCTCCAAAGCCAGAAATCCTGCAATCCCCAAACCAAAACACCCAACGGTAAAAAAGAGAGTGCCTTGGATAACACCGTACGCGGAGCCGCCAACAGCCAAAGCAGCGCAGAAGCCAGCAATCCCAGTACGAGATAGAGGAACCCGGCAGAAATCTCCCCATCGGCCCAGCTCACCAAAACGCGCGTGGGATATTCCAGCAGCTTCACCGGGGAATTCTGCTCCGGATGAATATCATAAAATGCGGTGCTCGCATCGGGCCGGGACGACTGATAAAGCGTCACGGGGCTCACCGCCGCTTCCAGGTAAAAAAAGGCAAATACACCCACGAAAACCATCCAGAGAACAAAATCCACGATCGGATTAAGCTCCTGCACCTTCTTCTGCTTCTCTTCACCGGAGGCGCTGATGGTTCTTTTCTTACCCATTTTCTCTACATCTCAGTATATAAAAACATCCAGTCCGAGTACAATTCTTTGTCCCGTTTTTTCGGTATCACTACCACTCGAGAAACGAATCTCTGTTTACTTGGGAAGATTAAAGGGCTTTTTGGGCCCAATTGCAATAAAGAACCGATTCAATACGGCTTTTCCCGGCATAAAAAAAGTAGAGAATGGATTCCCACTCCCTACTTTTCTATAACATCAAGCGATGTTTTAAACTCTCCTAGTGTCTGAAATGCCGCGTCGAAGTAAACACCATCGCCATATTCCGTTCATTGGCCGCCGCGATCACCTCTTGATCACGCACAGAACCTCCCGGCTGAATTGCGGCTGTTGCGCCTGCATCGGCCGCTGCGATTAATCCATCCGGGAATGGGAAGAATGCATCGCTGCAAACCACACTACCTTTCAGAGGTAGCCCGGCCTGCTCCGCCTTCCAGACGGCAATCCGGCTCGAATCCACACGGCTCATCTGCCCGGCTCCGATTCCCAGGGTCCGGTCCGCACCGGCATAGATAATGGCGTTGGACTTCACATGCTTAACCACCCGCCATCCAAAGAGCATCGCTGCCCATTCTTCTTCGGTCGGCTGGCGTTGGGTCACCACCTTCATCGTCTGGCGGTTACTCTCTTTCAAATCCCTCTCCTGAACCAGATAGGAATCAGCACCCACACTGCGCACATCTAACGGACAGGCCTTGCGCGGACATTTAAGCACTTTGAGAAGACGCAAATTCTTTTTGCTGCTCAAAATCTGAATCGCTTCCGGTGTGAAATCCGGCGCCACGATCACTTCGCTGAAGATGCCCACAATTTCAGAGGCACACTCCGCATTGAGCGGCTGATTGACCGCGATAATTCCTCCGAAGGGGGCTTGCTTATCGGTCGCATAGGCTTTATCCCATGCCTCTTTCAGAGTCTCACCTTGCCCCAGACCACAGGGATTGGTATGTTTCAGGATGGCCAAAGTCGGCTTATCTCCGTGAAACTCACTGATCAGCATCGCCGCCGCCGTCAGATCCAATATGTTATTATAGGAAAGCTCCTTGCCATGGAGCTGCTTGAAATACTCGTCAAATTTTCCGTAAAGAGCTGCCTTCTGATGCGGATTTTCCCCATAACGAAGCGATTGGGAGAGCGGCTCCGAAAGGACAAAACGCTCCGGCAGAGAAGTTGTTTCGCTCTTCGTATATTCCCGGGTCAGATAGTTGGCGATCGCCCCGTCATACTCCGCCGTGCGCCCATACACCTTAGCCGCCAGCTTCCGCCGCAGCTCCAGCGTGGTTCCGCCCTGCTTTTGAATCTGCTCGGCCACCACCTCGTAATCCAGAGGATCCACCACGACAGTGACGCTCTCATGATTCTTGGCCGCACTGCGCAACATGGAAGGCCCGCCAATATCGATATTTTCGATCGCTTCAGGCAGCGTCACACCCTCCCGGGCAATCGTCTGCT
Source organism: Verrucomicrobiota bacterium (assembly GCA_023230105.1). Taxonomy (GTDB): domain Bacteria; phylum Verrucomicrobiota; class Verrucomicrobiia; order Limisphaerales; family UBA1412; genus UBA1412. The sequence continues at coordinate 35,207 of JALNXY010000012.1, forward strand.
CGAACGGGTAAAGATTTACCACCACCAGATCAATCGGCTGAATATTATGCTTCTGGATCGTCGCCTCGTGCTTTTCATTGCCGCGAACGTAGAGCAGACCTCCATGCACCTTGGGATGCAGCGTCTTGACCCTTCCATCCAGCATCTCAGGAAATCCGGTATACTCACTCAGCTCAATCACAGAAATCCCGTGTTCTTTCAATATCTTAGCCGTTCCTCCGGTAGAAATGATCTCCACTCCCGCTTCAGACAATGCACCGGCAAAGGGAAGCAAACCCGTCTTGTTGAAGACGGAAATCATGGCTCTTTGAATTATTCTCATACGATTGATTCTGGTATCGGATTTTTCTTTGAAATTAAATACAGGCCGGTCGACACCGAAACCAGTTCTGTGGTCTCCCAGCCACACGCAAGAGCGTACAATAATTTCTACAACTCCTGCAAACATTAAAATAACTTTGGAATTTTCTGAATGATCTCTTCCGTTTTCTTTCTTATGGCCGGATATAATTCTTTCCTTAACGGACTTGATACGCAATACTCATCCATAGGGACGTTTGAGATGAAGATCACGCTGTTTGCACCCTGTTTCATGGATGCCATGTTTCCGGACGTGGCAATGAACGCTGTTAAAATTTTTGAATCTCTGGGCCATCAGGTGGATGCCCCGGAGGAGCTTGCCTGTTGTGGACAACCTGCTTTCAATACCGGCTATTGGGATGAAGCACGCAATGTTGCATCCAAAGTGGTGGAGCGCCTCTATGATGTCGAGGCTCTCGTGCTCCCTTCGGGTTCCTGCACGGCGATGATCCATAAATTCTACCCCGAGCTTTTTAAAGGCCATCCCCTTGAGGAAAAAGCCAACCGCCTGGCAGCTCATACCTGGGAGTTTTCCGATTTTCTGGTCACCCGCCTGGGCGTCACTGATCTGGGCGCCTCTTTCCCCGCCAAGGTGACCTTCCATGACGGCTGCCATGGCCTGCGCGAACTGGGCATTCATGACCAGCCGCGCGCGCTCCTCGCCAACGTCCGCGGGCTGACTCTGATCGAAATGGAAAGGGTACAATGCTGCGGCTTTGGCGGAACCTTCTCTGCCAAATTCCCCTCCATTTCTTCAAGCCTGGGCGAATCCAAAGTGGCCATGGTCATGAAGACCGGGGCCGATTACGTCGTCAGCAATGATTCGAGTTGCCTCATGCACATTCAGGGAGTCGCCGATAAACAAAGAAAGCTCATTAAAAGTATCCACCTCATTGACATCCTTGTCCGCCATGAATAATAACGCTCAGAAATTCCAGGAAGATGCCGCCCGGATCTGCGCCGATAGCACACACCGCCAGATCATCGGCACCGCTCTGGACAAATACGCACAGGGGCGGGATAAAAAAATCGCCGAATTCCAGAATTGGGAACAGGCCCGTGAATCCGCTGCTCAAATCAAACAAGAGGGCCTCGACGACATGGAAGCCCTTTTACGCACCCTGACCAAGAAACTGACCAAGCGCGGCACCCACGTCTACAGAGCCCCCACCGGCGCCGATGCCTGCCGCATTGTGCTCAACATCCTTAAGCAGAACGGCGCCAAAACCATGGTCAAATCCAAATCCATGACTTCCGAGGAAATCCACCTCAATGAGGCCCTGGAAAAAGAAGGTTACCGGCCCATCGAATCTGACCTCGGCGAGTTTATTGTCCAGCTCCGCCAGGAGCCCCCTTACCATATCGTCTTCCCGGCCATGCACCTGACTCGCTACCAGATCAGCGACTTATTCCAGGATAAGCTCGGAAGCGAGCCGACCGAAAATCCGGAAGAGCTGACCATGATTGCCCGCAAGAATCTGCGCAGGGAGTACGTTCAGGCAGATGTCGGCTTCACCGGTGCCAATTTCGCGGTAGCCGAAACAGGGATGATTTCCGTCACGGAGAACGAGGGCAATTCGCGTCTCTCGGCTTCCCTGCCCAAAATCATGATTACGCTGATCGGTATAGAAAAAGTCGTTCCGCGAATGCAGGATTTATCCCTCCTTCTGCCGATGCTGGCCACAGTCGGAGCCGCACAATCCATCTCCTGCTACAACACGCTCTATAGCGGACCGCGCCAGCCCGATGAATGCGACGGCCCCGAAGAGTACCACGTCATTTTGCTCGATAACGGGCGCTCGCGTCTGGCCAAAGATAGCACCTTCCGGGAAATTCTCCGCTGCATCCGCTGCGGTTCCTGCATCAACGTTTGCCCCATTTACAGAAACGTGGGCGGCCATGCTTACAACGCCACCTACCCGGGCCCCATCGGCTCTGTCCTCATGCCCCGTCTCTTCGACTTGCAGACCTATAAACATCTCTCCTTTGCATGTTCTCTTTGCGGAGCCTGCCGCGATATGTGCCCCGTGAAAATCAATCTGCCGCACCTCCTTCTCAAAAACCGTGAGGCTGCGTCAACCACCCAGCCCAAGTTCTTTGAAAAGCTTGCGTTTAAAGCCATGTCCCTTCTCTTCAACAAACCGTTCTTTTGGAAATGGGGCAAGCGCATGGGCTGGATAGGCCAGAAATTCCACCCTCTCATCGAAGGTTCCGTCATCGACCCGGCTCAATGCTGGACCGCCACACGCAAGGCTCCCAAGCTAAAATGGAAGAGCTTTAAAGACCTTTGGAAAAAACACTCCAAATAATTGAGACCATCCTCTATGAATATGAACACAGCACCCGGCTTTAAAGAAATACTTTCTCACGCTGAAACCGAATATCAGGCGATGATCCGGCAGTTTGCGGTAAAATCAGCTGAGTTGACCACCCGTTTTTTCCACCTCTTCGGCGTTGAGGAGGTAGTCCGCACTCTCAAAACTCTGGCCATTCAGGAAAAATGGAAATCATTGGCTAGCCACCATACCACCCTCACTCACTCACTCGTGGATAGCCTCAATCTGCCGGCCCTCTGGACCGATTCAGGCTACGCCACTGAAGAACTTGAAAAAGTGGATGCCTCCATCACTCTTTGCGATGCGATGATCGCCCAGACCGGAAGCCTCTTCATCAATTCCCGCACCTGCGGCGGCAGAGCCCTTTCCATCCTTCCTCCCCATCATATTGTCCTGGCGACTCCTGAGCAGCTCCTGCCGGACCTGCCGACTGCCTACCAACACATGCAGGATAAATATAAGGATAATTACCCGAGTATGATGAGCCTGGTCACAGGCCCCAGCCGAACCGGAGATATTGAGAGAATCCTCGTTCTGGGCGCTCACGGTCCTCGCAAGCTGACGGTCATTCTGGTCGAAAAACTCAGCTAATTCCGCGCTTCCTTTAATAGACAATCCCTCAGCGGCCTCGTCTGAAGTCCCGTTAACGAGATTTCCTGCCTCTGCGGGCTGCGTCTTTGGGGACAATTTTTTTGAAGAGCCTGGCCTTGCCTTCGACCTGTTCTTTCATCTCCCCGCCTCGGCTCACATACTTTTTCACCTGGGCCTTGCCGCGGCTCGAAGCTGAAACTCGGGGTTTACGCTTGGATTCTATCGTTTTGGGCCGCGCTCTCGTGATGAAGAAAATGGGACAGCCCTCATAGCCGAAAGCCTGCCGCATCTTCCCGGAAAGGAATTTGAGATAAGCATCTTTGATGATATCTTTGCGGTTAACAAAGAGAAGAAAAGTCGGCGGCGATTGCTTGATCTGCGTTGCGTAGTAAAATTTCAGGAAAGCCCCGCTGTCGCTGATCGGATGCTTCTCCTCCACCGCTGCGGCGATCGTCCGGTTTAAGAGCGCTGTAGGAATCTCTTGCTTGAGCTGTGCCGCCACATATCGGATGGCTTCCAGCAACCGGTCCAGGTTGAAACCATTCTCTGCCGAGGTAAAAATCACCGGCGCATAGCTCAGGAAAAAGAGCTTCTCCTGCACCCAGGCGCCAAATTCATTCAAAGTGAGCTTCTTCTCGTCCTCAGCCTTCCGCTTGGAAGGAGGAAGCTGCGCGAGCCGCTCCGCCTCCTTTTCCTGCATGAGCCGAACCCCCTCAGCCATCAAATCCCACTTATTAATCACCAATATGCAAGCCTTACCGGCCGTAACGATTTTATCGGCGATCTTTTTATCCTGCTCCAATATCCCTTGAGAGGCATCGAGCATCAACACCGTGATATCGCTTCGCTCAATCGAGTTTTCCGTTCTCTTGATACTGTAAAATTCAACCGAGTCCTGAACTCGCCGCTCTTTGCGGACTCCTGCCGTATCCACAAGGATATAATTCTGCCTTACTCCGTCGGTCTCCACGCTGAAAGGCACATCCACCGAATCGCGCGTGGTTCCCGGAATCGGAGAAACAATAACGCGATTGGATTGAGTGAGCTTGTTCACGATAGAGGATTTGCCCACATTGGGCCGGCCCACAAAAGCGATTTTCAGAGGTGCATCGATTCTCTCAATGGCCTCTGCTTCCATCCCCTCTTCCGTCGACTCCGAAGCCTTTTTCGCAACCGGTTCCTGAGGCACCTCGGCCATAGCGGCCTTCATCAAAAAATCAACGCCCCGGTCATGAATGGCGCTCACACTGAAAACGCGCTCAAACCCCAACGCGGCGAAATCCTGCGAGTGAAGTTCCATATCCTGTGTATCAGCCTTATTGCAAACCAGAAACACTTTTTTCTCCGCCTGCCGGAGTCGATGCGCTACCTCTTCATCCAAGGCCGTGACACCGGATTGGACATCTACGACGAAGAAAACCACGTCGGCTTCCGCGATCGCCAAATCCGCCTGCATAACGGTGCTCTGGGTGATGACGTCTCCGCCTTTTTCTCCCTTGAGCAAAGAAATTCCACCCGTATCAATCAGGGTGTAAGGCATCCCACGCCACTCCATTTGCGCACTGACACGGTCTCGAGTCACTCCGGGCAGGTCATGCACGATAGCGATCCGACGGCCGGCAATTCGATTAAAGAGAGCGGATTTGCCCACATTAGGCTTTCCCACGATGGTGATAACAGCGGACATAATTATACTTAATTAAACTGGTTGAAAAAGGTGACGAGAAAGCTGGAAATGGACAACAATCTCTCAAAAAAACGGACACCCCCAAAAACGGCGAATCAATCATTCCCGTTCGCGATCTGTAAAAAGAGAGATGGAATCTCCATTCTTCAATTCCATCTCTCTTGTTTTAAATGGAGCTGTTAGTTGCCGGCGCGGCCGCTGACACCCTTGGTGCTCGCAGTCACAGCCTTGGCAGCTTCATGAGGCCTCAGGGAGCGGACAGCCGCACCTGCGCGCCACATTTCTGAGTTCTTGATTTCACTCAGCTCAGCAGCAAGGGTCGTCTGATAATCAGGCGCTCCGCAATAACTGAGCACGCGCTGTGTCTCTTTACCACTCTTCACCGATTCATAGAGCTCTTTGAAAAGAGGCAGAACGGCGGCCTTGAACTTGGGCTTCCAATCCAGCGCACCGCGTTGAGCCGTCGCTGAGCAATTGGCATACATCCAGTCCATACCGTTCTCGTCCACCAGACGAATCAGACTCTGCGTCAGCTCTTCAACCGATTCATTGAAGGCTTCGCTCGGGCTGTGCCCGTTGGCGCGGAGTACATCATATTGCGCTTCCAGCATACCGGCCAGGCAGCCCATCAAAGTGCCGCGCTCGCCCGTCAGATCGCTGTAAACTTCCTGCTGGAACGTAGTCGGGAAAAGATACCCCGAGCCCACGCCAATCCCGATTGCGAGAGTCCGCTCAGTGGCGCGGCCAGTATAATCCTGCTGAACCGCATAGCTTGAGTTGATACCCACACCATTAAGGAAGTTACGACGCACAGAAAGACCGGAGCCCTTGGGCGCTACCATGATCACGTCCACATTGGCAGGAGGAATGACCCCGGTTTGATCTTTATAAACAATCGAAAAACCGTGTGAAAAATAAAGGGCATCACCCTCTTTGAGCAATTTGGAGACTGTCGGCCAGATCGCTCTCTGTGCCGCATCCGATACAAGCATTTGGATAATCGTACCACGCTTTACCGCATCCTCTATGTCAAAAAGATTTTTCCCCTCGACCCATCCGTCATTGAGGGCGCGGTCCCAATCCCTTTTGAAAGCTTTGGACTGGCCAACAATGACATTGAATCCGTTATCGCGAAGATTCAGACCCTGTGCCGGGCCTTGTACACCGTAACCGAGAATGGCGATGGTCTCATTTTTAAGCACATCACGTGCCTTCTCCATCGTGAACTCACTGCGCGTGATCACATCCTCTGCTATACCGCCGAAATCAATTTTAGCCATTTTATCTATATTGTTTATCTAGGGAGATAGGTTTCCATCCAAACACTTTGGGCAGATAAGCCTCCCGCTCCCCATTCTAATTACTTAAACCACAAAAACGAAAGCTAATTTTATCTCGATAGCCACATTCCAAAAGCAGAGCCTCTGCCCAAGCGCATTTTTATATCCCCGCAGAGTTGATTTTAAATCGCTTTTACCCCATTATCGCCCCGGTGTTGGAACTGAATATTATGAAAAATTTCCTCCTGCAATGGAGCCGTTTGCAGCTCCTGGTCGTTTTTTGTCTACTCGTTCACCTGCCCCCTCTTTCCGCTCAGAACCTGAGCAGTCCTCTGGGCGATTGGGAAAAACCCCTCTCCTCCGCCCCTGCTCAGAAAATAGAAAAACCTTTTTCTGTACAGATCACCCCCGAAGAGAAGGATGGCCAAAGGGGTTTTTCACTCTCCGTCCAAATCGCTCCCGAGCACTACCTCTACAAAGATGAATTCCGGGTCACCGCTGCCGATGGCTCACTCCTGGAGCCAACCGCCCCCCTGAAAAGTGTCCGCATCAAAGACATTTTTACCGAGAAGGACAAAGATGTTTTTAAAGAAAGCTTTCGCGCGCAATACATCTTCTCCACCCCGGCCCAATCTGCCTCCGTAAAAATCGAATATATGGGGTGCAGCCAGGAAATGTGTTTCATGCCCGAGGAAGTGGAACAAAAATTCTCCTGGGCCGGCGAATCCACCTCCGTTCAGGAATCCAAAAACGCTTCAAATCTCATCGCTCCAGCCGCCACCTCCCTCTGGAAGGAGCGCTCAGCCTCTTTCAAAACAGTAGCCGTAGATTCGGGCTCCATGGATAAGGAGTCGTTCCTTAAATTCCTGGATCGTGCCCATGGTGAAAGTCAACAGGGGGGAATCGAAGGCTTCCTCGCTAAATGGGGAATGATTATCACTATCCCCCTGATTTTACTCTTTGGAATCGGCCTCAACCTGACCCCCTGTGTATTGCCCATGATCCCCATCAACCTGGCCATCATCGGCGCCGGAGTCAAAGCCGGAAGTAAAACCCAGGGACTTCTCCTGGGCGGTATTTACGGCCTGGGAATGGCCCTGGCCTATGGCGCGCTGGGATTGGCCGTCGTCCTGGCCGGAGCCACTTTTGGCGCCCTCAATGCTTCCCCATGGTTCAACCTGGGAACAGCAGCCGTTTTCGTCATCCTCTCCCTGGCCATGTTTGATGTCTTCACGATTGATTTCAGCCGCTTTCATGGCCGAACCAACGTCAATTCCAAAACAGGACTCCTTCGTTACCTCCTGATTTTTGGATTGGGGGCCTTCTCCGCTCTCCTGGCCGGAGCCTGCGTCGCACCCGCCCTGATCTCAGTCCTGCTGATCTCCACCAATATCTACAATTCAGGCAACTACCTCGGCCTCCTTCTCCCCTTTCTTTTGGGAGCCGGAATGGCTCTGCCCTGGCCCGTTGCCGGAGCCGGAATCGCCGCTCTGCCCAAGCCCGGAATGTGGATGAACCGGGTCAAGCAAACCTTTGGCGTTTTAATCCTCCTCTTCGCTGCCTATTACGCTGTAGAAGGATATAAACTCTGGAAGAGCAGCACCGAGCTCACTCGCATAGATAACCTCAATACAGAAGCCTCCGAAGCTTCCGCCTCCGTTGCCGTTGATGAGCAATTAGCACAGGCAATGCAGGAATCCCTCGCAACCGGCAAACCGATCTTTGTCGATTTTTGGGCCACCTGGTGCAAGTCCTGCATGTACATGGAGAAAACAACCTTCAGCGATGCCGATGTCCGCAAGCGTCTGGAATCCGAATTCATCGTCCTTAAACTCCAGACCGAGCAACCCCGGAAATCCCCCGCCAAAGAAATCCTGGATCACTATGAAGTCATTGGCCTTCCCACCTACCTCATCCTGAAACCGACACCCGCCGCACACTAGGGTTCCAAAATTATTTTTCTTTTTCTGAGGCATCTTCACATTTTGGGGTTGCTTCAGTTCCGGGTTTATGCTACCAATAAAATCCCGTGGATGCCCTTCCGCCCAGTGGCGGTTTGAGCGGCTTTCTGTTTTCTCGCGTCTGGATCTGAAGGAAATTACAAAAAGATGAATATGCTTATTGGTGGGTTGCTATTATGAAAATTATCGGTGTCATTCCTTCTCGTTTCGGCTCCACTCGATTCCCGGGTAAGCCGCTGGCCCTCATCGCGGGTAAGCCTCTTGTTCAATGGGTAGTTGAACAGTGCCGCAAAGCCCCCAGCTTGAGCGACGTTATCGTTGCGACCGATGACGAACGCATTCGCAGTGCCGTGGCTCCTTTTTGCGAGGTTGTCATGACATCTTCCCACCACTCCAGCGGGACCGATCGGATTGAAGAAGTCGTCAAAAAATCCGATGCCGATCTCGCCATCAACATCCAGGGTGATGAGCCTCTCATTGACCCTGCCGTGATTGAAGCCGTTGCAGCCCTGCTCCGCTCCGATAAGGTAGCCATGTCCACGGCCGCAACTCCGATCAATAAACCTGAGGAATACGAGAACCCGAATATCGTCAAAGTAGTCCTCGGAACACAGGGCCAAGCCCTCTATTTCTCACGAAGAACGATTCCCTATATCAGAGACATGGAGCATAAACCTCTGGAGACTCAGATCTCTGCTTTCCCATTTCTCAAACACCTCGGCATCTACGGCTACAAAAGGGAAACGCTCAAAAAATTAGTCCGCCTTCCGGTCTCGCCTCTGGAAAGAGCCGAAAAACTGGAGCAACTCCGTGCGCTCGAAAATGGAATTTCCATTGCCGTAGCCCGGGTGAATCACGAATCCATCGGAGTCGACACCCCAGAGGATGTCGCCCGAGTTGAAAAAATTTTGAACCAGATCCCTTAATAACCAAGTAATTATCGTTTCTCTAATTCACGTATAACTATATCTATGAAATATATTTTCGTAACCGGCGGTGTAATCAGCTCTGTAGGAAAAGGGTTGACCTCCGCCTCCATCGGTGCACTCCTCGAAAGCCGCGGCTACCGCGTCAAACTTCAGAAATTCGACCCCTATTTGAACGTTGACCCGGGCAACATGAATCCCCTCCAGCACGGCGAAGTCTATGTCCTCAAAGACGGCGGAGAGACCGATCTGGACCTCGGCCACTATGAACGCTTCACCAACACCAACCTGACCCGCAAAAACAGCCTCACCAGCGGCCAGGTTTACACCACTGTCCTCGAAAAGGAACGCAAGGGTGCTTACGCTGGCGTGACCGTGCAGGTGATCCCCCACGTCACCGATGAAATCAAAAACAGGATCAAGGAAAATTCCAACGATTGCGATGTCCTGATCTCTGAAATCGGCGGCACCACTGGCGATATCGAGGGACTCCCGTACCTTGAAGCCATTCGCGAGTTCGCTCTGGAGCAACCCTTTGGCTCTGTCATTTTCATCCATGTCACCCTGGTCCCCTACATCAGCGCCATGCGCGAGTTGAAAACCAAACCCACTCAGCACTCTGTCGCTAAGCTGCGTGAAATCGGTATCACTCCCAATATCATCATCTGCCGCTGCGAACACCCCCTCAACAAAGAGCTGCGCAAAAAAATCTCCCTCTTTTGCAACGTCCCTTACGAGGCCGTTATTGAGGAAAAAGATGTCGATCACTCCATCTACGAGCTGCCTCTGGTCCTCCAGCGCGAAAACCTGGATCCCCTCATCTGCAAGCTCCTCCAATTAGAGCAACGCCCCTCGGATATGACCAAGTGGCAAAACGTCGTCCGCAGCATCATTGCACCGAGCTCCAGCATCCGCATCGGCCTGGTCGGCAAAAACGTCGGCATTAACGATGCCCATAAATCCCTCCAGGAAGCCCTCTTCCACGCCTGTATCGCAAACGATACGCGCCTTGAGGTGGTCAGAGTTGACCCCGAAGAACTTGAAACTTCAGGCACCAAAGCGCTCCAGAATATCGACGCCATTCTGGCCCCGGGCGTCAGCGGCATCCACGAAGTCGAAGGAAAAATCCTCGCTGCCCAGTATGCCCGCGAAAACCAGATTCCCTTCCTGGGCATCTGCCTCGGAATGCAGGCCGTCGTCATTGAGTATGCGCGCAACGTGCTGGGACTCAAATCCGCTCACTCCGTCGAGTTTAATCCCTCCACTGAGTATCCCGTCATTATCCCCCTGGAGACCGCTTTGAGCGCTGACGCACAGCCCTCTTCACACAAACAGCATAGGCAGACCATGCACCTGGGCGCCCACGCCTGCAAAATCAAGAGCGGCACCAAAGCCTACTCCATTTACGCTCAGGATCAGATCTCTGAGCGCCACCGCAATAGCTATGTCTTTAATAGCAAATACCTCGACCTCTTCGAGAAAGAGGGGAACCTCATCGTCAGCGGCCGCTCCACGGACGACTCTCTGGTCGAACTGGTCGAACTCAAAAATCACCCCTTCTTCATGGCCTGCCAGTTTCACCCCGAGTTCCAGAGCAAACCCCACAGCCCCCATCCGCTCTTCAAAGAATTCGTTGCTGCTGCTCTGGCCGCTAAAAGGTCGTAGTTTTTAGCCGCTTCGGCTATGCACTCTTTTTCTGCCCCGGGGGGTCTCTCTCGGGGCAGAAATTTACCCCGGATTTTGTTTCGGCTTTTCTCTTGCTCCTCAACCCTTTTCTCCCTACTCTTTAGGGCCGTGAAGAGAGTAAATTCTTTATTGGCAGTTGCACTTGTCACCGGCCTCTGTATCACAGGCGGCCTCACAGGATGCAAAAAAAACAATGACTTCGATTCTCCTTCGGGCGCAACTAATTCCGCGGCAACCGCCCTGGAACAGAGCGCGCCCGAGGTGAAGATGCAGTTCTCCAAAGTGGGCGATCGCGCCAAGCCCCTCAACGTCGAGGCTTGGGTCAAGGGTGCCAGCGCGGAAGCTCCCATTGATGTCACCGATGGCAAAAACACCTACGTTGTCGAGTTCTGGGCCACCTGGAGCGAACCCTGCAAAACTACGATCCCTCACCTCACTGAACTCCAGAAAAAATACAAAGATCAGGGCCTGGTCGTTGTCGGTATCTCCAATGAAAAGCTCGAAGAGGTCAAGCCTTTCGTCGAAGAACAGGGCGATAATATGAATTACAATGTCGCGGTCGATAAGGACGAAGAGACCAGCATGAATTACATGCAGGCCTTTGGCCAAAACGGAATCCCCAGCGCCTTCATTATTGATAAATCGAGTCAGGTCGTCTGGGTCGGCCATCCCATGCAGATGGATCTGCCGCTTGAGGAAATCCTCTCCGGTAAATACGACCTGGCCGCCAGTGTCAAAGCCGCCGAATTCGCTCAGCTCCTGGCCGCCCGTGACCCCAAAGCCAAGGAAATGGCCGCCGAAGTCCTCAAGGAAGTCGGCAAACGCCTCGACCTCCTGGAACCCATCCTCGAAGCCGCCTATCAGGCCGAGGAATCGGAAATCCTGAATCAAGTCCTGGACCAATTGGCCACAGTCAATGACGACTACGCTCAAAGAGCCAAGGAAATCCGCAGCCAGATCAAAACCGATAAAGCTCTTGAGCAATATGCGGATGTCGTCCTGGCCGATGATCCGCCGGATGCCGCCGCTGTTCAGGCCGCCTCCGATAAACTCCTCGCCGATCTCAAGGGCGATGCCACTGCTCTGGAGCAGGCCGCTGCACAGATGGTCGGCAACCTGGGAGGACGTGACACCAATATCGTGGAGAACATCTTGAAAGAAATGGCCTCCATTGATGCCGCCTCCGCCAAGAAGGCCGAAGAAATGCGTAAGCAAATCCGCGCCAGCAAGGCCATGGATAAATACAAAACCCTCCTCGAATCCGATGCGGCATCCGTTGACCCTCAAGCTCGCAAAGAGGTCGAAAAAGAAATTTTTGAAAGCCTCAAAGGTAGCGATCCTTTCCTCATGGCTCAGGCCGCTTACTCCATCGTGATGAACCTCGGAGATAATGCCACCGCCGAGCTCCCCCTGATGCTCCTGGATGAAGCCGATAAAACTCAGACCGAGAAACCCAAAATCCCCAATGATTTCTTCCGCGCCGTCGTCTACTACAAAACAGGCCAGCCCCAGCTCGGTGATCAAACCGCCGAAAAAGCCCTGGCTGCCCTTGAGGATGACGCCATGAAAGCGCAGATGCAGGATTATCTCAAATCGCTGAAGCCGGCTCCTGAGGAACCTGCAGCTCCCGCTGAAGTAACCCCGGCCCCGGCTCCTGGGGAACCTGCAACTCCCGCTGAAGTAACCCCTGCGGCTCCCGCAGCACCGGAACCCGCACCCGCCCCGGCAAAAACAGAATAATGATATAAAACGGCAGAAGCTCCCGGCAATCCGCTAATCCCGTGATTCCGGAGCTTTGCCCAAAGACTCTTTTTCACATAGCCGCTCGCAAGGCGGCCACACACACAAAGGCACAATGCTTCGGCATCTGTGCCTTTTACCTTCTTCTCAAGAACTCTCCTCCGTCCTCCTCAACGGCTTCACTCCTTTGAGACCGACCAGGGAATATCATCCCCAAGGCATCTTTCGGTTTGATAACGGGGGACACCACACCGTTTTTTCAGCAAGAACCCGGAGATTGTCCGCTGGTGGCAAGAGCTGTTGCCTGAAGATGTTCTTTCCGTTCATCGTCAATCGCGTTTTTTCTATCGAGGCCGTTTTTATGATTATCCCCTCAAGCCCTGGAATGCGCTGCGGAACCTAGGCTTCCTGGAGAGCCTGCTCTGTGGGCTGAGTTACGTCCACAGGCGAATGTGGCCGATCCAACCTAAGACAAGTTTTGCGTATTGGGCTGCCCAGATGGAAACATTTATTTCTCAGTCAGCTTCCAATAATTCCCCATTTTTTCTTATCAAAATTTTTTATCAAAAAAATATTTGACAAACCGGAGGTTTTTTAGTACCCTCCAAGGAGACTTGGAGAAGAGAGTGTATTTTATATAGTAAATGCGCCACAGGTAGAGTAAAGGTGGACTGATAGTAGTCCGTGTAGAGTGCCGTTTTATTGTAAAAAACCGACTTCTTTCGCCTTGATCGTTTAACAAAAAAAATTAAAGATAATGTCATGAAAAGAAAATTATTGATCGGTGCCATCTGCGTTGCTGCAGTGGCTTTTACTGTGCACTGTAGTGCGGATGATGGAAAATGCCATTACTACGTAAACGGGCATGACGTAGTTTGGAAATGCTCTGCACTTAATACCGAGTGCGGAATTTGTGAAGAGATAGAGAACAGTGGTGGAATTAAAGATTGTGTGCATAAGGAGCATGATAAAAGATACAAGCTCAAGTGTTGTATAAGGCCTTCGCAACAAGAGTGTGTCGGAACTTCTTATGGCTTGTGGGAAAGCATTGAAGAACTTACGATAAATTTTATTAATAAATAAGCAAATAATAAAACCATGTCTTCTATTAAAGAATACATTTTCCCAACAATTCTCATCTTGGCACTTGTAGTTGTTGCCCTTTCTCTAAAGAATAAAACCTCTATAAACGATCCAGACGCCGGGCAACCCCTCATTCAAGAGGCTAAGCGAAAAGGAGTGGACTGGGAAAAACTGCCCTTCGTATCTGTTTCTGATACTAACAAGCTCAACGAGTATCTACGAAACATTCAGATAACTGGGGATGAATTGCTCAGTACGGATCAGCGTGTAAAAGCATATACTTCCTTCCTGTTACTGGCCCAGGCCTACAGCGTGGGAACGTATGATGCGTATATGCGCTTTCGCCTTCCGGCGGGTGCAAAGTATGAAAAAAATGATTGGTTATGGGACGAGTGGTTATCCGGATGGAAAACGGATGATCCAGATTGGTTGCAGGAGTACCCCGATTCCAAGGTAGTTGTTCCCAAAGATGAAGATTTTCATCGTTGGATTGTACGAAAATGCTCCGAAGGAACTTTTTTTAAGGATTTATGGCAGGGAGTCTGTGTTAATCCTGAAAAAATATATGCAGAACTTGGAACAACTAATTCAAAAGGCAACATTCTGAAGGCAGGTATTTATATTCATTCAGGGGCTGAAGCGAAAAAAAATATTTTAGAAACCACCAGCTCCTATCGTGATAAAATAGTGAAATCAACATTCAACGCCGCTGGAGGGCTTTCATTTAGCTACCCAACCTTTATATTTTCATCTATTCCAAATGAAGGCACTGAAGAAATTGATTCCTCTTGGAGAAGTTTGTCATTTTATTTCTTTGTTAAACCGATCTCTCCAGAACCGGTTATTCCTATATATGCGTTCTTCTTTTGGGACAAAGAATGCTCTCAATGGTTACCTGTTCAGCTGATTGTTGGCAACGTCCTTGCAGACGATAAGTTACTCAGCTTTCCATAAAATTTATTTTATACAAGAATATAGAAATATGAATATTAATATAATTAAGTTTATAGTTTTAGTTATTGCATCAAATATTTTATTATTCGGATGTACTAAAAAAGAAGAAGTTCAAAAAAAATCGCTTTCACCTCAACAGCTATTATTGAAGTTGAATGACTTATCTTATACACAGATTTCAGATACGAATTTTGAGCAACAGCTTTCTCTGTTTCCCATAAAAACAAAACTTAATATTTCAGAAGAACAATCTGATAAATTGAAGCAAAGTCTGAAGTGTATGTTTTTGGCGTTTAATGTAGGGAACAAAGAGGCATACATGAGTTTTCGGACTCCTACTGGTCCCCAGTGGAAAATGAATCTTGACGTATTTAATAATAAAATATCAGAATGGAAAAAAGAAACTAATTATTCTGGGAAAGAGAATATACCATCTGAAACAGAGGCATTTGAGTGGCTGCTCAACAAAGTCAGCAAAGGAACCTGTTATAAACAGTTCTGGCAGGGTGTCTGTTTTGAGGATTTGGATCCCAATGCACTGAAAATTTTTGGGACACCCCCGTCCACAACCAACTATGGGGTCACCATTTACGACAGCAGTAGGATCGAAAAATTGCTTGTCAATTTTAGTGAGAAAGAAACTAAAATATATCCAAAATGGGCATGGTCTTTCATTCATGGGAAAGATATTATGTTCAGCGAAAAACCAAATACTAGGGAGATTTTAAGCAAGGATGGAAAGCTCACCTATGCAGATTGTTTCTTTTTCGTACTACGACAATCGGACTATCTCCCTCGACCCATTTATGTACGATTTTATTGGAACAGTACCTGCCAAGTTTGGGTTCCATTCGATATAGCATTTGGAAATAAAAAGAGTTACGATTCAGAAAAAGAAAAATATATTTATGAATTATTTTAATATAAATAACAAGTTTAAATTTCAAAAGTTTTTTAGAACTGAGTTTTGGGTATTGTTTTTTTATCGTTTTATTGGACTTTTTTTTATCTTTGCAGCTATCAGTAAATCACGCGGTTTTTACCATATTGAAAGAGTTCTTTTGTTCGCTCATTTCCCCCCTTCAAGTGTGGAGCCTATCGCTTGGATGTTGATATTCTCTGAACTCCTCTTGGGAGTACTTATGACTTTCTTACTAGCCAACAGGGTAACAGGAATTATATCATTTATTATTTTATTATTATTTTCTTTTTTTCTTACATATTTATTGTTTCTACCAAACGCACCTTCTTGCGGATGTACTGGAAACTTTAGTTTTTTCCAGAGTGCATTTTTTGAGAATTTATTTGGAGTATTAAGAAATCTTTTTTTTATTTCAATAATATTTTTTAGATGGCGTATAATGCAAAGAAAAGTTGTTCAAGCCTCTCGCTAAGTCTTTGGAGTAAGGTTTTTACATTTCCATTTTGGGTAACCTCTCTGTTGGTCACTATCGGTTTGTTGTGTGTGTATTTTAGTGCTTGGGGAACAACGTGGGGAGAGTTTAATTTTTCCTCGTCCAGTATCTCTTATTACCGCATACAAGTTGAGAGTCTTCTGGGGGGACATTTTTCGCTGAGCTCTCGGATTGATGCAATTCGATTTGACTTAGCTTGGTATGATGGGGGCGTGCAGCAGATATGGGGGCTTGGGGTACCTCTCTGGATGTTGCCCTTCGAGGGTGTGAGTCGCATTTTTGGATACTATTGTTCGGACATTGTACCTCTCTTGGTAGCTCTAGGACTGCTCGTTTTCTATACGCTGCAGACCTCCCATCTCCTTCTCCGGAAGAAACAGCCCTATCCGGTTGCGTTTCTCTTTTCAGGGATAGTCTTTTTTCTGCCCTCTTTGTGGATTTTTTTTTGGGGTCCCAAAAGTATTTATGGAGTTGCCTGTTTGTATGCCCTGATTTTCTGCCTGATTCTTTTGGTCGCCACTATCCGATATGTAATTGCCCGTAGAAATTTTGATTTTTTTCTGGCCTGTTTTCTGGCCGGTTTTGTGGCTAATGTGCGCCCTACCTACGGTGTCTATGGAGTTGCCGCCGCGTGCATTTGCTTATGGCATTCCCTGTATCCTTGGCGAAGCAGACGCAAAATCGGAGATTTAAAAAAAACCTTCATCGGTTGCGCTCTTTCCTTGGGAGGATTCCTTTTTCTTGCCTGGAGCAACTGGCTTCGTTTTGGCAATCCCTTTGAATTTGGGCATAACCTCAGCTTTTCTGCAAATACAATTGTTTATTTAACTCGGTTCGGAAATCCCTGTGATGAGGCGAGTTTTTGGACCTTGGCACGTGAGCTCTTTTTTTGGCTGTTCACCATACCTTATTGGACGTGGCTGGAGGCGCCCATCCCTCGGTGGCGAGATATTTATCAACCTACTTTCGGACTAACTTATCTGGCTCTTCTCATTTTGTGCGGAGTTTTGCTGGTACGCTTTGTCGCAATGTGCAAACGCGCGGGCAGATTACGCCCGCACTCCTCCGGCAATAATCTCAGCTTACAACCCGCGGGACAGACTCCTTCCTGGAAATATGTTCTCGTGAATAGCCTTGTTTTCTGGTTCGCCATTTCCTTTGTGCCCCTTTCGCTTTTCTATCTCAAGTTCGCTACCCTTTCAACGCGTTACATTCACGATTTTGCACCCGCCTTTTTAGCCGCGACTTTTTGTCTTCTTTTCTGCTCGGGGGGGACGGGTAGATGGAAAAAATGCTGTTATGGAGGTCTTTATGCATTTATCTGCTGGAAACTGATTTATTTAATAACTTTCCCCGCATCAAATGATACTTGGGCGAGATTGCCAAGAGGAACAGGAGAACTTGCACCTCTAGAAGGTCGAATACTAAGTGATTATCAGGGAATTTACACTCCAGAAAATCATCCCTGGTTTTCCGGTATTATGGGTAATGGGATGGAATGGAATAGGGAAACGGGTCTCGTCGGTGCGATGGCTATTCTGATGGTTGATCGCCCGCAGTTCCTGGAATTAACGCTGGGACCGGAGGCTGAGGACTTCCCAGAAGTGTACCGGGCCAAGATCAACACTATTGAGCTGCCTATCATCGGGATCACACCTACAAAATACGGCACGAACACGGCTAAACGCGTCCGCTTTTCGATCCCCGAATCTATTCTACGCCAAAATGGAAATCAATTAATCAGCCTTTGCTTTACCCCCAGTTTCCATGGCCGCGATATGAAACGAACCCGACCACTTTATCAGGTGCGATGGAAATAAAATTAGCCAAATGAAATGGATACCTTGAAAGCAAATTCAGAAAATACGCATAAACATCCAATTGTGGTCGTAGGGGCCGGCCCGGCGGGGTTAACCGCAGCGGCGGAGTGCGTGCGCTTGCGGGGCGGCTCTGGAGAAGGCGTCACGCTGCTGGAGCAGGATCCGAGCACAGTCGGCGGGATATCGAGGACCGTTTGTCATAAAGGATTTCGGTTTGATATCGGGGGACACCGTTTTTTCAGCAAGAACCCGGAGATTGTCCGCTGGTGGCAAGAGCGGTTGCCTGAAGATTTTCTTTCCGTTCGTCGTCAATCGCGTATTTTCTATCAAGGTCGTTTTTACGATTATCCCCTCAAGCCCTGGAATGCGCTGCGGAACCTGGGCTTCCTGGAGAGCCTGCTCTGTGGGCTGAGTTACGTCCACAGGCGAATGTGGCCGATCCGGCCTGAGACGAGTTTTGCGGATTGGGTAAGCAATCGATTTGGGAATCGTCTGTTCCGGCATTTTTTCAAGACCTACACGGAAAAAGTCTGGGGAATTCCTTGCACAGAGATCAGTGCCGATTGGGCTGCCCAACGGATACAGGGTCTGTCCTTGATGCGCGCAGTCTGGAATGCCTTTTCCAAGCCACAACCGGGAGGACCAGTTGTGAAAACCTTGATTGACCGTTTCCAATATCCCCGGTTGGGGCCCGGAATGATGTGGGAACAAACCCGTGATGATTTATTGAAAGCCGGGGTGAATATCCAGATGGGACGAAAGGTTACGGAAATTCTCTGGCAGAATACTGTCCCGGATTCCGATAAGCGCCGAGTCGTGTCAGTGCGCACGCTGACGCCTGATGGCAAAACGGAGGATTGGGCCGGTAAGGAGTTTATCCTTTCCATGCCTCTGCGGGAAACCTTGCAAGCCCTGAGACCTTTACCCCCCGAGGCCACTCAAAGGGCAGCCCGGAGCTTGCTCTATCGGGATTTCATGACCGTAGCATTACTAATCCGTCAACCGGAAAAGAATGCCGTTCTCTTTCCGGATAATTGGATTTATATCCATGATAATCAAGTGCAAATGGGGCGGATTCAGAATTTCAACAACTGGAGTCTGGAGATGGTCCCTCAGCCTAAGGAGGGTACCCTCACCTGTCTGGGTTTGGAATACTTTTGCAATCAGGGCAATACTCTGTGGGAAAAACCCGATGAGGAACTGTTAACCTTGGCAAAAAGAGAGCTGATGCAGGTGGGTATCTTCCCTTCTGGTGCGGTGAGGATGCCTGGTCTCAGGGTGGAGGATGGCTGCGTAGTGCGGATGCCCAAGGCGTATCCTGTTTATGGAATGAAGTATCGGGATACTTTACGGGTAATTCGAAAAGAGTTGGAGAATTTTTCCAATTTGCAGGTTTGCGGGCGCAATGGCATGCACAAGTACAATAATCAGGACCACTCAATGATGACCGGCCTCCTTGCCGCACGCAACATTGCCGATCAGGCCCGCCCCCCGGAGAAGAAATTATTTGATCTTTGGTCCGTGAACGAAGATAGTCTGTATCAGGAAGAGGTATAATATGCAAGTCCAGCTTGGTAAACGAAAAGGTTTCACATTGATTGAGCTTTTGGTCGTGATTTCGATCTTGGCAATTCTGGCGGGAATGCTTTTGCCGGTACTCAGCCGTGTCAAAGAAAAGGCACGTATTGTCCAATGCAAGGGTAACCTCAAAAATATCGGCATTGCCTTGACCCTTTATGCCGATGATAACGAGGGCCGCTTCCCCGACATGCGCAGACCTCCCTTCCGCCTGGAAGGAGAACCCAGTGGGGTATGCGGTTATTGGCCATGGGATTTATCCAGGCGCCTGACGGACCGCCTGGAACATTACGGACTGGAGCGGAAACTCTATTTTTGCCCCTCCGCCCGTGAGATGCTCAAGGATATGAGCAACCGTTGGGAGCTCTCTCCCCACTTTCGCGTCAATAGCTATATGTGGCTCATCCCCGGCATAGCGGGTGTCAAAAACGAAAAGTGCTGGGTTTTCACCCCCGAAGAGCACCGCCGTTGGGCCATTGGAACCGAGCCCCCGACGCGCTTTATCCCGCTACTCACCGACGCCGTGATTGGCCAGCGGGATATGGAGGGAAACATGCGCTACGATACGATTTACGGCGACAATGTGGATAAAACAAGCCATCTGAAAGGGAAAATGCCCTCGGGTGCAAATCAGGTTTTCACCGATGGTCGGGTGGAATGGTTTTCCTGGAAAAAGTTAGAAGAACGCTATTACTGGGTGCGCCCGAACGACACACGCTTCCACTTCTGAAATGGTACGCGAGAAGGGGATCGAACCCTTAACCTTCAGCTTCGGAGGCTGACGCTCTATCCAATTGAGCTACTCGCGCGGCCTTTTTTGTAATCGCAGTCGCTGCAATAAGGAGACTTCACGCCCCTTTTCTGCTGCTCGCGCGGCTTTTGAATGTATGCAAAAAAGCTCACCTTTGCAATCTCTATGTGGAGTTAAAACCGCGCCCGCCCTCGTTCCTCTCACCAAACCGGACAAAATACTGGTCTTTCACCCTGGCTTTCATTAACATAAACGCGCATCAGGGCCCCTCCGGATGCACCTTTTTTTAAAAGCTTTGCCCTATGATCGTATCCTTGAAAGGCATTTTAATGGAGTCGCATCCCACGCTGGCGGTGGTCGATGTCCACGGGGTCGGCTATGAAGTGCTCATGCCCCTTTCTTCCACGACGCAGCTGCCCGCCATCGGCCAGGAGGTAAAAATCCAAACCCATCTGGTCGTCCGGGAAGATGCCCAGACGCTCTACGGCTTCATGAGCACGGCTGAAAAGGAGCTCTTCCGCATCCTGATCAACTCGGTCAGCGGCATCGGCCCCAAAATTGCCCTCAATATCCTCAGCGGCATGACGGTGGAGCGCTTCCGCCTGGCTGTCAGCTCGGGCGATGTCAAAGCTCTTTCCCAAGTCAGCGGCATCGGCAAAAAAACGGCCGAGCGCATCGTCGTCGAGCTCAAGGATAAGGTCGGCCTTACCTTCTCCGGCACACTCCCCTCAGCCGGCGCTTCCGGTGCGTATTCCCTCTCCCCTCTGGATAAATCCCTGGCCGATGCGGTCTCTGCCCTGATGACCCTGGGTTTCAAACAGGCCGAGGCCCTCACAGCCGCCAAGGCAGCCCAGGCCATGCTGGGAGCCGAGGCCAGCGTCGAAGAACTTATCCGGGCCAGTTTAAAAAAATAAGCATTTCGTGGCACCCTGTTTAAAATAATGAGTATCGAGTCATCCACCGCGCCCGCTGCACCCCGCATCGTCAAACCCCAGAAAGCACGCTGGCACGGCAGGCTCCTGGCCTGGCTTGTTTTTGGCGTCACGCGCCTCTTCACCGCATCCATCCGCTTCCGTATCCACCCGGTCCACAACCATATTGAGGGATTCGGCACACTTTCCAATCCGCAGAACGTCATTTTCTGCATCTGGCATAACCGCCTCTTTCTCTCCCTGGCTTGCTATTTCGTATTCGTGGTCAAAACGCAACCCAAGCGCAAAATGGCCGCCCTGGTCAGTGCCAGCCGCGATGGCGGAATGCTCACCCGTGTCCTGGAGCTTTACAACATCGTCCCGATACGCGGGTCCAGCAGCCGACGGGGAGCCCAGGCCATGCTCGAACTCCATTCCAGCGCCGAGAAAGGTCTGGATCTCTCCATCACACCCGATGGTCCCCGCGGCCCACGCTATCGGATTCACCCAGGCGTCATCACCTTGGCCCAGCTCACCGGTCTGCCGATTCTCCCCATCTCTTACCGCCTCTCCCGCAAGATTACCCTCAATAGCTGGGACCGCTTTCAGATTCCCCTGCCCTTTTGCACCTGCACCGTCTCAATTGGCGAGCCGGTCTATGTTCCCAGAGATATCACCCCGGAAGAGCGCGAAACCTGGCGCAAAAAACTTAACCAAACCATGCTCGACCAAACAGAAGATTAACCCATTCCACTTTAAAAACAGGAGATCAATATGAAAATCACAAAAGCTGTCATTCCGGCCGCAGGCTTCGGCACACGCTTCCTGCCCGCCTCCAAAGCTCAACCTAAAGAGATGCTCCCCATCGTCGATACCCCCACCATTCAATACGTGGTCGAAGAGGTAGAAAAAGCCGGCATCTCCGATATCCTCATGATTATCGGCAAAGCCAAGCGCGCTATCGAAGAACACTTCGACCGCAACTTCGAGCTCGAAGCCGAACTAGCCGAGAAAAACCGCCTCCAGGAACTGAACGATATCCGCCGCATTTCAGAAATCGCCAATATCTTCTTTATCTACCAGAAGGAATTGAACGGCCTGGGCGACGCCGTCAACTATGCTCGCAGCCATGTCGGCCAGGAGCCCTTCGTCGTCCTCCTGGGTGATACCATCATCGACACGGATAACAGCCAGAGCATCACTGCAGAGATGATCCGCGTCTATGAGCAGTACCAGGCGCCAGTCGTCCTGCTCGAAGAGGTCGACCCAAAAAAAGTCAGCCGATACGGCATTGTCGGCGGCACCATGATCGACTCCCAGATCGTCGAAATCAATCAGTTGGTGGAGAAACCGGCCGTCGATCAGGCTCCCTCCAATCTGGCCGTCGCGGGACGCTACATTCTCACCCCCGATATCTTCGAGTGCATCGACCAGACTCCCCGCGGCAAAAATAACGAAATCCAGCTCACCGACGCCATGCAGCTACTCCTCAAGCGCCGCCGTTTCTATGGCCTCAAGCTCAAAGGGGTCCGCCACGATATCGGCAACAAACTCGACTTCGTGAAAACCAATATCCTCTACGCCATGAAACGCAGAGATATGGGCGAGGCCGTCAAGAAATTCATAAAAGAAATCGCCGCTAAACTGGAACACTAAACCACTTTTTCGGCTATTTTCCTAAAAAACTCTGGACATTCTGCCAAAATTAGGACAGGCTCTCGATTGACTTTAAGTCCAAACACGAGATTATTATGGATATTACCTTTAACTGTCCCCTTTGTGAGCAGGAGTTGGTGGTAGATTCTTCCTACGCGGGAGAAACGATCGAATGTCCTGAGTGTGCCGCAGAAATCGTCGTCCCTGCATCCGAAAACCAGGATGCGGACGCGGGTGAGGAGCAGGAAAACGAGGAGCAGGATGAGCAAGATAATGAGGCCCAGTCAGACCCGGCTCCCACTGAGTCTCAGAAAATGAAACTCCCCGGCAGCGGTGCGGTAATCAATGCCATGGCCAGCTCCGCAGCGGCACGTGAACATAAAACCTTCACCGTGCCCGTTCACGAAGCCGGAGAGGCCGCGGAAAAGTTGATCCAGAAGCCGAATGCTCCTCTGGAGGTCAGTGCGAAGAAATGGGAAAAAGGCGTGGCCGTGAAAACCATCCGCCGCATTGACTGCATGGAGGTCGGTAAAGACCACTTCGACGATAAAGTGACCGAGTTCATCAATACCATCGGCTACGATCGAGTTATAACAGTCCAGACCATTGTCTACACTTTTCAGGATTTGGCTACCAAAGCACTCATGACCGATTTCGGTGTATTGATCGTCTATCGCATTCCGGAGAATTAGAAAGCCTTTTCCCCCGGTTCATAACTCACGCCGGCCCATAGCATGCGGCGCGTGAGAACGGGGGTTATTCTCAAAAATATCCAAAGTTTTCTCTCTTCAAACAGGGAGAAAACTTTTTCTTTTACGGGGTCACGCTGTTCGTGCTGCTCTGACTGTTCACCGGGTCGAGAGTGGCCGAAGGAGCCTCCACTTTTCTGGGAGGCAGATTCAACCGCTGCCTCAGTACGTCCGCCAGCAAAGGCTCACGCTCATCGGCCAAAGCCAGGAATTGACTCAGCGCCTCTGCCCTCATGCTATGGAAGGGCGGCAAGCCCACACGGTCCCTCATAGCCTGGTCTCCCTTTTGCATCGACGCGTCATACTTCTGCCAGACCTTGAGCGCGATCGCTGCATAGCCGTTCGCCTCTTCCTCCTCATCCAGCGCCAAAGTATGGAAAGATTGGAAGAGCAAACCCTCCACGATCCCGCGGACACGGTCCGGCGAGTCATCCCTCACATCCTCCTCCACACGCTCGACTACGAATTCATCCAGGGCGATCTTCTCCGGCGTCGCCGTCGGGTCACCCGTCAGGAGACTCTGGCCCGGGTAGCGCTGGGCGAACTCTCTGAAATACTTGGCCGATTCGCTGATCCGGTTATAGGTATAGAGAAAATAAATCGCATCTTTGAGGAAATTTTTGTGTGCCTTCAGAATATGGTCCCGGTATTCGGGGTCCGCATTCGCAAACTCCAGATAAGCCCTGTCCGTATTAGGAATCACATCCAGATTGGGACGATACTCGAAGCCCTGACTGAATTGATTTTCTACCAGACGGCCGCGGTGGAAATTGAGCAACATCGGCTGATAAATCTGCCTGCGCAGCGACATCAAATCGAAATTCTTACTTCCTTGGCACTTCTCCAAGCCCATCATCGCCCAGTAAATGGAATGTGCCTCAGGCAGCCGCCACTCAAAAGGCCCGTACTTATCATCCACCTTTTTCATGAACGCCGGATCCATCTTGAACTCCTCTTTGAGTCTGCGAACCTTCTCCTTATCCTCGTCGGTCGTCGGGTTCAGAAGCTTTTCCCAGTCGATTTTTTTCCCAAGGACTGATTCCATTTCGCCCGCCCAGTAGGATTTATAAAACACGTGGCAATCGTCCAGATAGTATCCGATCTTATTCTGGAAAAACCACGCCAGCTCGCGATACAGCTCCGGCCGATGCGGATTATACTTCAGCCCCTCGTCCCGCAACATCTTCACACCGGAGTAAACCCAGTGCCAGCGCTGCAGCGGATCGCTGAATTTGATCGAAATATTATAGGCCAGGTTCCACGCCTGCCACTGCCACACCGGCGCAAAAGTCGGCTCCAGCTTCGTAATCCAGTCCGCCAGCTGTATCGTCTCAAAATAACGATCCTGGTCCCCTAGGTCCGTCATGCGCGTCCAGAGAACGTTGACGATGAGCCCGCGGAATCCTCCCAGGGCCACTGTCGTAAAAGCCAGTATCGGCGGAGCATTCTCCAGCACTTCCAGCCGGGTCAGCCCCATCTCCCTGCGCTCTCGATTAATCGTCTTCTGAAGAAAATGCGTAGAAATCAGCGATGCGACGATCACCACCCCCATCACGACCTTGAACAAACGTCCCTTCATAGACTACCCCTGCCCTCCACTGGGCAAAGCCAGTTCACGTCTCGAAAAACAATAGACACCCAGAGCCACGAAAATGCCTCCCACCAATATCACAACCTGCCCGACCGCTTTGCAGACCATCCACCAGGTCACTGTCCGGCCCTCGCTGAGAAGCTCCACAGGCGAGAAATTCAAAACCACCTCCGTCAAATTTTTGAGCTCCTTGAAGAAAAAGACCGATATATGGTCAAACACACCCTGCTGTTCAACTTTTCCCGTTCTGCTGTCCACTCCAACAATTCCTCCCTCTTCAACTACCTGGTTCATCGTCCCGGTCGAAAGTCCCAAAATCAGCACCGATACCGCAAAGAATGAGGCCACAGGGAAAGAGAGAAAACTCGAGGCCGAAAGCCCGATTGCCGCCAGCAGCGCCAGCCAGCAGAAGAGAATCATGAGCCCCTTAAGATAATTGGCCAGGAAGCCTCCCTGCCGGTAAAGAACTTCCATTCCTTCATTCACGTCAAAGTAAAAGGTCTCATTCTGATTATTGATAAAACGCACCTGCAGATGCCCATTTTCATCCAGAAGATTGGGCGGGACCTCTATCTCATGGAACACATTGGGCGTCATCATCATTACCACGCGCCACGATTGCGGGCTATCCATCGGCCCCACTTCCCAAAACATCGGGAAAGTGCGGGTATCTTCAAACGTCGATTTGTGGCTCATCGCGATAAATTTCGTCCTGAGGTAAAGCGGCTTATCCTTGAGCTCAGCCGGGTTCACACCCAGGGGGATATCCCATTCCCTCATCATGCTCTGCGGAACCAGCTGGAATTGATGTTTGAGCATCTCGAAAATCTGCTTCTTGAGCTGTGCCTGGTCCACATCCTCCAACGAGCTCTGCTTCATCCTGTCCTGAAAAATCTCTTCCACCGTCTGGGTCAAATCTACCGCCTCCTCCTTGGCCGATCCTCTGGCGACGAACACTTCGTTTTCCAGTACGAATTTCTGATCCTCATTGAGTTTGCCTCCCCGGTATTCCAGCAACCCGTAAATGACCAGTCCCGAAGCCCCCAGCAGCATCGCGTTCAGAATCAGAATGCCCAGCCATTTTCCCATCCAGATTTTCCAGCGTGCCACCGGCTTCACCACCACAAGCTGAATTCGGCAATCCTCAATATCCCGTGCCAGAATCCCGCAGGAAAGCCACAGCGTGGCCAGTCCCAGCGTCGTCACCGTCAGCCCCATCGAATAGGTCAGGAGTATCTGCACAAAACCGCGCGCCGTGCCGTCATCCTTGATAAGCAGCGGCAGCGCCGTCACAGACACCACCAGAAACAGGGCAAGCAAAGCGACAATCCGGAAGCGAAATGCAGCTTTGAGGGTCAGTTTCGCAATCGCTAAAATCGGCTTCATTTATTTCCTTTATTACCCAGGAGGCCGGAAAGTTTTTCGCTGGCCTTTTTGAGATTCTCCTGCCTTTGCTCCGATTGAGGCGACGCCGGAGAAGCCTCTTTTACTGCGCTCGGCTCTGCCGGTGCCTGAACCGTCGTCTTGGAGAGAAGAGCCGAAAGCTTCTTGGAAGCATCCACAGCCGAAGCCTCTTCCTTCTTCTTTTCCGGAGCCGGTGCCTCAGCCGGAGCTTCCTTGCTGCTGGCGAGCCTCTCCAAAATACGATCCTTGGCCTGGACGCGTTCAGACTCCTCGCTTCTCAGATACCGCGCCACCGTTCCGCCGGAGACGGCCCCAGAAGTCTCTTCTGCACCCGAGCGGGCCTTCTTCACGACATCCAGAAAATAGCTTTCCAGATTCTGCGAAGGGCAGTCCACCAGCACACTCTCCTGAGCCTCCGTTTCAGAAAACTTCCGGCCCAGATCAGCCCGAATTGTAGCGAGCACCCTTTCCAGCGTTTCCCGCTCCAGAACCGGCATCGTAATCCGCAACCGGTCCGGCGTGGAAAGCAGCTCCTTCAAGGTCCCCATGGCCTGAATCTTCCCGCCGTAATAAATCACCACCCGGTCGCAGACATCCTCCACGTCGGCCAGAAGATGGCTGCTCAAAATCACCGTCTTGCCGCGCCGAGCCAGCTCGACAATCAAATCCTTCACCTCGCGGCAACCGATCGGGTCCAGACCGGAGGTCGGCTCATCCAGAATCACCAGGTCCGGGTCATTAATGAGCGCCTGGGCCAGCCCGATGCGGCGCTGCATACCCTTGGAAAACTCACCCACCGTTCTGCGGCGCACCTTGTCCAGACCGACCATCTCCAGCAGCTGCTCAATTCTCTGACGCCGCTCGCCGGATGGCAAATTAAAGAGACTGCCGAAGAAATCCAGCGTCTCCGCACTGTCCATATAGCGGTAGAGATAGGATTCTTCAGGCAAATAGCCGATTCTCCGCTTCGTGGCAACATGCCGGGTCGAACGCCCGAACACCTCAATATGCCCACGGGTCGGATTGAGCAGCCCCAGGAGAAGCTTCACCGTCGTCGATTTCCCAGAACCGTTGGGTCCCAGCAAACCAAACACCTCTCCGCGGCGCACCTGAAAACTCACGTTATTGACCGCGTGAGCCTTGGGACGCCCCCAGAAATCCTTAAATACCTTGCTCAGCCCCTGCACCATGACTACCGTCTCGGATGCCGTGCTGGTCTCGTTCTCATTTGGGTTAACCGCTCTGGCTAAACTCATACGCGCCTAGGATAACCTAAAAACCGCTCAACGACAATCAGGAACTCTGACCCCGATTCCCGCTTTTATAAAAA
>JALNXY010000013.1 GCA_023230105.1 Verrucomicrobiota bacterium
ACGAACCAAAACAGATTTGAAAAATAAGTGGGTGGTCATTACCGGGGCCTCCAGTGGATTTGGCAGAGCGGCCGCCGTGGCCTTTGGCTCGGTGGGAGCTCAGTTGATGCTGGGAGCACGCCGGCTTGACCGACTCCGGGAGACCGCTCAATTGGCCACTGAGGCCGGGGCCGCCTCCGTCTGCCCGCTCTATCTGGATGTGAGCAGCACTTCCAGCGTGGAAGAGTTTGGCAATGCCCTGATCGAGAGAACGCAGGAAGTGCAGGTCCTCGTCAATAATGCCGGAGGAGCCCACGGAGTGGATCCGGTTCTTGAGGGCAAGGATGAGGATTGGGAAACGATGTTCCAGACCAATGTGCTGGGGCTATTGCGTGTCAGCCGCAAGGTCATCCCGCTCATGCTCAAGACCGAAGGTGCCCTGGTGATCAATGTCGGCTCTATCGCCGGCCGGGTCGCCTATGAAGGCGGCAGCGCTTACTGCGGAGCCAAAGCGGCGGAGCTGCAGATCAGCAAGGCGCTGCGGCTGGAGCTCTGTGGCTCACCGGTCCGGGTGACCAGTCTGGACCCGGGCATGGCCGAGACCGATTTTTCACTGGTGCGCTTCAAGGGTAATGAGAATAAGGCCCGGGAAGTCTATCGCGGAGTGGAGGCGCTCAGCGCGGAGGATATCGCTGAAACGATGCTCTGGCTGGCAGAGCGGCCGGCCCATATTTGCGTGGATGAGCTGGTCATTAAGCCGACGGCACAAGCCGCTCCGCACAAAGTTTTTCGCAAATAGACTCGGTATTATTATTCAGTAGGTTTTCTCTTTGACAATCTTGCTTTTTTTAGCTACCGTCCGGTCGCGCTTCTATGAGAATGCATACCGTATAAGCTCCCCGAATCCGCGGAGCCGGTTTTGTCGTATCAACTCAGAATGAAGCTGAGTGAAACAATGTTCATAAAAAAAATAGCCTCTACATTGTGTGTGGCTGTGGCGTGTGTATTCGCTTTCCAGGTTGTGGCGGATGACACCTATGGCATCCACTATAGTAACGTCGGTCCTTATGTTCCGGGTTATTGGGATAATCCTGATACGGG
Organism: Verrucomicrobiota bacterium; assembly: GCA_023230105.1. Lineage (GTDB taxonomy): Bacteria > Verrucomicrobiota > Verrucomicrobiia > Limisphaerales > UBA1412 > UBA1412. Next base: position 1,081 of record JALNXY010000013.1, read on the forward strand.
AGAGAGGTCCAGTGGATGGCAATCCGGATGGACACAGGTTCCCGGTCAAAATGACACCATTGGAGCCTGGCAGATGAACCCGACCGCACAGGCCTATATTGCTTTGAAAGACTCTTCTCTGTCGTTGAATATTGAGCGGAACGATACTGAGGGCGGTTTCAGTTATGGAACCTTCCTCTATGATTCAAGTGCGGGGCAGATTGTAGCCAACAGCGAAAAGTTTATTGGCTCTGTCGGAGCCGGTGAATTGGGCAGCGGAGTTTCGGTTGCTTATACTGCCGGTGATCTTGCCGGTATTTGGGTGGAGGTCGAAGGGGTGAGATATTACAGCCAGGATTCACTCAATGTGGGTAAACACACCGAACCCCATCAAGGTGATGCCTCTGAGGGTTATGCCAACCTTTGGTTTGACAATGGTGCAAGTTGGCCCGACCAAGACCCAAGCTCAGTCATCAAATTCTTCGTGGGGGGTGTGACTCTTGCTTCCAGCGGAGCTCCGTTGCCGGGAGTATTGGCCACGGTGGCGCTCTGCGGTGTCGTAGGGGGTTACCTTCGAAGGAAGAAGAACGCTGCTCATATCGATCGGAAATAGTTTAGAAAGATCAAATAGAAATCGATAGCGTAAAAGCCGCTCTCATTCATAACGGGGGCGGTTTTTTATGTGTGGCATTCACCCCCGGAAAAGAAGGAAAAAGGCCGTAAAATCGCCTCGAAAGAGAAAAATCGCACCTGTTTTTCGAGTTCCCCTGTTTTTTGACATTTTTCTATAAGTCTCTGATAGTAAATAGGTTTTATTGAAATTATAAATTTTTAAAAAATTTGAAAAAAACGGCTCTTATCCAGTTGACAACCTTGACATTGTGCACTACCTTTACATCGTGCTTCTATGAGGGAGCACGACGGGTGAGCCGCTTCGATGGATAGAGGCAGCTCCGGTTACCCGGTGGAAATGAAGTCGAAAAAAAGACGATTATGAAGAAGTTAGCTTCTATATTGTGCGTTGCCGTAGCGTTTGCGTTCGCCTCTCAGGTTATGGCGGATGACACCTATGGCATACACTACAACAACACGGGTCCTTATGTTCCGGGTTATTGGGAGAATCCTGACACTGGGGAGCAGTCCAGTACATGGAAATCAGGATGGACACAGGTTGAAGGATATAACGACACGATTGGAGCTTGGCACCTGAACAAGTCCGGAGAGAACTATACTGCTTTGAAAGACTCTTCCCTGTCCTTGAGTATTGAGAAAAACGCTACTGCGAGCGGATTCAGTTACGGTACATTCCAATACGAGGGTACAGATAAAAATGGGCAGATCGTAGCCAATAGCGAAGTATTCGTTGGTTCGGTCGGAGCCGGTGAGTTGGGTAGCGGTGTTTCGGTTGCTTACAGCGCCGGTGATCTTGTTGGTGTATGGGTGGAGATTGAAGGCCAGAGGTATTATAGCGTTGAATCACTCAACGGGAAAAAAGCCAACAATACCGAGGGCTATGTAGAAGGAGACGATCCCTATGGTTCTTCCACTCTTTGGTTCGACAGTGCCAAAAGCTGGCCGGGACAAGATAAAGCAGCGGTCAAAATCCTCATGACTGGTGTGACGCCTGCCTCCAGCGGAGCTCCGTTACCCGGAGTTTTGGCGACGGTAGCGCTCTGTGGTGCCGTAGGCGGGTATCTCCGCAGAAAGAAAAGCGCTGCTCATATTGATCAGGAGTAGTTTATGTAAATCGGTATAACCGAAAAGCGATAGCGTAAAAGCCGCTCTCAAAAACGAGGGCGGTTTTTTTCTTCAAAAAAAGAAGCTCCCCCATTTGACAAACTCGATATCCCACACTAGCTTCCCATCGTACCTCTTTGAGAGTGTACAACAGGGCAGACCGGTTCTCTATTACAGGTTGTGTTTAATGTTGCTCAAACGAGATACAGAAGAGATTGTTATGAAAAAAATATGCGGGTTATTGTGTTTGGTGGCGATAGTTGCCTTCGTCCCACAGTTGGAGGCCCAGAATGCCGGTTATAGCATCGCCGATGGAAAAACTGGCGCATGGACCGTGGTGGAAGGAACTCATGTCGGGACCTTTTCCGCTCTGAAAGATTCCTCATTGTCTTTCAGCGTTGAAAAGAACAATACAGCGGGCGGTTTTACCTACGGAACTTTCCAATATGACACGGGATCTGCAAAAATAGTGGCCAACAGCGAAACGTTTGTTGGTTCTGTAGCAGCGGGCCAGTTGGGAACGGGGAACGTCTCAGTCGCTTACAGTGCAGGAGATATGGTGGGTGTATGGGTGGAGTATGACGGGCAAAGATACTACAGCGTCAGCCAGCTCAATTCCAATCAGGGAACAGGCACTTATAAGAATGCTCCTCCTGATGGGTATGCAAGTGTCTGGTTTGATACGATAGGAAGCAATAACCAGAAAGAGCCCAAAAATGGCGCGATTATTAAGCTTTCTGTGTCGGGTGTTGCTCCCGCATCCAGCGGTGCGCCCTTGCCGGGAGTTTTGGCGACCATGGCGCTCTGCGGTGCCGTTGGAGGTTACCTTCGGAGAAAGAAAAGAGCAGGCCGTATCGCTCAGGAATAATTTAAGCAAATCGGTTTAACCGAAAAGCGAAAGCGTAAAAGCCGCTCTCATTAAAACGAGGGCGGTTTTTTTCTTCTTCCGAGAGCACCGGGATTGCCAGCATTGCCAGAGGGATTTTCTCCTTCGGGAAGGAGTGAATCATTCTTTGGAGCATGTATGACACTCACACTGGCAATTCTGGGTCTCCTCACGGCGGCAATCCCGCTTCTATTGTGGCTCTTCAAACGGTACGGCTCGCCCATGAATCGGGAGGAGAAGAATGAAGCGCTCGATCAATCCTTTGCGCGCACCCTGGAGGCGATGGCAAAATATCGGCAAGCGGGTGATGACGCTCGTGCTGATCATCTCCTGCGGTGGCTGCGGCTCAACGGGCTCCCGGCTGCCGATACCCAGTCTGGGCTCGGGCAATGCGGTCCTGAGCACCCTGCCGGCGGGAACGCTCCTGATCTTCCCGCGGAAGGAGGAAGCAAGCCAAATGGGCCGACTCTTCCTGAATGAGTCCGAGCCGATAGAGGGAGACCCCCGAGGTGTACGCCTGGAGCGAGCGCTCAAGCTGGCCACTCCGGAGTACCTTCTTGAGCGCGATGCAGCCGAAGCTGCGGCACTGCTGGAGCTCCTGAAATATCGCTCTCCGGAGACGAACCGCTAAGCGTCGATGCCCATAAAAAGACCACCCTGCTCTATTGAACAGGGTGGCTCTTTGTTTTCCAGGCGGGAGGGCTCATGCGAGGCCGCTCCCGCGTTCGCTAATTATCTCTCGCGACTATTCAGCAACGAGTCTGTAGTAGGCTGCGTCGGAGTCTACGGGGACTTCATAGTAGAAGGTACCCGCGTCGATCAGCGGTTCACCGACAAGAGTCCAAGTTCCACCGGAGGCCAGCGGAGAGACTTCCAGAGATGCGCCGGAGGAAACGGCCCATCTCAGGATGAGCATTCCGTCCACAACTTCGAAGGCCAGTTCCGGAGGAGTCGGAGGCTCGGAGCCATCGACCCAGACGGAGGCATTCTTGAAGATTGACCAGGTGTTATCGGGTACTGCACGTGCGAAGACGCCCAGACCGAAACGGATTCCCTCAGAGATCGGGAAGAGGACCGGTTTGCCTGCAAAACCATTCACATAGAAGGTGGCGGTTTCGCCGTCAGCTACGATTCTCACCTTGTGAGCACCCTGATCCGTCAAGGGGCTCATATTGAGGTTGGCGAAGACAGCGGCTGCACCGCCCTGATTGTCGCCTGACTCACCGATGAAGCGGTTGTAACCCCAACCCACATAGCGCGGGCCGTTATCGGTAGACTCTGAGAAGTTGATCCACTTCTCAGTGTCATCGCTGCTGATAATGAAGGAGCAGCGTGAACCGGTCGCGCCTTCGTTTCTGCCGAAGAGTTCGCGGTCAACCTCGAAGACAACCGGGTTTTCCGGGCTGGCTTTGAAGGTATCAGCCGTGTAGTAGGTGATGCCGCCCCAATGATTCACCGTGAGGGTGTAATTGATTGCCAGGGCATTTTCAACTTCCAATACGGTCGTACCGGTCGCGTTCGGGAACTGACTGTATTCGAAGGAACGCGTGCTTGAGGTCCACATATCCGGATTCAATTCCGGACCTTCAAAGGCATCGTTGAATACTTCAGTCTCAATGAGAGTCAGGTAGGCCGGCTCGCTCACGACAAAGCCCGAGACGTTGCTGGCGATGACCGTGTACTCACCCTGGTCTTCTGCCGTCGTATAGGGGATCGTCAGAGCTGAGGATGTGGCACCTTCGATGAGCTCTTCACCATGATACCAGGTATAGGTGATATCCTCTCCAAAGACGCTGACCGGGATGGAGACCATCTGGTCCATACCAGCGAATTGATCAGCCGGTTGGTCGGTGATTTCCGGAGGATTCACTGCCGGGTCTTCGGCGCCGTAAATCTTCGTGCTCATGAAGTAAGTCGAGGCCGTGTCACCTGCAGCTCTGGTATAGATACCGAAACCGAACTGAATGCCTTCTTTCACGGGGAAGCTCAGGGTAGCACCCAGAACATCATCCACGTAGACTTCGACATTTTGACTATCAGCAACCAGTTTGACGATATGCTGTTTGCGATCCGCAAAGAGCGCATTCAAGGCAGGCATCTGGATGCCGCCGCCGGTCGCTTTATCCACATAGTGATTGTAGACCCAGCCCATGTAGCCGACAGTATCGCTGGCGTCGGCGATCTGGATCCACTTGGTGCCGTCGCTGCTGCGAATGAGGATGGCGCACCGTGCACCGGTTGCAGAATCACCGTAGGAGAACGCATCGCGGTCCACCACGAAGGTGAGCGGGTCAATCTTGCTGGCTTTGTAACTCTTCTGAGTCCAGAAGGCGGTACCGCCCCAATAGTTGACCGTGAGGGTGTAATCAAGGTATACGCCCCAACCCGGAGTGACCGTGAGGTCGCCTGCCGCATCGGGATTGGTCGATTCCCAGCTTCTGTCATCGCGCAGCCAGTCTGTGGTGCTGATCTCCGTGCCCATGAAAGTGTCTTCGAAGAGAAGCTCTCCCGGGTTGGCAGCCAATACGGTGACCGTGTCGGCAGTCATCACGATGTCCTTATCGTTCTCCAGAGCGATGAACGTGCGGCCTGCTTGGAGCTTATTGACCGTGATCACCTGTTCAGAGGAGGACGTGGGACCCAGGACCAGAGTCTTCACCGAGCCTGTATCAAAGGAGGCGATTGAGGGGTCTTCAATGGTGAGAGTCAGGGTGGTGCCCTGGCTCAGGACCGCATTGGGTACCGTGATTTCCAGAGTGTCGGAACCGTTGATGAGATCAAGCGGAGTGTCATCCACTGCGATAGTCGCCACACCGTAGACCTTCACATCGCTGAAGGAGAATTCCACGTTGTTGTTGATCTTGTAGGTATCGCCGCCCAGAGCGAAGGTGATGCAATCGGTAGCCGAGGCCATGGAGCCGCCGTAGATGTCATCCACGTAGTAGCGGACGACACTTCCGTTATGGACCATGCGGACTTTGTGATAGCCGTTATCCAGGAAGCGATCCGTCCGGTAGGCAGCCGGGCGTGCATCGGTCGTGAAGGTGTAATCAGGATAAGCATTCCATCCGGTGATATCACCGCGTGAGTAACCGAAGGCGCAAGCCGTGTTGTTATTGAGGTTCACGACGGCACCCATGGCGACGACAACGGAGCCGACACCGCCCAGAGGTCCCTGAGTGTACTCGATAATGACGGGAGACTCAGCCGTGGGGAAGAATTGATCATTAATCTGCTGAGTTTCGACGGCGTGGTCGCCGGACAGACAGCTGAAATAGCCGAGGAGCTCATTTTCTTCGATCCAGAAGTTAACGTCTTTGGAAGTAGCTGTTGTAGTACCGGGACGGGAAACCTGCTGCCAAAGCTTGGCGTCCAGAGCCGGTCCTTCGAAATTATCGCTCGCGAGGAGACCGGTTGCTTCATAAGCATTGACGGTGACATCAGGCACCACCAGCCATTCAGCACCCGCAGTGGGCGTGAAGGAGATCTTGGCAGTACCGGCTCCCAGAGCCTGGATGTTCACATATTGAGTAGTTTCGCCATCCTTCAGGAAGGTGATCGTCGGAGTTTCCGGAGCTGCAACCGCAGGATTGGAAGAGGTGAGAGTAAGCTCCACATCTCCGCTCATGGTTGCATATTCGGGCACGGTGACTGCCACCAGGTTGTTGAACTGAGGATACGCATACACTGTGGCCGGCGAAACGCTGGCCTGAGGCAACTCATTCTGGACGTTTTCCACGACAACGCGGTCATAAGCGCCGCTGCCTGTGGCTCCCACTTCGCGAGCATAGATACCCAGCTCGACATACATCGGGTCATTGCAGACCCAGTTTACGGAACCGCCGGAAATCCCATCAACGTACATCGTCATGGTTTTTCCGTCATAGACCAGCTGCATCACGTGCGCATTGCCGTCATTGAGGGCCGACCAGGCGCCGGGGACGGTACCTGCAGAACCAACGGCCGTATTGTACTGCCAGCCGCCTTCACCGCGATTGCAACGCAGAGCGAAGAATTTAGTGCTGTCGGCATTGCGCAGAACCAGGTTTGCGCAGGTGCTGACGCCTGCTTCCCAGGTTATGGAGGAGAGATCTGCCGTGACCTTGAGCGAGGTTGTAGTGCTGCCCAGGAAGGTTTCCTTGCTCACTACGCTTCTGCCGCCCCAGTAGTTCACTGCGCCGACCATATTCTCAGCGACCAGTTTTCCGTCCTTGGCGCCAAAGAAATCGACTGTGACATCAGCGGCGGGATAGGACCTGTATTCATAACCCTTGGTGCTGATTTCCCAGAGATTGGAATCCAGCGTATCGAAGTTTTCTTCGAGCTTCACACCTGCAGCTGCCGGCACTGTGACCAGGAGAGAGTTATTAACCCAAATTGTTTCGGGTGCCGTTACGGTGAAGTTGGCCAGACCCTCACCTACAGAGGTGATGCTGACGTTTTTCTGAGTTTCACCTGCGGCGAAGCTGACCGTTGCCGAGCCGCCCGGCGCTCCCGTCGGAATGGCGATCTGAGGATTGGAGCTAACCAGAGTCACCGTACAGGGAGTCGAAGAGGCTGCCACATTCAGGGTGATTTCCGAGCTGCTGCCGCTTTCCAGAAGGAGAGAATCCTTGGCGAAATAGAGGGCATCCATCTGCGTGACCGTGACGGGTCCGAAGGAGCCTTCCACATAGTCGCCCAAGAGGGTGGCTGTTTTCGGAGCGCGTGTATAGACGCCCAGAGCCACGGCGATATTCTCCGAGAAATTGAGGGGAACGGTCGCACCGTAGACCCAGGTCGGTTCAGCGGCGTAAGGATCGCGCATGTACATGCTGGCACTGGAGCCGTTAGCCACGACTCTGAGATCCACTTCATTATGAACGACCGATGCGAAAGTGCTGTTCAATACACCCAGGTTATAACCGACGTTGGCGGGGTTATTGACCGGGTAATCGGCTGCGGTACCTGAATTGGGATTGTAACCCCAGTCGCTCTCGCCAAAGTTATCGGCATAGAGCAGCCACTTGGATTTATCGGGTGCGATCAACCACAGACCCGTGCGGGTAGCAGAGCCGGCCTGAACGGTTTGCGCGTGGCTGATGCGTTTGGTTTCTACAATCAGGACCTTATCGGTACTGGCACTGAAAGTCGGTACGCTCCGCAGAGCGTAACCGGCCCAGTAACCCTGATCGCCATTGGAGCCTTTGAGGTTGAGTGTACCGTCTGCCCAAACGCCAAAGGAAAATTCTCCGAAACAAGGGCTATAGATACCATCTCCAAAGCATCCATCATCTACGACCCAGCGAGCGGGATCAAGTTCCTCCGGGGTGGAGGCGGCAAAATCCCAATTCTCCGTAAACAGCACTCCTGCGTTAGACAGGAACGCCGCTGAGAGAAGTGCGGCCGCGAAAGTTAATTTTTTCTTCATAGTATGAATTATGTGACTACTAGTTGCTTTCTACAAACAATGAACAAGTACTGTTACCCAATGAGAACCTTGCAGGAGCAGAATTTCGGGAGACCCCTAATTCTTTGGAAAATCTTTTTGAGGATTCTCCACCCCTACCGAAAACTCTTTATTGAATAACAACACGCGTCGATTGTCTTAAAAAAATTAGGCCAATGCAACAGGTTTACAGGTGGAAAAGAACTTGTTTTTTCAGAATCTTTCAAAAAGTTCCACGATAACAGGGTAACGCCCTGGAATAGAGCTGATTTTACTTATCTACGGGTTTATCCGGGTTTTCATTTCCTGAAATGGATTGCGGAAGGGTTTGGATTACGTTAGCATCTCCGCATGAAAAAAGGGTACTGGTGGTCAGTTTTTCTCTCTCTTTGCATCACTCTGGGCGGATGCGTATCGGGCAATCTCCATGTGGATGCGCCTGAAATCAAGGTGCTTTCCCTCAATGTCTGGCAGGAAGGAACTCGGGTGGAAAATGGGTTCGACCTCATTGTGGAACAGATGGTGCAACTGGAGCCGGACCTGGTGGCCTTCGCTGAAGTGAGGAATTATAACGACAGTGATTTTATCGGCCGTTTGGTAGCGACGCTTCGGGAGCGCGGTCTGGTTTACTACGGAGAGAAGAGCTTCAGTACCGGTATTATCTCAAAATATCCCATTGCTCAGCAGGAAGTTTTATCGGTATGGGACAATAACGACCGCGGATCGGCCACCAAGGCTTTGGTTGAAATCAAGGGACGCGCCATCGCTTTTTACTCGCTGCATCTGGATTGGCGTCACTATGCAGTGTATCTGCCTCGAGCCTACGGAAGCAGCAGTTGGAAGAAAGTGGCAGCTCCGGTGACAGATATTGAAGAAATTTTGAAAGATAGCAGGGAGTCTTACCGGGATGAAATTGTGAAAGTCGTGATCGCCGATGCGAACCGCGAGCGCCTTCAGGGCCGGGGAATTCTCATCTGCGGCGATTTCAACGAGGCTTCGCACCTGGATTGGCAGGCGGATACGGCCCAACTTCGCGATCACAACGGCGTGGTGATTAATTGGGATCTCTCCACGATGCTGCACGACTCCGGGTATCAGGATTCCTACCGCGTGATTCACCCGAACCCGGTGACCCATCCCGGTTTCACTTTCCCCGCGAATAACCTGGCCGTGCCTGTGAGCAGTCTTGCCTGCGCTCCGGAAGTTGATGAGCGCGACCGGATTGATTTCATTTACTACAGTCCGGAAGAGGTGCTCCGCGCGGTGGATTCCCGAGTGGTGGCACCTGCGGGTGATATTCTGAGAGGCGAAAGAGTCCCCGCTGATAGCGAGGACTCCTTCATCGAACCGGCGGGCGGCTGGCCGACAGATCATAAAGGGGTGCTTTCCACTTTCAAGCTGATCGGCCGGGCCAAGTAAGCCCCTCTTTATCAGGGCTGAAGCATCTGGCCCGCAAAGAGAATATAGCCCGTAACGTCATCCTGAAGGACAAAGAGGAACGGGTGATCGGCCACGAAGCTGACTTCTGCCTGGGGCGGCAGGGCAGAAGTCATTTTCATGACGATGGCCGTTGCCGCAGCGGCTTCGGTTCCCATCTCATCCACATCGATGAAAGCCTGGTGAATCACCTTGCTGACATAGAGGTTAAAGAGGAAATTGGCCCGATTATACATGCCCCCGAAGTTGGCTTTTTGCTCCGAGAAGATGGAGCCGGCACCCAGTTGGGTCAGGAGATCATTGAGGTCCAGCCGTTTTTCCATCTTGAATTTGGGCATTTTCACCTTTACCGAACGCTGCTTCATGGCTTTCGTCCAGGTTTGGAATCCCCCTTCGCAGAAGCTCTTTTTCACCTCGGCCAGTTTCTTGGCGTCTTTGGGGAGGAAAATTTTCATCGAGAGGTTTCCGTGATAGGGCAGGCTCAAGACCTGCAGCTCTGAATCCTCATAATAGGGATAGGTTTCGAGCTTGTTCATGAAGGGAACCTTTTTGCGGCTCCCGTCACAGGTGATGAACTCATCTTCCGCTGTCGCGCTTTTATCAAAGGTGTGTATCCACTGGCCTTTGAAATAGATGGCGTTGACGAGTACCATCCGGGTGATCGGGTCCAGGACCCCGGGCTGAATCAGGTCCTTGATTTTATCGCGGGTATGTTCGGCGGTCCAGTCGTTGATCCGGGTGCGAACCTCTTCGGTTTTCTGATAGTCGCTCAGATGAATTTCCGCATCCAGTTGCTTCTTCATCGAATCGATGTAGTCCGGGTAGAACGGGAAGCTCTCCGAGGGCCAGAGTGAATTGGCCAGAGAGAGACTGAGCATTTCCTCAGTGTTTCTGAGAGGCCGGATTCTTTTGGGTGCTTTCTGCAGCTCTTTCTGAGTTTCGGAGAAAGCTTCGAGGATCGGCTTGCCGGGTTTCTCCCAGCAAAGAACGTGAGCCAGTTCCTGGGCGGTTTCACCCCGGGCGCCTGACTCGAGCATCGCCAGTGCGGTGGCGATACTGTAAGGGCTCAGGAAGATATTTTCAGTGTCGTTCCAACCGGCCTTGAGCAGATTTAGCGCGAAAGCGTTATTCTTGTAGGACGGAGTTGCGCTTTTCGGGATTGAAGAGACACCCTGCGGCAGTGTGATTTTCTCTGCGGGCGGAGCCGCTTCCCGGGCCGGCGCGCTGAACGCCACCCAGGAACTCGCAGCCGCGATCATGGAGATCATAAGTACCCATTTTTTCATAATATGCTACCTTACTTATTCCTGTTGTCAGAATGCTTCTTTCTTCATGCGCTGCGTCATTCAGAGCATGTTTTAGGAGTAAACCGCATATTCCGGAAAGTTTCAGATTATATTTTGAGCGACTCACCGAATCAGTAACCCGCCGAGGGCTGATCCGGCGTAATTCATAAAAAGTGATTACTCTTTGAAAAGGCAGTTTTATTCTCATTCGTCTATAAATGCGGCTGGTCCCTTGAAAAAAGAGCTGTTTGAGGCCATACTTCGTGTGGTTGATGAGTAAAATAATCGGCATAGATTTGGGTACGACTCACTCGCTGGCTGCGACGGTTGATTCGGGAATTCCTTTGGTGATGGCAGACAGTCAGGGGCAGCGATTGACTCCGTCGGTGGTCTATTTCCCCGGACCGGATTCCGAGCCGGTCGTGGGATGGGAGGCTGCCCGCGGGCGTGTGCTCCAGCCGGGTCGGACGGTCTACTCGATCAAGCGCTTCATGGGACGCCGCGGCAACGAGATTGCCCAGGAGGAGATGCTCGTGACCTATCCGGTCGGCGGTCAGGGCCACGAGGGAGTGACGATCAATCTGCAGGGGCGGCTCTGGACGCCGGAGGAGATTTCTTCGCTGATTCTGGCCAAGCTCAAAAAAGATGCGGAAGAATTTTTCGGCGAGCCCGTCACCCGTGCCGTGATTACGGTGCCGGCCTATTTCAACGATGCTCAGCGCAGCGCTACCCGTAAGGCGGGCGAACTGGCCGGCTTCACCGTGGAGCGAATCATCAATGAGCCGACGGCCGCCGCTCTGGCCTACGGGCTCGATAAACTCAAGGATCGCTCCAAAATCGCCGTTTACGATTTCGGCGGTGGGACCTTTGACCTCAGTATTCTCGAGCTCAATAAGGGCGTCTTCCAGGTGCTCTCCACTCACGGAGATACCCGCCTGGGAGGGGATGACCTCGATAAAAGGGTGGTGGAATTTCTCATCGAGAAAATCCGGGAGGAGTCCGGACTGGATGTCACTCAGAATTTGGAGCAGTCGGCGCGCGTGCGCGAAGTGGCTGAGCAAGCCAAGAAGCAGCTCAGTAAAGTCACCCAGACCCGCATCTCGATTCCCTTCCTCACGCCGCAATACAGTCTGGACTGCGAATTGAGCCGCCAGAAACTTGAAGAATTGACGGGCGACATCGTGATGCGCACCCGGGCGCACTGTCTCCATTCGCTCTCGGATGCACGGCTGGAGCCCGAGGACCTGGACCAGGTGATACTGGTCGGCGGGCAAACCCGGATGCCGCTCATGCGCCGGTTGGTTTCGGAAGTGTTTCACTGTGCCGACCCCGATCAACCGCAGAGCAAGGGACCCGAGCTCAATACCTCCCAGCATCCGGATGAGGCGATCGCCCTGGGCGCAGCGGTGCAGGCTGAGATACTCTCGGGCAATCTCAATCAGGTGCTGCTTCTGGACGTGACCCCGTTATCGCTCGGGATCGAGACCTTCGGCGGGCTCATGAACGTGATTATCCCGCGCAATACGACCATACCGACCAAGGCCGGGGAGATGTTCACGACGGCGGTTGATTATCAGCCCAATATGCTCATCCATGTTTTGCAGGGCGAGCGCGAACGGGCGGTGGATAACTGGAGCCTGGGCCGCTTTACGCTCGATTTCGAGCCGGCCCCCAAGGGTGTGCCGCGTGTGGGTGTGCAGTTCGCCATTGATGCCGATGGAATCCTGAACGTGTTGGCGCGCGATGTGAAGACCGGCAAAGAGATGGTGGTCCCGCTCAAATCGACAATTGATGTGAAGGACGAGGATGTGCAGAAGATGGTGCAGGAATCGATCGACAACGCCCGCGACGACATGAAGGTCCGGCAATGGATCGAGGCCAAAATCCGCGCGCGCGATACGATCCTGGCTACCCGCAATGGGCTCACTGATTGCGGTGACGAGCTCCCGGCTGAGCAGCGTCAGAAAATCGAAGCCGCCCTGAGTCACATCGAAGAGATGCTGGAAACCGAGAACCCCAAGACCAAAACCGGAGACACCTTGAAGCTCAGAGCAGCCACGACCGCACTGGACCACACGACTCGCCCTCTGGCTGACCTCGTGATGGATAAGGCGATGGAAGAGCTCCTCAAAAAACGGGGACTCATCTGAAAAAAATCCTTTTTTCCCAATTCGTTTGACAAACATTCCGGAACATGTTGCAATCCGAATTGTCGAAAGGGAAAATGGATGAAAGGCCAGGTCTTAAATTACACCGCTCAGACGGAAAGCGGAGTCATCTCAGGTAATGATGGGAAACGGTACACGTTCGCTGCGAGCGAGTGGAAGGATACGGTCCCTCCTGCCAGGGGGATGAATGTTGATTTTGAAATCCAGGAGAGTGAAGCCAAAGCCATCTATCGTGCTCTGGGGTGTTGCTCCGGGGTGTTGAATGAAAAAAATAAAATAGTGGCCGGAGTTCTGGCGATTTTATTGGGCTTTCTGGGAGCTCACAAATTCTACCTGGGTTATATCGGCCCCGGGCTGGTGTTTTTGCTGACGAACACCGTCGGGTGGGTGTTGACAGTTTTCATGTTCGGTGTTCCCAATTTTATATTAGGTGTGATAGCCGTTATTGAGGGTGTCTTGTACCTGGTCAGCACCGACGAAGATTTCGAGAGAAATCACGTCACCGGCAGAAGACCCTGGTTCTGAAAAAGCGGAAGCCTCATCAGAAAAAAGTCGGATTAAGCCTGCCGTTTTTAATTGCATTGACAAAGGGCCGGGAACGTGTTGCAATCCGGGCTTTCGAAAGGGAAAGTTAATGCAAGGACGGGTCTTATATTACACCGCACAGACGGAGACCGGAATTATCTCCGGTAACGATGGTAAGCGGTACACGTTCGCTCCGATCGAATGGAAGGATACGATTCTTCCAGTAAGGGGAATGAATGTCGATTTTGAAATCCAGGAGGGTGAAGCCAGGGCTATTTATCGAGCTCTGGAGTGTTGCTCTGTGGTCCCCGGGGCGCTGAGCTCAAAGAGCACAAAGAGTAAAATGATGGCCGCATTTCTGGCGTTTCTTTTAGGCGGTCTGGGGGCTCATAAATTCTATCTGGGCTATACCGGTCCGGGACTGGTTTATTTATTGGTACAGGTTTGCGGTTTTGCGTTCTGCTCCTTCGCGATAGGAGACCTTTCGGAGCTAAGCCTCACGGAGATGAGCACAATAATTGCCTTTATGCTCTACGGTCTGGTCTCCCTCGCCCTGATGGGCTTAGCCTTCATTGAGGGTGTCATTTACATGACCAGGAACGATGAAGAGTTCGAGAAAACTTACGTTATCGGCCGCAAAAACTGGTTCTGAAACACCGAAGTTTTAAAACCTCCCGCAAGGATACCGTACAGCTCGGCATTCTAGCATTCTCCCGGTTTTCTTGTGCTCACGGAGAGTGTTTAGAGGTCGTTTTAGTTTGAGTAGTTACAAATTCCCAGTCGCGGGGCGAATTATAGGCAATGCGTCAATATGGTGTTGAAGAAATCATTTTATAGTGGTATAGATTGTGGCGGTTATTGTTGATTCTCCGGCTATTAGAGTGGCGTTCTGGCGGAGAGTGAAAGTGTGGGATAAACAGGAAATCAAAACGATGATTACCCGTGTAAAAGTTAAGTATTTTAAATCATTTGAGGATTTTGAACTGGCGAATATTGGCTCATTCACCTGTTTGATAGGCTTGAATGGTTCGGGGAAGACTACTTTTTTGCAGTTTCTTGATTTTATCAAAGCCATGCTTGATGGACGCATTGAGGATTGGTTTTCGAAACACAGATGGAAACCGCAGGATATTATTACCTTCGCTTCACCCAAGCGCTCGGTCGAGTTTGAAATCGACGTGTCAAGCGAAGGGGTAACACAGCGGTGGAAAGCGTTCTTTAATATTCAGGAGCTGCGCTGTACCTCAGAGACGTTGCTGAAAATCAGGAACGGCTGCGAAGAGAAGCTGATGTCTTTTTCCGAAAATAAACTCAGTTTGTCGGATGGGGGGGTAACTTTACCAAAAGGTTTTAAGTATACGGGTTCCATGCTCTCGTATGTGGGGCAATCATTGCACCTTGTAAAGAGATTGAAGGAGATCAAAATTTTCGGAGTTCTGAACCCGGAGTCTATTTCGCAAGCTTCAAAAGTTTCTAGTAATATAAGAGAGGTGGATGTGGCCTCGGACGGCGGTGGGCTTGTCGGTTTTCTCTCTAAACTGGATGCAGCGTCGCAGGAGGATTTCGTCAAAAGGCTTCGGGACTTTTATCCTTCTCTCAAAAATTATCGCATCCGCAAACAGAGGTTTGGCTGGAAAAACCTGCTCTTGAATGAACTTGAAAAAGCGGTTTTCTTTGATTCTTCTCACCTGAGCTATGGGACGTTGCGTCTCTTTGTGTTTTTGTCGCAGCTCTATTCAAAGAATAAATGTATTTTCTTCGACGAGATAGAAAATGGAATGAATCAGGAATTGATTGGAAAACTCGTCGATATCCTTCAGAATTTTGATGGAAAACAGGTGTTCGTAACGACACACAGCGCATTGCTGTTGAACTATCTTTCAGACCAGGCCGCAAGGAAAAGTGTCGTGATGTTCTATAAGGATAGCAATGGCTATACCCATGCCAAAAAGTTTTTTGAATTGCCGGCCATGGAGAAGGAACTGGAATTTTTGGGTGCCGGGCAGGTGATGAGCAAAACCAACTTGCTGGATTTGGCGGATACATTAGCGAAAGAAACCGATCTGCAGAGGGAAGAGTAATGCATTTCATTCTGGCCGGAGAGGGCCCCAGCGATCTGGGTAAAAAAGACAACGAGCGAGGGTTCATAAAAGGAGCCATGACGCATATAGTAGATGCCATCTCCAAGAAAGGGTATAAGCGCCTTCCCGAATACCAGTTTCTAACTGAAAATGATGTCAAAAAACTGAAGAATAAGAAGAACCACAGAAACATTTTGGCTCGCGGAAGAGAAGCAAAGCCTTTCGATGAAATTTTTTTGAGCGCGTTCTATTTGGGAGAAGAAGCCAAACACAAAGGCGAATCTTGGGGCGTTATTTTCTTCACGGATACGGATGGGACCTGCTCGGCACCCCGGGATTTGTGGGAGGAAAAAGTCAAAGCGATGCAGCGGGGGTTTGATAGTAGCGGCAATCCTTATGGAATTCCCATGGTGCCCAGGCCAAAGAGTGAAGCGTGGTTGCTGGGGTATTATCAAAAAGGGCTGCCGAAGCAGAATGCCTATAATCACTGCGAGCGCTTTGAAGAGATGTCCGGAAACGATGCCAGCCCAAATTCTCTCAAAAAGTTGCTTCAAGAAGCGTTGGATCCAGAAAGAAACCCCTACGATCTCATTACCGAAGAAGAGCTTCATGACATAGAATGGGAAAATATCAAAATGCCCAGCTTCAACCTTTTTCGCAAGCGATTGGAAAATGTTTTAGCAGAAATGAACGGGCAGCCACGCCCGCATCCGGTGGAAGAGACCAGGGTGTCTGAAGAATAATACACTGAGAATCTGAGGCGGATTTATTTTTAGGGCGGCCGTTCTTTAGAGGCCCAGTTCCGAGAAGAGATCGAGCTGGTTGGGATTGGGGAGGTTGCGGAGTTTCTGGCGTTTTGCGGTGGTACGCGGTTTTTTTTCCTGGCCGGCGATTCCGGTCGGGTCGCTTCCCTCTTCAGGAATTTCATCTTCGTTGCCCAGGGGCGCGAGCTCCGTTTCTTCCAGATTGGAGAGGACTTCAATGGCACGGTTCAGAACACCGGAGGGGACCCCGGCCAGACGCGCAACATGGATGCCGTAGCTTTTATCAGCACCGCCGGGAATCAATTTGTGGATAAAGACGATCTGGTCGTTCCATTCGCGGACGCAGACATTGAGGTTATGAACACGGGGCAGGCGCTCGGCCAGCTCGGTCAATTCATGATAGTGCGTGGCAAAGAGCGTTTTGGCGCCGCATTGATTATGCAGATACTCGGCGATGCTCCAGGCCAGGCTCAGTCCGTCAAAGGTGCTGGTGCCGCGACCGATTTCATCAAGGATAATGAGGCTCCGTTTGGTTGCGCTGTTGAGAATGGCGGCCGTTTCGCTCATCTCGACCATGAAGGTGGATTGTCCCCGCGCGATATCGTCGCTGGCGCCGATGCGGGTAAAGATTCGGTCCACAACGTCGATTCTGGCCTGGCGTGCCGGGATAAAGGAACCGGTCTGGGCCATCAGACATAGGAGGGCGCTCTGGCGGATATAGGTGCTTTTGCCGGCCATGTTGGGACCGGTGATGATGGCGATCTGTTTCTGGGTCGGATTGAGGTCAATATCGTTGGGGACAAAGCGGCCGGCCGGCAGTGTCTGCTCCAGAACCGGGTGGCGTCCGTCTTGAATGAGGAGAATGCCTTCATTGCCGACCTCCGGGCAGATGTAGTTGTGGAGCCGCGCCGTCTGGGCAAAAGCGGCCAGGACATCAAGCTGGGCCAGAGCCTGTGCCGTCTGCTGGATGCTTTCCAGATGCGCAACGACCTCTTCGCGCAGTTGGGAAAAGAGTTCGTACTCGATGCGCTTGACCCGCTCTTCTGCGCCCAGGATTTTTCCTTCCCATTCCTTCAATTCAGGCGTGATGAAGCGTTCGCCGTTGGCGATTGTCTGCTTGCGGATGTAGCGCTCGGGCACCTTATCCAGATGAGTTTTGGTGACCTCGATATAGTAACCGAAAACGGAATTGAACCGGACTTTGAGGCTCGGGATCTGCGTGCGCTCGATTTCATCCTGCTGCATCCGGGCGATCCAGCTTTTTCCGCCCTGCATGATCTGGCGCAGTTCATCAAGTTCTTCACTGGCGCCGGAGCGGATGATCCCGCCGTCGCGCACGGAAATCGGGGGCTCCTCCACAATCCGGCTCTGGATGAGCGTGACCAGTTCGGGCTGGAGGGTAATTTCGCCGGCAAGTTTTTGGAAAAGTGCAACACCGGGGCAGAGCGTGGAGAGAATCTCTTTGAGCGCGGGCAGCTGCTCGAGGGCCTGAGAGAGATTGAGCATATCGCGGGCATTGCCCGAGGCAGCCGTCAGACGGGTCAGGATACGCTCCAGGTCCCGGACAACGGAGAGCATCTGGCGGAATGAATCGCACTGTGCCGGATGATCAAGCCAGGTCCGGACCGCTTCCTGGCGCTCTTTGATGGCGGCTGGGTCTGCCAGAGGTTGCGAGAGCCAGAGCCGGAGACGTCGTGCACCCATCGGGGTTGCGGTCTGGTTCATCACCCCGAAGAGGGAATAAATGGAGGGAGCTTCCGGGTTTAGAGGTTCCAGAATTTCGAGGTTCCTCAAGGTATGGGCATCGAGCGCCAGATAATCGCTGCGCTCGTAGAAGGTAAGGCGCGAGAGCTGGGATGTCTGCCTGCGCAGGTATTGCTCCAGATAATGAATGAGGGCTCCGGCGGCACCGATCGCCGCGTTTTTGCCGCGCAGCCCGAAGCCATCAAGCGTGGCAACCTTGAAATGATCTTTCAGAGTGTAAAAACTCGTTTCCGGGGCGAAGACCCAGTCCTCGTAAAGGTTCACATGCGGGAAAGCGGGCAGAAGCGATTTCCGGAGCTCTTCGGCTTCTGAAGGGATGACGACTTCGGCCGGACGCTGGCGTTCCATTTCGGCCATGAGTGCGGCGGGAGTGCTGAGCTCGGTCGTGAGGAAATCGCCCGTGGTCAAATCGGCCAGGGCCAGTCCCAGACATGAGCCCTGGGGATAGATCGCTGCCAGGAAATTATTGCGCTCAGCCTTCAGGACCCGTTCATCGAAGTGAGTGCCCGGGCTCAATATCTGCGTGACTTCGCGCCGGACGAGCTGGCCCGGCCGCGGCTCCTCCATCTGATCGCAGATGGCAACTTTGCGGCCTGCTTCCAGAAGCTTGGAGAGATACGCCTGGGCGGCGTGAAAGGGGATGCCGCACATGGGATACTGGCCGCGTTTGGTCAGGGCGATATTGAGAATTTGGGAAGCCTCCAGGGCATCTTCGAAGAACATTTCGTAGAAATCCCCGAGCCGGAAGAGCAGCAACGCGTCCTTGGGCAGCTCGGATTTGATTCTCCGATACTGCGTCATCATGGGGGTCATTTTGACAGATTGGCCGCTGTTGCTCATCCAGAGGACCAGTGTACCCGTTCACGCAAAAAAATCAAGAAACCCGGCATCCCGTCCAAAAATAGACCTGCCGGCACCCGGCATTGAAATGTTGAAATATGATGTTCTCTCGTTTATATTGTGCTCGTATGTGTTAGGTTTGTTTCACCGGATGCCGTGAGAATCAACCCGCAGGAGAACGCAACATGATTGAATATATTGTCGGAGATATTTTTGATTCTCCAGCCCAAGTCATCGTGAATACAGTGAATACCGTAGGCGTGATGGGAAAAGGGCTGGCGCTCTCGTTCAAACATCGCTATCCGGAAATGTTTAACGCATATCGGAAGGTATGCGAAAATAACCAGCTGGAAGTAGGGAAACTCATGTTGTATTACGCTCCGGATCATTGGGTTTTATTATTTCCAACAAAGGAGAATTGGAGAAATCCTTCAAAACTTGAGTATATAGAAAAGGGACTCGAGAAGTTTGTCGGCACCTATGCTGATAAGGGGGTAACGTCCATAGCGTTCCCGCGATTGGGTTGCGGGAATGGAGAATTGAATTGGGACGACGTCAGGCCCCTGATGGAAAAATACCTTAAGCACCTGCCCATTGATGTTTATATCTATCTTGGGATGGATGAAAGCGACGTTCCGGAGCATAGAACACCCCGGGAGACTCTTGAATGGATGAAAACCAACGCAAGAGACATGTCTTTTAATGGAATTAAGGACGAAATCAGATGCAACTACGGGATTGCTCCCCACTCATTTACTTATGCCGGAAGCCTGATGAGAGCCCAATGGGCAGATAATAGTCTCATTATTTCAACTCCAGGTGGAAATGAACCTTTAATTGTCACTGAAGATGAGTTTTTCGAAACTTGGGATGATGTCAGAACAAAAGGTGTTTTTCCTGATTTAAAAGAGAACAGGAAGGCGACTTTCATTTTTGCCCTGCTGCACTCACTTGGATATTTATCTAAAATAAGAATGAGTAATGGCCGTGCTTCGGAGAAAGTGGCCGGCTATCAAGTAAAGGAAGGGGCAGGCCGCGCCTACGCATTCAAAGAGGTATGACCGTGAACTACAGAGAGGTCATCAAAGAAAACTGCGATAAACACAGCCCCGTTAAATGGTGGCCAAAATTCGCATTCCATTATACCAATTTAACCAATGCGGTTCCCATTTTATCTTGCGGCAAGCTCTATAGCAGGATAAGCGCAGAAGCGCTCGGTCTGATGGCGAATGATAACGCAAGCCGGCAAGTCATTGATATGACACAGACGGGCGCGGACGCCTTTGTGCGCTTTTATTTCAGACCTCTGACGCCAACGCAGTACCACAATGAAGGATTCAAGCATCCGGCTTTGCGCTACGACGGAGATATGAATGCTAATGTTCCCGTGCCTATTTTTTTACTTTTCGATCTGGAAAAGTTGTTATCTACGCCGGGCGTTAAATTCTCAGAAGGGCCCCAGTCGGGGCACGGGAGCAAGCCTTGTGACAGCATAAAAGAATTTGCTCAATTTGAATTCAAAAAAATTTATAGTACAGGGCGGTCAGAAAATGTTGAAGAATTGAAAAGGTACAGGCACGCGGAGATATTGTATCCGGGTGAATTTGAGATAGATAGTTGTATCAAGTGGGTTCTTTGTCGAAATAATGTCGAGCGGATAACTCTTCTGAATTACTTGAAAGAAGAGAACATGAATGCGTATCAAAAGTATTTGGAAAAAATCAAAATTTGTAGAGAAGATTTATTCGAGAAAAATGGTCTCTTTGTGAGTGAGTGCCAATACCATTCTGGATTAATAAGTGTTTCTTTTTCAGAATCTTTCAACAAAGCCAAATACACGAGACGCATGATGTTGAAGAACCAGGTAACAACACTTGGCCCGATTAGAGGAAGGCTGGAATTGATGTGGCCTGACGTGAAGTCGGGATATAATTCGACAGCGAAAGAAGTAGCGATTGATTACGAAAAGACGAAACCAATCCAATTCAGGAATATACCTGAGGTTCCTTCTGCCAAAAGCATTAAAATCCGTTTTTTCGTAGAAGAGAGTCCGATGTGTTTCATTGAACAGCCTCTGGGTGAAACCGAGCTGATCAAGTAAGGATTTCCCGAGGCGTCGAAGGGATTCGGGAGAAAAATATAGGAGGGGAGTTGACAGGGACGACAAAGTGTCGTATGTTTGTCTTTGTAATACGACATGATGTCGTATTTAAGCCGGTGGTCCACAAGTGATCAGCCGGCAGAGAGATTAGAACAAACCGTATATTGGATAGATAACATGAATACCTTGAATAGTTTTCGCAGGAATGAGCGCGGTTCCTCCTCACTGAAGGCGGCCGCTATCCTGGCAGCCTGGGCATTGGTTTCGCCTTGGGCTTTCAGCGCTCCGGCAGAGGGTGATCAGCCCGAAGCTGAGCCGCAAACGCAGAAACAGATCTTCGAGCGGAAGGTTGAGGTTAGAACTCAATCCCAGCCCGATGGGAAGGTCCAGACAAGAGTCTGGGTCAACGGCAAAGAGGTTCAGCCCGAAAACAAGGAGGGAGAAATCTCGCTTCAAATCACGGGGGATCCGAGCGACTGCGCCGAGTGTCCCGAGGCTTGTGAGGAAGCCAAGTGCGCCCCGGCCGAGTGCGAATCAGCTCAGGCGATTCTCGAGAAAGTTGAGGCTGCATTGCGCTCGGCTGGCATGGATAGCGAGCCGATTGTCAACATGCTCCGGGGGTCTCTGAAAGTGCAAGGGGATTGTCCTCTCAAGGCGCCCGTCCCCGGGGAAGTTCAGAAGGATGACCTGAAAGCACACATGAAAGAACTGGAAAAAGCAGGCCAAGAGCGGGAGCGAGTGCTGAAAGAGAGCCGCGAGCAGATGAACAGGATGCTCGAAAAGATGGGCCGGGAGCCTTTCGGCGATTGGCCCGCAGCCAATATCAACCCGAGAATGTTTAACATGCCTGCTCCCGAGGGAGATATCAATGCACGGCTGGAACGGCTCGAAAAGAGGATGCACTCTCTGGAGCGGCCCGATGCAGCGGTTTCCCCGACTCTGAAGGAGCTTCAGCGCGCGGCCCGCAGGATTCAGAACCGGGTAGAATCCAAGAATATGACGGCCGAAGAGGGGCTGGAAAAGCTCCTCAAGCGCATCCTGGGCGGACAAAATACTGTGAAAAACTCATCTCAAAGCGAAGAGTAATTCGCTCATATCGAAAGGAGCCCTTTGCCCTCGCCGGAGGGTGAGGGGCTCTAGCGATTGCGGGGTGAAGCGGAAATTGACATTTGCGACAGGTTGTCGTAAATTCTCGGGCGAACTCGAGCCGGACATGATTCGGCCCAGAGTTTCAGAGAAAAGAGATTTTAAAGAGCGGATAAGAGAGAAATGAGCGACAACAAAACCTCCACACTGGCCAATGCGGAACTGGGAATCATGGAGCTTCTCTGGAAAGAGAACTCACTGACGGCCCGGCAGATACGTGAAGAGCTCTACCCGGATGCCAAGACGGCCCAGCACGGGACGGTGCAGCGGCTTTTGCAGCGGCTTGAGGAGAAGGGGTTTGTGCAACGGGATACGAGTCAGCCGGTTCTGCTTTTTTCGGCCCGAATTTCGCGCCTGGAGTATGCGGGTTCGCAGATGGAATCCCTGGCCCGGAAGCTGACGGAGGGCTCGCTGGCGCCTCTCATTACGCACTTTGTGGAGGAGCACAAAATCTCGAAAGAGGAAATCCAGCGCTTGAGGAATCTCCTGGATGAGTTGAAGGATGAAAAGGAGTAGCGGGGATGAATGCCTTTTTCCAAATCGTATTGAGCAATCTCTTTTTCGCCTCGGCTCTGGCGCTGGCGGCTCTATTGGCGGAGAGGTGGCTGCGGCGTCCGGCCCTGGCGCATCTCTTCTGGCTGGTCGTATTTGTGAAGCTGCTCAGTCCGCCTCTGGTATCCTTTGATACGGCGGATATTCCCGTGTTGGGCAAGCACCTCTCGCAGTTTTTTGCCGGGGAGAGTGCACTGCAGGCGATGGGGCAGACCGGTTCCGGAGATATTGAGGGACAGGCGTTCGCGGCGATAAATCCGGCGGTTTCGGGTTTTGATTTCAACCATGTTTGGGCTGAGCTGCAGGTGCCTTTTTTTGTGATTTGGTTTTGCGGCAGTGTGTTACTGCTGGTGCTCTCGCTGGTGCGTGCCTATCGCTTCAACCGCCTGATCGCTTCGGATTTCAGCCCCGCACCTGAGCCGGTGGAGGCTCTTTCCCGTGAGTTGTCCCGCCGTCTGGGAATTAAGAGAGGACGGCTGCCGGTGCTGCGGATTTCGGGCGCAGAGCTCTCGCCCATGGTTTGGTGGATGGGCGGCAGGGTAAGTGTCATTTTGCCCCGGACTCTGGTGGAGAGCCTTTCATTGCAGGAGCTCAAATGGGTGCTGGGTCACGAGTTGGCCCATGTTCAGCGGAAGGATTACCAGGTGCGTTGGCTCGAATGGCTGGCGTGCGTTGCCTTCTGGTGGAACCCGCTGGTCTGGTGGGGCCGTCGGCACCTGCGTTTGAACGAGGAGATTTGCTGCGATGCGCTGGTTCTGGACCGGGTTGAAGGGCGTCCCTATGACTATGCGCAGTCGCTGTTGAATGCCGTGGAGCGGCTCTCCTTGCATGCGTTTGGCCCTGCGCCTCTGGTGGCGAGCCAGATGAATAGCGGCAATTTCCTGGAAAAACGGCTGCGGATGATGATGGCTCTGGGGAAGGGAAGTCTGGAAAGCCGTACTCAAAGAATCTGCCTGCTGCTTGTGGCGGCGCTTGCGTTGCCTCCGGCCTGCCTGAGCGGCAAAACGGAGTCGCAAAAAGAACAGGAGCCGACCGCGCCGATTGAGATCATGGCGGAGGTGGAACCTGCCCCGGCTGAAGTGACAGAACCGGCACCGCTGCCCGAATCCGCGGAGAATAGCGGACCGCAGCAGTCGATTCCCTCTTTTTCAACGACGGTGATCGTGCAAAATTTCGACTTCGAAAAATACAGGCAGATGCTCGAAGAGGTTCAGGAAAACATGAAGAATAATCAGGCGCTCATGGCCAGAGCCCAACGCCAGGCCGATGAATTGCGGGCCCGGATGAATGAGCATGTGATGAAGATGCCTCCTCTCCCGCCCGGGGTGAGAGTCCTGCCTTCGCCGTTCCTGCCGGAGGAGCAGAAACGAGCTCTGCGGGACGGAATAAGAATGCTTGATGAAGCCGCCTTGATGCACATCATGGACCACGTTTCGGAAATACCGCAGCTGCCGGGATTTCCGGGAGCGATCACCCGCATCGAGGTCCGCCTGGGAGCTTAGCCGGTGCATGCCCGTGAAGGGTAATGCTGCTAGTGTAATACATTGTATTACACTATAAATAAATTTAAATACAATAGACTTCAATATCTTGCAATCCTACCTCCGGTGTGATATCTTAGCCAAGATACGGAGGGATTCTGTATGGGAATGATCAATATCAGTATTCGCACCAATGAAGAGGTCAAGAAATCTGCCGAGGAGCTTTTTGAGAGCCTTGGCATGAATATGACTACGGCTGTAAATGTATTTCTGCGCCAGGCAATAAGAGTAAATGGGCTTCCTTTCACCATAACGGCAGATATGCCCAACAAGACGACTCTTGCCGCCTTTGCCGAGGGGGAGCGGCTTCTCCAGGATAAGCGCTCCAAGGGGTATTCTTCCATTGAGGATTTACGAGCTGCGCTGGATGAATGAAATACAACGTAAAGTTCACCTCGCAGTTTAAGAAAGACATTAAACTCGCCGGAAACCGGGGGAAGAATCTCGATGAGTTGTTTTCTGTTATTGAGACCTTGTCAAACGACGTGCCTCTGGAAGAGCGATATCGCGATCATTCCTTGAAGGGGAAGTATTCCGCCTACCGTGAATGCCATATTGAGCCCGATTGGCTTTTGGTTTATCAGAAAGTGGAGGATTGTCTCATTCTCATCCTCTATCGTGTAGGGTCACACTCGGATTTGTTTTAGTAAAAAGGAAAGCCGGTTTTGAGGGTCCTGCTTTTCCTCTTTAGAATCAGTTCTCAAAAAAATTTGAGAAATTTTCAGAAAACGCTTGATTTATATTTGAGAACTTGTATCTTGGGTCTAAGTTGCTTTTTAGGAAGATATCCATCTCCCAGGAAGGGAACAGTGAAATATGAAAAATTTTTCTACTCAACGGCATCATAAGGCAGCGAGTTGCGTCGCTTTCATCGTCACCACCATTGCGTTTCTTTTCGCCGTAAATCTTCGGGCTCAGGAAGACCCGGCAGGAGAACGGTATGTCTTTGGGGATTTTGAATATGAAATCCTGGAGGACCAGATCAAGATCACAGCTTACACGGGCAGTGATGAGCATGTCGTCATCCCCTCCGAGATTGAGGGGCTTCCGGTGAAGGCTATTGGAGATACTTTTGAGGAAGATGGAACTTTTTCATACGGAATTGGTTATGCTTTTAATTCGAATAAAACGATTAAATCTGTCGTTATCCCGGACACGGTCGAATATCTGGGTGTGATGTCTTTCATGAGTTGTGAAGCGCTGGAAACGGTTCAGTTTTCCGCCAATCTTCGGGTGATAGATCAGGATGCCTTTTTCTACTGTCGGGCTTTGAAAGAAGTCATATTGCCCGATAGCGTTCAGATGTTGGGAAACGGGGCTTTTCTGGCTTGTTACGCTCTGGAAAAAGTGAGGCTTCCGGCCAACCTGGAAAAAATTAATGACGCGACTTTCTGCGTCTGTCGCAACCTGTCGGATATCACCTTACCCAGCAGCGTGCGGGAGATTGGTGAAAACGCATTCCGTTCTTGCAATAAACTTCCGTCGATCGATTTATCGAATATTCAAACCCTGAAAGCCGGGGCTTTTTCCGGTTGTTTTCAGTTAGAAAATGTAGCAATTCCTGAAGATTGGGAGGTTCTGGAGGATAATGTTTTTAGTGCCTGTACCAGTTTCACGGAGATTCAATTACCCAAGAATCTCAAAAAAATTGGGACCAGAACATTCAACGGCTGCACAAACTTGACAGAAATAATCATTCCTGAAAGCGTGACGGTGATAGGAGATGAAGCTTTCAAAGAATGTTTTGGTCTGACACAGATGACGCTCCCGGATGGGGTGAGCGAACTGGGAAAAGGCGTTTTCAGAAAATGCATCAATCTCACTAACATTGTCTTGCCCGACGGGATCACCGAGTTGAGGGAATCTTCCTTTCAGAATTGCACCCAATTGGAAAACGTCCTTATCAAGGGTCAAATCACCACGATTGGTGATGGTGCCTTTAGCGGGTGTGAGGCCTTGGAAACAATAACTCTTCCATATACATTGACCCATCTGGGGTTAAGCGCCTTCACGGACTGTTCAGTTCTGAGCCGAGTCTATTTTAAGGGCAATACGCCTCTGGTCACTTTCAGTCAACTACCTCAATATCCGCCGATTCCGGAAACAGTTTTTTCTGAACCCTATCCCACTCTCTATTACCTGGAGGGAACGACAGGCTGGGCCGGTGAATACTTGGCCGACCAGTTTGGAAACTTTACTGAAGGCAAAGAACCCCCTTCCGGTATGGTGATTCTTTTTCCCGGAATTGAGATAGGGATACCGTCGTTTCCTTCACAGATGCGCCCTGTTAACTGGTGGACAGAAGGAGCCGTCCTAAAGACCTGGACGCTGCCGGCAGATGAACCGGAGGTATTTATCCCCAAAAAAACGGTGAAGGACGGGAAAGTGGAGATGACTCTGGTTTTCGGCGGGGCATTGCAGAGCAGCACGAACCTGGAAGATTGGGAGCCGGTCGAGACGGCGAGCCCTTATCTGGTCTCAGTCGCCTTTGACGGGGAGAAATTCTACCGGACACTCGCAGTGGAGGTTGAACCGCCGGGCTCCGTCCAATAGGGAATCACACTTATTTTTATTCCGTAGAGCGGGATCAGCAGGATGGGGGAAGAGTACCCATCCTGTTTTTATAGGGAGTACGGCTCTGAAAGGAAAAGCTTTCCGGAAAAATAGGCTGTTCTGCGGCAGCGCATCTGCTAGTCTGGTTGGCAGCTGAACATGAAAAAATCAGATCACTATCAACAGCAAACTTTACCGGCATCAGGCGCCGGTTTTCTGTGCCGGAATATTTCAAATAGAGGAGCCGTTTTTTTCCAGGGCTTCATCATCGTTTTAATTCTGGCACTGACGAGCTTCACGGTTCAGGCGCAGACGCCTAAGCCGGTCATGCCCGAGGGCTATGGGACTTCTGCCAATCCTTTCGCGATCAAGCAAGCGGAGAATCTGCTCTGGATGAGCCAGAACGTTGCCTTTTCTGCGGGACAATATTTTGTCTTGATGAACGATATCGACGCCTCGGCAACAGAGACCTGGGAAACGGGCAAAGGTTTTCCGCCGATCGGCAGCGCCTCGAGCAAGTTCGGTGGCTATTTTTACGGGAACGGGAAAACGATCAGCGGTCTAAAAATAAATCACGCCGGCGCCACTTACACGGGTCTGTTCGGTTACGCCGATGGAGCGCTTATTGATCAGCTCCGGCTGGAGAATCCCTCCATTCAGGGCGGCGGCTGGACGGGCGCCCTGGTCGGTTATTTAAATAATGGTCAGGTGAATGGCTGCAGTGTTACGGGCGGCGCCTTGATCAGCGGGAGCGATTATGTGGGCGCTCTGGTCGGTGCGGCCTACAAGAGTGCGTTCTCATGGTGTTACGCGGTGGCGCAAGTGAGCGGCCAGAACTACGTGGGCGGAATTATCGGGATGAATGCGACCGAAACATCGCTCTCGGGCTGTTACACGATGGGCAGCGTCACGGCCTCCTCTCTTTATGCGGGCGGCCTGACGGGCTGGAGCGCCGGAATCGTGAGCGCCTGTTATTCGACGGCGGTCGTGAGAGGTTATGACCGGGTGGGCGGCTTAATCGGCCAGAATACCAAAGCGGTCAACTCCTGCTATTCGGTGGGGTATGTGGTCGGCACGGATAAGTACAAAGGAGGCCTGGTCGGTTACGGCACGATTACTTTGAGCGACAGTTACTGGGATATTCAGACGAGCGGGCAGCTGACTTCCGCAGGCAGCCATGCGAACTACGGCCTGACGACGTCGCAGATGAAAAATAAGAACACGTACTGGGGATGGAATTTTTCCAGCTTCTGGGATATTCACTCGCAGATCAATCTCGGCTATCCGTTCATGCGCTCGCTGGTGCCTTATCAGACTTCGACCATCCCGCCCGAGTGGGAATACAAGATCAGCAATGGACGCTTGACGATGAAGTGGGCGCAGTCTTCGGGCGCATGGCTGGAGCGCTCCGTGCAAGTGGATGGAAGCTGGGAGAGAGTCCCCGAGAACGAGCTCAAGCTTTCGGAGGGCTACTACAGCCTGAGCGTTTCCTATGTCAATGTGCCTATCAAACGCCGGTATTACCGCCTGGGCCGTGAGGCACTGATCCAGCCGGCGAATAATCCATAATCCATAAGGCGCGATTTCTTGCAGTCGGCCGGGGGTGAATCTGAAGCTCCCGGCCGATTGTCATTTTCTTCTACCATTTCCCTCAATAAACCGATAGCGGCTTTTTTGCCATAGATGCCAGGGAGAGGATGGGTGCTCTCCGGGTTTGGTGGTTTTCTATTGCCCATGGTTTCACATGATCATAACGGCAACAAGAAACTATGGATCGGATTAATGATGCTGGCATCGGGTGCGCTGGTCGGGGCTTCGGCTGCGACGGCTTCCACGGATGCAGCTCAGGCGATGAGCTCAACTCTCAATGCAGGCTCGGGCGCTTTGGACCTGGCCGCACTGGTGCAGGCCGCGACGCCGCTTTTGAGCGCGGGCGGTGTGAGTCTCTTCAAATACTTCCTGCCTAAAATTCCGCGGGCGATTCTTCCTTTTCTGACTCCTTTCCTGGGAGCGGCAGTGGAGGTATTGGCCCATCTGGCGGGTCTCTCCGAGGCCAGTCCTTTGCGAGGTGCTCTCCTGGGCGCCTGTGGCGTCTTCGTTCACGAAGCGTTCTCTCAATCCAAAAAAATCCTCTCTTCCGAACAACAATAGAAACAATGAAAATCAGAATGATGAAACAGAATATCTCACGTCCATTGGGGACCTTGCTTTGGCTTTTGCGCCACAGGGCAGGGGGCTCTGGCCGCACTGAGGCCCTGGCCAATGAGAGCGGCCGTCACGGTGCGGCCCTGACCAAATGCAGCGCGGATGCAATCGCCCAGCGCTGGCTCCTGGGGTGTCTGGCCGAAGATACCACCCAGATCCAACCGTGCGCCCTGGCTTCCACGCTTCCCTGGGGCGTCATTACCGATACGGCGCAGGCGGCCGGCGAATACCTGAGTGTCGAACTGTTGGGAGCGATCCCGGGAACGATTCGCGCAGTGGCGGCCGGTCAAATTGCGGCCGGAGTCCCCGTCTACACGGCGCCTTCGGGCAAAGTGCAGGTCCTGCCGACGAGCGCCGGAACCTATTATCAGGTGGGCTACAGCGTCACTGATGCCGCAGCCAACAATGATGAACTGGAGATCGTCAGCTGCGTGCCCCGGCAGATCGTGGTCGAAGCCCAGCCCTAAAAAAACAGAAGAAGAGAAAGAGATAAAATGAATTCAGAA
This sequence comes from Verrucomicrobiota bacterium, assembly GCA_023230105.1. Lineage (GTDB taxonomy): Bacteria > Verrucomicrobiota > Verrucomicrobiia > Limisphaerales > UBA1412 > UBA1412. The sequence continues at coordinate 30,580 of JALNXY010000013.1, forward strand.
ATAAAAAAGAAAACCTTTGATGTGGGCGGGGAGACCTCCGCCATTTTGCAGCCGGGGCAGATCGCTCTGGCCAATGACTCGCGCTTCAATGAAGCCTACCTCAGCCAGCCGCTCACCGCTTACGCCGTGGGCTGGAGCGATGAGGGCTCGCTCATGGGCGACCTGGATTTTGTGGCGCCGCCGGTCCTGGTGCCCCGGCGCTTTGAATATCGCAAGGCGGATAACAACGAAGAATTCCTGGAGGAGCGTGAGGATATCCGCGCCATCGGTGCGGAGTTTCGCCGCGTGGAGCCTTCGGGCGAGATTATTCTGGGCAAGACCTATAACAAGGGATTGACGCTGCGGGTGGACCTGGACCAGGTGAGCGGGATCGCGAATTGGCGGCAGGTGGCCGTGGCAAGGCTTTTGCGCAGACTCTTCAGAGCCGAGCTCAGACGGGCCATTGCGCTCCTCTATGATGCGAGCAGCAATACGCCGGTGACCTGGAGCGGTGCCGCGGGTGAAGACCCGGATTCGGATCTGATCAGCGCGCTGCAATCGGCGGCAGATTCCTCCGGCCTTAAACCGAACCGGGTTCTCTTCGGCGATTCCTCCTGGGCCGCCCGGAGCCTCTCGCATCGTGCCCAGAGCACTGCCGGCGGCTTTGCGTCGGCCACGCTGAGTCCGGAAGCCCTGGCCGGATTGGTCGGAGTCGAGCAGGTGCGCAGATGCACCCAGCGCCGTCAGTCGGGCGCCGTCAAGGTCGGTTTCGCGGAGAATCTGGTTCTGCTCTTCAGTGCCTATGCGCATCAATCGGTGGAAGACCCGAGCAATATCAAGCGATTCGTGACGCCGTGTGAGGATGGCTCTCTCTATCGGGTGTATGAGCAGGCCCTGACCGGCAAGATCACCGATATCACCGTGGAGCACTACTCCAATATCGTGATTACCTCTTCGGTGGGTGTTGGGGCGCTGGTCGTCAGCACCGAAGCCGAAGTCGAAGAAGAGGCGTAATCTCTTCTTTCCGGGCGGGTTCTTTCCCCGCATCAATATGCCGCATTCCTTTCGGGGTGCGGTATTTTTATTTCCGTGCAGGCCCGGCCTGGCTGATTCAATGTTTCCCGGGGTAAAACTTATCCTTTTCTGATGCCGATAATCAGTGTAATCTGCTACCAGCATTTGGGAGATAAATCTTGGATGAAAATAAAAAGTCTTATCATTATTCTGGCAATGGCGCTCATCTGCCTGGTTCAGGGAGCAGAAGAGCCGCAGTCTTATCAATACGCACGGGATATTGCCTACCGTCCTGCAAGCGACGCGCAGCATACCAACCAATTGTGCCAGCTGGACGTGGCCTATCGTCCGCAGGCGGAACATAAGCCGGTCGTGGTCTGGTTCCATGGAGGTGGTTTGATGGCCGGACGGCGGGAGATTCCCGAGGCGCTTCTGAAGGATCAACTGGTGCTCATGGGCGTGGAATATCGCCTGGCGCCCGAGGTCAATACCGATGAGATTATTGATGACGCCGCCGCGGCCGTGGCCTGGGCTTTCGACCACTGCGCCGAATATGGAGGCGATGCGAAGAAAATTTTCATTGCGGGCCATTCTGCCGGGGGATACCTGGTGAACATGGTCGCCCTGGATCAATCCCGGCTGAAGAAATACGGCAAAGAGGCCAACGATCTTGCGGGAGTGATTCCCTACAGCGGACACTCGATTACTCATTTCACCACGCGCCAGACGATGGGAATGCCGCCTCACCAGGCCTTGATTGACAGCACGGCTCCTCTCTTTTATGTGCGGGCCGATGCGCCGCCGCTTCTGATTCTCTCGGGCGACCGGGAGCTCGAGCTTTACGGACGCTATGAAGAGAGCGCTTTCTTCTGGCGGATGCTCAAACTGGCCGGCCACAAAGACTCCAAGCTCCTGGAGCTGGATGGATTTGACCACGGCACTATGGTGGAGCCGGCTCATCTGCTGGCTTTGCGATTCATCCGCGAGCGCTCGAAACAAAAATAGAATTTCAACTTCAACATAAACTACCAGATTCCATGCAATATAGAAAATTTGGAAAAACCGGGGAGCAGGTATCAGCTCTGGGTTTCGGAATGATGCGTCTGCCTCTTCTGGATAAGAATCCCGAACACATCAATGAAGAGGAAGCTCGCAACATTGTACGATACGCGATCGACCAGGGAGTGAACTACATTGATACGGCTTATCCCTATCATGGGGCGAGTATTGATGCAGGCGGCCAGAGCGAGCCTTTCACGGGCCGGGTGCTGCGGGGCGGATACCGCCAGAAGGTGAAACTGGCGACCAAGCTGCCTTCCTGGCTGATTCAGAAGGAAGCCGATTTCGACCGCATTCTGAATGAGCAGTTGGAGCGGCTCCAGACCGATTATATCGATTTTTACCTGATCCATACGCTGGATCGGCGTCACTGGCCGCAGGTGAAAGAGGCCGGGCTCTTCAAATTCATGGAGCGGGCCCTCTCTTCGGGGCGTGTCAAACATCTGGGTTTTTCCTTCCATGACGAGTTTTCCCTCTTCAAAGAGATCGTGGATGCTTACGACTGGGAGTTCTGCCAGATTCAATATAACTATCTCGATGAGCGCTATCAGGCCGGTAAAGCCGGTCTGGAGTATGCGGCCGGCAAGGGACTGGGCGTGGTCGTGATGGAGCCTCTCCGGGGCGGTGCGCTGGTGGATGGGATCGCTCCGGCAGCCCGGGAGCTCTTTCGCCAGGCTCATCCCTGGAAGACGGAGGCTGGCTGGGGATTGGAGTGGGTTCTGAATCACCCGGAGGTTTCCGTGGTGCTGAGCGGCATGTCCGCATTGGAGCATGTTCAGGAAAATATCGCCGTTGCGAGCCGTGCTGAAGCCGGTTCGATGAAACCCGCTGATCTGGAGGTAATTGAGCAAGTGAAGAAAATTCTGGAAGGCGGCAACAAAATCCGCTGTACCTCCTGCGGTTACTGTATGCCTTGCCCGAACGGGGTCAATATCCCGGAGAATTTTAAGCTCTATAACGTGGCTTTTGCGCTGAACCGGCTGGAGGCATCGCGCTTCAGCTACGGGCTTTTATCGGATAAACAGCAGGCCTGCTACTGCGTGGAATGCGGGAGCTGCGAGCCGCGCTGCCCGCAAAACATCCCGATTATCAAGAGCCTCAAGGAAGTCCATCGGACGCTGAAGGGCTAGGAGAGCCGGCCGCTCCGGCTGAGGGAAGCGAAGAAGAGAATTTGAATTTGGGTCAGAATTTAGGTTAACTTTTCTTGACAATATGAAGTAGACTAACTAATGTTGAGAAAGTCGAGTAAATCGAATGAGAACGCTGGTAATAGGAATAGATAGTGGCACCCAATCCACCAAGGCATTGGTGGTGGATGTCAAGGACGGAAAAGTGCTTGCCTCGGCGAGTGAAAGTTATGACTTGATCGCCGGTCTGCCGGCAGGAGCCAAAGAGCAGAACCCCGCGGATTGGATTGAGGCGGTGCGTAAGTCTATTCAGAGGGCTATGGCGGAGGCAGCGGCGACCCCCGGCGAGGTCAAGGCGATCGGCGTGAGCGCTCAGCAGCATGGCTTTGTGCCTCTGGATAAGGCGGGCAAGGTGATTCGTCCGGCCAAGCTCTGGTGCGATACCTCTACAGCGGAGGAGTGCCGTGAGATTACCGAGAAACTGGGCGGACTCAACGGGGCCATCCAGGAACTGGGCAACGCGGTTCTGCCGGGCTTTACGGCAGGCAAAATTCTCTGGCTCAAGAAGCATGAACCGGAAAACTACAAGAAACTGGCGACGGTCCTTCTGCCCCATGACTACATCAACTACCGGCTGACCGGCCGGGCGGTGATGGAATACGGCGACGCCAGCGGAACGGCCCTCCTCAACGTGCGCACCCGCTCATGGTCGCCCAAAACACTGGCCGCCATTGATGACGAACTTTTTAACAAACTGCCCCGGCTCATCTCGAGCGATCAGCCCGCGGGCACCCTCAGCCAGGAAACCGCAGCGATTCTCGGCCTGAACAAGGGGACTCTGGTCAGCGCCGGCGGCGGAGACAATATGATGGGCGCTATCGGTACGGGCAATACCCGCGAGGGAGTGATTACGGCCAGTCTGGGCACCAGCGGCACGATCTATGCCTGCGCGGAGAAACCGATCGTGGACCCGAAGGGCGAAATTGCCGCTTTCTGCGACAGCACCAACCGCTGGCTGCCGCTCCTCTGTACGATGAACGTGACGGTCGCCACCGGAATGGCCGCCGACTGCTTCGGTTGGAGCGTTGCCAAGCTGGATGAGATGGTTGCATCGACCGAGCCCGGTGCAGAGGGATTAATCCTGGTTCCTTATCTGGAAGGCGAGCGCACCCCCAATGTCCCCAACGGAACGGGCGTCTTTTTCGGAGCCAATACGCGGACCATGACGCAGGCCAATATGGCACGGGCCGCCATGGAAGGAGTGACCCTGGGAATGAACTACGGTCTCCTGCGCCTGGCTGAGCTGGGAGTGAAACCGACTCAGATTCGGGCAACGGGCGGCGGCTCCAGGTCGGCTGTCTGGCGCCAGATCATGGCCGATATCTTCAATGCGGAAGTCGTCACGCTCAGAGTGAGCGAAGGCGCGGCCTATGGAGCGGCGATTCAGGCTTTCTGGTGTTATGAAAACAGTGTCGGCAGAGCCATCGGCATCGATAAGCTGAGCGCCCACTTCGTCACGCTCAATGAGAAAGAGATCACCCGGCCGCGGGCTGAGAATGTGGCCCGTTATCAGAAACTTCAGGCCTTGCAGAACGAACTCTCCCAAAGTCTGAGGCCGGCTTTCGAGCTCCACAGCAAGCTCGACGCGCCACAGACGCCTGAATCGTAAGAGCCGCTGAAGCGCAGAGAACAGGCCTGGCATCAGGAGATGCAAAAAATTCAGCCCGGGACCGCAAAACCCCGGGCGTTTTTATGCCCTGATCTGTTCCTGAGATTTTTTGGAAGCCTTTGGCGGTAAAATCTTTTATCAGTTTATTCTTGTAAGAGTTATGAAAAGATGATTCACTACTCCTTGGTATGAGAAGCTTGACTTATCTAATAGGGGTAGTCAGCGGTCTGTTTTTTACAAGTGCGCAGGCTCAGTCCGTTGACTCTTTTTCCGGGCTGAATGAGATTCCCCTTCTTGAAGATAATGATGTGGGTCTGTCATATATGCCTACTTACGGCTCAGACGGAACAACTGTTATTGGAGTTAGAGTGGTCGGCTATTCCGGAAGTGAAAAAGAAGTTGTCATTTCATCGGAACCCTTCGGTGGTGTTTTTGGTGCTGCTGTAGACACAATCGCACTGTATGCCTTTGATAACAACCAGACCATTGAGTCTGTTGTAATTCCTGAAGGTGTCATCATCATCGAAGCGTGTGCTTTTCACGGATGCACGAATCTAAAAAAAGTAGTCCTTCCAAAATCTCTGGAAAAAATCGAAGGTTATGCTTTCTACGACTGCAAAAACCTGGAGGAAATCAACCTTGAAAACAAGCTGGAGTTGATCGGAGAAGGTGCATTCATGAGGTGCAGCAAATTGAATGCACTCATCGTCCCGGAAAGCCTGCAGTTTTTGGGAAGAAACTCTTTTTTTGATTGTCCCGATTTGTGGCACATTTATTTCAAAGGGAATGCTCCCTACGTTCCCACATTGGATTTTCCGGTGACAGATCCAAGCTTGTCTTGGAATACGCCCTCGTCTGTTTTTGGGGCCATGCCCACGATAACACATGTTCATTATCTGGAAGGGACTACGGGGTGGAAAGAAACTCCTCAAACTTGGGTGCACGCTCCATGGGCTTATCTTGACACCTGGACCCTGCCGGCAAATGAGCCGGAGGTCTTTGTCCCACAAAAAATGGTGAAGGATGGAAAGGTGGAGATGACTCTGGTCTTTGGCGGGACGCTACAGAGCAGCACGAACCTGAAAGATTGGGAGCCGATTGAGACGGTGAGTCCTTATCTGGTTTCAGTCCCCACTGCCGATAAGAAATTCTACAGGGCTGTTTCCTCGGAATAATTGATTAAGCAGAAAAATACAGAATGTTCTTAACAAGAGCATCCGGCCTGGCAACCGGGTGCTTTTTACGTATTTTTACGTATTGTGGGGCATGGAAACTGCGGGCAAATTCCGGATTTAGCTTTATCACAATCAAGCAGGATGAGGAATAGAGAACCAAGCCTTTTAATGTTGGCTGTGTTTATTAAAGTGTCGCCGGGTGACAAGAGGATGCGGCTTGCGGGTTTGGCACTTTCAGGCTAAAATGTACCTTATTGGCTGAGGGTCCATCGAAAAAATGTAGATAAAATGAAGAGAGCTTATTTCTCCGGCTTACTTGGGTTGCTGGCAATGGCTGGTGTGGGTGTGTCTGCGGCTTTTGCTCAGACGCTTCTCATTGATGAATTGATGTATCATCCGGCGAGCGAAGAGCTCTCGGAGCAGTGGCTTGAGCTCTACAATCCGGGCAATGTACCCCAGGATATTTCCGGCTGGAGCTTCACCAAGGGAATCAGCTATACCTTCCCAACCGGCACGGTGGTCGAAGCCGGCTCATATCTGGTGGTCGCCTCGGATGTGGAGGCTTTCGGCCTCGCCTATCCCGACGTTGAAAACGTGGTGGGCAACTGGTCGGGCAACCTCTCCAAGAACGGCGAAAAGGTGGAGCTCGCCAATGCCGCCGGAGTGGTCATCTGCACGGTGAGTTACTCGAACCAGGGAGACTGGGCCCGGCGGGAGCTGACTCACGAGGAAATTTATAACCGCGACGGCTGGAGCTGGAATTGTGAACATGCCGGGCTGGGCAAATCGGCCGAGCTGGTGAACCCGCGGCTGCCTCTATCCCTGGGCCAAAACTGGGAATCCAGCCGGGTCGCCGGAGGAACCCCGGGCCGCATCAACAGCGTCAGCGAAAATTTGGAAACGCAAGCGCCTCTCTTGAGCGATCCGCGGCATGTGCCGGTCATTCCCCGTTCTGATGAGAGGATCAATCTGAGCGTTCGCGTCACGACTCTTTCAGCGGAGACTCCGGATGTGCAGGTTTTCTGGCGGGCGAAGTCGGACAATCGTTTCGCGGTGATTCAGCTCTTCGACAGTGGCAACCTGAGTGAGCACGGCGACGCTCTGGCCGGAGATGGTGTTTTCAGCAATTATATCCCGGCTCAGAAGCTGGGGACCGTGGTGGAGTTTTATTTTACGGCGCGAATCGGCGAGGGGACTCAACGCGTCTACCCGCAAGTGCTCCCGAATGATCAGGGCCGCTCTCCCTGGCTGGTTTTCCAGGTGGATGAAGAGCGCGTGGACGCCCAGCAGACTCAGCCGTTCCTGCGCGTCATCCTGCCGACCGTGGAATATGATTATCTGGTGAAGAAACTCTGGGCCTCCGGTGCTTCGGATGCATTGGCCGGCGGCACTTTGATTTACCAGGCGCCGGGCGGGCAGATGCCGGAAGTATTTTACCAGAGCGGTTTCCGCAATCGCGGCAATGGCTCCATCAGTTGGAAGCCGCACAACATCCGCATCAAGATTCCCGGGGATCGTTCCTGGGAAGGCCGCACCGACCTGAACGCCAATACGCTGGATGTCCATTGTCAGGTTCTGGGGAGCGTGCTGAGCCGCATGGCAGGAGTCCCCATGGCTGAGACGCGTCCGATACAGGTTCGGGTTAATGGAGAAAATCTGGCAAACCCCATCGCGCCGCAGTTTGGCTCTTATACCGGAACGGAGGTGCTCAACGGCGATTTTGCCGAGAGGCAGTTTCCTCTGGATTCTCAAGGTAATATCTACCGTGGCAAATGGCATATGTATTCCTGGGATATCGCCGCAGCAGACCTCGTCTGGAAAGGTCCTGACTGGAACAGCTACACCAATGCCTACGTGAAGAAGAACAACAGTCTCGAGAACGACTGGTCCGACCTGATTGATCTTCTGGACGTGCTCAATAATTCCACGAATGAAGAATACGAGAACCGCGTGAGGCAGATGGTTGACGTGGAAGAATGGATGCGCTATTTCGCGGTCAATACGCTTCTGGCCAATCAGGAGACATCCCTGGGCAATGGCTACGGGGAAGATTACGCGATGTATTGTGGAAAACTCGACCGCCGTTTCAAGCTGCTCTGCTATGATCTGGATTCGATCATGGGTGGAGGAATGAGGACCGAAATTTTCAACGACGGCATCTGGCGGATGAATAATCTGCCGGTGGTGAAACGCTTCATCACTCACAATGCTTTTGCGCCGCTCTATTTCAAGGCGCTGCGTGAATTGGGAGAGGGGATATTTGCTCCTGAAAATCTGAACCCTCTTCTGGATAAAGTGCTGGGAGATTGGGCGGGCCCCAAGGAGGTGGAGCGGATGAAAACTTTCAATGCGAACCAGGTGGCTTATGTTCTTTCGCTCATCCCCGGGAAATTTGAAGTGACCTCCACGTTTGGAATTACCAAGGGCTATCCCACCGTCACTCAACGTAATGTCGTTTTCTCGGGAAAAGCCGATGCGGTGCGGACGAGCTCGGTTCTGGTCAATGGTCTCCCGGCTCAGTATACGGCCTGGAAAGGGGTGTGGAGCATCGCTCTGGATTTGCATCCGGGGGTAAACTTGCTCGTGACTCAGGCCTATGACTCGGAGGGCAGAGAGATCGCCTACAATGAGAGCTATCTTCTTTACGAAAACGGAGCTCTGCCAAATGAAATCAACCTGGCGACTCTGGAAACAGATATGACGCTGACGGCAGCCGAGGGACCCTGGCAGATCAATTCAGACCTCATGATCGGCAAGGGCGTCACATTGCAGATTGAGCCGGGCACGGCCGTTTATTTCGGCCCCAATGTCCGTGTCTCTATGGGAAGAAATGCACGCATTCTGGCCGAGGGGACGCGCGAGAAACCGATTGTTTTCAGCGGAATCCCCGGAGGACAGCGCTGGCGCTATATTCTCCTCAATCATGTGGGTGTGACCGATGCGGTGGGCAACCCCGAAAACCGTTTCTCCTATGTGCATGTCAAAGACAACACCTCTTTCTTTCTTTATGCTCTTTACGGAAGTTTTTACCTCGACCACATGACCTTCGGCACCGTGGGCGTGACCTATCTCAATATGGAAGGCTGCTCGCTCATGGTCAGCAATTGCCGCTTCCCGGGCTCGGACCGTCCAATTCAATTGGTGCGCGCGGTGAAGGGTACTCTGCAGAATGGCCGGGCGGTTTTCTACCGCAATTATTTCGGGAATCCTTCCGGTGCCAATGACCCTGCCGATCTCACCGATGGTAGCTGGGAGCTCTCTCCCAAATATCAGCTCATTGAAAATGTTTTCATGGGCGGCGGCGATGATCTCCTTGACCTGGATGGTGTCCAGGGCTGGATCGAAGGCAATATCCTTATGCATGCTCACAAGGATAAGGCCAATACTTCCCTGGGCGGAGCCTCGGCGATCAGCGGTGGCCGCGATGAAAGTGGGTCCGGCTCCACGGCCAATCACTACATCGTCGGCAATTTATTCTATGACGTGGACCATGCGGTGAAAGCCAAGGACGGCAACTTCCACGTGATTGCTCACAACACGGTGGTGAGAGTCACTCCGGAAGGCGGCATAGATACCGATTGCGGGATGCTCGGTTGCGGCGACGTGGGCTACCCCGAGAGCCTGGGCCATTATCTGCAGGATAATATTTTCTATGACATTCAGAAGTTGCTGCGTACACACGACTCCTCCATTCTGACCTTCGAGGGCAACCTCATGCAGGAGCCCTGGGGCGAGGAGCAAGTCGCTCAATATCCCTGGGCGCGCGGCGGCAATAACTCAGCCTCGGATCCGGGCTTCGTCTATGTTCCGAAGCTCGAAGAGACCCTGCATTTCCAGACCTGGGACCAGGCGCAGATCATGAAAGAGTGGTTCGCATTGCGTGAGGATTCACCGGCCCTGGGGACCGGGGTGAATGGCCGCGATAAAGGCTTCACCGTTCAGAGAGGCGTCTCCATTTCCGGTGAGCCTGAGGAGATTCGCCCGAATGAAGAGATCACTCTGACCCTCGGTGCGGTCTATAACGATTTCGGTGTGGAAGTGCCCAAATTCCCTCAAGGTGCCGGCTACCTGGCTTATTGCTACCGCATCAATCACAATGGCGAGTTCGGCGAGTGGAGCCCGGAGTATCCGATTTCCGAGCCGCTGACTTTGAGCCTTGCAGAAGAGGGAACCTATTTTCTGGAAGTCTCCGGTAAAAAACATATCGGCATGTGGGACCATGATCCCCGTATGGGACAAGCCATGTCCGTGGCCCGGTCGCGTTCCTGGGAAGTGCGTGCCGATGCCGCTCCCGTCATGAATGAATCGGGGCAATTGCGTCTCAATGAACTCCTCTTCGATACCGGGTCTGTCGAGCTCTTCAATGCCGGTACGGAAACCATCCAACTGGAAACGTGGAGCCTGACGGACCATCCCTCTATTCCGGGACGGGTCGGCTTCGGACCCGGAAGCGTTCTCTCTCCGGGTGAATATCTCGCGGTGGAACTGGGGATGGATTTGCCTCTGAGCCTTGAGGACGGAAATATCTACCTCATGCGCGGTGAAGAGCCGGTTGACCAGGTGAGCTACGGAGCACAGATTCGCGGGTACACTCTGGGCCGGGTCAATGCCGGTGCATGGAGTCTCTGCACTCCGACTCCTGCCGCGCCCAATATCGCTGTGAAGATGGGCGATCCCACTTGCCTTAAAATCAATGAATGGCTGGCACGGGAGCAATCTGTTTTCGGTGCCGATTTCGTGGAGCTCTTCAACCCGAGCAAACTCCCTGTCGATCTGAGCGGACTCTACCTCTCTGATGCAACGGCGGAAGCGCAGCTCTTCGCCATCGCTCCTCATACCTTTATTGCGCCGGGAGGCTACACTCTCTTTATCGCCGACGGAGCTCCGGAGCAGGGCGCGAACCACCTGAGCTTCAAGCTGAGCTCGTCCGTGGGCAGTCTCTCCCTTTTTGATTCCGGGAAAGAGCGGATTGATTCAGTGGTCTACTTCTCGGCAATCGAGGATATTTCCAGCGGACGCTCCCCGGATGGCTCCGCGAGAATTTGTGCTTTGAGCGCACCGACTCCGGGCGGGCCCAACTCGGTTGTTCTTTCCCAACAAGAGGTGCAGATTGAGACGACTGAGCTCGTGCCGATGGATGCATTCTGGAGATACGACCAGAGCGGTACGGACCTGGGGACCGATTGGAGAAATTCCAATTATGATGATCAATCCTGGCTTCAGGGGCAGGCCCTTTTCTATAACGAGATCGACCCGCTGCCCGGTCCTACAAATACGAAGATCAAAACCGGAATCATAACGCACTACTTTCGGACGACTTTCACGGTGGATGAAGCGATGCTCACCGAATGGCTGGAGCCCGATTCGCGCTGGGTTTTGAATCTCAATACCATTTATGATGACGGCCTGATTTTCTATCTCAACGGAGTGGAGGTGATGCGCCTCAATATGCCCAGTGGCAATGTGAATTATCTGACGACGGCGCTTCCGGGCGAAGGCCGCCTCAACGGACCTTACGAAATCGCGCTGACGAATCTGGTGAGCGGCCTGAACACGTTTGCCGTGGAGCTGCATCAGAATACTAAGAGCAGCTCGGATGCGGTGATGGGCGCTGAGCTGCTGGTCGAGCGCTATACCCCGCACCGGGTGAGCCTTCTGGCGCGGCCCCGGTTCAGTGAAGTTTTCGCTGCCTCTCAATATTACAGTCTGGATGGGGAGTACATTTTTGATTGGGTCGAGCTCTACAATCCGGAAACCAAAACTGTGGACCTTTCGGGCATGGTGCTCTCAAATAAAAAAATGGATGGCACAATTTCCGGAAACTACTTTGTTTTCCCGGAGTCGACGCAGCTTGAGCCCGGGGACTACCTCGTAGTCGCCTGCTCGGAAGATGGGCTTCCGGGATCCACATATTTCAACCTCAGTGCTGAGGGCGGCACGCTCTATCTCTATGACAGCGCGGCGGCCGGAGGCGCTCTGGTCGATTCGGTCACCTATGGTTTCCAGGTGAAGGATTATTCCATTTCGCGAGTGGATTATTTTCGGCAGGAGTGGCAGCTTTCTCTGCCGACTCCGGGCGAGCCTCATGAGTTTTGCGAGCTTGGTTCTGCGGCCGATATTTTCATCAACGAGTGGATGGCTTCGCCTCTGAGCGGAGGAGATTGGTTTGAGCTCTACAATGCCGGGGAGTTGCCCGTGGATTTGAGTCTTCATTATCTGAGCGATGATCCGAACCGGCTTAATCAATACCGGATTCCGCAAGCCTCTTATCTGGGCGCGGGCGAGAAAGCCTGGATTAAAATCATAGCCGATGAAGAGCTCGAGAAGGGTGCCCATCATGTGAACTTCAAGCTCTCGGCATCGGGCGAGCAGATTATCCTCTCCTCTCCGCAAGCGGTCTTCCTGGATGTTGTCTCTTTCGGTTCTCAGAAGAAGGGAATTTCCCAGGGACGCTTCCCGGATGGAAGCCCCTCCTATTATCCCTTTGAAATACAGACCCCGGGTGCTCGCAATCTCAAGGAGATGCCGCCCGAGGATCAGGATACCGATGGCGACCGGATGCCCGATCTCTGGGAGATCAACCATGGGTTCGATCCTTACGACCCGAGCGATGCCGCCTTGGATGCGGATGGCGACCGGATGAGCAATTTGCAGGAGTGCCAGGCCGGGACAAACCCGCGCGATTCGAAGGATTACCTTTGCTTGCGCAACGTCCGCATTGAGCGGGGGCTGGAAGAGAAGGATTGGGTCGTGATGGATTTGCAGGCTGTTCAGGGCCGCAGCTATCGGATAGAGTTTTACCAGGACCCGGGTATGGGCTGGCAACTTTTTCGGGAGATTCCGTCTGTTTCTCAAGACGGGCTTATTGAATTGAAAGGCGAGCTTAATGGAGCAGGCGCCTGCTATTATCGAGTTTTGATACCGATGTTTTAAAAAATGAAGATGCGTTTTCCTCTGACTTGCATATTGTGCGGATTGTTTTTTCTGACCTTCTGGTTGCTGCCGGCTCATCACCTGCAGGCTCAGGGGCTTACCATTACTGAGTTCATGGCCAATAGCGACGGCGGTTTCCCGGATGAAGATGGTTGGGATTCGGATTGGATTGAGATTTACAATGCGGGGTCGGAAGAGGTTAACCTGAAAGGATGGGGGCTCAGCGATAATTCCAAGAATTTGTTCAAGTGGGTGTTCCCGGAACGGTCGATTGCACCCGGAGGGCGGCTCGTGGTCTTTGCCTCGGGCCATGATCGCAAGCCCGAGTACGGGGAATTGCATACGAACTTTAAAATATCTTCCGAAGCGGGCGGATACCTGGCACTGACCAATCCGCAAGGGGTGATCGTAAGTCAATACGTGTCCTACCCCCAGCAGTTCTATGGTGTCTCCTGCGGCAGAGAAAATGATTACGGTCGGGTACGGTACTTCAAATGTCCGAGCCCCGGTTCTGCCAATATACTGGAGATTACCGATGAGGGGCCAATTTTTTCCGATTATCAATACAGCCCCGCACTGCCGGAGCGTCCGCAAGTCGATCAACCGATCACGGTCAGTATCCGGGTCGAAAAAACAGCCTATGATCTGCAGGATGTCACACTGGTCTGGCGCCTGATGTGGGAAGAAGAAGAACGGATTCCGATGCTCTGCGAAGAGGAGGAAGCGGACCCGGAATCGCCGCGGCTTTATAGCGCCACGATTGACTGCGCGCGCTTCTCTCCGGGGCAGATGGTCCGCTGGTATATCAGCGCTTCAGATGCCGAAGGTTATCATACGCACTGGCCGCTGCATCAGAATAACACCAATTCTCCCGTCTATTTCGGCACCGTGATTGCAGCCGATCCGCCGCAAACGCTTCTGCCGGTGATTGAGCTATTCCCGTTAGTTCCTACCATGATCGGTTCCATTGAGGGGAGCCGCTGCGGGGTCCTCTTCAATGGTGAATTCTATGACAACGTCTGGAGCCATGTGGCTGGCACGACGACGCAGGGTTACTCCAAACGCTCGCTCAACCTCAGCTTCACGAAGGACCACAAGCTGCGCCTCTTTGACGGCCAGCCCCGTTACTCGGACGTGCGGCTCTTGAGCAATCTGGCCGATCGATCCAAAGTGCGCTCTTTCGTTGCCTATGATTTTTTCAAACACGTCGGCACGCCTGCCCAGGAGAGCTACCTGATTCGCGTTCAATCGGAGGGGAATTTTTACGGGGTTTATGACCTCATTGAAGATGGCGATTCGACCTGGCTTGAGCGCATTGGCCTGGACCCCGAGGGCGCCCTCTACAAGATGAGGGACCACATGGCAGATGCCAGCACCGCCAACAAAAAAACGCGCAAGTGGGAAGATACCTCAGACCTGGAAGAGCTGATCGAGTCTTTGAACCTCAGCCGTCCGCGTGACGAGCGAGCGGACTATCTCTGCGACCACTTCGACATTCCTCAGCTGGTTAATTATCTGGCGGCCTCCTACATCATGAATCATGCCGATCAGGGCTGGAAAAATTATTACCTTTATCGGGATACTCAGCGCACCGGCCGCTGGATGATGCTGCCCTGGGATATGGACCTCACCTGGGGCCGCTTCAGTTCGGGCGGTTACGTCAACGATACGATTTTTTACGACATGGGCATCCACTGGTATTCCCAGATTAATGGCTTCTTTGACGCCATGATGGAAGACCCGCGTCTGGCGGAGATGTTCTACTGCCGGCTCCAGACTCTGATGAATGAGGAGCTCTATCTGGTCGGGCCGCTTTATCCTACCAACTGCTATGCGTATGAGAAAATGGTCGCCGCTCAGGCCTTGCTCAATCCGCCCGAGATCAGCCCCAGCGATATGGAGCTTGATGATGCAGCATGGCCTTTTGATGAAAACGCCTGGCCCTGGCCCGTCATTCTGACCCGGACGCCTCAGGAGGAACTCGAGCAGATTCGCTCCATCTTTTTCGTCTATCGCAAAGCCTTCCTCAAAGATGAATTGAGGCATATCCGCCCCAAACCGACCGACCCCGACTACATCCGCTCAATAAAAATCGCCGAGATTGTCCCCTCAGCTTTGAGCGGCGGACTGGGGCAGGCTTATATTTCGCTTACTAACACCGGAGGGTATTCGGTGGATATGAGCTCGTGGATGCTTCGCGGTCTGGCGAATTTTGATTTTGCACCCGGCACGGTTCTGATTCCGGGCGATACGCTTTATGTAGCAGGGCACCTGAATTCAAACGGGTTCAATTCGCGCTCCGAGTTCCCCTGCAGCGGAGAAGGGCTCCTGGCCGTGGGTCCATTGGGAGCGATGAATTTTACGGGCGACCGACTGCTCACGCTCCGGAGCCGCGATAATGAAATCATCGACTCCAAAACCTACGCCGGAGAAGAGTTGGGCCGCTACGCACGGCTTCGCATCACCGAGCTGATGTATTCCGCCAAGGCACAGTCCGGGGATATCAGCGATAACCTGGATGATTACGCCTGGCTGGAGCTGAGCAATTGCGGCTCTTGGCCCATTGACCTGGAGGGTGTGAAAATCAGCGACGGAATCCAATACACTTTTGGCGCTCATCTTCTGGAGCCGGGTAAGAGTATCGTGCTGGCCAAAAATGAACAGGCCTTCCGTCAGCGATATCCCGATTACAATTACCCGCTCTTCAGCGGTTACTCCCAGAATCTGGGCCAGCGCACCGATACACTTTTCCTCTACACTTCGGAGGGCGCTCTCATTGAGGAAGTGACCTATTTCGGCCACTGGTATCCGGTAACGGATCAGGGCGGCTACACGCTCCAGGTTGTGGATCCCTGGCTGGAAGGCACCGCAATGAGCACTCCCGAAAACTGGGCTCCCTCGCTCACTCCGGGCGGCTCACCGGGAATCTTCGAGCTTCTGACTCCGCCAATTATTCTCACCGAAACGCTGTCGGTTGAGGGTGGAAAGATTTCATTTCTTGTTGTAGCGCCTCACGGTTTCATGGTGGAAAAATCTTCCGGCTTGCAGGATTGGCAGCCGGTCGACTTTGAGCTCAATGAAAACCGGGTCAGCATTGCCGACGATGGCAGCGGGTTCTTCTACCGGCTTCGTGCAAAATAAAAGCGGCCTCCGCTCCGGGGTGGAGGGAGGCTGTTCTTTTTTTTTCTCAGGCATCCGCGTCGCGGAGCTAGACGATTTCGTCAAAGCGGGGCACGCCGCAAACAGGGCATTTATCCGGCTTTTCTTCGACGGTATATCCGCAGACGGGGCAGACATAGAGCTTCTCGACCTCCAGGTCTTTGCCTTTTTCCACCGCGTCAATGGCTTTCTGATAGAGAGCGGCATGAAGCTTCTCGGCTTCCATGGCGCCTGTGAAGATCTGTTCTGCACGAATATTGGCTTCCTTCTTCGCGTTTTCGATAAAGAGAGGATACATGGAATTGTATTCGTACTCTTCGCCGCCTTTGGCAACTTTCAGATTTTCTGCGGTGTTCTGAATGCCGCCCATGACGTTGAGCTGTGCCGTCGCGTGAACGAATTCTGCGGCCGCTGCTGCCTTGAAGAGGCGGGCAACGCCGGGCAGCTTGTCTCTCTCAGCTTTTTTTGCAAAAGCAGTGTATTTCACATAGGCCTGGCTTTCGCCGGCAAACGACTGTTTTAAGTTCTCTTGTACTGCCATAATTTTACTTTCTCCGATAGGCATGGGAACGTAGCACGTAAATGGGAAAAATGCAAATTACCCGATATTCGCTCTGAAAGAACCAAAAGAGATTGCAAAACAATGGGGAAAAGTATAGAAGGATGCCGCTGGTTTTCGTTCTGTCTGGATAATGTGGTTTTATACAGATAAGTTACGGGCGTAATGAACGTTAAGGCAGCGGTTTTTTGCTAAATTTTTTGATGCTTGGATGAAGTAGGGAGTATCTGGTTTTTCAAGGGGTACTCATTTTAGAATCTTTATAAGAAAGGAGTAAAACGAAAATGCGAATTCATAATAAACCGGGAGAACTGGGTAGCGCGGCGGGGGGGCGAACTCACGAAAATACAAGTCAGTTTCCGGCTTTAATTTCTTTTTCCGGAAAATGGGTTTGTGCAGGGTTTCTTGTTCTGCTTTTGGCTCTGCTGGTCCCGCAGACTCGAGGTGCCGTGGATGATACGTTCGAAGTTGAGGGTTTGAAGTATCGGGTTTTAAGTGAGAATCCCAATACGGTGCAGCTCACCGGCTGTACTGAGATGTTGGAGACCGCCCAGATACCGCCGCAGGTGAGTTATGAGGGTAGTGAATACAGCGTTACCTCCGTTGGCAGCTATGCGTTCGCTTGGCGCTCTGAGCTCAAAAGCGTGGAGATTGCCGATAGCGTCACCTCTCTGGGAGACGGAGTATTTTTTGAAAGCTGGAGGATCGAGAGTATAGCGATAGGCAGCGGGGTGGGTTCAATAGGCTCCGATGTTTTTGGACGCTGCAGTTCTCTGACACAAATTGAAGTGGATGCGGCCAACACTGTTTACATGAGTCTGGATGGCGTTCTTTTTAATGAGGAAGGAACCATACTCTTTCGATTCCCGGGGGGCAAAGCGGGAACATATACGGTTCCAGATAGTGTTCTTATCATTGATTACGGAGCCTTTTTGAATTGTGCAAATCTGGAGGGCCTGGTGACAGGCAATACGGTCTCAATCATTGGGGAAAATGCGTTTGCCTCGTGTCTGAAAATGAAAACTGTGACGCTGGGCAGCTCCATCACCTCTATCGGAAATGGAGCCTTCTATGATTGTCAGAGCCTTACCAACATGACTTTTCCCGACAGTGTAGACGCTGTTGGCAATGGTCTTTTTTACAACTGCACCGCCTTGCAAAGCGTCAACCTGGGCGGAGGGCTCGGATACATCGGCTACGAGATGTTTAGAAGCTGCACCGCACTTACGAACATCGTAATTCCTGATCATGTTGAAACGATTTTGGGCAGCGCGTTTCGGGGGTGCTCCGGTCTCCAGAGTGCGACGATCGGCGAGGGTGTCACTTACATTGAAACAGACGCATTTTACGGGTGCCTCAGTCTTGAAAGCGTTGAAATCCCCGACAGCGTACTTTTTATTGAGGATTTCGCCTTTTTCTCCTGCAGTAAACTCAAGAGCCTGACGCTGGGCAATAAGCTTACCTCGATCGGACTCTGTACGTTCTCATACTGTGAATCGCTGGAGAGCGTGATTATACCCGACAACATCACGACTCTTTACGGGGAGGCGTTTTCCAATTGCTCTAATTTGAAGAGCGTGACGGTGGGCAGCGGCGTCACTTCACTGCCCTCGAGCGTATTCAACAATTGTAATGCCCTGACGCAAATCGATGTCAAGGCGGACAACACTGCTTACAGCAGTTTAAACGGCGTTCTTTTCAATAAAGACAAAACGCTTCTGGTTCGGTTTCCCGAAGGCAAAGCGGGGACTTATACGGTTCCCGGAGGGGTTCTCGCTATTGGTGACAACGCCTTCATAAGTTGTGAGGTACTGGAGCAGGTGGTGATCGCCGACACGGTTCTGACGATGGGTGAAAATGCATTTGCCTGGTGCTCGAATCTGACCGAGGTCAAGATAGGCAATCAGGTCAATATCATTGGGCCTTGGGCTTTTTATAACTGTACGAGCCTCCTGGAAATAAATATTCCCGACAGCGTGACCACACTGAACCGGAGCATTTTTCTGGATTGCCGCGCACTGCAGAGCGCCGTGCTGGGTAAGGGTATAAAAGACCTTCCCTTCGAGATGTTCGCCAGCTGCATCAGTCTCAAGAGCATCGTGATTCCTGACAACGTTGAAACGATGCAGGAAAGCGTGTTCCTGGATTGCCAGTCGCTGCAGAGCGTGGAGCTGAGCAAGAATCTGACCGTGGTCGGCAACAGCGCTTTTTGCGGATGCACCGCTCTTGAAAGCATCGATATTCCCGACAGTGTCCTCAGAATTGAGACCGGCGCATTTTATTCCTGCACCAAGCTGAAAAATTTGAAGCTGGGCAAGAATCTCGACTTTATCGGATGGATCGCTTTTACTTACTGTCATTCGCTCGAGAGCGTGGAGATTTCCGACAGCGCCACTTTTATTGATGGCTGGGCGTTTTCCGATTGCTACAGTTTGCAGAGAGCAAGGATAGGCAGCGGGGTCACTACTCTGGGGCCGAGAGTGTTCAGCCGTTGCAACGCTCTCAAGACATTGGTTTTTGAGGGCGATATGCCTACCACTGTAGACGCTGATTTCCTCCTGGAAATCAACCCCGACTGCAAAGTGTACTTTATGCCCGAAGTTAGCGGCTGGCCCGAATCGGGTTCATACTGGTACGGAATGCAAGTCTTCGAGTGGGTGCCGCCCGTAATCGTGACCCAACCGGTGGGCCGGGACGCTCTGCAAGGCAACCGTGTCGCCCTCAGTGTCGCGGCGACATCGAGCGAGCCGCTGCAGTATCAATGGATGAAAGATGGAGTCCAGATTCTCGGCGCAAATGAATCATTTTACCTCATCAAGTCGGCCATGCCCGACAATGCAGGCACCTATACGGTTGAGGTGAGCTCTGAATCAGGCTATGTGCTGAGCGAGCCGGCGATTCTGACCGTGACTCCTCAGGATGCCTGGCTGAGCTTTGACCGGGTGGAGGGCAAATTGATTCTCACCTTTGGAGGCAGTTTGCAAGAGAGCGACGATGGCCTGAGCTGGTCCGACAGTTTAGAGGTTCTCTCTCCGTGGGAAGTGAGCATTAGCGGGAGCAAGAAGTTTTACCGCTCCACTCTGGAGCGTCCCTAGAGGATAACTCCTCTAATGCATCCGTAGTGATGCGCGCGAAGCCCGGGGCCCGAACACCCCGGGCTTTAAAATTGGTACGCTCGTGCCCGACTCCCTCTCGGGCAAGCATTCCTCGAAAAGCGGATTGTCAGGCTCGCTGTTAGCTTGTCAGGAGCGGGCTCATGCGGTATATTTCAACCAGTGTGCAATCGGACAGTGGAAAAATGAGGATGCGATTTAGCGGCTTATCGAGAGCCGGTCTGTGGGGTTTATTTCTCTGCATCGGGGTGATCTTTTTAGGAGCTTCACTGAAGGTTTCGGCCTCGCAGATGGTCGTTATCAATGAGTTCATGGCTTCCAACGGATCAGGTCTGAAGACTCATCAGGAGGAGGCGGAAGACTGGATTGAGCTTTATAACCGGAGTACAGAGGCGATCAACCTCAGCGGCTGGTATCTGACCGATTCGGCATCCGAGCCGACCCGCTGGCAATTCCCTTCCGGAACCACCATCGGCGCCGGAGAGTATCTCATTGTTTTCTGCAATTCTTGGGGCGGCGAGCCGCTGGTCGGAGGAGAGTATTTTGCCAATTTCAGCCTGAGCAAAGAGGGCGAATACCTGGCTCTCATCGCACCCGACGGCCAAACCCTCATTCATGAATTTTTCCCGACGTATCCGCCTCAATATACGGATATCTCCTACAGTGAGGCGGGCTACCATCTCGAGCCGACTCCCGGAGCGGCCAACAGCGCCGCCTATGGGGCGCCTCCGGGAGTGGTGACCTTCAGCGAGCCGGCCGGATATCGGGAGGAGCCTTTCGACGTAGAGCTCTCCTCTTTGAGCCCGGAGGCCCGGATTTACTACACGCTCGACGGCAGTATCCCGAGCGCCGTCTCGACTCTCTATGAAGCGCCGCTCAAGATTGAGCGGATTACCTGCCTGCGGGCTGTGGCGATTCAGGAAGGCTGCATTCCTTCTGCGGTTTCCACACGGACCTGGCTGTTCCCCGAAGAAATCCTGAGCCAATCCAAGAACCCGCCATCTGGCTGGCCGGTTTCGCGGACCATTAACGATCAGAAGTTCGAATACGGAATGAATACGGCCATCGTGTCGGATCCCCGCTTCAGCGAAGGAATCCGGCAGGGGATGAAAGAGATCGACAGCATCTCTCTGGTGACCGATCTTGGGAACCTCTTTAACCCGGAGACCGGGATTTATGTGAATGCAAAAAAGGACGGCGAGGAATGGGAACGGCCTGTCTCGGTGGAATTGATCAGCCCCCGGGGCGGCGGTGAATTCCAGATCGATGCCGGGCTACGGATCCGCGGCAGCTCCAGTAGAAGCCCGGATGCACCCAAGCATTCTCTGCGCCTCTTTTTCCGCTCCCGTTACGGGGATACTCTGCAATTTCCTCTTTTTGAGGGAGAGGGGACCGAGGAATTTGCCAAGATGGATTTGCGCACCTCCCAGACCTGGGCCTGGGTCGGCGGCTATCCTTACGACACGTTTATCCGGGAGACATTTTCCCGCGATTCACAGCGGGATATGGGGATGCCCTATACCCGCAGCCGCTTCTATCACCTCTACATCAATGGCCAGTACTGGGGGCTCTACCAGACCCAGGAGCGAAGCGAAGCGATCTTCGCCCAGACCTATCTGGGAGGCAATGTCGAAGACTGGGATTGCCTCAAAACGGCCTATCCCTCTCACGGGACCGAAGCCGTGGATGGAAATAAAGATGCCTTCAGAGCGCTTTATCAGATCGCCGTCAACGAGGGCTTTGCCGGTCCCTATGCGACGAATTACTTCCAGGTAAAGGGCCTCAATCCGGATGGAACTCCCAATCCTTTTTGCCCCCGTTATCTGGATGAAGATAACCTTATCGCTTACATGTTGATTACCTATTTCACGCGCGACCCTGATTGCCCGGTTGCCATGAACATCAACATCAACAACATCGTTTGCCTCTATAACCGGGTGAATCCCGACGGCTTCAAATGGTTCCGGCATGATTGCGAACATTCCATGGCGGCCAACCGCAGTTTCCCGGTCACTTATGACCTGACCGAATTCGGCTGGCAGATCAATAACGCTTCAGGCTTCAACCCGATGCGGCTTCATCAGAGATTGATGGATCACCCCGATTACAGGATGCGCTGGATCGATGCCACGCAAAAAGAGATGCTCAATCCGGGAGGCGCGCTGAGCGTGGAAAAGAGCCTCGAGCGTTGGAACAGCAGACAGCAGGTGCTCGATACCGCGATCATTATGGAGTCGGCACGCTGGGGGCACGGCTATACCCGTGAGACCTGGTTGGGCGAGTGCAATTACGTCAAAGATGAATTTATTCCCAAGAGCGCCGAGTATCTCATTGCCCAGATGCGTGCTCGTGGATGGTTTCCGCCTTTTGATGCGCCGGTGGTTCAGAAGGAGGAGTCTGAGGCAACCGGTATGGTTCAGGTGACTTTGCGGGGCAGCGCCTCTATTTATTACATGCTTGATGCAAGCGATCCGCGCCTACCGGGCGGAGCACCTCATCCGCAAGCCCGGATACTTCAACCCCAGAGGACGGGTTCAGAGCCCGAAGAGTGGGTGATAGAAATTCCGGTGGGCTCGTTCCTCAAGGCGCGCTCCTATGACGGAGCAGGGGAGTGGAGCGCCATCGCTGAGCTGGATACCACCGTTTACGGTTTGCCCGGTGACCTCAAAATCACAGAGTTGATGTATGCGCCGATGGTGCCCCCAGAGGCGGTGAAGGCGGGTTGGACACGAGATGACCTGGCCTGGATTGAGCTCAAGAATACCGGCAGCGGCGTTCTCGAATTGGAGGGCTTCCAATTCGTTGAGGGAATCACCTATTCCTTCCCGTCATACCGGCTCCCAGCCGGGGAACGTCTGGTCCTGGTCAAGAATCTGGAGGCGTTTTCGTGCGTTTATGATCTGGATGGGATGCGAGTTCTCTGCGGCTTCTCGGGTAACCTGGCGCGGAAAGGCGAACAGATTCTCCTGCAGTCTCCTCAAGGGGAAAAGATTCTCGACTTCACCTATTCCAACGAATGGTATCCGGAGAGCGATCAGGGCGGCTATGCTTTGGTCGTGGTGGATACGGCCGCGGAGGCACCTCTCTGGGGCACGCCCGAAAATTGGAAACGCGGTGCCAGCCTCAAGGGCAGCCCCGGCACCGCCGATGCGGACGAAGAATTCTTGCCGGTACAAATCGTGATCCAGCCCCTCAGTCAATCAGTCTCTGAAGGCGATCGCGTTGAGTTTCGCGTGTCTGCCTTGGGCAACGCTCCGCGCACCTATCAATGGTTTAAAGACGAGACGCCGCTTGCGGGCTCGAACCGGAGCCTCCTGGTCCTGGATTCGGCTCGGGTGAGGAATGCCGGTTCTTACAGAGTGCAGGTTACCAACCCTCATGGAGTCGTCCTCAGCGAGCCAGCGATTCTGGAGGTCAAGCGCATCCCCCGGATGACTTATCAATATGAGGGTGATTCGCTGGTGCTGAATTTTACCGGCGTCCTCTACGAAAGCCTGGATTTGAAAACCTGGACCAAAGTGGAAGGCATCTCAGGCTCCTTCGTGCTGGATCCCAATCTGGGCACCCGCTACTACCGCACCGCTTACGAGGAGTAACGGTGAAAACCGAATCACGAATGTACACGAGTTAATTGTGTCCATCCGTGGTTCTGTTGTCTTTAATTCTCCTGGGTTGATTGTGCGCTGAAGGATAGTTCTCCGACGTCCGGGGCATCGACCAGAATGAGGTCGCCCTGACGGAATTCTCCCGCCAGAAGTTTCGTCGCCAGCGGGTTCAGGAGATGCTCCTGCATAGCGCGCTTGAGCGGACGAGCACCCCACTGAGGATCCCATCCGCGCCGTGCCAGTAGCTGCTTGGCCTCATCGGTGAGGTTGATCCGGAGCTTCTGCTCGGCCAGTCTGCGGGCGATTCTCACGAGCTGAATTTCGACAATGGCCGCGATCTGGTCCTCGGTGAGACTATGGAAGACGATGGTGTCATCCACGCGGTTGAGGAATTCTGGCCGGAAATTCTGCTTGAGCTCTTCCAGAACTCTCTTCTCCATCCGCGCGATCTCTGTAGGCGATGTGTTCGACTGCTGGAAGAACTCCTGGATCAGATGCGAGCCGATATTGCTCGTCATGATCACGATCGTATTGGTGAAATCGACGGTCCTGCCTTGTCCATCGGTCAGGCGTCCGTCATCGAGCATCTGCAGGAGGATATTGAAGACGTCATGATGCGCCTTCTCCAGCTCGTCAAAGAGAACCACGCAATAGGGTTTGCGCCGGACCGCTTCGGTGAGCTGCCCGCCTTCTTCATAACCGACATAGCCCGGGGGTGCACCCACCAGCCGCTGGACGTTGAATTTCTCCTGATATTCGCTCATGTCGATACGGGTCAGCGCGTGTTCATCGTCAAAGAGGAACTCGGCCAGAGCCCGTGCCAGCTCGGTTTTGCCGACACCGGTGGGCCCCAGGAAAATGAAGGAGCCGATCGGGCGGTTCGGGTCCTGCAATCCGCTTCGAGCACGCCGCACGGCATTGGATACCGCGATAATCGCCTCGCGCTGGCCGATCACCCGCTGAGCAAGCCGGTCTTCCATCCGGATGAGCTTCTGCTTTTCGCCCTCGAGCATCTTGGAAACCGGGATATGCGTCCAGGATGAGACGACCTGCGCAATATCCTCTTCGGTGACCTCTTCATTGAGAATGCGGTTGCCGGGCTCGGCCTCGATCGCCTTGCGGGCCTCTTCGATTTTCGCCTGAAGCTCGGGGATTTTCCCGTATTTGATCTGCGCCGCCCGGTTCAGATCGCCCACTCTCTGGGCCTGCTCTTCTTCGAGCTTGGCCTGCTCAAGTTTCGAAGCCAGGATGCTGACCGCATTGATGGCGGCCTTCTCATTTTGCCACTGAGCCTTGAGATGGCCCGAGCGCTCTTTGAGATCTGCCAGTTCGGCTTCGATTTTTTGGAGACGATCCCGCGACGCCTCGTCGGATTCCTTCTTCAGAGCCGTCTGCTCGATCTCCAACTGCATGATCTGGCGCTCCAATTGATCAATCTCCACCGGCATGGAGTCGAGCTCCATCCTGAGGCGGCTGGCGGCTTCATCCACCAGGTCTACGGCCTTATCGGGAAGGAAGCGATCTGAAATATAGCGCTGGGAAAGAGTCGCCGCGGCCACCAGCGCCGTGTCGCGAATCCGGACGCCGTGATGGTTTTCATAGCGCTCTTTGAGTCCGCGCAAAATCGCGATGGTCGATTCGACCGAGGGCTCCAGGACGACAATCGGCTGGAAGCGCCGCTCCAGTGCGGCATCTTTTTCCACATGCTTGCGGTATTCATCCAGGGTGGTGGCGCCGATGCAGCGCAGTTCACCCCGTGCCAGCTGCGGTTTCAAGAGGTTTGCCGCGTCGGTCGCACCTTCAGCGGCTCCGGCTCCCATCAAGGTGTGGAGCTCGTCAATAAAGAGAATGATGGCGCCTTCGCTGGCGGTAACCTCGTTGATGAACGCCTTGAGACGGTCCTCAAATTCGCCGCGGTATTTGGCGCCGGCGATCATTGAGCCCAGGTCCATCGCGATCAATTTCTTGTTCTTGAGCGATTCAGGCACGTCTCCGCTGACGATTCTGCGGGCGATTCCCTCCACGATCGCCGTCTTGCCGACTCCCGGCTCGCCAATCAATACCGGGTTATTCTTCGTGCGCCGGGTGAGAATCTGCATGACGCGCCGGATTTCTTCATCGCGGCCGATGACCGGGTCGATTTTGCCGGCCCGTGCCGCTGCCGTCAGGTCGCGTCCATATTTTTCCAGCGCCTGGAATTTCTCCTCAGGGCTCTCGTCGACCACGCGCTGGTTGCCGCGGAGCTTGAGCATGGCGTTGAGGATTTTCTCCCGGTCCAGGGCATGAATTTTCAGAAGCTTCTGGAAATTCCCGCTCGCCGCTTCCACCAGTCCCAGTAGAAGATGCTCCGCGCTCACATACTCGTCCTTGAGCTTGGCGGCCTCATTCTCTGCCGCGGTCAGTGCCTTGGAGAGTGTGCTCGAAAGATAAACCTGAACGTTCGCGCCCTCAACCCGATGGCGGCGCGAGATCTCGCGTTGCAAACTGGTTTTGAGCGCATCCACGTCCACGCTCATATTCTTAAGAAGAGGCGGAACGATGCTATCCTTGAGTTCACAGAGAACCAACAGAAGATGCTCGGGTTCAACTTCCTGGTGAGCTCGATCCTTGGCTAGTTCGTAGGCGCTTTGTACGGCCGTGCGTGCTTTTAGAGTGAATTTCTCCAAATTCATACAGCATCATTCTAGCACACGAGTAGAGTTTTTCAATTAGCCTCTTCGGGGAAAAGATTCATCCGTAGATGGCACAAACCGCAGATTCCACTGTCTTTAACCGCAGATTACGCAGATGAACGCAGATTTACACAGGGTAGAGCAATGGGGGCTGTTCATAGCTGTTTTTCTTCTTAAAGATTCATGTCTGAAAGATAAACAAACTGAAAGGTCGAATATACATGACTGCAAGCGATTCTCCCGTAGGGAAACGTGCCTACGGAAGTGTTCATACCCACCTGTTTTCGTGCCCGGAGGGCACACGCCTCGGAGAGGCGAATGTGCATAACCGTAGGTGCCTCTCCCGTAGGGTGAGGTACCTACGGATTAGGAAGCTCCCCCATATCCCCGCCCGGAGGGCGGCACTTCGGAACTCAATCTTTGAGAAAGTATCGCTCATCTATGGTGATTCCATTTTTTACCATGAATCTGCGGAATTCATCAGCAAAACTCTCTTTTTTGTGATGTTCCTTCTGATTCTTGATGTACTCGATGATGCTTTCTTTTGCCTCCAATCCATAAGAGAAGGCTCCATAGCTCTCTGCCCAGCCGCAGAAGGCAGGGAAATGTGGATTCTCTTGCAACCATTTATTTGAGGAAACCTTCAGCTCTCGCATGAAATCTGACAAAGAGTGTGCTGGATGCAAATCTATCAGTAGATGGAGATGATCCGGCATTCCTCCGATGCGGTAGAGGATGGATTTCTTGTTTTTTACCACACCCCAAATATAGGTGTATAGGGTCTCTTCGTACTCAGGGACGATGGCAGGAATACTGTTCTTGGTTCGGAAAACGATGTGATAAAGTAATCTTGTGTAACTCATATTCTTTCTATTTCAAGTTGTTAAGTCCCGCCCTTCAGGTGGCATCGTGGATAGTCGGTGTTTTCCGTAGGTACGGCACCCTGCGGGAGCCACACCCACGGTTATGCACATTCGCCTCTCTGAGGCGTGCGCCCGCTGGGCACGGATCCTTTCCACACTCATCTTCCTTTCTTCACTGGAATGGTGATGGCAATGGCGGGCGGGAACCTAACCTAAAAACTCCGTCACCTTCTTTTAGCCGCAATTCTACCGGAGGTTTTGTGTAAATCTGTGTAAATCTGCGTAATCTGCGGTTATAGACGGTGTGATCTGCGGTTAAAAAAATGCGGTTTAAAACATCCGCGGAAGAATGGACGGGAGGGAGGTTTTATTTCTCCTTCTTCTTCTTCAGGAGGGTTTCCAGCTTCAGATTGTACGGGTTATAAACACCATTGGAGCTGCCGGAATCGTACTCGGCCTGGGTGTTCGTGGTTTCTCCTTCCGCATCCGGGTTCAAGGCTTCTTCGATAGAAGGAACGAGAATTTTGCCCGGAGTCTCTGAAATGGCGTTGAAATTCGCATCGGAGCTCCGTCTGTTGTGCCAGCTGTGGCCCAGCAGGACGGCACAGGCCAGAAAAATCATGATTCCCAGGATGAGGGCTGCCAGCAGGTGAGAGGAGCCTTCCTTGGAACCGCATTGGGTGCAGCGGTAAGGATCTTTGAAAATCGTGCACAATGCCCAGATGAACATCCAGGCAAACCCGAGAATTCCCAGGAACTGCGCAGAAACCGCGAAAAGCACCACCGTCATAACTAGGTGAAAGAGATGGCGCGTGCCGTTGCGCTGGTAAAGTCGGGGCTGGTTACATCTTTTACAGAAGAGCTGCTTCTGTTGCATAGTGATATCTTAGAAGGAGCCGAGGTGTTTTGTCCACTTATACCTCATTTAAAAAGAGAATATTTCCGGGGGGAAACGCCCGGCAAGCCTCCGAAACGTGGTGAGATGCAGAATACTCTGGACAGGGCGGCCTGCAATTTTGATAATAGGCGACCACTTGCGTCTGGCGTCTGGCGAAAGTGGAGATTTTATGGCGAAACTGATATTGACCCGGTCGCAGAAGATTCAGGCGGCTGTTTATACGGTGCTCATTTTGGGCACTTGTATTTTTGGCATCCTTTTTAAAATTAATTACGACCGGTATATGGATAGCAACGGCGCCTCCTCTCAATCGGATGTTGAGCTTGAGGAGACAGTCAATGAAAAGACTCATGCCGGGATGGATTCCCGAGCTGCGGGCCAGGTGCGCTATCTCTTTATCTATGGCGGGTTCTTGGTCGCGTTCAGCATCTCTCTGGGACTGACCGGCGGCAGGTGGCTCTCGAATGTACTGGCGCAGAAAGTGGTGGATACTCTTCACAGCAGCGACGATGCGACCCCATTCCTCAAGAAAGCCGACTATGAAAAGGCCGAAGAAGCCTGGACGCGCGGAGATTTCCTGGTGGCCATCGAGCTCTTCCGGGAGTATTTGATCGAAAACCCCAACGAGGTCCATGCCTCGCTGAGGATCGCCGAGATTTACGAAAAAGATATAGGCAATTATCTGGCCTCCGCCATGGAATACGAAGAGGCCCTCAAGCACAGACTGCCCGATGAGCAATGGGGCTGGACGGCGATCCATCTTTGCAATCTCTATATCTCGAAATTGGATCGGCCTGCGGATGCGCTCCAACTCATGAAACGCATTGCCCTGGAATATGAGTTCACCGCTGCTGCCGCCAAAGCGCGCCAACATCTGGAGCGCCTGGGCGAAACCCTGGATGAAAAACAGGAGCTTTTAAAGGAAGAATCCGAGGAGGAACCCCGGAAGGAGCCTGCCAAAAAGAAGAAAAGAAAATCAAACAAGAATCTCCCTGCTTCCGAGCAGTTCAGAGAGTATGACTAGTCGTCCCCAGAGCTCCGGAAAAAGAGCTCCCGGGCAGAATGAGGGAAGAGCATGTTTTGGATTTACGTCATTTGTGCCGTTGTAATTGCCTATTTTTTGGGTTCGCTGCCGACCGGTTACCTGGTCGGACGCGCCCGGGGTATCGATATCCGCAAAGAAGGCAGCGGTAATATCGGAGCCACCAATGCGCTGCGGGTTCTGGGGCCGACCCTGGGAATTCTGGTCCTCCTGATCGATCTGCTCAAAGGGATGGCGGCCTGCTATGCGGCTATCTGGATTCCGCGCCTCTGGGGCGGCAGCGGTTCAGAGCTGGGAGCCCATCGCGAGCTCATACTCATGTTGGTGGGCGGCCTGGGAGCCGTTCTGGGGCATAGTTTCACCTGCTGGCTCGGGTTTAAAGGCGGCAAAGGGGTTGCCACGACGGGTGGCGTTTTCCTGGCCGTGGCGCTGAAGCCGGCTCTGATCTGTTTGGCGATTTTTGTTATTCTGGTCGCCCTGACCCGCTACGTCTCGCTGGCCTCGATCACGGCGGCGATTTGCCTGCCCGGTCTGGTCTATTACTTTCACCGCGATATTTTCCTCACCGCTCTGACGCTCTTGGTGGCACTGCTCGTGATCTACCGCCACCGCAGCAATATCCAGCGCCTCCTGAAGGGTACGGAACTCAAAATCGGAGATCACAAAAAATCGAAATGAAAATTACTATTCTGGGAACTGGCGCCTGGGGTGTCGCCCTTTCGCTTATTCTGGCGCGCAATGGCCATGAAATCACTCTCTGGAGCGCTCTGAAACGCCAGCTCGATGAAATCCGCGCGACAGGCCGGATCGAGAGTGCCCTTCCCGGAGCCGTAATTCCCCGGGAGTTCCGGGTGGAGGATGATCTCCCGCGCGCCATTGAAGGGGCAGAGCTCATTGTTGCCGCCGTCGCTTCGCAATATTTTCGGATGACGGTCTCTCAGATAGGCGATTTCCGCGGCCCCATTGTTTCCGTCACCAAGGGAATAGAATTTCAAACCGGCTTGACCATGTCCGGAATCCTGGAGGAACTCCTCCCAAATTGTCTGCCGGTGGCTCTTTCGGGACCCTCTCTTGCTGCGGAAGTGGCTCGCGGAGTGCCGACTGCGGTTGTCGCGGCCAGCCGCTCTCAGGAATCGGCTCAGCTTGCACAGGATATTTTTCATTCACCCACTTTCCGGGTTTACACCGGCTCTGATATTCTGGGCGTTGAGCTCGGAGGCGCCTTGAAGAATATTATTGCAATCGCCGCAGGTATCTGCGACGGAATCGGTTTTGGTTCAAATTCCAAAGCTGCCCTCATGACCCGTGCCATCGTGGAAATTCGCCGTCTGGGTGTCGCCATGGGTGCTGAAGCTGATACTTTTTCGGGCCTCAGCGGTCTGGGCGACCTCATGGTGACCTGTTTTTCTCCGCTCAGCCGCAATCACTCCGTCGGAGAACGGCTCGGAAAAGGCGAAAAACTCAGTGAGATACTCGCTTCAATGAGCGCTGTGGCTGAAGGAGTTCCGACGGCTGCCTCCGCTCACGCTCTCTCTGAACGCTTTCAGGTCGAAACGCCGATTATAAACGAGGTTTACGCAATTCTCCACGAGGGCAAAGATATCAGAGAATCGCTGCATGCGCTGATTGATCGGAGCCAAAAGGCCGAATAAAGCGGGTTTTTGCGCGTTTTTCGTGAGGTTTTGTACAGGATTTGAGCTTTTCACGTGCTTTCATGCGCTGTTTTCGGAATATTTCTAATTTATCGTAACCGATTGACCTGAAGCGGGTAAGAGTTTATTCAAGAAAGAATAGAATAAAAATTTAAAATTTCTGTTGACTTTTAGTGAATTTTTTCCATAGGCTACCCATCGGTTTTAAGACTTGGAAAAATTGCTATGAGTAATATCAGAGGAAAAATTTTTATTCATTTAATGGTGAGAACAATTGGAAAAAGGTTTTCTGTGTGTTTGCTCATGGGGCTCCTGGGTGCTTTTGCGTTGAAATGCATCGGCCAGCCAGCAACGCCCCTGCCTACCAACTCGCCTTCTTTGAAATCCATCGCGATTCTGATAAATCCCACCGCCCTTCAAACCAACACTTCATCCGCTTCTCAAACTTCTTCCACAAACTACATCCAGGAAAATTATGACGTCCGGCGATTCCTGGAGGAAGCCCCGCCCTTGAGAAAAGTTGTGTATGGAAATGATGCAACCACTTATCATCATGCGGATTATATCAGTGATAAGAACGACACTAATAAAATGATTAAAGTAAAAAAAACGGCTGAAGACCTGAAACCAAAAACGGGATTCGTTCATTACGAAGGAGCCTGGCAGCCTGGTACATTCTATAATCGCGTTTTGCATGATATGCCGGGGGCGGAATATGATCCTGGAGGAACGGAAAGGACTGTTGTCGGCTCAAATTTGGAAGGAAACGATTGGATACTTAATTATCCCGATTATTTCCCGCAGGGAAGGATAATTTTCACTGATGGAACAAACAAAGTGGGCTCCTACTCCAGGCAGCAGTCGGAAATGGGACGGAGTAGTTTAGATTGTGTTCGTTCGCTGTGGATTAACTGTATGGTTCCGGGGACGCTGAATTGGATAGATGAAAATCGTTTCAGGGCACGTGCAGGGAGCGTTGCGGCTGCGGGAGCGCCGAGCAATACAGTCGTTTATGTTACGGGGGAAATTACAGCGAGGGATACTGAAGGACGCCCGACACGGTTGGAATATCGTTGGCCTACGTTCCAAGGTCGACTGTGGAAAGAGTTTATTTATTCAAAGCCGGTGAGCGGCACAAAACTTCCCAATGTAGTGGTCGGGGGAGCAAGACTCTTACTGCCTGAAGGAGAGGAACATATATCTTATACTACAAATATTTTGCTGGGCGTGGATATCGGGGTAGAGGACAGATATCCGCAAGGATATAATCCCGGAATGTTTATGATTTCAAAAGGAACGAATTCTCTTCCTCCGCATATTTTATATGAATCTAATAGAGTAAGTTTTATAGTAGACGACACGGGAATAAGCCCAACCCCGGAGGAGTTTAAACCATTGGAACACTCTTGGAATAAACGACTAATCTTAGTGGCTGTGGTGCTGATACTGCTCGTTCCTATCTTCTTGGTTTCAAGGAAATCTATGTTCGTGGGGAAATAGAACTGCATATCTTTATGAGGGCAAAGAGATCGAAAAAGCGCTACATGCACTGATTGATCGGAGGCAAAAAGCGGAATAAAGCGGTTTTTAGTGCGTTTTTTGTGAGGTTTTGCGCAGGATTTGAGGTTTTTACGTGCTTTTACGCGCTGTTTTCGGGGAATTTCACAAGAAAATCGAAAATTTTTAATCCATCGTAACTGACTGGATTGAAGCATGTAAGAGTGTGTGTGAAAAAGGATCGAACAAAAAATTTGAAAAAAAAGTTGCGCGGGAGGGGTGAAAAGTATAGAGTCTTTGGCGCTGCGGGTGCGGCACACAACGATGTGCGCGGTCTGCGGTGAAGGCCGAAGTGAGCGAGGTCACACGGTCT
>JALNXY010000038.1 GCA_023230105.1 Verrucomicrobiota bacterium
TGTCGGGATGGCTGTAGAGGAGTATCCGAACTGCATTTTCACTGAGTATCTAAAAGACAGTTCATCTTTCAGAAAATTATATTTTTGAACGATTTCCCACCCAAGTGCATCGATAAATAAATAAACTGGAATTTCTTTCATTATTATTAGGGTTTGTTTTTTTTATAATTTTCATAAATTTGCGTCATTGCTGCTATAATAGCAAAAATGAGAACAAGCTCATAAAAATTTGTTTTTTGTTTTAGTGCCCATTCTAGAGTGGATTGTCCAAAAGTGGCGATGAGGCCTGCAAAGAGTCCGATAGGCATGTACGAAGTAGGTGTGTTTTTATACCTCCTGATGTTAAGGGCATTTTGAACGAAGTAATATCCAAACCAAAGAATAAGTGAGGTGAAACCTATCCATCCGCATTCAGCAGCAACAAGTAAATAAATAGTTTCCACAATTCCATCTTTGAAATCCTCATCTTCTACTGGCCGCAGCCCCTCAGCATAAGTATATGGAGGATTTACTTTGACACCCCAATTGTTAAGACCAATTCCCCAAAACTTGTCATTAGCCATCCGTACAGCTATTTTTGCAAGTCTAACTCTCGTTTCGCCGGAGCGCTCTGATGCCCTTTCAAACCGCTCTGCAACCATAGGGGCCGCTTTGGCAGAACCTACAATGGCTAACACCAAAAAGAGAGTAATAGTCTGTATTTTTCGGCTTGTAATTTTTGAGGCCATTGAAAAAGAAGTGACAATAGCAGCAGCTATGGGAAAAAAGAATATTGCTCCACGAGACAGTGCAAAAATTACATTAATAGAACATAACATGTATATAGTAAAATAAAAACAAAATATTTTTTTATTAGATTTTTTATTTAATAAAATAGATAAAAAAATTGGTGCTATTAAGTTAACAAACATTGAACTCGAATTTCTGTGCGGAAACAGACCGGAAGGTTGATAATATCCTAATATATATTTTTGCTCCAGCATCATTAAAAAATTTATTGAAATAATAGTAAAAAAAGATATTTTGATTATATCAAAACTTTTGTTGAAAAAAATATAATTATATACAGTTATAAAAAATAAATAAATAAAAAACATCTTTTGAATTTCAAAACCTGAATAATTCAAATTTGAAGAATTAAACGAAGATATAAAAGAAATGACAAAATAAATTATATAAAAAATAGAACCTTTAGGAAAAATTATAACTTTTTTTCTTTTTAAATAAATTGAAAATATAAGTGAAATAGAAATTACATCGGTTAGTGTAATCTCAAAACCTCTAGAAGTTCCTCTGTAAAAAGGATCTGGAAAAAAATTGATTCCTGCTGCCTCGTTAAATGGCATCGTAAACAGCATAATAAATACTCCAATTTTTTGTGCCTTTTCACTCGAATACCAAACCAATGTTAAAAAGGGGATACTCGAAAAAAAGAATGCGAAAAATATGACATGCTTGACTTCCAAATTAAAATTCAACTATTTGCTGTTAAACCAGTAAACCGGGGATGAGGCAGCGTTGATGAGCTGGGCTGTTGGCAACAGCTTTCGGATAAACACATTGTATTCGCTGATGGAGTCTTTTGGGATATATATAATGTCTTCAGATGCCACTTTGAAGTTTCTGCCCCTCCCAGAGAACAAGTCATCAATATCCACTTTGTAGACCTTCAATTCAGCTCCGGTATTCGCCCCCTTGGGTCTGCGAAGAATAAGAGCAGTGCCCCAATGTTCATCTTTCAAGCCGCCTGCTTGAGCAATTGTATCAACTACCGTCATGTCAGGAGTCCAGTTAAGCTGGCGAGGGGAATTTACTTCACCCATTACAAGAACTCGAGAAGAATCTCTTCTAGCGATATAGATGACATCACCGGGGCGAACCGCAATGTTATGAAGAGGATTCCCTTTGTATATGGCTTCCGTAAAGTTTATGGGGAGTATTTTCCCATCTCGTATCATGTAGGAACTGGGTATATCTGCCAACTCAACTTCTTTTCCATCCAAAAGACCTGTGTGGAAGCCTCCGCCCAATGCTATAAATTCAGTCAACCGAGTATCATCTCTTACTGAAATAACACCTGTATTTTTAACGGCTCCAATTAGTGTTGCTTGTTTCCCTCGTATATTCGCGGGAATCAGAGCAACACGAGGATACCTGATATATTTTTCGAAAGCTTTAGTTACAAGGTCAGTTGCTTCGATCAGGGTTAGCCCCTTTACAAAAAGTGGGCCAACGAGGTTTAATACCAGATAACCATCTGCAGTGACTGTCGAAGTAGAGGCCCCAAGGGTGTCACTAACATCATCCTCGCCGTAAACTTTGACTCTAAACATATCGCCTCCCTGTATTGTGTAAGGAGGATAGGGGGTATTTGCTATTTCTTCCAATTGCTTCCGGATTTCTTCCGGGTCAGTGGTGGAAACATCTACACCAGATTCATCATATTCTGGCGGATACTCCAAACTATCTTTGTCAATGCCATGCTGGCAGGAACAAAAGAGTGATGTAGAAACTAAAGAAATAAATAATAAAATAATATATCTAAGCATGTTATCCTCCATAGTAAGGATTAGGCACGTCGGTAAGAAGCCCTGCAATTTTCACATCAGAAGTTTCTTTCATTTGTTTAATGTGTTCTTGCAGTACTGTTTTCTTAATAGAATCGAAGGGTGCCGATAAAATAATTCTTTCGGAAAGTTGAGCGACTTGTGAGCTTAATAGTTCTGTGCTTTCCTCAGACTCGACCTCAATAACGACGAGGTCGTAACTAGAGCAAAGTGCCTCAATATCGAACCTGAGAAGATCCATTTCAGCTGAATCCAAGCTTAGGTTGTTTTGAAAGCAAAAAAACCCTTCATCCGAAACTTTAATAACACTGATAAGGTTTTTAGCGAGACTGTCATCCTTTAGAGGTTTGTATGAGGCGGGAATTCCGCCTTTTGTTGCAGGAATACATTTTAGACGAAAGGTCTTTTGTCCGCTGATCATTGCTATATCCAGTATTTCTGTGATATCTGCTTCTAATGAATCGGATGGCATAAACTTTAAAAAGCCAACACGTTTGTGTTCTTGCAGGAAAATCTTTAAATTTTGCAATATTTTTTGGAGTGTTGATTTTTTAGATTCTCCTATAGCCTCATTTGGGAGAGGTAATTCCCCAAGCGGGGTTACATCCAAGGCTGACTCATACTCTGATGAAGATACTAGTTTGAGTTTCAATATCTTAGAGGCTGCGATCAAAATGGAGAAAAGAAGGCTTAGGAATATGCCCACACCAACGATTTTGAATTTTGCCTGTCCCATATTGGAGACACTAGGAATTTTAGCTCGTTCAAAAATCGAAACATCCGGAACGGCCGAACTCATAAGAAACTCCAAATCACTGATGCTATCCATGACCTTTTGAGATCCTGATCTTAACTGCTCCTCACGTTGCTGCAACTGTTCGAAGGCGACAGCCCGATTCATTATGTCTTGTATTTCATCTTCTTTAGAAACTTGATTCGTCTCATATTGCGCAATTAAGACCTCAGTCGTTTTGCGTTCAATATCCAATGCTGTCAACTGGTTTTGCAAAGTTGCATAGACCGGATTCTTTCTTAATACAACAACATCTGCTATCTGATTAGAGCCCGCCGCCTGGTTTTTTTCTAAAATATCAATTTCATCAAGCAAAATTTTTACTTTAGGATTCTCGGGTGTGTATCTTTTAAGGAGATTTTCCAGTTCGTTCTTTTTGCCAGTTAGCCCCAGAGAGCGAGTGTTGTCTATTCTTTTTTCTCCTTCCTCCATTTCAGGAGTTTGTTCGAGAAGCGATTTGATTGAGTTGATGCTGATATCAAGGCTGTGGAGCTTGATGAGAAGGTCTTCTTTTTTTGAAATAAAAGAAGAAATGTCTTCATTCTTTTTTAGGAGTTCTATGTCCGGCGATATAACAGAGTTCGATGTGTAAAGCCTTTTTTTCTCAAATTGAAGGGAGGATAACTCCTTTGTGATGTTTGTAAGTTGAAGGCTTCGTTCTTGCAGAATAGCTCGAATTTTGCTGCTTTGCTGTCTGACGTACTCAGCAATTCCCTCCTCGGCCATTTCGTTTGCAATTGCTGCAGCCGTTTCCGGGGTTCCTGCAGAGGCTTTTATAGAGATGATCCAACTTCGCTCCCTCTCTCTGGATACGAGAACGTTTTTGAAGAGCTCAGGGGAGAACGCATACTGTGGTGAATTTCGAAGACGGTCACCGACGCGTCCTTGTACATCCCTAGAAGCGAAGAACTGCATAACTGTTGCAGTATCCATTTGCTGGTAGTAGTTGGGAAGCCTATTAGATCGTTCTTGATGGAGGACTTTGGCCTCAGCCGTCCAAGCCGTCTTAGAGTTTACAGAGCGCGATTTTTCAAGCCCCCATATAGCGAGGAGGGAGAGAAAAAAGAAGATTAAAATCCAGCGCCACTTTGAAGCGACATAAAGAAGGAGGCTGCGAGGGTCAAAGCGAAACACTTCCAAATTGAAAGGCAACCTTCCCTCATCTTCCGGCGGGGTATTTCCCCCAAAACTCAAGCCATTATCTACCGCCATACGTACTTTCCAAAGTATAAATTAAACCGAATCACTATCCAATATAATTCCACATTTTTCTATAAGTATTCTCATGCTCATCAGAAAGAGGGGCAGAGCCTTGGAGAAGGCTCATGAGCACAAGAATAAAACAAAAATACATGTTGTTAGCAAGGGTAGATTCAATATTTAGAAAACTAAATTTTTTTCTGAGTTGAAAAATAATCAGGTATTCTTTCAATCTTCTCAAGAGTGATTTCTGTTCTGACGAACAAAGAAAGCCCTCTAGAGTGCGAGCAGTCTCGATGGAGAGCTCAACTGTTTCTTGAAGTTTTCTCATTTGACTCTCTCTATCTTGTAATATTGAGGGTGTTTTTTTAAAACGTACTGCTTCTGCATACAGTGACTTCAGTTTAGCCCATTTCTCAGTTTTCTCAACATGAAGTTCATCAAGAGACTGAAGTCTATCCTGAACTTTTAAGGCATATTTCCCGCGGAATAGTAAAAGGGCATCTCCGCAGGCCAAAACAGCTTTATTAATGTTGCGGGCAATAAAATCATAATCTTCATAAAATAGGTCGCTTTTGCGAAGGAGCCTCTGTTTTGCGAGTAAAAGCCCCGACATACGGTTTACGAGGAGTTTAGCTGTTTCAGAAGGGGGCATAACAGGGGAAATTGGAGAAAAGTATCTCTGAAATTCCTCTGCGTCTCCGATTAATAGTGTCGGGGATAAAATCATTTCTCTCCAGACCATGATATGAGAGCGACTTTTTACGTATTTAGCATTCTTAGCTTTACTGAAATCTACATTAATACCCAACTTTTTTTCCCATTTTTCTGAAACGTGCTTGAAAAATTGGTTAAGCTGGTTGTTTTTCCAAGGGAGCCGGGTGTTTGAAATCACAAAAAAATCCAAATCGTTATAGAGGGCGGCTTCTCCATTCTCTTTTATCAGGATACCCCCTTCTCCACGGCCATAACCGCCACCCAAAACGAGATATTTTAAGTGTCTAAAAGAGGCATCAAACCTCGCTTCTTCTGCAATATCTGCGAGGGTAGAGTCCATTAATATTTCAATCTGGGTGTTATAGGTAAATGTATACTTAGACTTCATCAGATTTGGTTCCACGAAAGATTTTCCCAAGAAACGTTCGTAAAATGAGCAAAATATCTGATTTAAGGGTCCGATTGTGCCTATAAAACAGATCGTCAACTATGCTCTCAGTCGTGCTAGTTTTTATAGCTCCGATGGAGTCAGAATAAGTCAGAGCTCCGGGTCTATAATCTTTATATTCCTGTAACAGATTTTCCTGAGTTTCCACATCCCAAAGAGTATCACCAATAAGGTTAATCCTTCCCAGCATTGCATGCCATAACGGGTTGAACTTATCTAATGATAATTTAAAAAACCAGGTGTTTTTGTTAGTGTCGTCCTTTTCGTAAGAGGGGATGGGGTGTGAAGAAATTCTCCCAGTGGCCATCTTGTAGCTAATCATTTTTTTCTTGGGATATCCAATCAGTAAAAATAAAAGCATGAATGGAGTGATACAAAAAATGAAAGTTGCAGCAAACAAACTGGTGATGCACTGCCTGGCCCACTGGCTGACAAGATTTCCTTCCAACTTTGAGGAAAAAGAGCTATCAGCAAAACTGACCATGAAGCCGGCAATGGGGTCAATAATATTATTTCGATATATGATTTTCTTGTCGAGAACTAGGTCTGCCCCGACATAAGTTTTATCCAATACAATCGAATTTGATATTGTAGAGCGGCTGTCAATGATGCACGTGTCGCCAACAATAGCATCAGGTCCAAGCTGGGCTCTATCTTTGACTTGTACGTCATCACCCACGACAAAAGGAGGTATGAGCTTAGAGAGTCGTGGAACAACATTGTTCATCCCCATAAACACCCTGGACTCGGCTTTATACCCTTTCATGAGGAGCTGTTCAGTGAATTTGGAGAGTAAGAGCATATTGAGATTGAAAAATCTTAGGATAGAATTGAGTTCAATTTCCTCGAAACAAGGGAGTTTAACAGTTTCTAGGGAATTTTGTATGCTGATTCTGTTTGTTGGAAAAGAGTGAGGGTAGAAATCAATAGGAGGTTTTTTCTTGTTATAAAATGGAAAAAAGAATCCGTTAAAAAACAGAAAATGAGATTGTGACGAAAATCTAGAGTTTCGACGAAGAATTTCTTTTAATTTACTCGGTTGACATCCTATCCCGTTCGTGATCGTTACTCCCCATTTGGATCCATCAGATAAAAAATTTAAAAGATCACTATTAAAATTCTCTTGAACAACGAGAATTTCTGTAACTTTACTGAGATAGCAAAAGTCTATGTAAAACTCAATGAGGGGCTTGCTTAAAAAAGGGATCATATAGGGGTTTAAGCCCGGGAAATACTCATTGAGCCATGAGTATGGAGGTTGGCTAAGATTGAGTATGGCACGCATTTGCGGTTAATAAGCGCCTCGTCCAGTCAGGACAGCTGGTATAGTTTTGAGGAGAATGACAATGTCTCGAAAAAAACCTCGGTTTTTTATGTACTCTTCGTCTAAACTAACCTGTTGCTTAAAAGGAATATTGCTTCTGCCGGCAATTTGCCAAATACAAGTAATGCCGGGTGTAATGTGAAGGCGTTTCCTATCTTCAAGAGTATATTCTTTAACCTCATCGGGCAAGGGAGGTCGCGGGCCCACCAAGCTCATACTCCCTTCAAGTACATTAAAAAATTGAGGGAGTTCATCAATGGAGTATTTGCGAATGAACTTGCCGACTAAAGTGATTCGAGGGTCTTCTTTCATTTTAAAGATGACTCCATCTTTACTTTCATTTTGAAGGAGAATTTTTTGTTTATCTACTTCGGCCGTTTTTCTCATGGAGCGAAATTTATAAAAAATAAAATGGCGGCCATTTTTGCCGACACGAGTTTGTTTAAAGATGATAGGACCTTCTGATCCTATTTTTATAGCAATCGCGACGGAAATCATCAGGGGTGAAAGAAGAATTAACGCTATTAAAGAGAAAGAAATATCCATCGCCCGTTTGAGGGCATAAGCAAGCCAAACAGTAGCATCCCAAAAAAATGCCTTTAGATTACGCTGGAAACTTGTCTTTGCATTACGAGCCTCTATAGACTTTATAATATCTTCTTTATTAATAGCCATATTTTTAATATAACTAGTTAAAATGTCATTCAAGCATTGAAAAGAGTTCCTTTATTTTTACCGATAGGATTTTGCACGAATTGCAGTCATGGTTTTTAGCTGCCATTTCCATTTGCAGCGCGACTTCAGACATTTCTTGATGGCCGCTATTCATTGCACATCCCTTCACTGTGTGGGCGGTCCTAGTTAGCTCTTCAAAATTCGCACTATCCATGAGAGTATCGAATTTCCCCATATTTTCAGCTAAAGTTGCAATGAAAGAATTGTAGAGTTCCAGAGCATCTTCGCCCTCTATACCAAAAGATTGGCTCAGATAATTTAAAATTTGAGTTTTCATTTGTAAGCAATTGTAAATGTTGTTTCATTTAATGCGTCCGCATAACGATTCCGGCATATGGACGATGTGATTTTCTTCAAAAGGAAAAGACCTCTGCCCGAAAACTCAAGTTTTCTATTCTGTTGATCAGCTTGATGGTCATCGGCCTGAGACCCCGGGTGCATATCCCATGCTTTACCCCTATCAAAAATCGATAGTAAAATATCCTCCTCCCTCAGCTCAATGCTAATAAAAATAATGGGGCGCATAGCACTTCGATTTTCAAGTCCGTGAATAAGTACATTATTCAGGAACTCTGAAAACGTGATTTCCACTTTAGCAGAGAGAGAGTCGTCCCCAGTTTGTTCCAATATCTGCTTGTGAGCAATTTGGACAAAATCATCTATGGCTTTTATCGAAGGGCTAACACTGTAAAAGAAAGTCTTAGGGGTTAAAATTTTCCGAGAGATAGCTGAAATGGAAATATCATCTTTTACAACGTTGTAGCCAAGTTTGAAAAAAACGTCTGCAATTCTAAAATTAGTAGATGGAGTCAGACCTTCTTTAGCTACAGATGCGATGAATTCGTGGAGGAGCTCATCCCCAGCGGTTTCGCCATGTTTGTTTTGAATATCGTTCAATCCGTCTGTGTATGCAAAAATGATGGAATCTTCTGGGAAAGAAATAACTTGCGTATCGGCTTCAGTGTATACAGTTCCTGGCACAAGGCCCAAAGGGATACCTCCTTTTTCTTTGCAAGAGGCCTGTTCGATGAGCCCTTGCGAAGGGCTGAAGATAATAAAATCCGGATGCCCCGCTGTTTGATAGGAAATCATATGTTTATTGAAATCAATAACACCTACCAAACAAGTCATATAGTGGTCTGTCGATATGTCTTCCAGGAACGTTTGTAAATGGTTGAGCAAATGATGTGGTTCTATTTTATCTCTGGAGGACTTTCGTATAAAATTAGATATGGAAATTTCAACAGCTGACATGCAAAGGGCAGAGCGGATGCCGTGTCCTGAAATATCACCCACAACCTTCAAAAATAAACCGTCCGCGATTTTAAAAATATTCACAATATCGCCGGTAATTTTCATGTAGGGATAATAATAGTGAGCAGAGGCCGTGTCGTTTTCATAGCTATACCAGTGAGGAAGCATAAACTTTTGAATTTCGCCGGCCAGAGAAATATCCTTCTCCATTTCGGCGAAATAGTTTTTTTCCTCTTTATTCGCCTGCATTTCAGAAACAATGCTGGAAACAGTAGTTTCCAACTGCTCCTTACTAAAACCTTTGCTTTGATAATATGTATTCTTATCGTTTGAAATTTCTTTTAGAAGTGTTCCTTCGGCGTCATCGACTTTGGCCGTCAGCATGATGATTGGAATATCAGGATTTTCAATCCTGATTAGCGAGCGTAGCTCCATCCCACTGATTCCAGGCATCATGATATCCAAAATGAGTAGATCATAATGGTCTTTTTTAAAGAGAGCCATTGCTTCCATGGCATTAGCGCAAGCCACTACCTGGTAAGTGGGCTCAGGTAGGCATACTTTGACCACCTTTCGCATGAAGCTGTCGTCATCAACAGCTAATATTTTAATTGAACTTTCTCTTTCCATGTCGATCTCCACCAGTACCGTAGTATCAAAGTCTTTCTTCCTGCAAGAACATGTAATCCAAAAAGCTTTTTTTGTCAAACAATATCAGCAGAATCAAAGAACGATTCCGCCCCTCAAAACGAGAGGGTTTTTTTGATATGGTTTTTGAGCATGATGGTTCGTTGTTGGCTCCTTAATGCGGAAGGATAAGGAGTTGCAATTGCTGTATTATCCTTCAAAAAGTCGAGAAGTGAAATATATGAATATTAAAAGAAGGGGGAAAGGTTTGGAAAAGCTAAGAAAGATCAAACCCCATGGTTTCGAGGGCATCCTTGAGTACAGATGGGGAGTGACCAGTGACCAGATAGAGTGCAGCCATACGCACAGCCAAGCCATTGGTCACTTGGTCCAAGATGACAGAACGACCGCAATCGGCGACTTCACTATCAATTTCCACCCCGCGATTGATCGGTCCTGGGTGCATGATTGTTGCGTCAGGCTTCATCAAACGCACTCTCTCCTGGGTTAAGCCAAAAAAAGAGGTGTACTCACCAAGGCTTGGGAAAGCAGATTTGCGCTGGCGTTCGTGCTGGATCCGTAAAAGGTTGACAAAGTCAGCTTCGGCAATCGCGTCTTCAACTTTGTGGGAGACTTTGCACCCCATTTTTTCAAAGCTCATAGGAACCAGAGTGGGAGGTCCGCAGAGAGTAACAAGAGCTCCCATCTTGGTTAAAAGCCAGATATTAGAGCGAGCTACACGGCTGTAGAGGATATCCCCTAATATGGTAACCCGAACACCCTTAAATGAGCCTTTTTTGTCTAAAATGGTTAATGCATCCAAAAAGCCTTGAGTAGGATGCTCATGGGCACCATCGCCTCCGTTAAGGACCGCGGAGCGAACTCTTTCGGCAACGAACTGAGGGGCACCGGATGCGCTATGGCGCATCACAAGTACGTCGGTTTGTAAAGCTTGCAAGTTCAGGACAGTGTCTTTCAAGGTTTCGCCCTTCTTGAGAGAAGAGCTCTCCGCAGAAAGGTTTACAACAGTCGCTCCTAAATGCTTTGCCGCTAACTCAAAACTGGTCCTGGTGCGTGTGGAGGGTTCAACGAAAAAATTGGCTACGGTGTAGCCTTGAAGAAGAGGAGCGTGCTTTCTGGGAGAGAGGCAGACTTTTTTGAAATGCTGAGCGCAATTTAAAAGGGTCTGGATCTCAGAGGGAGAGAGACTTTCAATATCTATGAGATCTTTGCGAGTCCAGTCCATTTGCTGTTAATTAAAAGGGGATGCGCAGTCGGAGAGTTTAATACTGAGGGGATGGAGCGTTATTGAGACGGATTTTGGGGCAAGCCTTCCTTTTGGGAGCTTTGGCTTTGGAGTCTTTTTTTCATTCGGGCCTCCAGCCACTTAGTGCGATATTTAATACGCCAATCAGTCAAAGCACGTTCGAAGCCAATGTCGTACCCTGCTTTTTCAGACTCGATCCATTTGTGGCGCATAATCTCCTCTTTTTCAGCCTGGAACTCCTTATACAGCTCAGAGCTTTGAACGTGAAAGTAATTGCTGTCTTCTGGTTCTGCGAAACTGTTATCTCTCAGTGTTGATAGCATAAAAACATCCCTTCCGCAGTAGTCGCTGCTGTCGACAACTGCACACTGCTATACTACGCTGCAAACGA
This sequence comes from Verrucomicrobiota bacterium, assembly GCA_023230105.1. Classification (GTDB taxonomy): domain Bacteria; phylum Verrucomicrobiota; class Verrucomicrobiia; order Limisphaerales; family UBA1412; genus UBA1412. The sequence continues at coordinate 11,324 of JALNXY010000038.1, forward strand.
TAGAAAATTCAACTATTAATATCGGAAAAATTCCTTTTCAGAACCCATACCGTTAAGAACGAAGTACTATTGCCAATCTATTAACGGGTGGAGCGGTTCTGGTTGATGCTCTATATCTGGGTGAAAATCCACACGCAACAGGCCCTGTTGGCATTTGTTCATGTGTATAACCATTTTTTTAAAATCTTTATTTTCGCTGTTCTTGCTTTTAGGGAATTGTTGTCCGGGCAGATAAGATGCCGGAAGTACTTCAAACTTACAATCGTCTGCCCCAATTAAGTCCACGTACATTTTCTTTTGATTGAGAGTCAGCGTTGCCTGGCGACCCGAACTCGATATTTCAATGTTTGCTTTGGTGTGCAAAGACCACCAGACCGTTGAGGCGGCTTTGGTTTTAAAATCATCTTCCACGGAGATAACTCGTTGAGTACGATCCAGCCGAATTCCGCGGCTGTATTGCTGCACATCGCGAGAATAGCAATCGGTCAGGTCAGTGACGAAAGCGCTCTGAGTCGGAGTCGAGAATTTTTTTGTGATGAATGCTTTCCCCTTAGGGTTTTGGTCAGGGCGGGTATCAGGGTTAAAGACCAAAGCATTTTTGCCTTCCGCTCGCATTCGATAAAAATGCCAACGTCCCGCATCGACCTGAGAGGCCGGCTTATCCATATAGTAAGGGGCGTTTTGTTTAAAATAACCCGGATAAGTGTAGTTATCTCCACCCAGGCAGCCATATGCCCAGACTTCTCCTAAGGCCTGAATTTCGAATGACCCGGCGTCAAGGTGTCCATGATTTGCTGAGTTGTCCCCTCCGTGCATTGCAATGTAGAGAGCTTTTGGATCTTCATGTTTCTCTAAAAGTGAAGATATTTCTAATCCATAAAGATGGTTATCAAGCGGGATAGAAATGATTTTGTTTTGTCCCTGTTTTACCAACTGAGGATCATAACAAAGAGCGTCAAACCAGTTCATCCGCCCGCCTGAATCTTTTAATAGATCATACTGACATCGGGCTAAAAGAGGGTCTTGAAAATGCTTAGCGAACCAGAAAAAGGTCAGGCTTTTGCTTTTTTTAATAGGATCGTCGCCCACGTTAATTGTGGTTACAGGTCCCGTAACCATGAAGGGAAAGTACCCCGCTTTTTTTAGGCCGGGGGTCTCTCCCAAGTCATATGTGGTCCCCAGAATACGTTGAACTCCTTCTAACGAGTAGAGAGTGGATGTTAATCCATAATGCCAATAGCTAATACCTTCTTCGCTTTGTCCATCTGGCTCAAACTCCGCTAAGTAATAGGGGAGTCCCTGCAATGCAAAAGCGGCCAGATTGCACATTTTTTGAGGGTCCTGTTCCATGAAAGTCAAGGCGGCGAGGGCTAAGTTTCCGTTACAAATACCATTCCAGTTGTTATTTGTACGCGCCCACCACTGGCGCCTGACGGTTCCATCAAATTGAGCTGTTGCCGGGGTGAGTGCATACTTGGAGGCGGTTTGGTAGATAAAATCTTTCTGTTCGGTGCTCAGGTGGTCATAAAGTCCATCATAAACCAAGGCTGCACAAAAAACACCCATGGCGGGGTCCAGAAAGTGCCGATCTTTGTAGGGGTGTTGAGTTTCAATACCCCAGTCTGGGTAAGTGCAGAGATTTTCATAAGCTTCAAAAGCCCGTTTTGCGTATTTTTCTTCACCTGTAACCCACCAAGCAATCACCAATGGCGGAATGATACCGGAGGTAGTATGAGTTCCCGATACTCGCAGATTGGCACCATCCAAGCTGCCATCAGGCAGAGCTCTTGTCAGAGCCCAGTCGGCAGATGCCTTGAGCGACTCCCATGTCGGGAGCATAAGAGAGTCTTCCTCCTGAATCAGAGTTTTTATCCGCTCAATGTCCTCTTTCGTAGCGATCATTCGAGGGTGAATATTTTTGAATCCATTTGAGTTAAAGTCGTTGGAAACTGTCTGATCTGTAATTTCCCGGAATTTCAGGGCTGCCTTCATTTCCTGCACAGCTTTAATTTCGGCAGGGGATTGGGCTCTGGCAAGGAATACGCATGCCAGTAATATAATAACAATTGATAGGGTTTTGCTTTGCATATTATCCTCTTTTCTGACTTGGGGTGAAAACGTAAAATCCAAGCCTCTTTCGAGACTGTTGTACCATTCTTTAGTTTACAGCACGATAAAATCTTTTTTCTTCATTCGCAATGGGTACGGAATAGGGGCTGTTTACCATGAGTTCGGTCCAAGATAAAAGATCAGTACTGGTTTCCAATTTTCCTGTAAAACTCAAGTCTAGAGAATTTGCATTTATTGACCAGGTGAGGGTCGCTTCCTGTGGCTCTTCCGGGTATGGGTCGCTGGTGCGCATGTTTGCCTTCATGTTTTCGCCAGAGAGAGTGAGGTTGAAAATTCGAGGCTGAGAAAGCATAGTGCCTTCAAAAACTAGATTAGAACGAGATTTACCAATATCATAATAGGGCAAGGCATAGCCGCCTGAACTGGAAGTTACGGTGTAGTAAAAACTTCCCTCAAGATAAACAACAATATCAGCAACACCCTCACCGAGATCGTAGACTTTGTTATTATTCAGATCATCATAAACAATGCCGGTAACGTAAGGAGATAGGGATGCACCACTGCTGGCAAAATCAATTGTCGCGATGAGTGAGGGCGTTTCGGGTGTAAAGTAATCGAAATTTCCCGAGATGAGCCCGATGCCGATTTCCTCAAAAATGGGGTCCAATATGTTGTCGCGGAAAGAAAACGATTGTCGAAAGAAGCCCTCATAGAGATTTTGAGCATCCAAAGCTGGGTCATTCAGTGGACTGAATAGCCCCATACTTTCGCTGCATGTCCAACCAAAATTGTCTACAAAAGGATAACCGGCATCAGCCATTCTCTGTGCGGGTGTAGTCCCGTTTTCTCCTGTAAAGCTCCACTGATGCTCTTCCAGAAGCCAAGTGCTATGTCCTCCGGCAGATTGGAGAAGAGCATTGTTAAAAGCCAAGGGTGGAATCGGACTCCCATTTGTACTGCCGGCTGGTAATTCAGTGGTTGGGTCTATACCCAGGCGAAGAGCTTCATCAACAGGATTGTTGCGTGCACAATTGATTAACTCAAGCATGTATTGTTCCTGAGCAGTGGGCTGACCGTGGCTATAATAAAATCCGACAGAAGGAGGGATAACAGTCAGGGCGGCATCCTCAAAAATGTAATTGTGGAAAGGGTCAAGGGAGCCCAGAGAGATTCTGATAGGATAGACACCCACACCGCTTTCCAAGTCAGCGGTTGTTTCCAAAGATGGAGTTCCCGGAGGGATGTAGTTGTTGGGCGAACTTTGTTCGTTGGTAATGCTGTAAGTCAGGTCTGGATTTTCAACTCCTACGGAGCGGGTTATTGCATGAGCAACCACTCTATAGTTGAGTGGTAAAGGAGTCAGCCTGGCCTCCTGGCTGAGCACTTGACCTGCTTCGTTGTAGACTAATACTTGATATACTCCGGCATCAGCGGGGAGAACCTCAAAGATTGTAAAAAAAGAATCGGTCGCCCCTGTTATGGGGTCTCCATTTTTCAGCCATTGGTAGAAGAGAGGTTCCGTTCCGGTAGCAAATGTACTAAAAAAAAGGCTTTCACCGACGGGCACCGCTGAGTCTGAAGGATGAGATATAATGATCGGAACTGTGGGTTCAGTATTATCAGTAATCGTTAATGTTCCATCCTCAAAAATATAGGTGTAAGTGGGGTCCAGAGTTCCTTGGCTGACCAGAATGGGATAAGTTCCAACAGGGCTATCCTGAGTCGCGGTGGTTTCCAAAATGGGAGAGCCTTCGGGATACATGGGAAATCCTTCTTCTGTAGTAATGGTGTAGGAGAGGGGAGGATTGGGCGTGTTATAGGGCCGCGAATGGGAGTCAGCCCACACATAAAGCGTTGGAATATGAATGTTCAATAATGCGATTTGACTAGCTGTTTGGCCGCCGAAGTTTGAAAGTTGTACCCAATATTCTCCGGCATCGGAGGGGGTTACTTCTTCTATCTGATAAGTGGAATTGGTCGCATCTAAAAGGGGAACTGAATCCTTAAACCATTGATAGGAGATGGGGTAAGAACCCGTGGCAAAAACCGAAAATAGTGCACTTTGGCCTATCGCAGCCGACAGGTCGAGCGGCTGTTCAATAATTTGAGGTGGCTCCGGTTCCGGTTCGCCTACGGAGTAATTGAGGTGGATGTTTTCCCCCGTACAATTAACAAAAAAAGTTCGATTTTGGAGTGGAGCTTCGGATTGAAAATAAACTTCGGTATAACCGGTTCCGGTGTAGGGGAGAGCATACCCTCCGGATGTTGTGGTCACGGCATAATAATCTCCGCCAGAAACAGAGACCGAGACACCGGATATGCCTTCTCCCGGACTGTAAAAACCGTCCATATCCAGATCATCATAAACAACTCCAAGAATAAAAGGAGCCTCAGAAGCACCACTGAGCGCAAAGTTTTGAGTCCCCATAAGCGCATTGTAAACGATACTGTTTGGCGGGGTGCCGGTCGTGAAAAGTCCATTTTTTATTCCAATTCCGATTTCATTAACCAGATCGGAGAGAATATTAATTCTATGTCCCGGACTTTTGAAAAGGTTATCGTGCAAAAGCGAGGTGAACGAGTTGATGTCTATAGGATCATTCGTGTTTCCTGAGCCTGCCCAAGCAATGTTTTCCGCAGCCGCATAACTACCAATGAAAGTGTATCCGGAGGCTACCATGCGATCGAAGGGGGCGCTACCATCTACACCCACATGGCTAAAAATGTCGTTATCCAGCATCCACTGACTGTGTGCGCGGGATGAATCGATGAGGAAAGGGTTAAAGGCCAATGGAGGTTTGGGGTTCCCATCCAAGGTTCCTTCGGGTAAGCCTTCGTTGATGTCAATGCCCAGACGGGCCGCTTCTTCCAATGGGTTTTCCCTGGTTCGGTTAATGAGCTCCAACATATACTGCTCTTGCGCGGTAGGGTCGCCGTGACTGTACAAAGATAGGGTTGCTGGAAATACCAGAAAATGATCAGTTGCAGGTTTCGAGGTGCTTTGAAGAGAAACACCTTCCATGGAAAAGGGAACGTCAACCTCTGATTTGATATCTTCAAGCTCTTGCGCTGGTAAGGCGGTTAGCGCCAGCAGCCAACTGAGCAGCACTAGCCCCTTTATGTATTTCTTGTCAGAACTCATTTTGTCTAATTCGTTTTGGCAACATAAGCCGAGCTAAATATAGCACTAGAACTGCATATACAAAAATAGCAGGCTGTCCGTTTACCTTAATGCTGCGTCCTTGCAGCAGTGGGTAATTATAAATTATAGTAAGTGTGGATTTTTGAGAGAAGAAGCTCCGGACTCATATCCGGAAGATTGGAGTCAATTATGGCCCGATGTATCCCTCGCCATGCTGGGTTTTTTTCTGAAAACAACCTTAAAAAGGAGGTTAAATCTTCCCTGATTGGTTTTGAAAGCTGGTTTTCAAAGCGCTCCCCAAGGAGGTAAACAAGTCGAAACACATCATTCCGATGCTTTTTGATTTCCGATTTCCAAACGGTTTTTCCTTCACCTCTGGCCATTTCTAAATCCAGAAAGGCCCTAATCTTGAGTGTGAGTAAAGCTCCAGGGGAGACCAGAGGAAGCCCACTTGAGCTTTGCATACGACATTCTAAAGCTAGACGATAATAATCTTCTTGAAGAAAAAGTGCCGAAAGATTTGGAATATCCCTATCGAATTGAAGTGAAGAGATTCCAACCTCTTTCGGGGGGGTGAAATCAATTTCGGGGTGAGAAAGCAACTCAATTTTTTCAGGGTAGTCAATGTTCTTAGGATGCGAGAAGCGGTAAAAAATCTTTTTTTTGCCGCTTTGCTCGCGAACAGAATAGTTGCCTGATAAGAGGTAATCCCAGAATTTTTTTCCAAAATTCCCATTTTGGGGTGCAGGAATAAGGAATATATCAATGTTTTTCGTGCTCCTAAAAATATAATGAGTCGTTTTAAACCATTCCTGGCAGGCAACCCCGCCCAGAATCACAAAGGAGTCTGTGACTTCTTTGAAGAAATCTTGGAAATTTTCAATTCCTCTTACCATAGATGATCAGAAACTCCGGTTGCCAATTGGGGCACACCTCCGGCAAGTTCCTTTTTTTCGAATACTCAAAGACGTTGTACAATGTACTAGCTTTCGATACTGATGATTTTTTAGAGTTTAAATCCGCCCATAAAGCGGCCCATAAGCGGCACAAGCACGGAAATCGCCTCCCTCGGGATTGTCAGTTCCGAAAGAGTTCCAAGAGGAAGGGCGAAAAACATTTTCAGTGCAAACATTATGCATGAATACAGGGATTCGCAACATAGAGGCCAGAGTTATGAGCTGAGCCCCAATATGTCCGTAGCTCAAGACTCCGTGGTTAGCACCCCAGCAGTTCATCACAGAATAGACATCCTGGAATGGTCCTTTCCCGGTAAGTCTTGGTGCGAACCAATGTGACGGCCAAGTTTTATCAGTGCGGTTTTCAAGTACCTGATAAATTTCTGGCGGCAGGTTTACAAAATGGCCCTCCGCAATCTGCAACACCGGCCCCACGCCTTTGACGATGTTTATGCGGAACATGGTGGTGGGCATATCGGCACGAGTCCCGTAGGTAGAAGAGAATCCACCCCCGCGAAAATATCCAAGACTGCCTGGAGACCATTTAGTGGCATTGAGACAAGATATAGCTTCTTCGGAAGTAATTTCCCAGTAAGGCTTCATGGCTGGTTTGCCATCTTTCTTTTGCAGACCGCACCCATCCAGAGCTGCGGCCCCTGAGTTAATCAGGTGAATGACTCCATTAGAGGCGGCTCCTGTGAGTTCCTTGCCAGTAACGCGTTTGACCGCGTTTGGACTCCAGTAAGTTCTGACATCGGCAAAAATTTGTGCTGTGTCGGTCAGCAAGTGCCCTAGAAGCATACAAGATCCATTCAAAGAATCATTCTCAGTGGCTACCAGATAGGGCTCGCGTATTCCGTTCCAGTCAAACGAAGAGTTTAGTATGGCTTCCAGAAAATCTCCATTGGGAAGATAATCAGTCCACTGCCGCTGGCCTTGAAAACCGGCTAAGATGGCGTTGCGGCCCAGCGCTTCTTCCCCAAAGCCCAGTTCGGCTAACCGCGGGTTGCCCACCATGAGGTCGCGGGCAATGATTGCACACTTGACGCAGAACTCCCATTCCTTGGCTTTTTGTTCTGGAGAATGCGGCTTTTCATTATAGTCTTTACCTTCCTGACAGTATTTTTTCACCCAAGCTAGAGCGGCTTCGAACTCAACGGGATCATAAATATTTTCTTCGATGCGACGGACAAATTCAATCATGTCAACGTTCTCAACTCGCATACCAAAGTACTTTTCAAAAAAGTCATGGTTAATCATGGCGCCTGCAATTCCCATGGCGGTCCCCCCCATAGAGAGGTAGGATTTTCCGCGCATAGTGGTTAGGGCTAATCCCGCTTTGGCAAAAAGGAGGAGTTTGTCTTTTACCTCATCCGGGATAGATTGGTCATTGGCATCCCGGACGTCTTGTCCGTAAATTGTGAAGACCGGCAGACCTTTTTGTGAATGTGCTGCTGCCACTGCTGCTAAAAAAACGGCGCCCGGTCGTTCGGTCCCATTAAATCCCCAGATAGCCTTCGGAGTTAGTGGATCCATATCCATTACTTCCGCGCTATAGCACCAGCAAGGAGAAACAGTAATGCTGACTTCAACGCCCTCACGACGAAATTGATCCTCAGCCAAAGCGGCTTCTGCTACGCCACCAATAGTGGTGTTGGCCACGACACATTCGACAGGTAAACCATTGGAGTGGCGTAAATTTTGCTCCAGCAGTTGAGCCACTGCCTTGGCCATTTCCATGGTCTGAACTTCTAGGGATTCGCGCACTCCGCGGCGACGTCCGTCTATGGCGGGGCGAATACCGATCTTGGGCATGCGGCCAATCAAACGATTGGCGGGTTCATTTAATTTCAACTCGTTCATATTTAAAATGGAAGCCGATATGTTTATGGTGTTTTCGTTTCGTATCGTATTATGCGATACGTCTTACAAACTCTCAGGGCCATACTACACGCCTGTCTTGTGATGCTCAATCTTTTTTTCAAAAGTGTCGTGGATACATCAAAAGTGGAAAAAACTGGATTGATCAAAAGTGGAAAAACTCAGAGGGTTTTAGAAGAGAAGAGGAGGCAAGGGAAAGAGGAATGAGAGGGTTTATTGGATAGGATAGAGAAG
>JALNXY010000006.1 GCA_023230105.1 Verrucomicrobiota bacterium
TACTCTTTTGTTGCTTCCATGCTCATATTCAGAGACATACATATGTTTTAGTGCGTTCTTTTTGAGGCAACCACCTTTTTCTACTCCTACATCTTCCCCTTTTCGGTGCGCATATTTTTGAGGCAATACGACATTCCGTTGGATATGTGACTTGCTCCACTTATTCGTTAACTTGAGCTTTATATTGCTGAGATCGTAAAAAACTTTGATAGGATGTTCTAACACTATGACAGACAAAAAAATAAATATTTTCTATTCATGGCAATCTGATTTGCCATCTGGTAATTCTCGCAGTGTAATTCAAAGTGTTATCGATTGCGCAATCAAGGAATTGAATACGGCAAATGCTATTAAGATTGAGGCAGATAGAGACACTTCAGGTGTTACAGGAAGCCCTAATATCACAGAAACGATACTCAAAAAAATTGATAAATGTGACATCTTTATTGCGGATGTTAGCATTATAAATAAGCAAACTTGTATTGAGGGAGAGTGTGAGCATAAAACACGAGAAAGTGAAGAAGCCGTTCATAAAAAATTGCGAATGACTCCTAACCCGAATGTGTTAATTGAGTTGGGTTATGCTGCTAAAGTGGTAGGATGGAAGAGAATTATTTGTTTTATCAATACTGATTATGGAGAAATAGAAGAACTCCCTTTTGATTTAAGACACAATCGAGTGACAAGATTTTCTAATAATGAAAAAGAAAAAAGAAAATTAATAAAAATTTTAAAAGAAACAATAAAAAAAGTTATAGAAGAAAATAAAAATAAAACTAATAATAAAATATCTTATTCTTTAGGTTTATACGATTTTTCTAAAAAAGAAATATCTAAAGATTTTATATTTTTTGATTTTAGTTCTTCTGTCTGGTTAAAAAACAAAAAAGAAGAAATAATTAATGAATGTGATATAATTGTCAAAAAAATAGAAAGTATTATTGTTGAACCTATAATAATAAAAGAAGAAATTAATTTAAAAAAAGATAATACTCATAATGTGCTTTTAAAATTAGCGAATATTAAATCTTATAATAATAGTCAGGATCTAGAAATAAAAATAAAATATAAAAAAATTATTATCAATTTTATAAAAGAAAATTTTAAAAAAGATATTACAGATAAGTTTTTTTATTTAGGTGGAATTAAAGAAAATTATAGTATTATTTCTGATGATTATTTTGGAATAAAAGATAATAAAAAATTAGCAATTAATAAAAATGAATTAATATATAAATTGCTTAGCAATATAATAAATTTAAATACTCTTAACAAATATTTAAAAACATTTGATGGTTTATTTCTTTTCCCTTTTGCAATAAAAAATATATCAGACCTGATTGATGAAAACATTTCAGTCACTATAACTGTGGATACGGATAGTGCAGATGTTGTGATCCCCGATGGAAATCTGATTAATCCAGAACTTGTAGAAGGTAACCATATTTCTTATATAGAAGATGAAATTGGTGCTTTATTAGAACTTCCAGAATCAAGTGATATAAAGAGTGGGGACCAGTCTTCCTATCCTTCAATATATCCTCTTAATATTCTTAATAAATATCAAGAAAATAATAATAGAGAAAAATATATTGAAGAAATTAGAAAATATATTTCTAATCCATCCGGTGAAAATTTAAATGAATTTGAATTTAATTTAAATGAATTGAGAGCTGGAGAAAAAAAGTGGTTAGGTAGTTCTATTCTGATAAGACCTAAAGGTGACGTAGTTAGAATGAGTTATAAAATACTTTCTAATAAAACTGACGGTAAAATTTCTGGAAATCTTATTTACAAATTGAAAAATGAATTTGCTGTTGAAGAAAAAAGATGACTCGTAAGCTCATTGTAGGAATTTAGGTGTAAGCGTTAGTGAAAAGAAAACAGAGGCAATTTATACCAATCCATCCTTCCCGGAGTATGTGATGGATATTAAAGAGCCGACGTCTGTAATATCCGCTTGTGGATTGACCAAGCCACTCACTTTCCCTAAGCATTTTCCATATTTGCAGCATTTTTCAGCAGGGGACGCAAGCGAGCCAGCAATTCATCTCCCAAGGCCTTCTTATCCTCAATGTGTTTAATTACCGCGGTCACGAAAGGGTTTTTCTCAAAAATTCCACGGACCCGTTCGAAATCTTCCTCTTTCTGCAGTCGGGAGCAGCCATCCACGCCGAAGCCCGTCTTCGCGGTGAGTGAAAATTCTTTGCGTGCGTCTTGATAGAGTTTTTCATCCAGGCTGACAACGGCTTCCTTCCAAAGCTCGACCAGATGGATCACCTCTTCGGGAGTGATTGAATCGAGTTTAACTCCACACCAAGTTTGGAGTTTATCGGCCGCCCATGTCCATTCCAGCTTGTAATAGTTGCGATGAAGTTGGTCAAAGCATGCTTCGACCTCACTCAAATTATTGATTTGCTCCGACTCAATTTTCGAAATCAGTTCTTCGATCGAAGCCTTTGGAGCAATCAAGCCCGAAAGATCAATCCATTCGCCTAAACCTTCCCGGCTATCGGGAACCAATCGTTGGCGCATCTCCTCTACGTTTGCGAAAGGAGCACCTTCCAGGCGAGAAATGAGCGAATTGCCCAGGAACTTGAGAATCCCTTTCTGGTAAACTTCCAATCCGTTTCTGAGAGAGGAGCCCTTGATACGGGTATTTTGATAGCCATAGATTTCGGAGGTTTCGCCCACGATTTCCTGGAGTTTTTTCAAAATCTCAACGGCCTTCATCATTTTGCCGATCGTATAGGGACTTAAGAGATTGTAATTAATTTTATCCAGCTGGATGGGGTCTTTGCGTTTATCTCGTTTGGGCCACTTCTGCGCATCTCGAATCGTTCCGACACTTCTCAAATTCACCCCGGGAATAAGATAGGTTTCATCTTTATGCTCTATGAGATAAGAAAAGGGCATATCAGAGGTATCGCTATGATGGTAGTGGCGCCCCATGACCAGCGAAAAGGGTCCGACTCGTGCCGGCCACAAAATATAAGAGTCGCTCGTGGTTTTGGATCCACGCTCCACGATTCCCTGGTGGATGGGCCCCAGTTTATACATGTGATTGCTTTGATTGGAACCGCTGCCTGCATTCAGGAAAGAGAACATTCCGGCAATGAGGAGGCTCGATTTATGCATTGAGACGGTGGAGGGACCCGCAAAAATGGCACAGGCTTCTCCATTTTCGAAAGCGCAGTTGCTGAAAACCAGGGAGTCGTGAGCCGAGAAACTATGCGATACCAGGCAGGATTGCCCTACAAAACAACGAATCAGCTTGGCCCCATCTGATATTTTGGAGCCCGAAGAGACAATGAAATCCCGAGCAATGACGCTATCACCGATGGTGACGGGCGCCTGGCGATTACTGTTTATGGAGCCGTTTTCTAGTCGCGTCGTATTTTCAATCGTGCAGCAGTCGCCCACTTTCACATTTATGATCGTCCCGGCATTGAGGATTTTCACTTCTCTTCCTATGCTTCCTCGGGTGGATGAATGTGCGGACGCATAGTCGCCGATCATCTCTCTCAGCCGTTCGATGAGTTTGGGACGGTGCCGGTAGAGCGCGATAATATAGGCAAGCGATGCCGAGAGCCTGTCATAGATCGGCACTTCTCTACCGCCGGTTTCGTTCAATACGGAGACTTCTACCTGATTTCCAAACTTTGCCTGGTCATCCACCAGAAGAAGGTTGAGATGCTGGATGAAACAATCTTCTCCGATCGTGTAGTTGGCGATGTATCTCTGGACGTGTTCGATCAGGATGTTATCCCCCAGGGTGCAATTGTGCAGCGTTGCATGATGGAGGCCAGAGTGTTTCTTTACGCCTCCGGGCAGAGAAAAAGTATTGCGAAAAATCCCGATCTCAATTCGCCCTGAAAAATGGACGTGATCAATCTGCTCAAGATCACTTTCATCAAATTGTTCCGATACGAATACTTCATCCCAGTTTTCGGATTTACACTTCCGGGATTCCAGTATTTCGATTTCCTTCTGAGTCAGGTTTCGCATAAACAGGGTCCGTTCTTAATAAGGCTTGAGGGTGCGAATTCTCGTTCAGCGAAAATCCGTTTCACCAGGGAAGAGTTTAGAGAGTTCCGGAGATGTGTCAATCCGTTGGTGCGGTTGAGAGCGGAGTCACAGGTGACACAGATCGACGCAGATTAAGGAAAGAGCGGAGTCGAGCAGAGGTGTTGAGCATGGAGCGGGCCTGGTGATAGCATTCGGTCCAGCAATCAGCTTTGGCGCGGATAACGGGTTTGCCCTCTTCTTGTACATCGGACCACCAGCCGCCATTAATAGGGTCTATCTGGAAATTGGAGATCCATTGCCACTGTTTCAGGAAGGCATCCCAGTAGCGGGAGGTTTCTTTGGCGGAGTGTCCGTGAAGGAGGAGAAGCGCATTCAGGTGTTCAGCCTGGACCCACCATATTTTCGCAGTTTTCAGGCCGCTTGTGACTGAGCCGTCATCGTTCAGAGTTCCCAGGTCATATAAGCCGCCTCTTTTTTCATCCCAGCCGTAACGGAGCGCGTGGTCCACCAATTGGCGTGCGGCTTTCCAGTAAGGCGTTTTGTCCTTCAGTCCGAGCGCATCGGCTGCTTCCACCATGAGGAAACCTGCCTCCACATCATGCCCGAAGGAATCGGGACTCCGGAGAGGCTTCCAATCGCGGCTGGTAAACTGAATCAGGTAGCCGGGAGGAGAGAAGAACCTTCGGTGGCAAATATCGAGCATCTCCTGAAGCCTTTCCTTGAGGAGAGGATCGGGCCAGACCGCATAGAGCTCTGTGAGGGCTTCCAGAATATGGATGCCGGTATTCATGGATTTCTGGTCTTCTTTGGCACCGACGGCGTTTCCCGATGGGGGAGTGGCGGCCTTGTTATCGGGGCCGATATTCTCGAAGTAGCCGCCGTGCAGGGAATCATGGGCATACTTATCCATCCATTGAAACGCTTTTTGGGCGAGCTCCAAAGCTGCCAGGTCATGCGTGGCGCGGTAGTTTGCGGCCAGAGCGTAAATACCGAAAGCGTGGCCGTACATCTGCTTGAACGCGTTTTCGGGCTGCCCATTGACGGGGACCTCCCAGAAAAAGCCGCCATTTTTCTCATCCCACATTTTTTGAGCCAGGTATGCCGCGCCGTGACGGGTCATGGAGAGGTAGAGATCGGCCTTATCGGGAAAGCGCCGGGCCGCTTCCGCACTGGTCCAGGTGAGGCGGCTTTGATAGACGATGCTTTTGGTCGACCCGGGCTGCGGCTTCCAGTCGCGGGAGAAGTTTTCGATAAACCCGCCGTTCTTTTCATCCAGAGCTGCCGGGAAGAATTTCTCCAGGATATGCTCTTTGAGATTTGCCTCCAGCTTTGCAGCCATTTTGAGATATACCTCTGCCTTATGCGCGTCAAGCGCCCGAGATTGGACAGAAGAGGAGACACCGGAGCCGGTTTCATCAGCTCTTGCATTGCAGTGTGCGGCTCCTGCAACAAGAAGGAGAGAGACGAGAGAAAGAGTCCAGCCCAGAGGGATTCGATTCATCATTTTCATTATGCGCAGTTATTGCCTGATTCGTGTTTATGAGAGCTCGGAAAGCTGATGCCCAGAAATGCTCTCAACATTAAAGCAGCCAACAAGATGGCCGAGATGTGAGATACCCAATGGGTTTCATGCATGGAGTGCATGAAAAATTGAGTAGGCATGAGTTCCATTCCGGAAAGGTTTAAGAGGAGCCCCAGTATGATTGAGCAGGTCGCGATTACTGCAAGATAGATGATGCCGGCTTTGGCTCCCAAAATTTTGAACATCGTCGTGACTGTGGCGCCGTTTACGGCTGGCCCCAGCACGAGGAAAACCAGAGCAGCGCCCGGAGAAATCCCCTTGAGCATCAGAGTTGCGGCAATCGGCACCGAGGCCGTGGAGCAGACGTAAATGGGAATGGAAAGAAGTGCGATCGCCCCGAATTCATAGAAATAGTTGCCCTTGATATAGTCTGCGCCCAGGTTGTCGGGGAGGAACTGCTGGACCAGTGCGGCAATCGCGATTCCGAGGAGCAATGAGCCTTTGACACTGCCGAGCATCTGCAAAAAACCGAAAGAAAAGATGTAACCGATCGCAGAGAGGAAACCGCGGCGTGTTTTTTTCTCTCCCATGAGGGTCCCGTCAATCTGATTGCTACAGCAGCTATTGACTGGAGTTTCTTCTTTATGGCAGCAGCAGCTTTTGGCCGAGCTTTCCGGGGATTCATTCGGAGCTGTAGCCTCAATTTCACTGCGGGTCGCTTGTTGGATAATGCTTCCGCCCAGGAGGCCGGTGATCAAAGCCAGAAAAGGGCGGATGAGGCCGAAGACCCAGCCGAGCATACTGAAAGTCACGACGAGGCTATCCACACCGGTCTGGGGCGTCGCGATGAGGAAGGCACCGGTGGCGCCTTTACTGGCCCCTTCTTTGCGCAAAGTTGCCGCAACGGGAATGGTGCCGCAGGAGCAGAGGGGCATGGGAATACCGAGCAAAACGGCTTTCAGGATGGGTTTGAAACCGGCTCCGCTCAAATGGCGTTTTATCTGTTCAGAGGAAAAGAAAAGCCCGACCAATCCGGCCACAAAGAACCCGAAGAGAAGCCAAGGGGCCATCGTCGTGAAAACGGACCAGAAACTAAGGAAGTAATCCTTGATGATACTCATTCCATGTTCCCGTTAACTCGGGATATTACGCGTGTTTAGCGGTTTTCTTTCTGTTCTTGCTCATGAAGTAGAGAACCGGTACAGCCATGCGGCTGATTAAGAGAGATGCGACTTCGCCCGCCATGAGAGAGATGGCAAGTCCCTGAAAGATCGGGTCGAAGAGGATGACTCCGGCTCCCACCACCACTGCCAGTGCAGTCAGGAGCATGGGGCGGAATCTTACGGCTCCGGCATCGATCACGGCTTCATCCAGGGGCATTCCTTCTTCCATGCGCAGCTCGGTGAAATCCACCAGAATAATGGAGTTGCGCACGACGATTCCGGCGCCGGCCATAAAGCCGATCATGGAGGTGGCAGAGAAGAAAGCGCCCATCAGGCCGTGAGCAGGCAGGATTCCAATCAAGCTGAAAGGGATGGCGATCATAACGACCAGAGGAGTCATGAAGGATTTGAACCAACCGACCATCAGGATGTAAATCAGGATGAGGACAGCACCAAAGGCTATGCCCATATCGCGGAAAACTTCAATCGTGATATGCCACTCTCCGTCCCATTTCATGGAGGGTTGCTGGTCCGTGAAAGGCATGGCCGCATTGTATATTTTGAGGCCTGCAGAGCTTCCGCCGTAATCGCGCATATCCAGCTTCGCGAGCGCCTCATTCATTTTGAGGATGGCGTAGACAGGGCTTTCCACAATCCCGGCGACGTCCCCAATTACATAGGTGACCGGCATCAGGTTTTTGTGATAAATACTTTTATCGGCAATTTCTTCCTGAATGGAGACCAGTTCGCGCAGGGGGACCAAAGGCGAGCCATCATCGGAGGCTGCGGGTTCCGGCAGAGCGTTGGCATCACCGGAGCGAACCCGGATTCCCAAGAGCTCTTCAGGGGTGGTCTTGAGAGATCGAGGGATTTCGAGCACGAGGTTAATATCTTCCTTCTCGCGGGGAATATGGAGCAGGTCTACGGATTGACCGCCCACGGCTATCCGGAGAGTCTGGGAGATAGTTTCGGCGCTGATGCCGTTGAGGGAGGCCTTCTCCTTATCCACAATGAAGCGGGTTTTGGGTTGATTGGATTCCACGTACCAATCCACATCGACGACTCCGGGCGTGTTTTTGAAGATTTCGCGTACCTGAGTGGCCAGTTTCATACGGGAGGCCTCATTGGGGCCGTAGATTTCGGCTACCAATGTCTGGAGAACCGGAGGCCCGGGAGGAACTTCTGCCACAGCGATTCGAGCTCCGTATTTATCGGCGATTTCCGTAACTCTCGGGCGAATGCGTTTGGCGATATCGTGGCTCTGAGCTTTGCGTTTATGCTTTTCGAGCAGGTTGACCTGAAGATCAGCTACACTGGCGCCCTGTCGTGCAAAGTAATGGCGGACCAGACCGTTGAAGTTGAAAGGAGAGGCCGTGCCGACATAGATCTGATAATCGGTAATTTCGGGTTCCACCCGGATTGCTTCGCCGATTTCCAGAGCTGCCTGGGCCGTTTTTTCCAGGGCACTGCCTTCGGGCATATTCAGGATGATTTGAAATTCATTCTTATTATCAAAGGGGAGCATCTTGACCTTGACCCATCCCAGGGGCACGAGCACCACGGCAGCCAGCAAGAGGACAACGATTCCGATGAGGAACATCCACCGTAAACTCGGGTGGTGGATGAGAGGATCCATGATTTTACGATAGAAGCGGGTGAAGGCATCTTCTTCGTGTTCAAAGTGACTGTGATGCTCTGGCTCCTGCTGATTTTGCTGAGGAGGCGCGCTTTTAACTTGAGAGTATTCTATATGGGCTTTGAGACGCTCCTCACCGTTCCACCAGCGCAGCATCCGGATGGAAGCCCACGGGGTGACGATAAAGGCAATCAAAAGGGAAAAGAACATCGCAGCGCTGGCACCGATCGGGATCGGGCGCATATAGGGTCCCATGAGACCGCCGACAAAGGCCATCGGGAGGACTGCGAAAATCACGGCAAAAGTGGCCAGAATGGTCGGGTTGCCGACTTCTCCCACGGCTTCGACGGCGATTTGATACCAGGCTCTCTCTTTGTTATGGGGCAGATGGAAGTGACGCACGATGTTTTCCACAACGACAATGGCGTCATCGACCAGGATACCGATTGAAAAGATAAGGGCAAAGAGAGTGATCCTGTTCAGGGTAAAGCCATAAAGGAGGAAAACCAGAAGGGTCAAAGCCAACGTGGCCGGGATCGCAATTCCCACAATGCCGGCTTCCCGCCAGCCCAAGGCCAGAACGATAAGAATGGAAACGCTGACGACGGCGATAGCCATGTGAAAGAGGAGCTCATTGGATTTCTCAGAAGCAGTTTTGCCATAGTGACGGGTAATGGTGACGCCGACTTCCTCGGGGATAATCGTCCCTTTCAGTGTCTCCACTTTACGAAGGACCTCGTCAGCAACGAGAATGGCGCTGGCCCCCGGACGCTTGGCGATGCTCAGCGTGACCGCCGGCTCTTTATTTCCTCCTAAGCCTGAGGGTTCTGCCGCGCCGAAGCCAAAGAAGACGTATTGAGAAGGCTCTTCGGGCCCATCCAATATTTCGGCCACCTGGCGGAGATAAACCGGTTTGCCGGAAAAGACACCGACAACGACGTTGCCGACCTCTTCGGCTGACTGGAGAAAGGCACCCGTTTCAACCACGATTTCCTGATTGGCGGTGGTCAGCCCACCGGAGGCAAATTGACGGTTTGCCTGCTGGAGCATCGGCACAATACCGACGGGGCTCAAGTTCCGCGAAGCAAGCTTGGAAGGGTCCAGCAGGATGCGGAGAGTTCTTCTGGCACCGCCGATAATCGTGGTTTCGGCAGCCAGGGGTATCTGCTTGATGGATTCTTCCACCTGGGCAGTGAGCCGCCTCAGCTCCAGATGATTGTACTTGCTGCTGTGGAAAGTGAGCGCCATTATCGGCACGTCATCAATCGACTTGGCTTTGATGAGGGGAGCCCCCACGCCATGAGGGATGCGGTCAAAATTGGATTGTAATTTCTGGTTAAGTTTTACGAGGCTCTTTTCGACATCTTCACCTACCTTGAAGCGGACGATGACGAGACTCTGCCCCGGTTGCGAGGTGGAATAAATGTATTCGACGCCGGGGATTTCCCAGAGCAGTTTTTCCATGGGGCTGGTGGCTCGTTGCTCGACTTCCTGGGCACTGAAGCCGGGCATGGAGACCATGACATCCACCATCGGAACTTTGATTTGGGGCTCTTCCTCCCGCGGGAGCATAATGACGGCAGCCACGCCCAGGAGAATGGAGATAATAATGACCAGGGGCGTCAGCTTTGAATCAATAAAAGCGGCGGCAATCCGGCCGGCTACCCCGAGAGACTGCTTATCCTGAGATTCGGGCTTCATTGGAGCACCTCCACCGGCTGCCCGTTGGAGAGAAGTGAGGCGTTCTGGGTAGCGATCCACTCACCCGCGTCCAGACCCGCCAGAATTTCGATCTGGTCGTCCATTCGCTTGCCTGTTTTGACAATACGGAGTAGCGCTTTTCCATCTTTAACGACAAAAACCAGGTCTAATTGCCCGCGTTGGACAATGGCGCCCGAGGGGATAAAGAGGGACTGAGCTAAACCAATGGGGACAGATACTCTGCCAAACTGCCCGGAACGCAATCCCGGCTGAGATTGTAAATCAAGCTTCACCGGGAAGGTGCGGCTGTTAGGATCTCCCACCGGAGCGATTTCACTGACGGTGCCCGTGAGGCGGTTTGTGATGGAGGAAATTTGAACATCAAGTTGATCGCCTAAATGAATTCTATCGAGGAGACCCTCAGGTATATCGGCTTCCAATCGCAATGCCAAGGGGTCCTCCAGCTCCAGAAGGGGCCTGCCTGGAGAGGCTAAATCACCCACATCCGCCAGCTTTCGAGTGACGATACCGGTAAAGGGTGCATTGATTGCGGTGTAACCAAGCATAGTTTTGGCCTCCAGTGCCTGGGAATCGGCAATCCGATAACGGGATTCGACCTGTTCATACTCCTGCTGAGTAATAACCTCATCTTTTCTCAGAGCTTCGTACCTTCTCCATTCCGAGAGGGCCTGTTCGCGTGCTGTCACGGCCTGATCATAGCGGGAGCTGATCTCCTGGGCATCGAGCTCTATGAGGGGATCCATTTGGGCAACTTCCTGACCCACCTGAGCTGAAATAGTTTTGATACGCCCGCTGACCTTGGCTTCGATCATGGCCTTCAACTTGGAGCGAACCGTGCCCGCCACTTCATCTTTCTGCTGATAAGAACGGCTTTGGACTTGCTCGACCCGTATGGAAGCCGTCGGTAATTTAGCAGTCTGGGAGGGTGGTTCCGATTTGCCACATCCGGAAAGGAGGATTAAGGTCCCCGAAAGGAGGGCACAGAAAAGATGAGTCGTCATGTATTTCATATTTTAAAAGCTAACAGGTTCGCTGCTGAGGTCTCCATCTTTGCATAACATCCCTTCTGCAAAAACGTTGTCTTTGCAGGTAAGTAGCTAGCCACACTCAGCATCACATTCAAAAAGTAGATGCACATGAGGGGATTGTCAAGAGAGGGTAAGTCACCAAATACCATGTTTGAGCGCCAGCCTTCTCTTAACAGGGAGAATGTGTTTAGGTTTTCTGCCAGGCAACCAAAACTTCCTGCAGGTAGCCCTTGCGGAGACGAGTCGTCCAGCCCTGGCTTCTCAGGAGTTTCTGAAAATTGCGCAAATCATGGAAATGACGCTGATGGACTTTGCCCTCAGAGCGATGGATTCGGCCAATGACCTGAAATCCACGTGGAGAAAAATCGGCCAACACGATTTTGCCCTTCGGCTTCACAACGCGTTGCATTTCCCCGAGTACCTGTTCAAAGTGGGGGATATGATGGATGGCGTTCATGGTCAAGACTGCATCAAAAGTCGTATCAGGCCAGGGCAGTGAGGCTGCATCTTGAATGAGGTAACGTATTTTGCCCTGTATCCCGGCATAGGCGGCATTAAGCTGTGCAAAGTATTGCTCTTCGGCCGAGACATCCAGCGTGGTGAGCTCTTTGACATGAGGAGCTACGGCGGTCATAAAGCGCCCTTTGCCGGTCCCGATTTCCAGAACCGAGTCGCCCAAAGGCAAGGATTGCTCCAGTACGAATTTTATTCCTTCTTCGAAATCATAACCCAATTCCCTGGCTCGGGTATTCCTTTCAACCAGGCGATTGTGATTTTCGATGACTTCTGAACTTAACTCCTTTGTATCCTGTTCGCTTTCCATATATTTATCTAAGGCTGTTGTAAAAGATCCATTATTTGACGTGGACGGGCATATCCGTTGTCAGTAGCGATTTGGCGCAGTGTTTGCTCGCCGGACGCTTTGATTCCCTGATTACCAAGCAGCTCCAAGGCACTGTTGAGGGAGATGCCTTGTTGTGTGCAGTATTGCTCGAGTGTCAGGGAGCCTGCACCACCACCGCCTCCTCCACCGGAGCCGCCGCCGCCACCACCAAGACCTCTACCCATTGAGTTTCGTTGCCTTGACTCCGAGAGAGAGTTGCCTTGTATGATTTCATAAATCTCCCGGGGAGAGCGTTTGTTTTTTTCTGCAATTACCTGTACGACGGTTTCCTCGGTGAACTCAGTCACTCCCGAAGCATGTAGGCGCTCAATGGCCGTGGGTATTTCGATTTGGGCTTCCCGTGCCAGCTCTTTCAGCGTCAGGAGTTCGGCATGGGGAATGGGGCCCTGCCTGAGGGAGTCAGGCCAACTCCTCCCAATTTTTTCTCCTAACTCGACCCATTGGGCGAAAGGAGGCAGGTTGAGACGCGTCCCGAAATAGATAACCAGGCAGATCAATAGTGCGAAAAACCACTCCCAACGGAAACCAAAGCGGGAGGTTATGCGGTTTTTGAGGTAGCTCAGAAGCGCTTTCCAGTTGAAGACCAGGTGCACTATGGAGCTGAAAACAAAGAGTAGCGAAAAGCAGAGATGCAGCGCCTTCCACTCATCTTTGGTTAGTGTTGAAATCGTCCAATGAGTCCAATTGGCAATTCGCCCCGGAGGGGACATGTAAAGGATAGCGCCGCTCAAAACCAGGATACAGAAAGATAAGGCTACGATAAGAGAGGTAAGCGCTCTCCATGAGAAAGGTTTGCAATGGGGTGTTGTCTGGCTGTCTTTCATCATGTTCTTAGTTTGGCGAATCAGGAGTTCTGAGTCAAGACAGAACACTGAGACGGTGTTAAGGATTTTTGAATCAGAGTGTGCTCATGCATATGCTCTTGAGATTCGTGAGCTGCATCTTTCGGATGGCCAAAATATCCCACCAAAAACGCAACGCATAAACCCACCAGGAGGGAAAGGGTTAGTTTCAGTCTGTCGTGTGTATGGAATTGCAGTTCCGGGAGCAGGTCAGCACAAGCGATACACAGAAAAGTGCCTGCGCAAAAGGCTAACGCATTGCCTTGAAAGACCGGATGTGTCTGGGCTATCGAGGCGATTCCCATGTAAAAAAGCAGGGCAGCCAGAGGGGTTACGAGCGCAAAGAGCAGGTTGACTATCTGTTGAAGTGAGCGGGAGCATCCTTCAGCGGTCATCAGTGTCGAGATAGCTGCGGCTCCAAATGGTTTATGCAGAATAACAGCCATTGCTACACCCAGCCCCGTCCAGATGCTTTGCGTTGGATGAACGGTGAAAGTGGCGGCTGTGGCCAACACGATTCCGTCGACCAGAGAGTGAAGAGATAGACCCACCGCGGTACCCAGCCAAGAGATACCTTTATGAGCTGCTGCGTGTGAATGGGGTAGGGACGGAGTGTCTTGGGGGTGATCCTTTATTGAGCTGTCGGTGGCTTGAGGTTTGGGGGCATAATCCGATTCCAGAGAGTGATGGTGGTGGTAAAGGAAGAGTCTCTGAAGGAAGAACATTAATAGAAAGCCACATAATACCCACCGCATGGTTCCGGCTGGCGAGTGGTTTTGATGGATTGCATGGGGGATAAAGTTCAACAGGCCTATCCCCAGCATCAAACCTGCCACAGCGCTCAAAGCGATTTGTAAGCGAGTGTGGTTCAGTCGTAGAGCCAGGATAAACCAGCCCCCCATCAGGGCGATCAGAAAGACCGCTACGCAATAAATGAAGAGCATGTGTGAGGGTGCCAAGAGTGTGTCCATATTTCTATATTTCTATTTCAGCTTTACAATCAGCGTGTTGCTGGTTTGTAAGGTTAGTTCGGGAGATGAGTTCTTTAATGGTGAAACCATCTCCCGCACTGTTTAAAAACCGTTTATTGGTTTTTCGCTAATTGAGCCAGCTGCAGCCCGATTTTTTCCAGGCTCTGGCTTAATCCCTCTACTTGCTTTTGGAGGTTATTGAATTTTTGCTCCATAGAGTTCTCTTCCGTCGTTCCGGGAACGGCGGGAGAAGGAGGTTCCGGCACCATAGCCGACTGATTCCAAGAGGGCATTGCATTGCCTTGGAAGCGGCGAGCTCCGCGTCCCCAGCCTCTTCCGCCACTTTGGCCTCCACCCCAAGCTCTTCCTCCGCCCATCGGGGCTGAGGTCCAACCGGGTTGATTATTTCCTGCGCAATAGCCTGCGCCTCGACCGCTCATCGGTCCTTGGCCCATAGGGCCTGTTCTATCTCCACCTGGCATAATTTAATTCCTTTCGTTTGTAGGTTGTTAGGTTGTATATATTCGATTTTTACAGGGAAAAGCTTCTCCGGTTAAGGAGGGTAATGGCTCTTTCTGTTTCACTTTTTAGCCTTGAGACTGGCCACGTCCGCGCCCTTGGCCGCGCCCCTGACCTTGTCCCCGGCCTCCACCACCTCCCATGCCGCGACCCATGCCGCGGCCTCCGCCGGAGGCTCCGCCCTGACTCTGACCCTGGGCCTGGCCTTGACCACGACCTTGGCCGCGACCGCCTCCACAGGGTCCCATTCCTTTACCGGATCTGGGTCCTTGACCCATTGGTCCGGTTCCATCTCCCATTGGTGCCATTTTTTATCCTTTCTGATTTGGGTTATTGTATTGAATTACCGTCTCGGCCGGAACCCGTTGATTCTCGGCTTCAGAAGCGGTAAAAGTATTCTTATTAACGACCAGGCTTCCCACTCCACTGCCAATATGGTTACCAACCAGAGGGCATTTCACCTTGAGGAGGAAGTAGATCGGGCGTGGATAGCCCTCCAGAGTTTCATAGTTAGCCTGGCCTTTGGCTATGACCATATCAGCCTTTTTAAATCGTTCGACGAACTCGGGACTGCAGTAATCGAGTAGAGTGCCCGGGCCATCATTGCCGTTATCAATTACCTGACATAATTCGGTTAAACCCGCTGCCTGTGCATCTTCCATCAGCGCATCATTGATGGCTGGCCCCGCTTTTACCACCACGGTGATATGTTCCGGGTTCAGGAGTTCAATGAACAATCGGTCAAAGATCAGCTCTCCGGCATTATCGGCCAAATAGAGAATGTCTTTGGCATTGGCTAAAGCACTGAGGAATTCTCCGATATCACCCATCAGGGGAGAGTGATAGGATTTTTCCAGTATGGAGGGAATATCCGAGGTGTTCAGGATCGCGTTGACTCCGTAATCGATGATGTTGCCTGCAATGGCCATGCGTACTGCATTGACCAGGGGAGCATCGGATTTGAGAATTATTTCTTTCCACTTCGGGTAGAGTTCCCATGCCATGCGATTGGATTCGCGTTTGATTTGGAGATAGGGGTCATCCTGCCCCGTATATTTCCGTACTTGTCGATATATCCATTGACTGAGCAGAGGGGCCTGCCGTAAATTCAGATTACTGGCATAGCTGAGGGTTTCACGCAGGACTTTTTCCTGAATGGCCTCGTCTGATGTGACCATCCGAGTGACCATCAAGCTTTGACGGACAAGGCAGGGAATACAATCTAAAGAGCATTTCATCGAGCCACCTCCCCAGTTATCTGGAGCGAATCTAATTTTTTTGGCAAATCCATGTTATATATTTTTTTGATGTCTAATTTTATGGCCGCGGCCATGACGATGGCGGTAGCCATGGTGGAAGGAGCAGTGATCCGCACGACAGCCCGGCATTTTAAACTCTGGCTGGTCAAGTGTGTCTGCGAGAAAAGCCGAGACCACCTCAACAATATTACCACAAATATGTGGTAAAACCTGTACTTTAGATCGAAGCAATTCCTGCAATAACGGCTGAGAGACTGCTCCGCAAATCAGAATATCCACACCAGAGTGTCTCAGGTCCGCCACGAGCGAATTGGGCGAGGAGTGTTCAATAAGAACCTCCTGATGACTGACCTGGATATTCTCCTCGCAGTGAACAATCCAAAAACGAGTCGCCACATCCAGCACAGGGGAAACACGCCCCATCCAAGTTGGAATACCAACTACCACGGAAGAGGGAAGAGCTCAAAGGATGCCAGGAGCGAAAAAATAGGGGAAAAATATATTTATAAATATCTAATAATAAGTATATTATAAAATACTATAAATCTTTAAATCGATAAAAAAGGCTCAAGTTTTGTGCCCTTTATTCGGGTGAAAGTATTGCAAAATGCAATGCTTTTAAACCTCTTCACTATTAGAAAAATCCGGACGAGTTTTTGAGGTCTTCATTTTTCGAAAGAGAGTGCTGGGGTTGATTCCCAACTCTTTAGCGACTCGTGTTTTGTTGCCTTTGTTGCGTTTCAATGATTCATGGATCATCGTTTCTTCCATTGCGTTAAGTGTCATTGGGATGGTGATTGGTGCAGACCCGGCTGCGGAAGAGCTGCGCAATTGTGGGGGCAAATGTTGCATTTCAATGAGACCTCCCTGGCAAAGAACGAAGGCATGTTCGATGATATTTTGCAGTTCGCGGATATTTCCCGGGAAATCGTATTCCATGAGTCGCCTCAGAACATCGGGAGAGACATCGCAAATATCTTTCCCCTGCAAGCAATTAAAATGGGTGATGAAATGCTCGATCAGCAGGGGAATATCCTCTCTGCGTTTGCGCAAAGATGGGAGTTCTATTCGGATGACATGGATTCGGTAGAAAAGGTCTTCCCTGAATCTGTTTTCCCGAACCAGCTTCTCCAGAGATTTATTGGTTGCAGCCATGATTCTCGCGTTGGTCGTTACCGGTTCGAGCGAGCCCAGCGGCTCATACGTTTTTTCCTGAAGGACGCGGAGTAAGCGGACCTGCATGGCCGGAGAAATATCGCCTATTTCATCCAAAAAAAGGGTACCGTCCTGAGCCAGAGCCAAACGGCCGGGTTTATCTTTACGCGCATCGGTAAAGGCTCCCGCTTTATAGCCAAACAACTCGGATTCCAGCAATGTATCTGGGAGAGCGCCGCAATTGAGGGCCACCAGCTTTTTGGATCGCTGCCTGGACATGTTATGTATTGCTTTGGCGACCAGCTCTTTTCCCGTACCGCTTTCGCCTTCAATGAGCACTGTGCTTTGTCCCTGAGCGATAGCAGGGAGCAGGTCAAAGATTTTGCGCATGACTGGGCTGTGAGCGATAATTCCGGCAAATTGATTTTGTTCCTGAACCTGACGATGAAGCTCTTCGACCGCCCGTAAATCTCTGAAGCTTTCCACCCCACCCAGAATGTTGCCCTGATCATCTTTGAGAACTGCAGTGGAGATACTGACCGGGATTTTTGCCCCTTTGGCATTCACGATGTAGACAACCTTATTGATGATGGGCTGACCTGTAGCGAGGGTTCGTTTCAATGCGCAGCCACTTTCACAAATACTTGTCCGGAAGACGTCACAGCAACGGCGTCCGATCGCTTCTGCCTGTTCAATATTGGTGATTTGTTCAGCAGCCTTGTTGAAGGAGCGAATACACCAGTTGTTATCGACCGTGAAAATTCCATCCGGGATGCAATCCAGCAGTTCTTTCTGCATAACCTTCTTCAGGGTAGCGGGGGGATTGCAAAATGCAATAGCTATTTCATTATATATTGCATTTTGCAATTTAATGTCCGCCGTGGAAGTCGTCTGGGGCAGCCCTGTATACCCGGATTATGTCCCCTGAATAGGCCTCAAGAGGTTATTTCTCGGCGAAAACCGCTGCCGTAAAATTTCGGTGCCGGCGGGGCAAAATAAAAATTTCTGAAAAAGAAAAAACATACTTTACAGGGGGGCGTATTACTGCTCTAATGAGCGCGGTTTATGATGAGTGCTGTTAAAACATTGCCTTTAGTGATTGCACTGGCGGGTGCGGTTGTCCTCACTGGATGTGAGGGTCCTGCTACCAAGATGGGGCGTGGCATATCCAACACGGGAGAACTCCTTCGTTGGGGAGAGCTGCGTTATGAAATGGAGCAAGGGGCCGTCTGGGATGGCCGTAGCGGTGTGACCAAAGGTTTTCTGAAGGGTTTTTGCCGCTCTCTGGCCCGTACGGGTATTGGAGTTGCTGAGATCGTGAGTAGTCCTTTTGGTCCTTATGACAAGGGTTTTATGTACCCTGCATATCCTCGCTATCCGGATAACTACACCCCCACCCCCATGGCGGACACCATGTGGGATCCGGGTTCTGATATCGGTTTCGGCCCTCGTGGAGACGTGGTTCCGTTTATCCCGGGTAGCCGCTTCAGTGTTTTTAAATAAAAGAGGTTTTCTCTTTTGCTAAAGACCGCCCGGTCCCTGGTTGATGCCTCGGCCGGGCGTCTTGTGTTATTTCTATGGCCTTATACTCCAGCCCCTGCAAGGTCAATCTGATATTGAATATTCTGGGTCCCCGTCCTGACGGATTTCATGACCTGGAGACTCTTTTCTATCCCGTACCGATTTTTGATCAATTGGAGCTGGAGAGGAACGGCGGAGCCTTCCGTTTCACCTGCAATACGGACCGCGTGCCCACCGGGCCGACGAATCTGGTTTATCGGGCGGCAATGCTCTTCTTTGAAAAAGCGGCGATTCAACCCGAGGGGCATATTCACCTGATCAAAAATTTACCTGCGGAAGCGGGGCTGGGAGCTGGCAGTGCTAATGCAGCCTTCACCCTGAGGGCGCTAAACCGGGAGTATGATCACCCGCTGGAAGAGACGCAGTTGAGCGGGTTGGCCTCTTTGCTGGGTTCGGATGTTCCTTTTTTTCTGCAGGATGCGCCGGCTATCGGTCGCGGGCGTGGAGAAAAACTGGAAATATTGAGCTCCTTATCTGCTCTGTCAGGAAAGGGGATGATCCTCATAAAACCCGGTTTTGGGGTGTCCACAGCCTGGGCATATAAAGAATTGGCCCGATATCCTTCGGATCAAAAGGGCCGACCGGGCAGGGTGGATGAGCTGGCTGCGGCGCTGAGAGGGAAGACTCTCACGGAAAGCGCACCCCTATTTTACAATTCTTTGGAAGCGCCTGTTTTGCCTCAATATCCTCTTTTGGCCGAGTATCAGAAGTTCTTGAGGGAGCATGGAGCCGATGTTACACTTATGAGCGGGAGTGGGTCTACCACGTTTGCTTTGGTTTCCGGTCGGGGTGCTGCGGAAAAATTGGCTGACCAGTTCAAAGAGCGGTTTGGCTCTGATTTTTGGGTTGCGATAGCTGAACTGTGAGCCGACGGGTGTTTTTTGTCGATCTGCCGGGTGAAAAGAGATTCAGCTCTTAGGAAGGAAGTTATTTAAAGATTTTATTATATGGCAAATGCTTATCAAATTATCGTTTGCGGGAGCTTGGTGCCGGATCCGCTTCAGACTCTGGAGCCGATTTCTACCCCCGGCGGTCCTGCGTTGAAAAATGAGTTGATGTTGCCTGCGGCACTGGACCCCTGGGCCGGGCATGCACTTTTTGAGGCTGCTAATCTCGCGAAACAGATTCCCGGTTCCCAAGTTTGGCTGGTGAGCCTGGGACCCAAGGCAAAACTTCAGCAGCTGATGATGAGCGTGGCTCAAAAGGCAGCTTTTAGTTTTGTACCAGTGGAAGGCAATGCGGGCGGATTCATGAGTTCGGTTGATTGCGCTTCAGCTCTGGTGAAAGCGATTCAAGGCATTGCAGGGTTGGATATGGGGCGCGTTCTGCTTTTCGGCGGATGGGAATCAGCCTCTCGTGGAGCCGGTTCTACGCTTCAATTGGTAGGTGATGCTTTAGGAATTCACGATCAGTTTATGGGCGTTGATGAGATTAAAGTCCTTGAAGATGGTTCCTTCACTGTTTTAGAGCGCGTGGAAGGAGCTTGCCATCAGGAGAGTCTCTGCGCGGGTGCGCCTGCGGTATTGGGTTGGGCTACGGGTAACCTGCCCGAGCCGACCAACAACCCACAGGTGGGCATGGTGAATATGCGCTCAATTATGCCGGCTTTGCAGAAAGCTGTTAAAGCAGAGGTGGGCCTGGACGGTGTGGAATATGTTTCCGTGAGTTTGCCCAAGCAGTTGCGCGACACCCGGATCGTCAAGGATATGCCGGCGGATGAGATTGCGCGTGAAATTGTGGAATGGATCAAGAAGTAAACGGAGGCGGTAGAATGGAAAAGATTTTATTATTAGGTTTTGCAGATCAGGCTTCCTCCAAACTTTTGGCGGAAGGCGCGACTGTTGCAGCTAACTTAGCGGCATCTTTGGGCTGTTCCTGGGAAGTGGCTTTGATAGGTGAAAAAGTCCAGGAAGCGGCCAATACTCTGGGCGGTAGCGGCGCGGCCAAGTTTTACGGAGTAGAAGGCGAGGATTTCGCTTTCGCCCGTTATTCAAGCGATCTGCCTGCGGCTGAAGCTTTACTCAAAGAGAGTCAGGCAACCGTCATCCTGGTCCCCGGCAGCAGCCGGGCCAATCGGGTGTTGTCTGCTCTGGCGATGCGTTTGGGCGGTCGTGCCGATACGCATATTACCTCTGTAACAGCAAAAGAGGGCAAGGTTTTGGCTAATCGCTGGTTTTATCGTCAGCGCATGGAGGCTTGTTTCAGTCGTCCGCAGCGTCCCTGGGTCATGGGTTTGGAGCCGGGCAACGTGGTACCCCAGGCTTTCAGCGCGAGCTCAGTACAGGTGCAGATGCTTTCTGTCGCTCTGCCGGATGCTGCCAAACGAACAAAGGTTTTGGGTTTGAAATACCCTGCAGGAACGGCCCAGACGATCCGCCCGGATGCGAAGTTGCTCTTTGTGGCTGGAGCCGGCTGGACCAAGAAGCAGGCGGATGGGCAGATTCATGCTGGAGAAGCTGAAAAGGCAATTTTAGATTTCCTCGGCAAGGCACAGGCTTCTCTGGGAAGCACGAAATCTCTGGTGGATCAATCCGGAGAAGGAAATGCCGTTCTGAGTTTCATGACTCACCTGAACCAGGTAGGGCAGACGGGCAGTACGCCCCGCCATTCCAAGGGTCTGGCGACTTGCTGCCACGGTGAGGAGCCTCATGTCGTTGGATGGCGTTTCGTAACTGAGCGCCGTGCGGTCAATATGGATGCTAATTGTGGATGGGCTCGGGGTAAAACCGATGTTCTCTACGTGGCGGATGCCTTTGAAGTCATGAAGAAGGTCAACGAGATTCTCTCTGCATAAGAGAGGGTTGTTTTAAACAAAAATACTTAATAGTACCGGGGGTAAGTGTTTCAAGCGCTTGCCCCCGGTGTCTTTTTCTCCGTTTGCAATAGGCGTTTTTGCGGAGTATAATTTGAACATGAGAGTGCGTTTGTTAACACACCTTTCCACAAGGAGAATTCTTTGGGTCTTGGGTATGCTGATTTTGTTCAGCATGGGTGCGAAATTACCTGCCGATGTTCTCCTTCGAAATGCGACCTTGAAGGCGGATAAAAGCGCCTCGAGTTTTAACGCCATCCGGCAGGTCCGGCCCTCAAGCAGCTCTCAGGGAGCTCTGCAAATTTTTACCTTTAACGCACCTCTTACCGAACTTGAAAGAGCGGTTTTAAAAAAACAGGGGATTGAGCCTCTGCGCTATCTGCCCGATAACAGCTGGATTTGCAGGGTGCTGCCCTCTGAAAAAGTCGAGGCGGCAGCCTCCTCTGATGATTCTCTTTTATCCGAGCTCGTTGTCTGGAGCGGGGAATACAAGCCTGAATATAAAATACTGAAAAGCATCACGGACATTCCGGGATGGAATCTTTCCGGGACGCCTCAGAAAATCCGTGTGATTCTGGCTCAGGATACCTCTGAAGAGGAAATTGAGAGTCTGAAGAAACTGATTCACTCCCCGGGCCAAACGGGGAAGCAGGGGAATGCGATTTTTTTAAACGGTCTGGCAACCGGAATGGTCCTCGAGGAGCTTATTTTGAACCCCAATATTCTCTGGATAGAGCCAGCCGCAAAGCCGAAGCTGCTTGGTGAGGTGGCCGCCAAAATTATTGAGGGAGACAGCGGGGCGGGGCATCTCACTTTTGCACAAGATCTCGGTTATGACGGCAGCGGAGTGGTGACGGCCGTTGCGGATACGGGGATGGATTCGGGTAAACTGGGCTTTCTCCATCCGGATTTGAATGACCAAATTAAAGCTCTCTTCTTCTACGGCGACGTGATTTCGGCTGCTGATGAACATGGACATGGGACTCATGTGGCCGGTTCGGTGGTGGCTAACGGGATGTTGGGCTGGGGTACGGTCAACGATGATGGTTATCTTTTCGGACTGGGCACAGCGCCGGGTGCAAAACTGGTTGCTCAGAGAATAATCGATAAAACGGGTTCTTTGTTTCTGACGGAAGACTTCCAACAACTGGCTATAGATGCGTATCGCGAAGGGGTGAGCGTCGTCAACAACAGCTGGGGTGCGGAGCAGAGTGGCCGCTATGACAGCTATGCAGCCGAGTATGACGGATTGGTGAGGGATTCGGATTTTCAGGCAGAGGGGAGTCAGGAAATGGCTTATATTTTTGCTGCTGGCAACAGCGGGCCGGGTACTCAGACCCTCATCACACCGGGTGTCGGCAAGAACGTCATTACGGTGGGTGCCAGCCAGAGTGCTCGCGAAGTGCTCTATATTTATGAGGATGGGATAGATGCCATGGCTGATTTTTCCAGTCGTGGACCAACTGAGGATGGGCGCTACAAACCTGATATTGTGGTTCCGGGAACCTGGATATCCTCGACTCGGTCTTCCTCGGCACCGGAAGGTAACGAGTGGCTTGGGATTGATGATCACTATACTTATATGGGCGGAACGAGTATGGCCAGCCCTCTGGCTACCGGTGCTGCTGCGGTCATTATTCAATATTTTCGGGAAATGTGTGGAGAGCAAAGCCCTTCTCCCTCTTTACTGAAAGCGCTCATGATCAGTACAGCGACGGATATGAACGATGACTATGGCACACGTCCGGTTCCTAATAATGATGAAGGATGGGGACGGCTCTGGCTGCCAGAGGTCATCGGATCAGACCGGATTTTTCTTTGCGAAAACCAGTCTGTTTTGCTCCGCCAGGGAGAGCAGTGGAGCCGGGATATCCTTATAAAAAACTCGGAAAAGCCTCTCAAAATAACGATGGCTTATACGGACGTGCCCGGATTGCCCTCGGCGGTTTTATCGCTGGTGAATGATCTGGATTTGCAGGTCATCGCTCCGGATGGAATGGTTTATTACGGCAACCAGTTTTTGAACGGGGGTTCAATCCCAGGCTCTTCTCCCGACCGCAGAAACAACGTGGAAGGTTTTTACCTGCCAGAACCAATGCCCGGAATGTACAAGGTGAGTGTCTCAGCGTTTCGGGTGTCGGAGGATGCCAGAACTGATACAGCGGAAATTGATCAGGATTTCTCGCTGGTGATTGCGGGCGATCTCGCCATTGAGAGCGAGCAAAACCTGATTTGTCTGGAGGGTTCCGAGCCGACCCCGTTGCCCAGCCGAGGAATCCTTTTGATGGATCGGGGGTTCTACCGCGACTGGGATAATATTCTCGTTACCTTGTATGATGCGGATTTGGACCCGAAAGATAAAGTCACTGTCACGGTAACCTCGGATTCATTTCCTCAGGGCAGAAAGCTCGATTTGCTCCCGATAGGCGGATCGGGATTTGCCGGGAAATTGAGAACGGTAAATGCACTGGTGGATATTATTTTAGAGGATGACATGCTTCCTGTTTTGGATGGTGAGATGATTATCGCGACTTACCACGATGCCCATCCGGAGGCGATTATTACGGCAACAGCCCTGACGGACTCGATGCCGCCGCAGGTAGTTGCCCAGGAATCCTGGTTTTCTTTTGGGAAGACCACGATTTATCTGGAGACTGATACACTCAGCAAAATAACGATTCGTTATGGCTCTGACCGGGTCTTGGATAAAGAGGTGACTGTGCCCGGTTATCGCTTGGAGCATGAGTTCTATTTATCAGGTTTGCAGGAGGGTGCGTACTATTATCTGATTGAAGCGGTGGACCAGGCCGGAAACGTGACGATTGAGGATAATAACGGAGAGTATTTTACATTCCAGGTAGAAAAATCTGCCAGCATCCTGCTGGTGGATGGAGTCAGCTCCATGAGTTCGGGAGAATTATTCGGCTTTGAAATTATTCCTCCGCCTTTAAGCGGTTACACGGATCCATTGGATGCGCTGGGCTACAGATATGAGCTCTGGAGCCTGGATGAGATGGGTTCACTGCCGCTACTGGAGGATTTGATTGCTTATGATGCAGTAATCTGGAGGCTCAATGACATGAACTATCTGGACCTGGTGAGCTCCTATCTGATTCCGGCGGAAAATTTGGAGGCCATTGTCGCTTATGTTCAGAGAGGTGGGGCTTTTTTCCTTTCCTCAATGGAGATACTGAGCTGGGGAAGTCCCGCTTTTCAGAATCAGGTTCTGCATGTCGCTTCTTATACCGAGGATACGGAAGCACCTTTCATTTTGGGAGTGCCGGGCAGCTCCATTGGCAACTCGGTCGATCTCTGGCTGGATTATTCGGAGTTCCCGAGGATTTCAGATTTCTATGAGCTGGGGCCTGATTTGTCGGATACGTTCGTTGCGGGGGAGGGTGCATCTGCAGTTTTTCACGGAGAGCTTGGAGCGGTCGGTGTTCAATACCCGTCCAGCTCTGTGGAGGCAACTTCCGGCCGTACCGTGTTTTTCAGTTTCCCGATAGATGCCATCCCGATGGAGGGAGATTTTCCCAATAACCGAGTGGAAATTTTCAGGCGTGTGCTTCAATTTTTGTGCCCGGGACTCGATGGTTATGGGAGCCTTGCTTTCACTGATTCGGCTTATACGGTTCCCTCGCTGGCGACGATTGAATTGGCTGATTCGGATTTAGCCGGGAGGGATGGGGTTGCCATACAGGTCTATACCGATTCAGATGCTGAGAAGCGCGAGCTCATGCTTTTGCCCTCAGTTTATCCGGGAGTATTCCGAGGCTTTGTCGCGCTAAAGGATCTCGACCAGATGCCTTCAGAGGAATATCTGCGGGCGGCGGATGGTGATTTCCTCTATGCAGAATATCTCGATGAATCACAGGGCCGAACCGAGAAGATTCAAGTGGAAATAGACACCATTGCTCCAACCATCAGCGAGACCTCCATCGAGCTGGATTATATGGATGGGAAGATATCCTGGTTGACGGATGAGATGTCTGATTCATTAGTCGAGTTTGGCGAGACTCCCTCTCTGGGGCGCTCGGTTTACAATGAGGTTTTTACCTATACGCATTCTCTCACAATCACGAAATTACTGCCGGATAAGGTTTACTATTTCCGGGTCAGCTCTCGCGATGCGGCTAAGAATACCGGTTCTGACGATAACGCGGGCAAACTCTATCTTTTGAAGACTCCTGCACCGCTTTCTTTGCCATGGGAAGATGATTTTGAAACGGAGAATTCACTCTGGCTGACCATGAGTGACGAATCCACCCTGGATTGGGGCAACGCTAGTATATGGGAACGAGGCACACCCAGCCCGGCGCTTGCAAATATTGTTCCCGGAGCATACTCAGGGAGCTCTTGTTATGGAATTAATCTTCAGGCAAATCGTGATGAGGTTTCCATAGCGGCCCTTTTCAGTCCTGCTCTCTATATCCCTGAAGGTACTCAGGCCACACTGAGTTTCATGACAGCCTACGACATGATTACCTGGGAAGAGTTCGTGCTTCTAAATGCGGGAGAGCTTTCCATTACCGCGGATAACGGACTTAACTGGGTGACGTTGGACTCTTTCGCGGATGATTCGACAGGGGGACAATGGGAAGAGGTGGAAGTAGATTTAAGCAAGTGGGCTGGGAGTACGGTTCGTTTCCAATGGTATTATAATTTCCTGTCGATTGGCTCAGATCAGATACCCGGATGGTATATAGATGATGTCTCGGTCCACGTCGAAAACTCCGGGAAAGGAGAGTTTCGTGTGGTGAGTAATCTCTCAGCCGGACAATGGAAGCTGAGCTCAGCAGAAGATCCGCTTTTCGATTTGTCTGGCGGAGGCTTATCCTATAGCGCCTTTATCCCGACCGACTGCGATTATACTTTGAGTTGGGAGGAGGTCCCCTGGCATATCACGCCTCAGAGTGAAACCAAAACGCTGGCACCGGAAGCTGGGAGCGTTCTCTTCGAAGGCGTTTACTCCCTCAATGACGAGAATAAGAATCAAATAGCCGACGAATGGGAAGAATACTTTTTCGAGAAATTACTCTCTCCGGGAGAGGAAAAGGAAGATAGCGACGGGGATGGACTCTGCGACCGGGATGAGTTTTGGGCAGGGACGGATCCTTTGAATCCGGCCTCGAATTTGAAGCTTTTTACCCGTTTTGAGGGTGAAGACTCTCAGCCTTCCGTTGTTTGGCTTGGAGTAAAAGGGAAGAGTTACCAGTTGCAGAGCAGTATTGATTTGAAAGAATGGTTTCCGGAGGGTGAGCCGATGCGCCCGGGTGCAGACGGAGAACTCTCTGTCACGGTGTCTCAGCCGGCCACCGCCAACGCCTCCGGTTGGTATCGGATAGAAATGACTCCGTAAAAGGGGACTGTATTCTATAAAGTCGGTTAGATCATGTAATTTTCATCATTACCGGATATATCTGGTTCTTTAAAAGAGAAAATCCCGAAATCAAAAAACAGGAGGGAAGACCTTGACTCTTGCCGGTTGTGATTGCACAATCGTGAACGATTGTTTTCATGCTATGAATAGGAGAAATTTTATAAAAAACACTGTTTTGGCAGGTGCGACTCTGTCGGCCATGCCCTACATCAAGGCGGATACTCCTGCTAAAAAGTACAAGACAGCTTTGGTCGGAACCGGCTGGTGGGGAATGAACATCCTGGGCGAAGCGATGGCCAGCGGTCAGTCCAAGGTGGTGGGACTTTGCGATGTGGATCAGCGCTTCTTGAACGCAGCCGCTGAGAAGGTGAAAACACTTACCGGAGACACTCCCAAAACCTATGGCGACTATCGGGAGCTTCTCGAAAAAGAGAAACCGGAGATCGTGATCGTGGCGACTCCGGACCACTGGCATCCTCTGGTTTTTATCGAGGCCGTGAAACACGGGGCCCATGTTTATGTAGAGAAACCGATCAGCCATACTCTCCTGGAAGGGGCGGCCATGGTGAAGGCTGCACGTGCTGCGGACCGAGTGGCAGTATCGGGGACCCATCGCAGGGTTTCTCCACATAACATCAGCGCCAGAGAGTTTATTCGCTCAGGCAAGCTGGGTAAGATTGGGCTGGTAAAAGCTTTTGTAAATTACGGAGGAGGTCCGGAAAGACCTCAAAAAAATGCCGAACCGCCGAAAACGTTGGATTGGGATATGTGGTGCGGTCCGGCCCCGCTGAGACCTTTCGCCGGGGATGTCAATAATCCCTGGGGCGGCGGTCCTCACCCTCGCGGATTCCGTTCCTACCTGGATTTTGCTAATGGACAACTGGGAGACTGGGGAATTCACTGGATTGATCAGATTCAATGGATTCTTGACCTCAAGCAGCTCAAGCGTATTTTCTCGATGGGCGGTCGCCCGGTTCGCGGACCCGTCATTCTGAACGAGACGGAGCAGACTACGGATGCCCCTGATCACCAGATAGCGACTTTCGAATATGAAGAGGGAGTGAATGTTTACTGGGAGCATCGTCAGTTTGCCGGGAACAATCAATGCAAAGGCGAAGAGGTTGGTTGCTATTTTTATGGAACTGAAGGCGTCCTTCACTTGGGATGGATTAACGGCTGGGTGTTTTATCCGGTGAATAGATCTGAGCCTATCCGCATGGCTTCTCAGCTCCACAAGCCCGATGAACAAAACATCAAGGAAAACTGGGCTGACTTCTTGAGCTGTATTGAATCCAAAAAGAAGCCGGTATCCGATATTGAGGATATATACAATGCCACAGCAAGCTGTCTGTTGGCCATGATCTCATTGAAACTGGGACGCAGTCTTAACTGGGATGCGCAGAAGCTCTCTTTTGCCAACGACCTGGAGGCAGCCTCCCTACTCAAACGCAGGTATAGAGGACCTTGGGAGTACCCGACTCTCTAAAAACTCTAAGAGCTCAATATAAAACATCTTACGGCATCAGAGCTGAAACTTACTCTGATGCCCGTTTTAAGGCGTTTTGGGTGAGCCGCTAAGTCAGGTTTGGCTTGCAGTACCGGGTTGTCTGCCCTATAGTCAGGGGCGGTGAGCGGCAAGAGAATTGGAATTATTGGCGGCAGCGGGCTCTACGATATGGAGGGCTTGTCGGAACAGGAGTGGATCACTGTAGAAACACCGTTTGGTCCCCCTTCAGATCAGATTTTAACGGGCAAGCTTGATGGCAGGTCCGTGGCATTTCTTCCCAGACATGCGAGGGGACACCGGATACTGCCCAGCGATCTCAACCACAGAGCGAACATATTTGCTCTTAAAAAGTTGGGCGTTGAGTGGATATTGAGTGTGTCGGCGGTCGGTTCCCTGCAAAAGGAGTTCAGACCTTGCGATGTCGTTTTGCCTGACCAATTTATCGACCATTTACGCACGACTCAAAATCAGACCCTGTTTGGGAATGGCATCGTGGCCCATATCGCTTTTGCGGAGCCCATCTGTATGGAGCTGAGCCGGATCGTATATGAAGTGACCCAAACGCTTGATGCCCGGGTTCACTTGGGCGGGACCTATGTGAATATGGAGGGACCCGCTTTCAGTACCCGAGCCGAATCCATACGCAATCACAACGAAGGCCATAGCGTGATCGGCATGACAAATATGGGCGAAGCCCGTTGCGCACGAGAAGCGGAAATTGCCTACACGACCATTGCCATGGTTTCAGACTATGACAGTTGGAACGTCACCGAGGATCATGTAACCTTGGAGATGATCATGGAGAACTTCTCCAAAAATATTATTTTGGCCAAGGACATTCTCAGAAAAACAGTCTCCAAAATTCCCTTGGAAGCCAACTGGCCTTGCCATTCGGCACTAAAGAACGCCATTTTTACCGCCAGAGAATGTTGGCCGCAAGAATGGGTAGAGAAACTCAAACCGATATTAAGTAAATACCTTTAATCATTTAACCTGTACTGAACCCAAAAATATAGGATCAGAGATGAAGAAGTTTTTTCCAGTTTTGACATTATTCAGCCTGGGGACTTGCACACTTTTCGGAGCTGATTTTTATGTATCTCCGGAAGGTAACGATGCTCAGCCGGGCACAACTTCACAGCCTTTTGCCACGGTCCAAAAGGCTCAGATGGCTGCTCGGGCTTTCCGCACGGCTAATCCCAAAGAGTCTGTAACCATTAACTTGAATCCGGGTGTTTATGAGCTGAATCAGAAACTTGTTTTCACGCATGAAGATTCCGGGATATCCGAAGAGGCTCCGGTCAGATACATGGCCACCGGCGGAGGAGAAGTGGTGCTGAGCGGCGGTTCGGCTTTGACCCTGAACTGGGAAAAGGATGCAGGCATCCCCGGTGTCTGGAAGGCGAAAGTTGAACTCAAGGAGGGGAAAAGGTTTGAGCAGTTATGGGTGAATGGTAAGCGGGCTGTGAGGGCCCGGACTCCGGATTATTGGAGTTTTGACCGCCTGCAGGGAGTCAGTGAAACTGACATTCCCGGTAAAGAATTGAAGCTTCATACCTTCAAGATCGACCCTGCCATTGCCGGCTCTCTTCAAGGCCTTTCAGAGCAGGATTTGAAAGATGTGCAAATCCATGTTATTCACAAGTGGGATTCGACTCGCGAGTGGCTTACGTCGGCAGACCCGGCTCAGGGCGTCCTGACCGCTGAGGGGAGAAAAATGCAGCCCCACAATATGATGGTTCGTGACAGCCTTTATTATCTGGAAAACAGCAAGTCAGCATTGAATGCTCCCGGGGAGTGGTTTCTGGATCGGGATGGCTGGCTGTACTATTATCCACTGGAGGGTGAAGATGTCACCACTTCTGAATTCGTTTATCCCAGACTGGAGTCTCTGTTGGAAGTTGCCGGTGAAAAGGGGAAGAATCGGGTCAAATTCCTGGAATTTAACGATATTAATTTCAAGTACACAGAATTTCAGACGCCTCCCGAGGGTGTCCCTCCGGGACAGGCGGCAATGAATTGCCAGAAGTCAACCCTTCTCCTCAATAGCGCTGAGAGCGTTCTTTTCAACGATTGCTCTATTGAACATACAGGCAATGTAGGCCTTTGGATCAAGGAAGACTCGGTCCGCTGCTCTGTGAATTCGAGTCGCATTTTTGATATCGGAGCCACCGCAATCCGTATTGGAGAGACGCAAAACAGGCCGGAGAACGAACGAACCGGCTTTATCACGATTGATAACTGCATTATTCAAAGCAGTGGACGTGTCCATCCATCAGCCACCGGTGTCTGGATTGGGCAGAGTTCGGATAATCGAATCACCCACAATGAAATTTCCGACCACATGTATACCGGCGTATCAGTCGGCTGGGTCTGGGGATATGCAGAGAGTGGTTCACAACGGAACTTGGTCGCCTATAACCATATTCACCATATCGGCTATCGAATACTGAGCGATATGGGTGGTATTTACACCTTGGGCAATTCTGCCGGTACCGTGCTTAGAGGCAATCACATTCATGACATCTACTCCAGTGCATATGGCGGCTGGGGGCTTTATCCCGATGAAGGAACTGCGGGAATGCTACTTGATGACAATTTGGTTTATAACACCAAGGACGGTGGATTCCATCAGCACTATGGACGGGAAAATACGGTTCGCAACAACATCTTTGCTTTCAGCGAAGAGGGACAGATCGCTGTAACCCGTTCTGAGGAACATACCTCCTTTATCTTTGAGAATAACATCGTTGTTTTTGACAAAGGCAGGCTCCTGGGATATGGCGGCTGGGCAGCCGGCGCAAAAGTGAAGATGAACCATAACCTCTATTGGAACGTCTCCAGTAACGCGATAGATTTCGCGGGGAAAACCTTTGACGAGTGGAAAGCCAGCGGCAAGGACAAAGATTCTCTGATCGCGAACCCGCTTTTTGAAAATGTGCAGGAAAGAGACTTCCGTCTGAAAAAAGGCTCGCCCGCAGAGAAAATCGGTTTCAAGGCCTTTGATATTACAATGTCCGGAGTACAGGGGAACCCTGAGTGGATTGCTTTGGCAAAATCTCTCCAATATCCTGGGTTTGGAAAGGTATATGAAGCTCCTCCCTTGAGTTTCAAAGAAGATTTTGAGAATCCTCAAATCAGTATTTTGAAGGGGATTACCTCGATTCATGAGGAAGATAAAAGCGGATTGGTAGGCTTAAGTGACCAACAAGCCGTCAGCGGAAAGTATTCGTTACTGGTTCGGGATAATCCTGAGCTCAAGAATACTTTTAATCCACATTTTTACTTTGATCCCCGCTATACGCAGGGAACACTGAAGTTTTCTTATAAAATCCGCTTGGGCAAGGATGTGGTGGCTCACAATGAGATACGCTCCGAGGGGAACCCCTATTTGGTGGGCCCCAGTCTTCTCTTCAAAAATGGGGGCCTGAATGTGCAGGATCAAAAGCTATTGGATTGCCCCTATGAAGAGTGGGTCGGAATCGAAATACTGGCGCCTCTGGGAGATAAGGCTCAAGGCAAGTGGAGTCTGAAAGTAACCCTTCCTGACGGAAGCCAGAAGGAATTCCAGGACCTGCCCTGTAATCCGCAGTGGAATAGGGCCCGCTGGTTGGGTTTCTGTGCTTTGGAAAATACTACGGCGTCCTTTTATCTGGATGACTTAGTGCTGGAACTGGTCCCTTAAATGAAGCGCTTGAAACGTCGAGAATTTCTTGGAGTCTCCGGCGGTGCTTTTCTTGCATGGATGGGGGCTATGGGTTCACTGCCCCTGAGCGGGGAGGCTGCCTCCGCCAGTTCATCAAGGAGAGCCTCTGTTGACCCCATGAAAGCCGCGGCGCGAAAAGAGCTCATGCGGAGTATGGAGGCTGAGCGGCTCCTGACCGGGCTGAATAATACTCGGGAAAATGCGCATCTGCTCCATCTATTAATCCGGATGAGCCATGCTTACCGGGTTTTGGAAGTCGGCACTTACAAGGGATACAGCACTCTCTGGATGGCAACGGCCTTGGAAGCGCAAGGAGGTGGAAAGCTGACTACGATTGAAATTGACCGAATGCGGGTGCTTGAGGCCAAGAGAAACATGCGCGATTGCGGTGTGGACTCCATCGTGACTTGCCTGGAAGGAGATGCACATCAGGAAGTTAAAAAGCTAAAGAAAAATTTTGATTTGATCTTTCTGGATGCAGACCGGGACCGCAACGAAGATTATCTCCAGACACTATGGCCTCTTTTACGAACCGGTGGATTTCTCTGCCTCAATGGTGCGGTGCGCTTTCGCGGTATGATGAAGCGTTATTTCGAAGAGCTTGAAAAGAAGAAAGATGCCATGACGACTATCTTGAAGACGCTTCCCAATGCCGAGCTGCTTTCGGCAGAGAGTGAAGGTCTGGGAGATGCGATGTCAATTACCTGGAAACAGCCTTGATTTTGAAAGAAGAGATAATTCTATGAAGCCTTACAAACGCTACTGCAAAACACTCCAGCTCAAAAACGACCCTGAACTCATCGCCGAGTATTGCCGGCTCCACTCCTCAGGAGTGACGTGGCCCGAGATTTCCGAGGGGATGAAGGCCGTCGGGATAGTGGATATGGAGATTTACCTTCTGGGGACGACGCTTTTCATGATTATGGATACAGAACCTGATTTTGATCACGATGCAGCGATGAAGAAGCTGGGCTCTCTGCCGCGTCAGGCCGAGTGGGAGGCGACGGTTTCTAAATTCCAGAAGGCCTCAGCTGATGCTACTGCTGATGAGAAGTGGCAGCTGATGGAGAGAATCTATAAAATGGAATAATGAGGGTAGCCCAGCCCCTCCGGCAGGTTGATTTATCAGCTCTCCTGGTCCTGCCTTAGGCGGATTTCTGGAGGATATTCTTCAGAGAATCTGAGTTTTGGTGTGGGCCTACGATGGTCATGTTGTAGCGCTCCGGGGAGAGAATCTGCTGAAGTATTTTTTGTATTTCTTCGGCGGTTGTCTTGCAAATACCCCGCTTGATGGTTTCGGGCGAAGCGAATCTTCCACCACTCAGGAGTTGTTCTCCCAGCCAGATCATCTGGTTTTCCGTGCTTTCGAGGCTGAGCTCCAGCTGACCGATAATGTAATCCTGGGCATGTTTGAGTTTTTCTTTGCTCAGGGGGCGTTCGGCCAGGCGTTTGAGCTCTTTCAAAATGATTTTAACCGTTTTTTCCACTTTGTTTTCATCGACGCCGGCCGAGATGACCAAGTCTCCAATGTCATAAAATGCGCTGGAAGAACTGCCGATGGAGTAGGCCAGGCCTTCATCTTCGCGGATTACCTGGAAGAGGTGAGAGCTGGAGTTTTCCCCCACCAGCGTATTAATCATTCTGAGCGCATAGCGGGAAGGGTGGAAGCGGGCAAAGGTGCGAATCCCCAACGCAAACTGTGTTTGATCCACATCTCGTTCAACGCAGAGGACTTGTGCTTCTTTCTGCTGAGAGACAAAGGGAATGTATTGGTTGAGGGGGCCTGTAGGAATGTGCTTTGAGTATTTCCGCGCCAGACGCACCAGTTTTTCGTGACTCACATTGCCGGCAGCAATAATCCAGGTGTTGTTGGCGACGTAATGCTGTTGAAAATACTGAAGGATATTTTTGCGGTGTATTTTCTGAAGACCTTTTTCGGTTCCGGTAATGGGGCGGCCCAGAGGATGATCACGCCATTGGAGGGTGTTGAGGAGCTCTTGTACGTACTGAGAGGGTTGATCGTAGATCATGTCAATCTCCTCACAGATAATTTCCCGTTCTTTTCGGATTTCTTCGGGATTGAAAACTGAATGGCAGTACATATCCATTTGGACATCCATGAGCTGCTCCAAATGGGCACCGCGCGAACGGGCAAAATAGCAGGTGTTTTCTTCTGCGGTGA
Source organism: Verrucomicrobiota bacterium (assembly GCA_023230105.1). Taxonomy (GTDB): domain Bacteria; phylum Verrucomicrobiota; class Verrucomicrobiia; order Limisphaerales; family UBA1412; genus UBA1412. The sequence continues at coordinate 33,919 of JALNXY010000006.1, forward strand.
AGGCATTTGAGGTGCCTCCGATACCTTCAATATCTTCGGAAATTTTTAGTGCTGAACGAGTTGGGGTTCCTTTGAAGAGAAGATGCTCAATAAAGTGACTGACACCGTTCTGGTCCGGTAAGCTTTCGTAGCGGCTGCCGGTTTTTGCCCAGATGCCCAAGCAGACACTTGCCATTTGAGGCATCGAAGCACTGGCTACAGTGATTCCGTTTGGAAGAATACTGGTCTGATAGAGCGTTTTCACTTTCGCAGAAAGAAGTTTTGGAGAGGCTTTGCTCACTTTTTTATATGATAACAGGGTTCGGAGCAACCTCCCGGGGCCTGACTTTATCACACTCTTCATGCGCCACAAGATTATTGTGGACTACAAAGGAAATACTTTTGCGCCTAAAAAAAGATGTGCTACCCCGAAGGATAGCACATTCATAATACACTACTACGCAAACAAATTACTCTTCTCGTCTTGACACCTCCCTGGGAGCATCTTACCTAAAAGGCAGAAGGTAAGACTACTCATTGATGAATCCCATAGGGCCGTAAACGGCAGCTCGACCTACCGGTTCTTTAGCTATGGAATCATTGCCCATTTTTGCAGCCACGCGCACATTTTGAGGTTGTACAACGGGCGATAAATAGGCCTTCCAAAAGAGGAGAGTAAAAACAACTAAACAGGTGAAAGCGAGTCCGGGCAAAAATTCGCGACGGAAGACGTACCAGCGTCGACGTATCGACATTGGCACTTTTCCGCTGCTGATCTGTTGCACTTTCGCGCTCATCACGCTGGGGGTAATAGCAGTCTTCATGCCAACCATGGGGGAGCCGGATTTTGTTTTTTTTAACCGCCCAAACGGCAGAGGAGGGGAGGAAACTCCTGCTCTAAGGTTCTGGGGCTATTAAACTTCCTCGAGTCAGAGAAAAACCGAGATTTTTGAGATTGCTCCAAATTTCTTCAGCCGGAAGCTTTTCATTTAAAAGATATTGGTAAAGACGTATCACCTGGAGTGTTTCCGGACGGGATTCGTTCAGAAACTCAATTCGGAACCTTGTAATGCCCAGTTGCCTGAGGGTTGTAAATGATTCGCAAGCGCTTTGAATGCGCCCGTTAAAGACGGTATTTCGGCAGCAGGCATCTGCCAGAATGGGGTGAGTCACGCCGACCCGGTCTCTTAAAGAAAGCGACCCTTTTTCGCAGATTTTTCCGCATTGTGGATAGCCCGGTTTATTCGTCAGGTAAGCGCAGAAAAAGCAAAAGGCCGTGTGGAACATCGGCATTCGCTGATGCAAAGTAAACTCAAAACGTTCCGGAGAGCTTTGACGTAAGAGAGAGGCGATTTGTTTTAAATTGAGATCGTAGGAGAGAGTGAGCGATTGGAGCCCCTTTTGCTGTAAAAAGTAGTCGGTACTCAGATGATTGGCGACGTTGAGTGTGTAATCCCCTCTGCAAGGGTAGCTTTTGAAGTAATCCAGGTGGTCATAGTTGCGGACCAGATACCCATCGGCTCCCGAATTCAGAGTGAGCTTGAGGAAATGTTCTTCCTCGGGCTTGAACATCCTGGGAGGAGCGACATAGACAGAGGGGCGTTTCTCTTGGTGAAGTGAGTGAGCGGATTTGATCAGGGAAACTGCCTTTGGATAGAGCTCTAAATCCTCAAAATCGCAGTAGATAGTTTGGACTCCTGCTTCCAGAGCTGCTTCCATCTGCTCAGAATTGCGTACTAATACGATCAGCTCCGGTTGGGAGTTGGGGAGAGCCTCCGTTTTTTTTGTACAGGCAATCAGATGCGGCTCTTTTTGTATTGTCCAATTGGGGCGCTTCTTTCTCAGCTGGATGAGTTGTTCAGAGAGGTCACGCCTCATCCTGTTGAGTTCGCTCACCGGAATCATACAGGGAGAAGAGAGCAGAAAGTGGAGTTTTTTCAGGTAGAAAGGGGTGTCTCCGAGCCGTTCCAATTGTTTACTCAGTTTTTCCTCCGATAAGGGTTGCGAGTGAGCCTGTTGCAACGGCATTGAGGAGAGAGTCTGCACAGTTCTCCCCAGCTCGTCGGTCATCGTCAGCTTCATGGGCTGGCCGATAGAGCCTTCAGCCGTTATTTCAACCGGGCGGCGGTAGAAAATTTTATCCTGCGTATAGCTTTGAGCCAGTTCCCGCTCAAGCTCCGGGTCGCTTGTTTTATAAACCAGATCGCCGGGGCGAACCTGGCGAGGATTAAAGGTCTCGTTGCTGAACTCTAATCCCAGAAGTTGATTATCGTCTGAGAATGTGTGATAGACTCTGCCGGCCTGCGCGGTTTGGTAAGAGGCCGGGTTGATAAAAGCGACTCCATCGCCGGGCTTAACGTGAGTATGGGATTTAATCCAAAGGGTCTGGTTGTTTTCGATATGAGAGACTTCCCCGAGAAGGAAACCCTGATTGCCTGAAAAGTGCGCGTGACATAGCTTCTGGTTGTCCGTGCCCAGGAGCCAGCCGCTGCTCAGGCCTCGGGAGAAGATAATCTCCATTTCGTAGCGTTTGCGGCGTGAAAATTCATTCAGCTCACTTTGGCAGGAGCTCAGGTCAAATTGATTTGCAGAGAGCGTCTCCCAGACTTTGTCGATTGCTTGGCGATAGATACGGCAGATACTCGCCACATAGGCGGGACTCTTTAATCTTCCTTCGATCTTAAGGCAGGAGACTCCGGATTGGATGAGCTCCGGAAGATGTTCCAGACCAATTCGGTCTTTGGGGCTGGCCAGAAACCGCCTGGGGCCCAGGGGATATTCCGCGCCATTGCGAATGAGCTGGTAGGGTAGGCGGCAAGGCTGTGCGCATTCTCCTCGGTTAGCGGAGCGTCCTCCCAAGGCTTCACTGGCGAGGCACTGCCCCGAGAAACTGAGGCAGAGCGCCCCATGGATAAAAACCTCAAGCGGTAGCTGTTGAGGAGGTTCTCCGGGCTTATTATTCAGCCTTTGTTGTTGGAGAAGGGCAATTTCTTTTACGGAGCATTCACGTCCCAGTGCGGTCAAAGAGGCTCCCATCCGTTCGGCGAAGTCGATCCCCGTTGCGGAGGTGATGCTCATTTGCGTGGAGGCATGAATTGGGAAATCGGGAGAGAGGCTGCGTATCAACCGGAGAACGCCGATATCCTGAACGATCACAGCGTCAGCGCCGGCGGATATGATCTGCTCCAGATACTCTTGAACTGCCTCCAGCTCTTGGCTGAACACGAGGGTATTCAAGGTGATATAGCCCTTGAGCCCGCGCTCATGCAGATACTCCATGAGTGAGGGCAATTGCTCCAAGGTAAAGTTATTGGCCCGAATTCGTGCATTGAAGCGGTCCAGGCCAAAATAGATTGCATCAGCTCCGTTTTCGACAGCTGCACGGGCGCAATCCCAATCCCCGGCAGGGGAAAGGAGCTCCGGCTTTGACGGACGAAGGGGTATTGGTAAATTTTCCAATTCTAAATTTTTGATAAAAGACGTGTCGGACAAACCTTCAGGGTTATACATCCATTAGTCCGGCCTCTTTGACATGCTTCTCGATTCTATCTGCAAAATCGAATCCTGAGAGAAGGTTGTCGCTCAAAGCCGGGCCGCGGGTATAATTGCCTCCGATAAAGAGGCCCGGGCAGCGCTCCTGAATTTTGGCAATATGGTCTTTGTAGAAGCCGTAACCGACATCATATTGGGGGATAGCCCGTGGGAAGTAGTGAGCGATTTTGAAAGTCGGTTGCTCTGTAATGTTGAGCAGGTTAGCCAGGTCGTGATGAACTAGCTCATAGAGTTTATCCTCAGGCAATCCGGCCAGCTCCGGCTGGCGCATTCCTCCTATGTAGGAAGACAGAATGACGTGACCTTCCGGGGCTCGGTTTTTGAACAGACTGGAGCTGAAGAGGGTACCCAGGATATTCAGGCGTTCAACTCCGGGAACGAGCATGCCAAAACCTTTCAGGGGGTGTCCAACGGCAGAACGTCTATAGCCCAGTGCGACAGAGGCGACCGGAGCGTAGGAGATTTGCCCCAGGGGTGCCAGAGAAACCTTCTCTGGCGTATCAAGAGTGATGTATTGGGCCGTGTGGGCAGAAGCGCAGAGGAGCACAGCCGAATGCTCACGCTCCATCATAATATTGCCATCCAGATATCCGACTTTCCACCCGGTAGGAGTACGGGTGATTTTCTGAACCGGATTATTGAGATGGAGCATGTTATCCAGATTTGCCGCCATGGAATCGGTGAGCACTTGCAGACCTTCATCAAAGGAGAAGACTTTGGCCTCCTGTTTGGAGGTTTCGCCCCGTTTTTTGCGATCACGCGCACCGAGGAATTGGGCACGGATGAGAGAGCCATATTTCTGCTCGCTTGAGTAGAGCTTTGGAAAGCCGTGTATGACTGAGAGCCGCTCGGGATTGCCTGCAAAAATACCGGCGACCAGCGCATCAATGGCATAGGTGAGAAACTCGTTACCAAAACGCCTGCGCACAAAGTGTGCAACGGTTTCCTCGTATTTATTTTTCCAGCGCGGCCGGAAAGGCTCCATGAACAGATTGAACTTTGCAAACCAGCTGAAGAGAGGCGAAGTCAGAAAACCAAAAGCGGTTGAAGGCATGGCTATGACCCGGCCCCCGCGCACCAGAAAACGGGTTTGGCCGACATCCTCAGCAAAGGTGACGTGCCCGGCCAGATTCGCCATCTGGATCAGATGCTCAATTTTCTTTGAAGTATTTAAAAGAGTGTTGGGACCAAATTCCGCCAGGTAGCCCTCTTTGCGGACGCTTCGAATGACTCCACCCACTCGGCCAGCCGCCTCATAAATTTCCACAGGACACTTTTTCTGCTTCAGCAAGAAAGCGCTGGACAGTCCTGTAATTCCTGAACCTATAACTGCTATGGATTTCATACTGTCTGGGAAAATCGCCTTTGTGAGTCTTTCTTGAGATACACGTCAAAGTGCATAACGATATTGCGGATGAAGAGCCGCCCCAAATCGGTTACTTTTATGCCCTCTTCATTGCAAACGAGCAGGCCATCGGATTGCATTTTTTCCAGGCAAGCGAGCTCTTCCGAAAAATAGCGGGTAAAATCGATAGCCAGCAGATTACTCATGGCTTGATAGTTCAACTCCAAATCACACATGAGCCTCATGATGGTTTTCTGCCGGATTTTGTCATCATCAGAAAGAAGGTATCCCTTTCGTTGGACAGGTTTTTTCTCATCAAGAAGCGTGTAGTATTCTTTTAAATCTTTCTCGTTTTGCCAGTAGACGGAATCTGTCTGGGAAATTGAAGACATGCCAAAAGCGTAGAGATCGCTTCCGGAATGGGTGCTGTAACCCTGAAAATTTCTCTGGAGAGTTTTATTGCGTTGGGCCAGGGAAAGCTCATCGGTTTCCAAGGCGAAGTGGTCCATCCCGATGTAGGTGTAGCCGCAGTCAGTCAGCTTCTCCACCGTCATTTTAAGGATATCCATTTTGACCTCAGGTGGGAGAGGGGTGAGTGCGCTCTGGGCTTTTTTCAACCACGGCACATGGGCATAGTTGAAGACGGCAAAGCGACTGGGCTTTATCTTCAAAATTTCATCCAACGTCTTCTCAAAACTGGAGGCTGTTTGCAAAGGCAAACCGTAGATGAGGTCCACATTGAATGATTCTATGCCGACAGAATGAATCCACTCCAGTGTGCGAAGGTTGAGCTCATGGGGTTGATAGCGGTGGACGGCCTTTTGTACATCCGGGTTTAAATCCTGGATACCGATGCTGACACGGTTGACTCCAATTTCCGCAAAAGCTTTGATCTTCGCTTGTGTCGCCGTACGAGGATCCACCTCGACGCTGGCTTCATAAGATTTTTCAAAGGAGAAAAGTTTATGAATCCAACTGCCGAGCTGGAGAATTTCCTCGGGTTGCGAAAAAGTAGGAGAGCCGCCCCCGAAATGAAGCTGAACAATCTTCCGACCGGGATTGAGCAAGGGGGCAATCATATCCAGTTCTTTTCGCAAGTACTGGAAGTAGCGGGCACTGCAAGAGCTATCCAGCGAAATAACGTTGGTGCACCCGCAGAACCAGCAAAGGCTCTTACAGAAGGGTAAATGAAAATAGAGCGAGACCGGAACATCGCTTTGAGATGGGGCGTTGTTGGCTTTGATATAGGGGATGAGCATATCCCAGGAAATATTCTCATCAAAATGAGGAGCCGTCGGATAAGAGGTATAGCGCGGCCCGGGGACGTTGTACTTGCGAATTAAATCCAGTTGAACTTCTATTTTTGCCATTTTATTTATTCCGATCTTACGGGGCTATTATTAAGCTCACTCATTAATGCTTCAATACATTCTATCTTGCCGTCGGGGAGCACACCGTGGCCCAGGTTGAGAATGAATCCATTCATGCCGCGCATCTCTTCCAGTAGCGATTTCGTAGATTGCCGAACCTCCTCAGGACTTCTGGTGAGCAGCACAGGGTCCAGGTTTCCCTGAACACAGCGTTGAGAGCCGACAGATTTTTTGACCAACGATAAAGACTGAGTCCAATCCACAGAAAGAACCTGTGCCGGAGTTGGAATGTAGGATTTCCAGGCCTCTCCTTTGGAGTAGACGATCATGGGACGATCTTTACCCAGATTCCTCAAAATTCGATCAATATATTTGCCTGAAAGTTCCCAGTAGAGGTCCTGGGGAACAAGTGTGGAGAGACTATCAAAAATTTGTGCCGAATCTATTCCTTCAGCCCACTGCATAAGGAGGTACTCAGTAACAGCATCTGCTAAAAGGTTCATGAAGGCATCAAACTCTGCCGGGTTATCCTGATACCATTGGATCGCCCGCAGCTTTTTGCTTGCATCCACATGACCGCCCTCAGTCATAAAGCAGGCAAGAGTCCAGGGAGAACCACTGAAACCAATAAGGGCGTTTTTGCCGTCAAGCTTATTGCGGACCAGACTGAGGGCCTGGCGGACATAACCGAGGCGATCGGTTATATTTTTCCAGTTCAATCGGGTTCGGAAATCTTCAGGATTCAGCGCAAAATCCATTGCTATTCCTCCTTGGGAACGGAAGCTGTATCCTTGTCCCAGCGCTTCAGGGATTACCAGAATATCACTGAAGATAATAGCTACGTCAAAATTGAATCGCTGCAGAGGTTGCAGCGTGACCTCTGCGCAAAGCTCAGGCGTACGGACTAAATCCAGGAAAGAGTATTTTTCACGCAGCGCGCGATACTCCGGCAGTACTCTGCCGGCCTGTCTCATCAGCCATACGGGTGGGCGGTCAACCTTTTCACATCGTATGGCAGAGAGAAAACGTCTCTTGCCGTCTAGCATACGCACCTATTTTATTTCAAAAAGTCTTACACGAAAAGCAAAAAGAGAGCATTAAAAGCTCTCTTTTGCTCGTAAAAGGTGGCTGAGTTCAAGCCCCTTCAGGAACACATACGCTCAAACGCCTTTTATATTTACCGTACTAAAGGGTAATCTTACTTGGTAGCTTTCCACCTGGCCGGGCAGGCCTGGTCCGGGTGCGCTCCCACATAGGTATTCGCCTCGACTTTGCGGACCAATTCTTTCGCACTGCGGGCCACATTGTAGTAGGAAACTTCGCTGGAGACCAATTTGCCGGCTGGGCTGATGATGAAAGTACCTCTCAAGGCCAAACCGGTTTCTTCGTCATAAACGCCAAACATTCTTGATATTTTGCCGGTGGGGTCAGAGGCCATGGTGAATTTGACACCCTCCAGGAGTTTTTCCGATTGTTGCCAGGAAGACTGGACAAATTTTGTGTCGGTGGAAACGGAGACTAGTTCAGCGCCGAGTTTTTGCAAAACGGCATGATTTTCAGCAAGTTCCTCGAGTTCCGTGGGGCAGACGGGAGAATATGCCGCAGGGAAGAAAAACAAAACTGTCCATTTGCCGGCTTCTTTGAGCTTACAGAAGGAAACCTTCGTAAAAGCCACCTCAGCAGGAGACCATGCATCCATCTCAAAACAGGGAACGCTATCACCCACAGCTACCGGGCCGCAGCAACAGCAGCTCACTTCTTCATCAACATTGTTATTTTTGCTCATAATTAACTACAAGGAAAGGGTGTAATCCCCTTTTGTAGTTGGAACAATAGCATCAAAGGAGCTTTTGTCAAATGACGGGGAGAGGAGTCAGATGGGAGTGTTTTTAATTCGCATTCAGTAGATTGGACCGGCAAAGGAGAGGGGAGAGGAGTGTTTGCCCTGAATTTTTTTCAAAAAAAGTAACGAATTGAATTGACCCAGGGAAGGCACCCCTGTATTCTGCCCGCACTGACGCGCAGGATGCTCAGGGACATAACGAGAGGGATTCGGGTGTCAATTAATTTTGGCACAACGGGCGTTTTCGTTTGGAACGCGCCGATGGAGCTTGTGTTTGATTATTTAAGCCGCTCTTCCTAAAGCAGATGGGTGGTTTATTAGTTGTCGCTATCTATCGTTGTCCTTTAGCTCACTGGATGTAGTCTTTTGGTGTTTGAGCCCACATAGCTCAGTTGGTAGAGCACATCCTTGGTAAGGATGAGGTCACCAGTTCAAGCCTGGTTGTGGGCTCCATTTAAAGTAGATTGCACCCCGCGAGACGGGGCAACGGAGCGTTTGGTTAGTTTTATAAACAATAGCAAGAATAGGAATTGCAATGGGAAAAGAGACGTTTCAACGTACTAAGCCCCACGTAAATGTGGGAACCATCGGCCATGTGGATCATGGCAAGTCAACCTTGACGGCAGCCATCGTCATGGAACAGGCCCGCAAGGGAATGGCCAAAGAGGTCAGCTATGCGGAAATCACAAAGGGTGGCACGGTCCGTGATGAAACAAAGACCGTCACGATCGCCATCTCTCACGTAGAGTATGAGTCAGAGAAGCGCCATTATGCGCACGTGGACTGTCCGGGTCACGCTGACTACATCAAGAACATGATCACGGGCGCCGCTCAGATGGATGGTGCCATTCTGGTGGTGAGCGCAGCTGACGGCCCTATGCCTCAGACTCGTGAGCACATTTTGCTTGCTCGTCAGGTGGGTGTGCCTTCAATCGTGGTCTTCTTGAACAAGATTGACCTGGTGGATGATCCGGAACTTCTGGATCTGGTCGAGATGGAAATTCGCGACCTGCTCACCAAGTATGGCTTCCCTGGTGATGATATCCCCATCGTTCGCGGTTCTTCTGCCGCGGCACAGGCGGGTACTCCCGAAGGTGTGAAGGCCATTGATGATCTTTTGGCCGCTCTGGATAGCTATATCCCCGAGCCGATGCGCGAGGTGGATAAGCCTTTCCTGATGTCCTTGGAAGACGTTTTCAATATTGAAGGTCGTGGAACGGTCGTAACCGGTCGTGTAGAACGCGGTGTTATGAAGCGTATGACCGATGTCGAAATCGTCGGATTGCGCCCGACCCGTAAGACGGTCGTCACTGACATTGAGATGTTCCGCAAGTTGCTGGATCAAGCTCAGGCCGGTGATAACGTGGGCGTACTTCTCCGCGGTGTGAAGAAGGATGAAGTTGAGCGCGGTATGGTTTTGGCCAAGCCGGGTTCCATTACTCCGCACACGAAGTTCAAGGCAGAGTTGTACATCCTCTCTCGTGAGGAAGGCGGACGCCACACTCCGTTTGTGAACAACTATCGTCCTCAGTTCTATTTCCGTACGACCGACGTGACGGGTGCTATTAGTCTTCCTGAGGGAGTCGAAATGGTGATGCCCGGCGACAATGTCAGCATCAGTGTAGAACTGATCGCTCCGGTTGCTATGGAAAAAGGTCAGCGTTTCGCTATCCGCGAAGGCGGCAGGACAGTTGGTGCCGGTCGTGTCAGCGACGTTTTAGAATAAACGTCTTGCGTAAGAAAGTTTGATCGTTTACATTTGGAGCGAGGTCGCCTCGCGGTCTCGCTCCGATCGTTTTGTTAAGGATCACCTGATCCAAGCTTAGGTATAGGGCAGTAGCTCAATTGGTAGAGTAGCGGTCTCCAAAACCGTCGGTTGCGGGTTCGAGTCCCTCCTGCCCTGCCAAAGCTCAGAGAGGGAGGGGTGGCAGAGTGGTCTATCGCGGCGGTCTTGAAAACCGCTAAGGCTAAACACCTTCGAGGGTTCGAATCCCTCCCCCTCCGCCAAGGTGTTGAGAGGATGTTGTGGAAGGTAATAAAGAGTTAATTAAACTGGCTATTTGGACGGTCGTCATAGGCGGCCTTTTTGCGTTTGCATGGTGGAGAGGTTGGATCAAGAGGATTTCAACCTATGCCGAGGAAACCCGTGAGGAGTTGCGCAAATGTACGTGGCCAAGTAAGAACGAGCTGAAAGGCTCCACAGTCGTTATAATAATAGCGTCACTGGTTCTGGGCTTTATGATCGTAGCTGCCGATTTTCTGATCACGCTGGCAGTTACCAGATTTATGATGATACTCTAAGGCTGAAGGGCAGGCTTAATATATGAAGAGATACCAATGGTATGTCATACATACTCTTTCTGGACAGGAAATGAAGGTCAAGGAAGGTATAGAGCGAAGACTGACTCTCCAGGAGGGCGTTAAAGAGTACATCAAGGAAGTGCTTGTCCCGGTAGAGAAGGTGGTGGAAGTGCGCGGCGGTAAGAAGAGCGTCACCAACAGAAAGCTCTATCCCGGGTATGTCTTTATTAATGTTGCTCTCTATGGCGAGGACAGGAGGCTCAATGAAGTTCCCTGGTATTTCGTACAGGAAACGCAGGGAGCCATTGGCTTTGTGGGCGGCGAGCGGCCCATGCCCACTTCCGACGCGGAGGTGGAGGAGATCAAAGCTCGCATCAGAGATTCGGAAGATACAGAGAAGCCCAGGATCAATTTTGCTGTGGGCGAAACTGTTAAAATTAATGATGGTCCCTTCCTGAACTTCAATGGATTGATTGAAGAGATAGATCCTGAAAGGGGCAAACTGAAAGTGATGGTCAGTATTTTCGGTCGAAACACGCCCGTGGAGCTTGAGTACTGGCAAGTTGAAAAAACTTAAAGTGGGGTTTCTACCTCTCTTATTAAGATTCCCAAATAAATAAAAAAATTTTTACTAGAAGATTATGGCAAAAAAGGTTGTCGGTCAGATTAAATTACAAATACCCGGTGGACAGGCGAATCCTGCACCCCCGGTTGGCCCAGCGTTAGGTCAGCATGGCGTAAACATCATGGGATTCTGCAAGGAGTTCAATGCTGCCACAAAAGATCAACCAGGAATGATTATTCCTGTGATTATCACCGTGTTCCAGGACAAGTCTTTCAAGTTTATCTTGAAGTCGCCCCCGGCTGCAGCGCTTTTGAAGAAAGCCGCTGGTATTGCCAGTGGGTCCAAGACCCCCAACACTGAAAAGGTGGGGAAGGTTACCAGGAAGCAGGTGTTGGAAATCGCCAAGCTCAAAGTTAAAGATTTAAATGTCAATAGTGAAGAGGCGGCGGTCCGAGTGATTTCGGGCACGGCTCGGAGCATGGGCATTGAAGTAGTGGGCTAGTTCAGTAGCCTAACCAAAATGCGGGAGGATCGAATACATCCATAGACCGCGAAAGAAAATGCAAAGAAAAAGTAGTAAACGTTATTTGAAGGCCATCGGGATGATTGATCCCGAGGCGAAGTATCCTTTGAACAAGGCCGTGGAGCTGCTGCAAGCGATGCCCCACGCCAAGTTCGATGAAACGGTGGAGATATCCTTCAATCTGGGTGTGGATCCCAAACAGTCCGACCAGATGGTTCGTGGTACCGTATCGCTGCCTCACGGCAGCGGCCGTAAAATCCGGGTGGCTGTTTTCACCAAAGCGGGTCCTTCTTTCGACGCCGCTGTGGCTGCCGGAGCTGAAAATGTCGGTTTTGAAGATTTGATTGCCAAATGTACGGGCGGCTGGGTTGACTTTGATGTCGCCATCGCAACGCCCGAAGCCATGGCAGAAGTTCGCAAACTCGGTAAAGTGCTGGGTCCTCGCGGTCTCATGCCGAATCCCAAAACGGGTACTGTCACCGATGATACCGGAAAAGCCGTTAAGGAGTTTAAAGCCGGACGCGTCGAATACAAAGTGGATAAAACGTCCAATCTGAGTCTGCCGGTCGGAAAGGTCTCCTTTGCCGCGGAGCAGATTCTGGATAATGCCAAGACTGCGATTAACGCTATTGAGAAAGCGCGTCCCGCCAGTGCAAAGGGTACCTACATTCGTAGTATCACGCTTTCTGCCACGATGAGTCCTGGTGTGCATGTTGCTCTGAAAGGTGGAACTGCCGCAACTGAATAACCTGAATTTCTCTGGATATGAATACAATACAAAAAGGTGCAAATAAGCTGAATAAAATTAAAGTTGCAATGGGGCAGGAGTATGCACTCCGCCTTAGCAACTCCCCGTTTTTCTTGTTGATCGATTATAAGGGGGTGACTGTTGCACAGTTCACGGATTTGCGCAAGCGCCTGATGGATGTCGGAGCAGAGGCTCATGTAGTCAAAACCTCCGTTTTTCGCACAGTTGCAGACGTCGCCGGATTAAAGGATGTCGGTGTGGGGCTGACTGGACAGATGGCAGTGATCACAGGACAGAAGGATGTCGCCGCGGCTGCCAAGGTTGTCAAGACTTTTAATAAAGAGACCCAAAAAGGGATTCTTTGTTACGGTTACATAGATGGCGAGCGTACGGAATCAGACACCTTGAATCTGTTGGCTGACTTGCCGCCTCTGAACGAGCTGCGTGCGAAGTTGCTGGGAACCATTATGGCTCCTGCAACCAAGTTGGTGGGTACATTGGCTGCACCGATGCAGCAGTTGGCCCGTGTTATTCAGGCTCGCGTCGATAAGGAGTCTAACTAAAAATAATTTTCTGGCCCTTTCCAGCCGAAAGGGGCGGAGAGAAGCAAAGGTGTCGGACAGGATGCGCTTGACTAATTCCCTGACGCTTCGGGGACGACGCCGGAAAGATAAAAATGGCTGATATTAAAACATTAGTTGAAGAGTTGGGTAAGCTGACGGTGATCGAAGCCGCCGAGCTGGTAAAGAGTCTTGAGGAAGCTTGGGGTGTTTCTGCCGCAGCTCCTGTTGCCGTAGCCGCCGTGGCCGCCGCTGCACCTGTGGAAGAGAAGACTGCGTTTGACGTAGTGATCGCTTCTATTGATGCTGCAAAGAAAATTGCAGTGATTAAGGCTGTCCGCGAAGTGAAGTCCGGTTTGGGTCTGGCCGAAGCCAAGAAGTTGGTTGAGGAAGCTCCTAAGGCTGTTCTCGAAGGCGTGACCAAGGACGAAGCAGCTGCCGCTCAGAAGAAGCTCGAAGAAGCTGGCGCTAAAGTCGAAATCAAGTAACTTGCCCGTTTGGAACTCCCTCTGTTGGAGTTCTATATTATACACGGGGACAGGAATTTCGTGGTCCTGTCCCTGCTTTTACGAAAGGATTCTTCTCCTTCTTTAAAAAAATACTTGCATTCTTTTAGAAAAGCTTGCAGAATTAAACGGGGTCTGGGCTCTCGGGGGTGAGTAGCCAGTGGTCGTGTGTCGTTTAATATCAGGGGAACATACTCCCGAAACTAGTTTGTTGGAACGTTGGCACTCTCTTTTTGGAGGTCTGGAGTGTCTCCGTCTTTATTTTCATTAAATAGATCTTCATAAACCTTCACAGAGAGGCTGTTAGATGTCGTCAAAAATGCCGAAGAGAGTTAGTTTTGGAAAAATTGGAGAGGTTATGGCTCCTCCAATGCTCATTGAATTACAGGTTGATTCCTACAATGAGTTTCTCCAAGCCGATGTTCCGCCCGATAAGCGAGCGGATAAAGGGTTGCAAGCTGTTTTTTCAGAAGTTTTCCCGATAGAAAGCTATGATGGCAAAATAGTACTCAATTATAAAAGTTATGAGATTTCGAGCCCGAAGATCACTTGGCTGGAGTCTCTTCGGGAGGGCTTAACCTTCGGTGTTCCGCTGAATGTCACTTTCCTTCTGAATAACAACAATACCGTACAGGAGAAGGTCGTTTTCATGGGTGAAATTCCCATGATGACTCCTCAGGGTACGTTCGTTATCAATGGCGCCGAGCGTGTGATTGTCAGCCAGCTCCATCGCTCTCCTGGCATTGCGTTTGAATCTACGGTTCATCCGAATGGCAAAAAACTTTTCTCCTACCGCATCATTCCCGATCGCGGTTCCTGGTTCGAAGCCAAGTTCGATACGAGTGATCTGCTTTATATCTATCTGGACCGAAAGAAACTGCGTCGGAAATTCCTGATTACGACTTTTCTCCGTGTTCTGGGATACTCCTCTGACCAGGATATTCTGCAGCTCTTCTACGATATCAAGGAAGTGGACGTCAAGAAGACGATGGATTCAGAGGGGTTGGAAAACCTGACTCTGACTGATGACGTCTTGAATCCGGAATCCGGATCCACGATTGGCCGCGCTTTTGAGCCCCTTTCCAAGGCCGTATTGATGGCGATTTTGGATGCTGGGGTCAAGAAGGTTCGTGTTGTTGATGCCTCAGTGGATGACGGTATCATGATCAAGTGCCTCAAGAAAGACCCCGTCAAGAATGAGGAAGATGCACTTAAGGAAATTTATCGCCGCTTGCGCCCGGGCGATCCCCCGACTGCCAACAATGCAAGGGCTTTAATCAAGCGCCTGTTTTTTGATCCCCGCCGTTATGATCTGGGGCGTGTGGGTCGTTACAAACTTATCCAGAAACTGGGTTTGAAAAAAGGTGTCGAGGAAGAGCGTATCATGGTGGCCGATGATGTCGTCTATGCCACACGCTATCTCCTGCGTCTTTGTATGGGACAGGGGACCGTGGATGATATTGATCACCTGGGCAGCCGCCGTGTCAGAACCGTTGGTGAATTGCTTGCCAACCAATGTCGTATCGGATTGGCCCGGACAGAGCGTCTGGTGAAAGAGCGCATGACGATTTTTGACCAAACGACCGACAATATGACCCCTGACAAGCTGATCAACCCCAAGGCGCTTTCTGCCGTGGTGCGTGATTTCTTCGGTCGCAGTCAGCTTTCTCAATTCATGGATCAAATCAACCCTCTGGCTGAGACCACTCACAAACGCCGTCTTTCTGCTTTGGGACCCGGTGGACTTTCCCGTGATAGGGCTGGCTTTGAGGTTCGTGACGTTCACTCTTCACATTATGGCAGAATCTGCCCGATTGAAACGCCTGAAGGTCCGAACATCGGTTTGATCGCTTCTTTGGCAACGTTTGCCCGTATTAATGATTTCGGCTTTATCGAGACTCCTTATCGCAAGGTTGTGAATGGGAAGGTATCTCGGGAATTTGAGTATTTGACGGCCGATCAGGAAGAAGGTTTTAACATTGCCCAGGCGAATACTCCCATCGATGACCAGGGTAACTTCTTGAGTACGAAGATAGCCTGCCGCCGTTCAGGAGACTTTTATACTTTGGAGCCCGACCAGGTACATTACATGGATGTATCCCCGAAACAGGTGGTTTCGGTGGCTGCGGGTTTGATTCCCTTCCTTGAGCACGATGACGCAAACCGCGCATTGATGGGCGCGAACATGCAGCGCCAGGCGGTGCCTCTGCTCTCTTCGGAAGCGCCTTTGATTACCACTGGGCTCGAGGCCAATGTGGCTCGCGACTCATGTGCAGTTATTGTTTCAGAGATTGATGGCAAAGTGGCGTCGGTGAGTGCTGATCAAATCGTGATCACAAAAGATGGTTCGCTGCCCGAGAAGAAACTCAAGCACGATCCTGCTAACGGAATTTGTGTTTACCCCGTTCGCAAGTTCATGCGTTCGAATGCGGCAACCTGTATTAACCAGCGAGTTCTTGTCTCCCACGGAGAAGAGATTAAAAAGGGTGAAGTGATTGCTGACGGTCCTTGCACAAGGAATGGTGAACTGGGTTTGGGCAAAAACGTCCTGGTCGCCTTCATGCCTTGGAATGGGTATAATTTCGAGGATGCCGTCCTGATCAGCGAACGGATCGTGAAAGATGATGTTTTCACTTCTATTCACATTGATGAGTTTGAAATCGGCGCTCGCGACACCAAACTGGGACCTGAGGAAATCACTCGTGATATTCCCAACCTGGGAGAAGAGGCTCTGAAGAACCTGGGAATGGATGGTGTTATCCGTGTTGGTGCAGAGATTAAGCCGGGTGATATTCTGGTGGGTAAGATTACTCCCAAGAGTGAAACGGAGCTGGCCCCTGAAGAGCGTCTGTTGAGGGCGATCTTCGGTGAAAAGGCTGCCGATGTCAAAGATACTTCCCTGAGAGTTCCCTCCGGTACTTATGGTATCGTGATGGATGTTAAAGTAGCGGCCAAGAAAGAAGCTGAGAAAGCTATGGAAAGGCGCAAGGAAGGTACTTCCTCCGAGGCGAAAAGACATTCACGGCAAATCCAGGATGACTATAAGAGCAAGATGGATGGGCTCAAAGAAGAGTTGACCGAGGCATTGAGTAACATTCTTCTGGGTGAAAAGATTCCTCTGGATGTGGTCAACAGCGAGACGGGTGAAATCATTATCCCGGCTAATCGCAAGATCACCAAGACGCTTTTGCGTAAACTGGCGGCGGTCCATGATCTGATTGAGATCGATCCTTCGCCTATTCGCAACAAGATTAACGAAATCGTGGGCGGTTTCCACAAGAAGTTCGAAGAAATTCGCTCCCAGTATGAAGATGAGCTTGGGCAGATTGAGGCCGGAGAGGATGTGGATCCTGGTGTCGTAAAATCTGTCAAAGTTTACATCGCCTCCAAGCGTAAGCTCTCTGTTGGGGATAAGATGGCCGGTCGTCACGGTAATAAGGGTGTGGTGGCCAAAATCGTGCCTGAGGAGGATATGCCCTTCCTCGCCAATGGTCAGCCCGTGGATATCGTTTTGAATCCTCTGGGCGTGCCTTCTCGAATGAATGTGGGGCAGGTATTGGAGACTCACTTGGGTTGGGCTGCCAAAGAGCTGGGGCTGCATTTTGAAACTCCTGTTTTTGACGGTATTGCCGAAAAAGAAATCCATTCCTTTTTGAAAAAAGCAGGTTTGCCGGAGCATGGAAAGACTCATTTAATTGATGGTCGAACCGGTGAGCAGTTTGATCAGGAAGTGGTCGTTGGTTATATCTATATGATGAAACTGGACCACCTGGTGGCTGATAAGATTCATGCTCGTGCTGTGGGGCCCTATTCGCTGGTAACTCAGCAGCCTCTGGGCGGTAAAGCTCAGTACGGTGGACAGCGCTTCGGAGAAATGGAAGTCTGGGCACTGGAGGCTTATGGTGCCGCTTACGCTCTGCAGGAAATCCTGACGGTCAAATCTGATGATGTACAAGGGCGTACTCGTATCTATGAAAGCATCGTAAAGGGAGACAACTCCCTGGATGCAGGCGTGCCTGAATCCTTCAACGTGCTTGTTAAGGAGATGCAATCCCTGGGTATGGATGTGCGTGTCGGCAGCGGTGGTGAAGAAGGAGCCCTTCTGGCCAGTGCTCAAATGCTCCAGTCCAATGTGCCCTCTCAGCCTTCTTTTGGAGAAAGCACTGACTTTAGCGAAGACGAAAAAGAAGAAAGTACGGAAAAAGATACGTTGGCTTCTCTGTTCGCAGATGATGAAGAATAATTGAACCGGATAACTAGAAAAGAGATAAATGACGACTACAAACACAATTCAGCAAGATGCAGCTCGCAAGCTGTTGGGCATGGGGAAAGTAAACCAGGTGGATTTTGTCTCCATTACCGTGGCGTCTCCTGAAACCATCCGGTCTTGGTCCAAAGGGGAAGTCAAGAATCCTGAGACGATTAATTATCGTACTTTTAAACCTGAGAAAGGTGGCTTGTTCTGTGAACGCATTTTCGGTCCGGTAAAAGATTGGGAATGCTCTTGCGGAAAATATAAACGCATCAAGCATCGCGGAGTGGTCTGCGATCGTTGCGGTGTCGAGGTAACTCTGGCTCGTGTTCGCCGCGAGCGTATGGGCCATATCGAATTGGCCGAACCTGTTACCCATATCTGGTATTTTAAATGTGCTCCTTCCCGCATAGGGTTGATTCTGGACATGAGCATCAAGGAGCTCGAACGTGTGGTCTATTACGAAGACTACATTGTGGTCGAGCCCGGCTCGACAGGTCTCTCAAAACATCAGCTTCTGAATGAAATCGAGTACATGGAAGCATGCTCGATGTACGGTGATGGTTCCTTTGTTGCCAAGATGGGCGCCGGTGCCATTCGTGAGGCTTTGGAGAAGGTGGACCTGCAGGAGGATATCGACCGCGTTTCGGAAGAAATGGCAGCTACCAAAAGCAAGCAGACCAAGAAAAAACTGGCTCGCCGTATCAAGCTTTTGCAGGGTTTCCTTTACTCGCACACACGTCCTGAATGGATGGTGATGACTGTGCTGCCTGTGATTCCTCCGGATTTAAGGCCTCTGGTTCCGCTGGAAGGTGGAAGGTTCGCAACTTCAGACCTGAACGATCTTTATCGCCGCGTCATTAACCGCAATAACCGTTTGAAGAATCTTCTGGCGTTGAAGACCCCGGAAGTGATCGTTCGGAACGAGAAGCGCATGCTTCAGGAAGCGGTGGATGCTCTGCTGGATAACGGACGCCATGGCCGCGCAGTTTCAGCGGTTGGTAATCGTGACCTGAAATCTTTGAGTGATATGCTCAAGGGCAAGAGTGGACGTTTCCGCCAGAACCTCCTGGGTAAACGTGTTGATTACTCCGGTCGTTCCGTGATCGTCATCGGTCCGGAGCTCAAGGTTCACCAATGCGGTTTGCCCAAGAAAATGGCTTTGGTTCTGTTTGAGCCGTTCATCATCCGCAGATTGAAAGAGCTTGGATATGTGCATACGGTTCGTTCCGCCAAAAAGTTGATTGAACGCCAACCCAGAGAGGTTTGGGACGTTCTTGAAGAGGTAACTCGCGGTCACACGGTTCTTCTTAATCGTGCCCCGACTCTTCACAGGCTTTCTATTCTGGCGTTTGAACCCGTCCTTATTGAAGGAGAGGCTATCCGTATTCACCCTCTGGTTTGTACGGCTTTTAACGCGGACTTCGACGGTGACCAGATGGCTGTCCACGTGCCTCTGTCTGTGGAAGCACAGATGGAAGCCCGTTTGCTGATGCTTTCAGCGCACAACATCTTCAACCCCTCCAGCGGTAAGCCGATTATGACGCCTACGCAGGATATTACGCTGGGTTGTTATTACTTGACTGCGGATCCCCGGACTCCCGAAGACAATAGGGAAAACCCTTACCTCTTCGGCAACAAGTTTGAGGCAATTTACGCATACATGGATGGATCGATTCGTGTGCACGAGAAAATCCGCATAGCGAATCCCGATTTCAAAACCAAGACGATTTTTGGTGATTCTGAAAACCGCCTGATTGAGACCACCGTAGGCCGAGTCCTTTTCAGCGAGGTTTGGCCGAAAGAGCTGGGTTTCTACAACAAGGTCGCAGGCAAGTCACAGCTGGGCGCCCTGATCGGTGCCTGCTACAAGCACTGCGGTCATACAAGGACTGTTGAAACTCTCGACAGGCTTAAAGAGTTTGGTTTCCGTTATGCTACTCGCGCAGGCCTCTCCATCGGAATGGTCGACATGATCGTGCCGAAGGAGAAACCCCAGCAGATTGAAATTGCGCAAAAACAGGTCAACGAGGCTCAGAAACAGTTTTCCCGGGGTTCGATTACCAGCGGTGAACGCTACAATAAGATCGTTGATATCTGGACGCACTGCAGCGATGAAATCGCACGCGTGATGCTCACTACGCTTAAGGAAAACGAGGGTAGGGCTGAGTATAATCCTCTCTTTATGATGGTGGATTCAGGCGCTCGCGGTAATAAGCAGCAGGTGCGTCAGTTGGCCGGTGTGCGCGGTTTGATGGCCAAGCCTTCAGGTGAAATTATCGAAGACCCGATTCTTTCCAATTTCCGTGATGGATTGACCGTTCTGGAATACTTCATCTCGACGCACGGAGCCCGAAAGGGTCTGGCCGATACGGCACTTAAGACGGCCGACTCCGGGTATATGACCCGTAAACTGGTTGACGTTTCTCAGGATGTCATCATTCGTGAAGAAGACTGCGGAACGCTCAATGGTATTTGGGTGCGCGCAATTGTTGATGGAGATGAGGAGCGCGTCAAGCTGACCGAGCGAATTGTGGGCCGCCACGCTTGCGATGATATTTATGACCCGATGGACAGCAATAAGATTCTGGTTCCTGCCGGGGCGGAAATTGATGAAGCGGTAGCGAATGCAATTGATGATGTCGGTATTGAAAGAGTGAAGATTCGCTCTGTGCTGACCTGCGAAAGTCGGTTTGGTGTTTGCGCCTGTTGTTACGGACGCAATTTAGCCACGGGCCGAAAAGTAGGCATTGGCGAGTCAGTCGGTATTATTGCAGCTCAGTCTATCGGTGAGCCCGGTACTCAGCTGACAATGCGTACCTTCCACATCGGTGGTACCGCATCCCAGACATTTAAACAACCCGAGATCCGCGCTCACTATGATGGTACGCTTCGTTATACGGATTTGCGCGTCGTAGAAATTGACGGCGGTCAAATCGTGCTCAATAAGAACGGTTCTATTGCGGTTCTTGATAAAGACGGTGAAGTTCTTGAGGAGCATAAGATCGTGATCGGTGCTTGCATTCTGAGACCGCATGGTGCGGAGTTGAAGAAAGGCGAGCTGCTGGTCCGCTGGGATCCTTACAATGTGCCAGTTATTTCCGAGCGTGATGGTGTGGTCCAGTTCCAGGATATCATTGACGGTATTACGGTGGAGCACGCAGACAGCACTTCCGGTTCTACAAACCTGATGGTGGTTGAGCACAGGGATGATATGCACCCGCAGATCAACATCCTTGATGATAAGGGGGGTATTCTTGGGGCTTATCCCATTCCTTCTGGAGCTCACATCGTGGTGGAAAACGGTGCTAAAATTTATGCGGGATCACAATTGGCCAAGACGCCTCGCCGCCAATCCAGAACCAGGGATATTACGGGCGGTTTGCCTCGCGTAGCAGAACTTTTTGAAGCTCGTCATCCCAAGGATGCGGCTGAAATTGCCCGTTTTGACGGGTTTGTGGATATCGGACCTACTGTCAAAGGCAAACGGACTGTCATTGTCACGGACCCGAAAACAGGGGAGAGTGAAGAGCATCAGATTCCGCTGAGCAAACACGTGATCGTCTTTAAGGGTGACCATGTGAGAAAGGGTCAGCAATTGACTGAAGGCTCAGTGGTACCTCATGAAATTCTGGACGTTTGCGGTCCTCAAGAGTTGCAGGAGCATCTTTTGAACGAGGTGCAGGAAGTTTATCGGACGCAAGGTGTCTCGATCAATGATAAGCATATCGAGATTATTATTCGTCAGATGCTGCGCAAGGTCCGCATTACTGAGCCCGGTGATTCTCTCTTCCTTTGGGGAGAGCAGGTGGACCGTATCGCCTTTGAAGAGGAAAATAAACGCATTGAGCAGATGGGCGGACGTCCCGCGGAAGGTCAGCCGGTTTTGCTGGGTATTACCAAAGCATCTCTGCAGACTGATTCATTCCTGAGTGCCGCCTCTTTCCAGGATACGACTCAAGTGTTGACCGAAGCAGCCACCACTGGAAGAGTGGATGTTCTGCGCGGCTTCAAGGAAAACGTAATTATGGGTCACTTGATTCCGGCCGGTAGTGGTTTCGCTACCTATAACTCTGTCAAACTCAAACCACTGGTGAAACCGGTTGAAGAAGAGGTTGTCGTAGAGGAAGAAGAACCGGAGGGTAACCCGGATCGCGTTTCAGAGCTCAAGAAAATACTTGGAACACAAGATGTGTTCGAAGAAGAGAGCTTTGAAAAGGAAGCTGACGAGGATAATGAATCCTAAATTTTATCCTTCCCGGGGGGAGTTTTTGCGAAAAACTCCACCCGGAAAGGAGTGTTTAAAGTAAGAAAACGGAGAGAAAGTAGCTCTCTGAATAAAAAAGTTAAGAGAAGTGATTGCCAAACTGGCGTCTCACTGCTAGGATAACGCGCTCTGTCTGCGTAAGGCAGATGATCGCAGAAACGATATAAAGAATGCCAACTATTAACCAACTCGTCCGTAAGGGACGTAACAAGTTGAATTATAAGTCCAAAGCTCCGGCTCTGGACAGCTGTCCTTTCCGTCGCGGGGTATGTTTGCAGGTAATGACCCGTACCCCCAAGAAACCGAACTCTGCCATGCGTAAAGTGGCAAAGATTCGTCTTTCCAATGGATTTGAAGTGATCGCATACATCCCTGATGAAGGGCATAACCTCCAGGAACACTCGATTGTTTTGGTGCGTGGCGGTCGTGTAAAAGATTTGCCAGGTGTCCGCTATCACATTGTTCGTGGTACACTGGATACGGCTGGTGTTGAAAAACGCCGCGTAAGCCGTTCAAAGTATGGAGTAAAGAAACCCAAGGCACCCGCCAAGAAGAGTTAATTTTAAGAATATGTCTCGTCGTCGTCGTGCTGTTCGTAGGGCTGTTGCAGAAGATGCTAAATACCATAGTGTCCTGGTTGCCCGTTTAATTAATAAAGTGATGAAGTGGGGTCAGAAATCCAAAGCCCAGAAGATTGTTCATAAGGCTTTTGATGTTCTGGCTGAGAAGAACCCCGGTGTGGAGCCAATGGCAATCGTTCAACGTGCCATTGATAACGTAAAGCCGCGCCTGGAGGTAAAGGCCCGCCGTGTTGGTGGTGCCACATACCAGGTTCCTTTGGAAGTGCCTGTTGATCGCCAAATTTCTCTGGCTATTCGCTGGATTGTGGCGTTGGCAGATGCTCGTAAGGGGCTGCCCATGGAAAACGCGTTGGCAAATGAAATTTCAGAAGCTGCCCAAGGACAGGGCAGCGCTATCCGCAAACGGGATGATATGCACAGAATGGCCCAGGCCAACAAAGCATTCGCCCACTTCCGCTGGTAAAAGCCATCCATTCGAAACGATACGCCCCGATTTATTTTGGCGGGGCGTTTTTATTAAATTCATTTTTCTGTTAGGTGCAAGAAACAAAAGACATACATAATAAGGTCATTGACCCCAATGCCGCTGATCGTGCTTATCCGCTCGAGAGAACTCGTAATATCGGCATAGCTGCGCATATTGACGCAGGTAAAACGACTACTACTGAGCGTATCCTTTTTTACACGGGACTCATCCACAGGGCGGGCGACGTGCATGACGGCAATACGGTCACGGACTGGATGGAACAAGAGCGTGAGCGTGGAATTACGATCACCTCGGCCGCCATTGTCTGCTACTGGACTCAAAAGGAGGAAGAGGGGATTTCAAAATCCTATACAGGTATTCCTCATCGCATCAATATTATCGACACTCCGGGTCACGTAGACTTCACCGCAGAGGTGGAGCGTTCCATGCGTGTTCTGGACGGAGCCGTTTCTGTTTTTTGTGCCGTGGGCGGTGTTCAACCCCAATCAGAAACTGTTTGGCGTCAGGCTACCAAGTATAAGGTCCCCCGTGTCGCTTTCATCAATAAGATGGACCGCACGGGAGCTGACTTCCAAGCGGTGATCGCTGAGATGCGCCGGAAATTGGGTGCCTATGCTTATCCCGTTGTTCTGCCCATTGGCAGCGAGGATAAGTTCCAGGGTGTGGTCGATATCATCAATCAGAAGGCGATTGTATATGATGAAACCGATCCAGATGGCATGCGTTATTTCATTCGGGAGATTCCTGCCGAAATGAGAGAAGAGGCCTCTCTGGAATTAGAGCGTCTCATCAGCGCAGTTGCCAATAAGGACGATGAAATCGCAGAGCTGGTCATCATGGAAAAGCCGGTGAAGCCGGAGGTTTTAAAGAAAGCTATCCGTCGCCTGACTATCGCTCTGGAGTTTGTTCCTGTTCTCTGTGGAACGGCTTTCCGTAAGAAGGCTGTGCAACCCCTCGTGGATGCGGTTGTGGATTACTTGCCTTCTCCGCTGGATATTCCTGCTGCTGTGGGAACGGATCCCGAAGATTTAACCCAGAATGTTCCCGTTGAGACGAGTGATCAGGGTAAATTTACGGCTCTGGCGTTTAAGCTTTGGAGTGATCCTTTCGTAGGAAAATTAGTTTTTATCCGAGTTTATCGCGGTACTCTTCAGAAGAGCGATATGGTTTATAATCCCCGTATCGGCAAGAGAGAGAGAATTAACCGCTTGATGCTGATCCAGGCCGATGAACGTCGGGAAGTGGATAAGGTATTCTCCGGCGACATTGCGGCCGTGGTGGGACTTAAAAATGTGACCACCGGCGATACCCTCTGTCTGGAGCGCTATCCCGTTCTTTTGGAGCCTCCGACTTTTCCTGAGCCGGTTATCAGCATGGCTGTGGAGCCGAAGACGAAAGCTGACCGTGAAAAGCTTTCTACCGCTTTACAGAGACTTTCCGATGAAGATCCGACCTTCCGTTGCTTCACAAATGAAGAAACGGGTCAGTTGATCATTGCGGGCATGGGAGAACTCCATCTGGATATTATTCGCGACCGGTTGCTGCGTGAGTTCAAGGTAGAGGCGTTTGTGGGTGAACCTCAAATTGCTTATCGTGAAACTATTACTTCGACCGCTAAGGGTGAGGGCAAGTTTGTCCGTCAATCTGGTGGCCGTGGTCAGTATGGCCATGCAATTATCAGCGTAGAACCAAATACCCGCGGTGCGGGCGTCGAGGTTGTGAGCAAGGTAGTGGGCGGAACGATTCCTAAGGAATACATTGCGCCGACGATGGCGGGTATTCGAGAAGCGATCGATACAGGTGTTTTGGCGGGTTATACCATGGTGGATTTGAAGGTTACCATACTGGAAGGATCCTATCATGAAGTGGACTCGAGCGAGCTTGCATTTAAAATGGCTGGAATTTTTGCCTTGAAAGATGCAGTCAAAAATGCTAATCCTATCGTCCTCGAGCCTGTAATGAAGGTCGAAGTCAGTACACCCGATGAATATCAGGGTGATCTTCTGGGAGATTTATCTCGCAGGCGTGGTAAGATAGTGTCCATCGAATCAAAAGCCGATGCGACATTACTCAATGCCGAAGTTCCGCTTGCGCAGATGTTTGGATATGCTACGGCTATACGGTCCCTGTCCAAGGGCCGTGCGTCGTATTCTATGGAGCCGTCGCATTTTGAACAGGTGCCGGCTTCTGTACTTGAAGTTATACTTGAAAGATCCGTGCCGAGAGTGTCACGGACTGTGTAAACCGAGTGGTGGGCAAGATTGCCTGCTTTCGGAATAAATGTTAGTTAAATAAAAATATGGCTGGACAAAGAATTAGAATCAGGCTCAAAGCTTATGATCATCGTGTCATTGATCAGTCCGCGAGTGAAATCGTGGATACTGTCAAGCGCACTGGTGCTCGCGTAGCTGGCCCGATCCCTCTGCCGATGCGCGTAGAACGCTATACCGTGCAGAGGTCTCCTCACGCGGACAAGAAATCCCAAGAAACTTTTGAGCAAAGAACTCATAAGCGTCTTTTGGATATCCTTGATCCGACTGCAAAAACCGTGGACGAATTGAAGAAGCTCAATCTTCCTGCGGGCGTTCATATCACCGTTAAGGTATAAAGTAGAAGGAATATGGTAGGTTTAATAGGTAAAAAGCTTGGCCACACCCGCATTTACGATACCGAGGGAAATGCTGTTCCTGTAACAGTTGTCCTTGCAGGTCCTAATCGAGTGGTACAATGTAAGACTGTTGAGAAAGATGGTTACAGCGCAGTTCAGCTTGGGTTTGATGATCAGAAGGAAATCCGGATCAACAAGCCGATGGCTGGGCACTTTCGCAAACACAATGCAGCGCCCGTTAAGAGATTGCGTGAATTTCGCGATTTTTCTCTCAAGGTCAAGCAAGGTGATGTCCTGAGCGTGGATATGTTTGCCCAGGGCGATTATGTTGATTGCATTGGAATGACTAAGGGTCGCGGTTTTGAGGGCGTCGTGAAGCGTCATGGTTTCCACGGAGCTCCTGCAACACATGGTAGCAAGGGATGGAAGCGTAGATCTGGTGCACTTGGCTGCCGCCTCTTCCCCGGTACGATTGATAAAGGCAAGAGAATGCCGGGCCACATGGGCTGTGTTCGCCGTACGGTGCAGAATTTAAAAATTGTGGGGATTCTCCCCGAAGACAATGTTCTCCTTGTGAGCGGCAGCATGCCTGGCGCCGAAGGTGACTATGTAATCATTCGTGAATCCAAAAAGAACCCCAAGACCACTGTTCAGAAGTAGGAGTTAAAGCATGAAGATTACAGTAAAAGATTTACAGGGTAAAGATCAGGGTCAGCTCGAAATCAGTGCTCAACTGGAGCGTTTCGAAGAGCTTGGCAATAAAATGATTGGAACCCAGGCTGCTCACGAGGTTGTTACAGCGATTCGCGCTGCCAGACGCTCTGGGACGGCTTGTACCAAGACGATGGGCGATGTTGCCGGAACCGGCAAGAAGCCTTGGAGACAAAAAGGAACCGGTCGCGCCCGTTCAGGTTCGTTCGCTTCACCTCTGTGGGTGGGCGGCGGTGTCGTTTTCGGTCCCAAGCCTCGCGATTATTCCAAAAAGGTGAATCGCAAAGTTTCCCAGTTGGCTCTTCAGAAAATTTTGAGCAATCGGGTTGCCGACGGCGACCTGATCGCAGTAGAAGAGCTGAAGATGCAATCTCCCAAAACGGGCCAGTTTGTTCAGATGCTTAAAGACATGAGTCTGGATGAAGGTAAAGTTCTCTTTCTCGCCTCTATGGAGGATGATATCAACACGAACTTTCGCCTTGCTTCTCGCAATGTGCCGAGAGTCAAGATTGTGAATAGCGCCACGGTCAATACCTTTGACCTGGTTGCTCATCCTAAAATTGTGGTAACCAGGAAAGCCTGGGAAAACATTGAAAAACGCATTATCACCCAATAGAGCATGAATTCTTTTGATATCATTAAAACGGTGCGTGTCACCGAAAAGGGGACTGCTCAATCCGAATTGAACAAGTACACTCTGGTTGCCGACAAGCGGGCCACCAAGATTCAAATCCGCCAAGCCGTGGAAGAGTTGTTCAAGGTGAAAGTGGTTAAGGTCAATACCATGAACGTTCGCGGTAAGACTCGCCGTCAGAGAACGGCCAGTGCCGGGAAGACATCGGATTGGAAAAAAGCTATCGTAACGTTGAAACAAGGCGATAAAATCAGCCTGACTTAATACTATGTCTGTAAAAACTTTTAGACCTTTGACTCCTACACTGCGCTATCTGACGGTAGCGTCTTTCGAGGAGATTACCAAAACTAAACCAGAAAAGAGTCTGGTTAAAATCCGTAAAAAAACGGGTGGTCGCAATAACATGGGCCGTGTGACAGCACGCGGCATTGGTGGCGGACACAAGCAGAAGGTTCGTCAGGTGGATTTCCGCCGGAATAAATACGGCGTGGAGGCTCGTGTTGCCGCGATTGAATATGATCCTTTGCGCACAGCTTATCTGGCACTTCTGGAATATACTGACGGCGAAAAACGTTATATTATTGCTCCTATCGGCTTAAAGGTGGGTGCGCGCGTTGTCAGCGGTCCTGAGGCTCCGGCCGATCTGGGTAATAGTCTGCCTCTGAAAAATATTCCGATGGGTTCCTCAATTCACAATATTGAGTTCACCCCTGGTAAGGGTGGGCAGCTCGTGCGTGCGGCTGGTGGATTGGCTACGCTGATGTCCCGTTCTGAGGGGTATGCGCAGATTCGTCTTCCTTCGGGAGAAATCCGCAAAGTGAAAGAAGACTGCTATGCGACGCTCGGACAAGTCGGAAACACGGATCATGAGAATGTGGTTATCGGCAAGGCGGGGCGCTCTCGCTGGTTGGGGCGCAGACCGTTGAGTCGTGCAATTGCGAAGAACCCTGTGGATCACCCCATGGGTGGTGGTGCAGGCAAGACTTCCGGTGGTGGTCACCCCGTGACTCCTTGGGGTGTTATAACCAGAGGCTTTAAGACTCGTAAGAAAGTGAAATATTCAAATCGTTACATCGTGACTCGCCGGGATGGACGTGCGATGAAAATGAGATAAGTGAGTTATGGGACGTTCAATTAAAAAGGGTCCTTTTGTAGACCCGTCCTTAATGGACAAAGTACAAAAAATGAATGCCAGTGCAGCAAAGAAGCCGATCAAAACCTGGTCACGCCGTTCAATGGTCACTCCAGAATTCGTGGGCTTAACCTTGAATGTGCATAACGGAAAGCTATTTTTGCCGGTATTTATTACGGAAAACATGGTGGGTCATCGCTTGGGTGAGTTTGTTCTGACTCGTACCTTTAGGAAGCACGGTGCTCATACTGCAAAAGCGGAGTCTAAATAAGGAGAAACATGAGAGTTTTAGCAATAACAAAAAATATTCGTATGTCTCCGCAAAAGATGCGCGAGGTTACCAGGCAGATTCATGGAATGAAAGCTCTGGATGCTCAAGCCGCTTTAGCCTACGTGCCGCGTAAATCTGCCCGTGCTGTACTTAAAACCTTACAGTCGGCAGTCGCCAATGCGGTAAATAATTTTGGTCTGGAAGAGGGTTCTCTCCGGATTGTGGAGTCTGTGACGGGTGCTGCTCGCACATACAAACGTTTTACACCCAAGGCTCGCGGTTCGGCGGGACGTATCCTCAAGAGAGGATGCCACGTTCGTATCGTGTTATCTGACATGAACTAATTTACTAGACATGGGACAAAAAACTAATCCAATTGGCCTGAGACTTTCCTTGAACAGGGACTGGCGTTCTCGCTGGTACGCTCCTAAGAGCGAGTTTTGCAAACTCCTTGCTGAAGACGCTAAGATCAGGCAGCTTCTTAAAACAAAACTGGAATCAGCCTCCGTGCCGCGCATTAACATTGAGCGGGCCGGGAGCCGCTGTCGCGTGACTATTTTTACAGCCCGTCCGGGGTTGGTCATCGGCCGTAAAGGCGCAGAAATTGATAAGATGAAAGAAGAATTATCAAAGTTGACCAACAAGGAAGTGTATGTAGAAATTCAAGAGGTCAAACGTCCAGAAATGGACGCGCAGCTGGTTGCTGAGAATATCGCCCTGCAGCTTGAGCGCCGTGTGTCTTTCCGCCGCGCTATGAAGAGATCCATCCAAGTGGTGATGGATGCTGGAGCTCAGGGAGTAAAGATTCGCTGTTCGGGACGTTTAGGAGGTGCGGAGCTTTCCCGCTCTGAGAATTATCATCAGGGTCGGGTGCCGTTGCACACTCTGCGTGCGAACATAGATTATGGTTTCGCTGAGGCGCAAACCTTGTACGGAAAAATCGGTGTCAAGTGTTGGGTTTGCACCGGCGAAATGGAGAAAAAGCAAATATCCCAGCAGACCTCCCGATAGGAGGCAGGAAGGACAAATATGGCTTTAATTCCTTCAAGAGTTAAATATCGTAAACAACAACGAGGTAATCGTGCTGGTATAGCTTCGCGGGGAAATTATCTCGCGTTCGGCACTTATGGTTTGATGGCAATGGAACGTTGCTGGATGGATACCCGCCAGCTGGAAGCTATTCGTGTAGCAGTAACGCGTGCTATGAAACGGCATGGAAAGGTATGGCTGAGAGTGTTCCCGGACAAACCGGTTACCAAGAAGCCGCTGGAAGTTCGTCAAGGAACCGGTAAGGGCGCTGTTGATACCTGGGTGGCTGTGATTCGTCCGGCCAACATTCTGATGGAAGTGGAAGGTATCACTGAGACTCAGGCGCGTGAAGCGTTTCGCTTGGCTGCCTGCAAGCTCCCGATTCGTACGAAGTTTATTGGGCGTCATCGCGCTGCTAATGTATAAGGAAAAGTATGAAAATATCTGAAATTCAAGATCTTACTACCCAGGAACTTCTCGCAAAAGGCCGTGATCTCCGTGCGGAGCTCTTTAATCTTCGTTTGTTGAAGGTGAGTAGTCAGCTGGAAAAATCACATCGGATTCGTTCCATTCGTAGGGACATTGCACGTGTTGAGACACAGATCTCCAAACAGCGGAAAAAATCAGCCTAAATTAAAGAGATATGGAAAATATTGAAATAAATAAACCTGTCCGCAAGGAAAGAGTCGGGAAGGTCGTCTCCAACAAGATGAATAAAACTATCGTAGTGGAGGTTTCCCGTCGCCACGCACATCCTGAATTTAGGAAGATTGTTACGACCAAGAAAAAATTCTACGCTCATGATGAGAAGCAGGAGGCCAAGGTCGGTGATACGGTTTGTATCGAAGAAACCAGGCCCCTTTCCAAGCTTAAGCGTTGGAATTTGGTAAAAGTAGTCAAACAGGCCAACATCTAAGAGGAGAAACTGAAAAATGTTACTAGTTCGTAGTATTTTAAATGTCGCCGATAATACAGGTGCCCGTAAAGCGGCAGCTATCGGTGTGCTGGGCCCGAATCAGGAGTATGCCCGGGTGGGTGATATCATTAAAGCCCATGTCAAGGAAGCGAGTCCGGATGGCACTGTAAAGAAGGGCGATGTCGTTAATGCCGTCGTAGTTCGCACAAAGAAGGCAATCTATCGCAGTGATGGATCTTCCGTGCGTTTTGACAGCAACGCAATCGTTATTGTTGATAAGGATAACAACCCCAGGGGAACGCGTATTTTCGGCCCTGTTGCTCGTGAATTACGCGATAAGAAGTTTTTGAAGATTATTTCGCTCGCACCGGAGGTTGTCTAAGGTTATGGAAAAGTTTGCAAAAGATAAGAAATGCGCTCTCAAGGCTATCCGGAAAGGTGACACAGTTGTGGTTATCTCCGGCAGCAGAAAAGAGAAGCACGGAAAACCGGCATTGCGTGGTCAGCGCGGCAAGGTTCTGTTTGTAATGCGCGATAAAGAACGCGCAGTTGTTGAGGGTCTGAACCTGATTAAGAGGCACACTCGCCGCTCTCAGCTTAATCCTAATGGTGCCATTATTGAAAGAGAGGGCTCTATTCATATTTCCAATCTCATGAGAGTTGAGCTCTATGATGCACGTCGGAAGAATAAAGAGGCTGCAAAGTAAGGATATAAATGAAATCTAACAGACTCTATCAAAAATATGTGGATACAGTTCGTCCTTCTCTGGTTGAAACCTGGAAGTACGAGAACGTCCATCAGATTCCTCAGCTCCAAAAGGTTGTGATCCGCATGGGGTGGAATACCTCGACTGAAAAGGGAGCAGTTGATGATGCTATTAAAGAACTGATGACAATTACCGGCCGCAAGCCTGTGGCCGACCGAGCACGCAAAAGCGTTGCTAATTTTAAACTGCGCAAAGGACAGCAAATTGGTTGCCATGTTACCCTGCGCCGTGAAGTGATGTTCGAATTCCTGGATCGCCTGATCTCAACAGCGTTGCCTCGTATTCGCGACTTCCGTGGTATCTCACCCAAAGCCTTTGATGGCCGCGGTAACTACTCCATCGGAGTGGACCAGCAAGTGATCTTCCCGGAAATCGACGCTGACAAGGTTAAAAGAAACCAAGGGATGGATATCACAATTGTGACTTCCGCAAAAACAGACGCGGAAGCTCTTGATCTACTGAAAAAACTCGGTATGCCTTTTACCGGGAAACAATAATTACTATGGCTAAAAAGTCTTGGATCGAACGTGAAAAGAAAAAGCGCGAACTGGTGGCGAAGTATGCTGCTAAGCGTGCGGAGTTGAAGGCCAATCATGATTACGTTGCACTCTCTAAGTTGCCCCGCAACTCCAGCACTGTGCGTCTCGTAAACCGCTGTACGCTCAGCGGTCGTCGTCATGGATTCCTTCGTAAATTTGGTCTCTCCCGTCTCGCTTTCCGCGAGATGGCCCGGAATGGTCTTATTCCCGGAGTAACGAAAGCAAGCTGGTAAAACCGATATAGATAATGGATACTATTGCTGATTTTTTGACTGTGATTCGCAATGCGGGTTCCGCTTTGCATAAAACAGTGACTGCTCCTCACTCCAAAATGAAAGAGGCCATAGCCCGTATCCTCAAGGATGAGGGCTACATCCTGGATTACTCAGTAGAGGGAGAGAAAATTAAAAAGCTGACCTTGACTCTGAAGTATCAGAACCGCAAGCATGTCATTCAGGCATTGCGGCGCGTGAGCAAGCCCGGCATCCGCTGCTATGTGAGTACCAAAGGTATTCCCCGCGTCTTGGGTGGATTGGGCATTGTCATTCTTTCTACGCCTCAAGGGGTTATGACTGGTGTTGATGCTCGTAAAAACAACTGCGGAGGCGAAGTCCTCTGTTACATCTGGTAGAAAGGAGAAATAAAGATATGTCTAGAGTAGGAAAAACTCCCATCCAAATCCCTTCTGCCGTAAAGGTAACAGTAAAAGGTCAGGATGTTTTTGTGGAAGGCCCCAAGGGCAAGCTCTCTTTCAAGACTTTGCCTTATACTTCGGCTAAGGTCGAAGGCGACATCATCACGATTGCACGCGATGGTAACAACGTCGAGGCTCGCACGATGCACGGTACTTGCCGGGCTCGTATTGCCAACATGGTTGAAGGTGTTACCGTAGGATTTTCAAAGAAACTTGAGATTCAGGGCGTTGGCTTCAAAGCAAGCGTTGCTGGCAATGTGGTGACGATGAATTTAGGTTACGCGCATCCCTGCGTGTACCCCCTGCCGGAGGGCGTGAAAGTGACAGTAGATGCTACGGGAACCAAACTTTCAATTGACGGTATTGATAAGAACGACGTGGGCCGCGTTGCTGCTGAGCTCAGAGCTTATTATCCGCCGGAGCCTTATAAAGGTAAAGGTGTTCGTTATGAAGGCGAACATGTTGTACGTAAGGAAGGTAAAACTGTTCAATAATTGATTTGATTACAACCCGGAGACGGTTGATGCCGTGTCCAATATAAAATGAATAATATTCAAAAAAACAGGTTGTTGAGAGTTCGCCGCTGGCGGATTCGCAAGAAAGTAAAAGGTACCCAGACGCGCCCCCGTATGAGCGTTAAATTCACTGGCCAACACATTTATGTGCAGTTTATTGACGATGAAGCGGCCAAGACGCTTGCATGGGTCTCCACTAACAACAAAGAGGGTAAGAGTGCGAAGCTGGCTGCTAACGTGAAGTCGGCGATCTCTGTCGGCAAAATGGCGGGTGAGGCTGCTAAAGCGGCTGGTATCACTCAGATCGTTTTTGACAGAAACGGAGCTCTCTATCACGGAAAAGTGAAAGCTCTGGCCGAGGCCGCGAGAGAAGCGGGGCTGGTGTTCTAATTTAAAATCAGGAGAATTTACTGTGTCAGAAGCAAAAAATATTAACCCCCGCGGTGGGGGCAGACAGGGTCGCTCTCAGCGTCGCTCTTACGATCAGAAGAGGTCCGAGTTCGATCAGGATAGGGGACCGGAGTTGCACGAGAAGGTTGTGTTTATCAACCGTTCTTCGAAGGTGGTGAAAGGTGGACGTCGCTTTAATTTCAGCGCGTTAGTGATCGTGGGAGATCGTGACGGCAAGTACGGCCTTGCATTAGGCAAAGCCAATGAAGTTGCCGATGCGATTCGCCGGGGCAATGAATTGGCCCGGATGCGCATGGAGAAGATTTCCTATAAGGGACACACCATTCCCCATGAAGTAAGTGCCGCTTACGATGGAGCCAGAGTCCTTCTTCGCCCTGCGTCAGAGGGTACGGGCGTAATTGCCGGCAAAACTGTTCGTGCGGTGTTGGATGCCGTAGGTGTTAAAGACGTTCTCAGCAAGAGTATGGGTTCGAACAATCCGGCCAACGTGGTCAAAGCCACGATAGCCGCATTGAAGAAACTGCGTACCCGCGATGAAGTTTTAAGCGTCCGCGGTATAAACCGTAAGCAAAAAGAAGAAGTAACGAATACTGAAGTTTAATTTCTATGCAATTGCATTCACTGAAATCCCGTGCTGGTGCACGCCATCGGGTTAAGCGCCTTGGAAAAGGCGAGTCTAGCGGTTTGGGTAAAACATCCGGTCGCGGAGGCAAGGGCCAGACGGCTCGTTCTGGTTCCTCCATTCGCCCTGGGTTTGAAGGCGGTCAGATGCCGCTTATCCGCCGCATTCCAAAACGCGGATTTAACAATATCCGTTTTGCAACGATTTACTCTGTTGTGAATCTGTGTGATCTCAATCAGTTTGATGAGGGAACTCGCGTGGATGAAACCTTACTGCGGGCTCACGGGTTGGTTCGCGGTACCAATGATGGTGTCAAGGTTCTTGCCACGGGTGAATTAACCAAAAAAATAACCGTTGTAGCTGATAAATTCAGCGCTGCGGCCCAACAAAAAATCGAAGCTGCCGGTGGTGTCTGCGAGGTTGCCCCGGCCAAGAGAAAAGAATCGAAGGCGAAGGCCTGTTGCGGTTCTTGCTCTTGTGAGAATCAATAACCGACGCTGATCACATGATTAAGAACATTGTCAATACATTCGTAAACTGCTTCAAAATTCCGGAACTCCGTTCCAGAATCCTATTTACCTTGATTGTACTGGGTATTTGCAGGCTCGTTGCTATCATTCCTTTACCGGGACTCGATAGCAGCGCCCTTAGGCAGTACTTTGATTCAAATGCCGGATCCGGAGGTGGTCTGTTGGGTATGTACAGCATGTTCACGGGAGGTGCTCTCGAGCGCTGTGCCGTGGGTACGCTGGGCATCATGCCCTATATCAGTGCCACCATTATTCTGCAATTGCTGACAGCTGTTGTGGGTAAACTGAGCCGACTGGCTCGGGAAGAAGGTGGAAGAGTCAAGATCATTCAATATGGTCGTGTGTTGACGGTTCTGCTTTGTCTAGGACAAGGCTTTGTGATGGCGTTGGCTTTTGAGCATCCCGGCAAGCTCTTCAGTGGCTTTGAGGGAAATCTCGTCTTAGTCGATAATCTATGGTGGTACCGGATTCAGACAGCAATTTTGCTGACTACCGGTACCGTCATGTTGATGTGGCTGGGAGAACAGATTACTGAACGCGGGATTGGCAACGGCATATCCCTGATCATTACGGTCGGTATTTTGTCTCGACTTCCGAAAGCTGCTCAAGGTGTGAAGGATATGTTCTTCACAAGCGCCGACAGCCAGTTCAATATGGGGCACTTGATCCTCATGATTGTCCTTCTGGTGATCGTGGTGGCTTCGGTGATCGCAATCACTCAGGCTCAGCGTAAAATTCCTGTTCAGTATGCTCAGCGGACAGTTGGAAGAAAATCCTATGCGGGAACGACTTCCTTTTTGCCCCTGCGTGTGAACTACGCGGGTGTGATGCCCATCATCTTTGCTCAGGCCTTATTGATGTTCCCCGAGAGCATCTTCACCTATCTGCACGGAGCCTTCGATGTGAAACTTTTCGGCGAAATTGCCCGTCAGCTTCATGCTGGTAAGCTTCTCTATCTCGGCCTCTACGGCGGTATGATCATTTTCTTCACCTATTTCTGGGTGGCGACTCAGTTTAATGAGCTGCAAATTTCTGATGATCTGAAGAAACATGGTGGGTATATCCCGGGTGTCAGACCCGGACAGGTGACTTGCGACTTCTTGCATCACGCCATGAGTCGTTTGACCTTGGCCGGTGCTATATTCCTGACCATTATTGCGGTGATTCCGATGACGATGTATGGCTATTTCGGAATTGATTTCCAGGTGGCCAGCTTCTTCGGCGGAACCAGTATTCTGATTCTTGTTGGTGTCGTCTTGGATACAATGCGGCAGATTGAATCCCACCTGATGATGAGGCACTATGATGGCTTCCTCAAGAAGGGACGCATTCGCGGACGATTCTAAACCGAAAGTGAAGCTTGTTTTGATCTTTGATTTTAACGATTACTGTTTAAGCCGTTTAAGAGCGCTCTGTGAAAATTCCGATTAAAGACGAAAAAGGAATCCAAGGGATGCGCGCGGCCGGGCAGGTAGCGGCGAGGGTTCTCCGTGATATGGCACAAATGGTTCAGCCTGGAGTCAGCATTTTGGAGCTTGATCAATATGCCAAGGATAGGATAGCCTTCTACGGAGGCAAAAGTGCCTTCCTGGGATATTGTGGATACCCCGCTCAGACCTGCATTTCGGTAAACGAAGTGGTGATTCACGGTATTGCCGATTCGCGGCGTCTTGTTCTGGGTGATATTGTCAGTCTGGATGTCGGAGTTCTCTATAATGGCTATATCGGCGACAACGCTAAAACGGTTGTAGCTGGTGGATGCTCTCCGGAGGCTCAGAGGCTGTTGACCGTGACTGAGACGGCCCTTTGCAAGGGAATTGAACAGGCTAGAGCGGGAAATAAAGTTTCGGATATTTCCCGTGCAGTCCAAGGATGGGTTGAATCCAACGGCTGCAGTGTCGTCAGGGAATTTGTTGGACACGGAGTGGGGCGCAGGCTCCATGAGGAGCCGCAAGTACCTAATTTTTGGGAGGCTGGAAAATCTCCCACACTGCTTCCCGGAATGACATTGGCGATTGAGCCTATGGTCAACCTGGGAAAAGCAGAAGTGAAAATTTTGAAAGATGGCTGGACAACGGTTACCAAAGATGGTAGTTTGTCTGCCCATTTTGAACATACGGTTCTAATAACGAATGGAGAGCCGGAAGTCCTTACATGGCCAGATTAGGGGCAGTGCATATTGCAGCGCAACTTTCTCTAAAGAGGAATGAAGCGTTGTGGTCTGCGTCTTTTTCTAATGGTCATAAAGTAAATGCCTTTTTTTGTCCGGAGTTGAAAAGGGACCCCGTGCAACTCCGGCAGGGCGATTGGGTCCTATTGGAAGTATCACCTTTTGATTTATCAGAGGGTTGTATTTTGAGAAAGTTAAGTAAAAGCGATAACGATGAAAGTTAGAGCGTCAGTAAAAAGAATGTGTGAGCACTGCAAAGTGGTGCGTCGCAAGGGGATAATTCGTGTAATATGCACGAATCCCCGTCACAAACAGCGTCAAGGCTAAAAAATAAACTATGGCTAGAATTCTAGGTGTAGATATTCCCAACGAAAAGCGCATTGATATTGCGTTGCGGTATATCTATGGTATCGGCCCTTCCATAGCGAAGGAAATACTTGCAAAGGCTAAAATTGACCCGAGTGTTCGGGCCAAAAACCTGACAGATCAGGATCTGTCTCAGATAGTCGGCATTATCCAAAATGACGGTTATTTGATTGAGGGCGATTTAAGACGCGAAGTCGGTATGAATCTGAAAAGACTCCAGGGCATTAAATGCTATCGTGGCATAAGGCACCAACGTGGTCTTCCGGTTCGTGGTCAAAGAACATCAACTAACGCACGCACCCGTAAAGGTCCCCGCAGGACTGTGGGTGTGCAGCGCAACCCTAACGCCAAAGCTGGTATCCACTAAACGATTATGGCTGAAGAGACGAACAATAAAAATAATACGACTCCGGAACCGGAGACTAAAGCAGAAGCTACGGCTGCACCCGCTGCGGCGCAGACAGAAGCAAAAACTGAGGAAGTAAAAGCAGAAGCTGCTCCCAAGGCATCCAAGGGAAAAGCTGCTCCCAAGGCTAAGACAAAAGTACAAGAAGCTCCCACTGAAAACGCAGAGGCTGGGGCTGAGACCGCAACGGAATTTGGTGTCGTATCGGCACCCTCGGTCAGTGAACTGCTTGGTGAGGATATTTCCGCAGCCCGCAAGATCATTAAGATCAAGGGTTCCAAGAATATTTCCAATGGCATAGCTCACATTGAGGCGAGCTTTAATAACACCATCGTTACCATTACCGATATGCATGGCAATGTCATCTCATGGACGACGGCCGGTCGTGTTGGCTTTAAAGGCTCTCGCAAGAGCACAGCCTTTGCCGCACAGCAGGTTGCCCAGGATGCAGCACGTCAGGCTATGTCTCATGGTATGCGTGAGGTGGAAGTTCGCGTGAGTGGCCCCGGGGCAGGTCGTGAATCTGCAATTCGTGCCTTACAGGCTATCGGACTGGACATTCACACCATCAAAGATGTGACGCCTATACCTCATAACGGTTGCCGCCCTCGCAAGCGTCGCCGCGTCTAAACCTATTAAGAAAAGAGAGGAGAATTTAGTAAATTATGGCACGTTATAAAGGTCCGAGAGTCCGGATTAGCCGTCGTTTTGGCATTGCAATTTTTGGGAGCTCAAAATATCTCGAGCGCAGACAGTACCCCCCCGGTGTACATGGTCCCAGGATGCGTCGCAAGAGTAGTGAATATGCTCAGGGTCTCATGGAAAAGCAGAAAATGCGCTATTTCTATGGACTGCTCGAAAAACAGTTTCGTAATGTTTATGAAGCGGCAACTCGCCGCCGTGGTGTAACCGGTACGATCATGCTGGAAATGCTGGAAACCCGTTTGGATAACGTCGTTTATCTGTTGGGGTTCGGCCAGACTCGTGCTCAGGCACGCCAGATGGTGGTTCATGGTCACATTCTGGTCAACGGGAAGAAGGTCACGATACCTTCTTACGTGATCAAGGTTGGCGACACGGTAGACGTAAAGGATAAGGTTGTCTCCCGTCAGCTCGCTTCCCATAACATGGAGTTAAGCACCAATCGCATCGTTCCCGCATGGTTGGGTCTCAATAAAGATTCCTTCCGTGGTACGATTATGCGTATGCCTACGCGCGAAGATATTCAGCCCATTGCTAACGATCAGGCTGTTGTTGAGTTTTATTCTCGTTAATGTTTTGTTTCATTCAATAGAAGCAGGTATATGGGGTTTGCCTTTACGAGAAAAGGCAAACTCAGGTTAAAACTGTTTCAGGAAGATAATTATTTAGTATGGCAGTAAGATTAGGCCGTTTTGAAATGCCCAAGCGGTTGTGGAAAGATGAAGCGACCGCTACCCCGACTTATGCAAAGTTTGTAGCCGAAGCCTTTGAAACCGGTTACGGTTACACCTTGGGCAATGCTTTGCGCAGAGTGTTACTTTCCTCGTTGGAAGGTGCAGCCATCACCAGTTTTAAAATGGATGGTGCGATGCACGAATTTTCCACGGTAGAAGGTGTCGTGGAGGATGTGACCGAGATCGTTTTGAATCTGAAAAAAATTCTTTTCAAAGCATATACGCGCGATCCCCAGACTCTGACTCTCTCCGTCAATAAAGATGGAGCCGTAACGGCAGCAGATATTCAAACCAATCAAAATGTGGAGTGTATTAATCCGGAGCAGATCATCTGCACACTGGATAAGAAGCGCAAGCTTGAGATGGAGTTTGATGTTCGTATCGGGCGCGGATATTTCCCCGGTGAGGAGAACAAAAAGCTGGATCAGCCTATTGGCGTGATCGCGATTGATTCTCTTTTTTCACCGGTGACTCGGGTTCGGTACAATGTTGAAAATGCCCGCGTGGGTCAACGTACTGATTACGATCGGCTGATTCTGGAGATTTGGACTGATGGTCGTATTACGCCCGATGATGCACTCACTCAAGGCGCCGCAATTCTTCATCATCACTTTGATGTCTTTGTAAATTATGACAGAAATGCGATTGAATTCGAAGAAGAGGTTGCCCAGAGAGATGATCAGCGTTCTCAGTTGAAGAAACTCCTGAGCATGAGCGTAAACGAGGTTGAGCTGAGTGTTCGGGCCGCAAACTGCTTGAACAATGCCAATATTACCACGGTCGGCCAACTGGCCATGAAGACGGAGCAAGAGATGCTCAAGTACCGCAACTTTGGCAAAAAATCGCTCAATGAAATTAAAGAAAAGCTCGTTGCGTTGGGTTTATCCCTGGGCATGAAGTTCGATAACGAGCTTGTTGAAAGTATTAAAGAAGTTAAACCGAATTCGTAATTATATAATCTAATATATGCGTCATTTAAAACGTACAGCCAAGCTTGGGCGTACTGGTGCACATCGCAACGCGATGCTCGCGAACATGGTATGCAGTCTCATTAAGCACAAGCGCATTACAACTACTTTGGCCAAAGCCAAGGCTGTTCGCCCTGTGGCAGAAAAAGTGATGACACTTGCCCGGAAGTCTTTGGTTCGTGAAGCATTGATTCGCGAAGCTCTCTCTAAAGAGGGGATCACCGATGAAAAGGCAATCCGCAGAGAGATGGGCAGGCGCGGCGGCTTGCATTATCGCCGCCTTGCGGTAGCTGATATCAAACAGGAAGATGCCGTTGCTATCCTTTTTAAAGAATTGGCTCCGGCTCAAAAGGATCGTTCGGGCGGTTACACCCGCATTATCCATGCAGCAACTCAACGTAAAGGCGATGCGGCACGCGTAGCTCTTATCGAGTGGGTGGATAGCGAAGTGACCGCTTCCGCTGCTCCTGTGGCGGATGTGGGCGCACCGGCCACCGTCGCTGAGGTAAAAGCCGAGGAAGCCAAAGCCGAAGCTAAGGCAACCGAAGCTGAAAAGCCCCAGGCATAAGCGAATTTTCCGCAATAAGTTCGAAAGCTCCCTCTGTTCGAGGGAGCTTTTCTGCTTTACAGGGAGAACGCAAAACCTTATAACTGAGGCTGGTATTGCTTCCTATGAATAAAGAACGCGTCTCATTGCCAATTGCTCTTACCATTGCGGGTACCGATAGTGGTGGAGGTGCGGGTGTCCAGGCTGATCTGAAAACCTTTGCCGCCCTGGGGGTACACGGGTGCGCTGCCATAACCTGTTTGACGGCGCAGAATCCCAAAGGAGTTCGGGCAATTCTCTCTTCACCTGCTGAATTTCTCCGCCAACAGCTGATTGCCGTTTTTTCTGAATTGCCTCCCGTTGCCGTTAAGACGGGAATGCTTTACAACGCGGAGTTGATCCATGTTCTGGCTAGTTTTTTGAAAGAGCATTCGGTGAAACTGGTTATTGACCCGGTAATGATCAGCACCAGCGGCTCAGAGCTTCTTCAAGTGGATGCGGTGCAGACGATGTGCGAGGAGCTTTTCCCCCTGGCTGATTTGCTGACGCCTAACTTGGATGAGTCTGTTTGCCTTTTGGGGCATGCCATTGAAAACCAAAAGGCTCTTCAATCGGCTGCACGCGAGCTATATGACAAATTTGGTCGGCCGGTTCTGGCCAAAGGAGGCCATCTTCGCGACTCGGAAGAAGCTATCGATATTCTCTGGGATGGGAAAGCGGAATACATCTTTAGAAAACCCTTTGTATTGGGTGTTTCTCCTCATGGAACCGGCTGCACATTTTCCTCTGCCATTACGGCCGCTCTGGCCTTGGGGCATCCTTTGCCCTCAGCGGTGGAAATAGGGAAAAACTATGTGTTTCAGGCAATAAAAGATTCTGTAAAAATTGCGGATCACTATGCTCTGAACTGGTTTGGAAACCATTAGCCTGCTGTTTAGACCTCTTCGTGATCGCCCGGATTGCAACCGAAATATCTCTGAATAAACTCTTTGACTATGAAGTGCCCCCTGAAATGGAAGCTTCTATCAGTGTGGGAAGCCGCGTCAAGGTTCCCTTCAAGAATCGAGAAATTCTGGGATATGTGACCGAGTTGATTGAGCACTCTCCGGAAACGGCTGCCGAGAGCCCCCTTCTATTGCAACCGACAGCGGAATGTCCGCAAAAGCTTAAACCGATTCTGGAAATTATCGGTGAGCAGAGTCTGATTACTCCCAAGGTAAAAGATTTAGCACTCTGGATGGCTGCTTATTACTGCTGCACCATTGAGGTAGCGCTGAGGAGTCTGCTCCCGGAGGTTGTCCGCAGGGAACAGGAGGGATGGAAAAAGCAGCTTTTTGTTCGATATAACGCCGAAGCACCCGAGCCGGAAAAGTTGACCCAGCGTCAGCAGGAGGTTTTGGCTTTTATTCAACAGCAAGGGGAACTGCCTCTGACGGACTTGATCGAGCAGCTCTCCTGCACTGCGGAAGTAGTGCGAAAAATAGAGCGGACGGGAAAAATTTCGATAGCATCGCTCAAAGTCCTTCGTGATCCGTACTCCAATGTCCGCATTCTTCCCACCACGGCTTTGAATCTGAATGAGGAGCAGGCCCCCTGTCTGGCGCAAATTACTCAAGCGATGGATGGCGCAGATCACTCCCAGACGAAGCCTTTTCTTTTATTCGGGGTGACGGGCAGCGGGAAGACTGAAATATATTTACAGGCCATAGCACACGCGCTGGAGAAAGGGCAGGGAGCCATTGTTCTGGTGCCGGAGATATCATTGACCCCCCAAACCGTTGAACGCTTTAAATCACGTTTTGCAGAAGGCCCGTTGCGCTCTCAGGTTGCCGTATTACATAGCCATCTTTCCGCCGGTGAGCGTCATGATGAATGGCATAAGATTCGCAGAGGAGATGCACGGATTGTGATCGGAGCCCGTTCTGCCATATTCGCACCAGTGGAGCCACTGGGAGTTATCATAGTGGATGAGGAGCATGAACATTCTTACAAACAGGAGGAATCCCCCAGATACAATGCGCGAGACGTTGCCGTAGTCCGGGCTCAAATGGAGAAAACCGTAGTCGTCTTGGGGAGCGCTACTCCCAGCATGGAGAGCTACTACAATGCAATTCAGGGTAAATACACACTGTTAAAGCTTTCCAAACGAGTGGATGACATCCAGATGCCGCAGGTTGCCATTGTGGATATGTGTTCGGAAATCCGAGTTGATCGAGGCATCCCCCTGTTTTCTACCCGCCTGAAGGAAGCAATTCGCCGCCAACTGGAGGAATCCCACCAGGTGATCCTCTTCCTGAACCGGAGAGGATATGCCACCCAGCTTCAATGTCCGGATTGTGGCTATGTTGCCGAGTGTCCCAATTGCAGCGTGTCTATGGTTTATCATCGACGCGCTCAGCTTCTGAAGTGCCATATCTGTGGGCATCACATCCAGGCACCTTATCGCTGCCCCGATTGTAATAAGCCCGATATCCGCTACTCGGGAGCGGGCACAGAACGCATAGAAGAAACGCTGCAGAAGCTTTTCCCCCAAGCCAGAATTCGCAGGATGGACAGCGATACTCTCAAGAAAAAAGAGGATTATCGCGATATCCTGACTGCTTTTGGTTTAGGAAAAATCGATATTCTGCTGGGGACACAGATGATTACCAAGGGGCTTCATTTCCCCCGGGTGACTCTGGTGGGAATCCTTAATGCCGATATCTCGCTTCATCGTCCCGATTTCAGAGCCAGCGAACGGACTTTTCAGTTAATAACTCAAGTTGCAGGGCGAGCCGGCAGGGGAGATGACGAAGGGGAGGTGATTGTCCAGACCTTTACCCCCTGGGCACCGGCGATCCTGTATGCGAAAAATCATGATTATGAAAACTTTTATGCCGATGAGATCACCTCGAGAAAAGAACTTCATTATCCACCGGCAAGCCGCCTGGCTCTTTTGACCATTAAAAGTATGGACGAGGAAAAACTCCAGCTGACAGCTCAGCATATCCGGCAGTTGCTTGATGGAGAATCGTTTCAGTCCATCCGCCCGCTGGTTATTAATGGACCGGTTCCGGCCCTCCTGGAGCGTTCTCAGGGCTATTATCGGTACCATATTCTCTTGAGGACAGCCAAAATGATGACGCTGAGTCGAAAGCTTTTTGAATTGTATCAATCGGTCAAATGCCCCAAGGGCGTCAGTTTTACGGTCGATATTGACCCGATGGACCTGACTTGATTCGAATGAGGAGGGGCATAAAAAAGACATTGATTCATGGTTTTTTAGTGTATGTTTTCACTGAAAGCTAATTTTACTGATTCTTCAAGAGCTTGAATACTCTTTTCCCGTTGAATGAAAACGCCTCCTATGCTACTGTCTTTCTTGATGAAAGACAGGGTGATACAACCCTCAAAAGACTACGGGCAAGGGAAAACGGAATGCGCTTATTGTTGGGACGGGGTGGATTCTGCTTTTTTGTCGTTTAAAAATGCCTCGTGGATTGAGAACCTGCT
Source organism: Verrucomicrobiota bacterium (assembly GCA_023230105.1). Lineage (GTDB taxonomy): Bacteria > Verrucomicrobiota > Verrucomicrobiia > Limisphaerales > UBA1412 > UBA1412. Next base: position 77,562 of record JALNXY010000006.1, read on the forward strand.
CTCTTCCTGAAATGCAAATCGTTGATTGAGCATTATGAGTGCCTCTGATTTAATTATATTGGCGTTGGTTAGCACAACGATACCTTTCCTGTGTACGACGGCAGGTGCTGGCACCGTGTTCTTTTTTAAGAATGAAATACCGCAGGGAGTTCAACGCGTTTTTCTGGGTTTCGCCGCAGGAGTCATGATAGCCGCCAGCGTTTGGAGCCTGCTCATTCCCGCTATAAATATGGCAAAGGAACAGGGCGGTAACGGTTTAATCCCGACAACAGGTGGTTTTATTCTGGGAGCTGGATTTCTTTGGTTGCTGGATGCTTTTATGCCTCACTTGCATCCGGGGTCGGACCAGCCCGAAGGTGTCAAAAGTTCGCTTCAAAGAACTACGCTCCTGGTGTTTGCGGTAACATTGCATAATATTCCGGAGGGAATGGCTGTCGGATTGGCGGCTAGTGTTGCTCAATATGGAGGGACTGCCGTTATTACAACAGCTTCAGCAATAGCACTTTCTATTGGAATTGGGTTACAGAATCTTCCCGAAGGAGCGGCTGTTTCTCTGCCTTTGAGGCGAGAAGGAGTCAGTCGTAGGAAAGCTTTTGGTTTGGGTGTTGTTTCCGCCGTAGTGGAGCCGATTGGTGCGGTTGTAGCGGTGTTGCTTTCCGGTGGAATTGTCGTACTTATGCCATGGATGTTGGCTTTTTCCGCTGGGGCGATGCTCTATGTGGTAGTGGAAGAGCTGATACCTGAAGCGCACCTGGGTGAACACTCCAATATCGGCACGATAGGAGTTCTATCGGGTTTTTTAGTAATGATGGTTTTAGATGTGGCTTTAAGTTAACAGATAAACGAAGAGAGAGTTTTTCTGCTGGATAGAAGCAAAACACTCGAGTAACTTGATGTGGGCATCCCACCCGGTACGGGGAGAGATTTTTAGAAAATAATTATGAACGAAGAAAATTTGCGGGCAACGGATTTTATACGGGAAATAGTAGAAGAAGATTTAAAAAACGGACGTTATCAAAAGATTATTACCCGTTTCCCCCCCGAGCCTAATGGGTATTTGCATATTGGACATGCTAAGGCGATCTGTCTAAACTTCGGAATAGCCCGGGAATATAATGGCGTGTGCCACATCCGCATGGATGACACCAATCCGGTGAAGGAGGAAACCGAATATGTTGACAGCATTCAGGAGGATATTAAATGGCTCATTTCCGGTTGGGCGCAAGGGTCCCTGGGATTGAAAGAGGCCGACCGTGAGCCGCCTGCGGTTGAAGTGGACGGAAAACTTGATTTTCATGCTCAGGTTTGCAGAGAGCCCGGCGTTAAAACAGAGCCTTTTTATGCCTCCGATTATTTTGAGGCCTTTTACCAGTTTGCCCTGAAATTGATCCGAATCGGCAAGGCTTACGTGTGTGACCTGACAGCCGAAGAGGTGGACCAGATGCGTGGAGCCCCTGACAAGCCCGGAATTGAGAGTCCCTACCGGAATCGAAGCGTAGAGGAGAATCTGGATTTATTCCAGAGAATGAGGGCAGGAGAGTTCCCGGATGGAGCTCGTACTTTGCGTGCCAAAGTGGATATGAAGAGTCCCAACGTCTGGATGCGCGACCCTTTGATCTACCGCATTCGCCACGTGTCTCACCATCAAACCGGCGACAAGTGGTGTATTTATCCTCTTTACGATTTTGCTCACTGTGTCAGCGATTATATTGAAGGTATTACTCACTCCGTCTGTACGTTGGAGTTCGTCGTGCATAGGCCGATCTATGATTGGTTTCTGGAGATGCTCGATTTGCCGAGACCGCTGCCGCATCAATATGAGTTCGCCCGCCTGAACCTGACCTATACGGTTATGAGCAAGAGGAAACTCCTGGCATTGGTTCAGCAGGGCAAAGTGGCAGACTGGAACGATCCTCGGATGCCTACCATTGCAGGAATGCGCCGTAGAGGATATCCGGCGGCAGCGCTGAGGCTCTTTTGCGAAAAAATCGGAATTGCGAAGCGTGAGAACACGATTGATGTTTCGCTTCTGGAGTTTTGCGTTCGCGAGGAATTGAACAAGAGCTCATTGCGGGTAATGGGGGTGTTGAAGCCCATCAAGCTCGTTATTGAGAACTATCCTGAAGGTAAGGTCGAAGAACTTGAGGCGGTCAATAACCCCGAGGATCCCCAAGCGGGGACTCGAAAAGTGCCCTTTAGCCGCGAGCTCTATATTGAGGAGGATGACTTCCGGGAGACGCCTCCGCCCAAGTATTACCGGCTGGTTCCTGGTGGAGAAGTGCGCCTGCGCTATGCCTATATTATCAAATGTGTAGGTCTGGAAAAAGACAGCGAAGGCCGGGTGCATACCATTCGCTGCACTTATGACCCGGATTCCAAGGCCGGAGGTGCCACAAGCGGACGAAAGATAAAGGGGACTATTCACTGGGTTTCCGCTCCTCATGCCTTGAAGCGTGAGGTCAGACTTTATGACCGCCTTTTCAATGTAGAGGATCCGGCTGATGAAAGTGATGGACAGGACTGGATGACTCACCTGAACCCGGGGGCGCTGGAAGTGCTTCCCAATTGCTTCATTGAGCCATTTGTGAAGGATGCGCTGGTCGGTCAGGTTTATCAGTTTGAGCGGTTGGGTTATTTCTGTGTTGATGAAGATAAGGCGCAAGACGGTTCAAATGTGTTTAATCGCACCGTGACGCTTCGGGATTCCTGGGCAAAAACGCAAAAAAAGTAAGGCGTGTAAACAGGTTGTCGTTTTGAATTACAAACCGTTTGTGGTTTGCTGATCTTATTTTAAATAATAACTCACTCTAAAAACCAGGGATATGTTCTCTGGTTTTTTTGCTTTCAGCTCCCCGTGATAAAACTTGCCAGTCGAGGGGAATATGCATAGGATGACGCCAACTTAGTTTTGATATGAATATAACATACTACTGCATAACGGGTCTGGCAGCTTTATTTCTGGTGGGTGGCACTACCGCGGCAGTTGCTGATACTACCGATAATGATCGCTTCCAGCTGGCTCTAACACCTCAAGCTCCGCCAAAAGCGCAGCCCTTCAGCCTGCAGGATGTCAAACTGCTGGATGGCTTATTCCTGGATGGTCAGAAAGTATCAGCCGAGTATCTTCTCTCTCTGGAGCCGGATCGGTTTCTGGCTTGGTTTCGCAGTAATGCTGGCTTGGAGCCCAAGGCTAAGCATTACGAAGGCTGGGAGTCGATGTCGATAGCCGGGCATTCTTGCGGTCATTATTTGAGTGCCTGTGCTCTGGCTTACGCATCTACCAGGAATCCCGAATTTCTAAAGCGAGTGAACTATATTGTCTCCGAGTTTGCCGAGTGCCAGAAAGCCAAAAACTCCGGTTTGATCAGCGCTATACCCGGAGGAGAAAAGTGTATGGATGAATTGCGGTCGGGAGTGGTTCGCTCGGAAGGGTTCAACTTGAATGGTATTTGGGTTCCTTTCTATACGTACCACAAACAGCTTGCGGGGTTGCGGGATGCTTACCGGATTTGCGGAAACCGGGAGGCTCTTGAGGTGTCTGAAAAGTTTGCGGATTATCTTTTGGATGTGGTGAATGGGCTTGATGAAGAAAAGATGCAGCAGGTTCTTTTCTGCGAGCATGGAGGTATGAACGAAGTCCTGGCTGATCTTTATGCTGATACGGGAGAAGAGCGTTATCTCTCGGCCGCACGGCGCTTTCATCATCGGTTAATTCTGGATCCACTAATTGAAGGTAGAGACATTTTGCCCGGGAAGCACGCCAACACGCAAGTTCCGAAACTGGTAGGTTTGGCCACTCTTTATGAAATTACGGGCAATCCTGCAGACCGGAACGGCGCTGAATTTTTCTGGGAGAGGGTAGTGCATCATCACTCCTATGTTACGGGCGGACACTGCAACCGCGAGTATTTCTCTCAACCTGATAAACTGAACGATAGATTGAGCCAGGATACCACCGAAACATGCAACGTGAATAACATGTTGAAGCTCACGCGCCACGTGTTTGGCTGGAGGCCTGAGGCGGAAGTGGGGGATTTTTTTGAGAGAGCGTTGTATAATCACATTCTTTCCAGCCATAGCCCTGAGGGAAGAGTCATTTACAATCTTTCGCTGAAGCAGGGTGGACACAAAGTTTATCAAAGGCCGTATGATGATTTTACTTGCTGCGTGGGTACGGGCTTTGAAAATCATGTGAAGTATTGCGACGGAATCTATTTCCACAATGATTCAAACTTGTGGGTGAACTTGTTTATAGCTTCGGAATTGAACTGGGAGGCCAAGGGAATTCGGTTAACCCAGGAGACTCGCTACCCCGATGAAAGTACGAGCAAAATCACACTGAGTTGCGAGGAGCCCAAGACTTTTACGTTGCAGATACGGCATCCGGGTTGGGCTTCGGATGGAGCCTTTGTGAAGGTAAATGGAGTTGTGGAAAAGGCATCCTGGCAACCGGCCTCTTTCATCAAACTGGATCGACAGTGGAAAGATGGAGACGTGATCCAGATCGAGATTCCCATGAAACTGCGCAAAGAATCCATGCCGGATAATCCAAACCGGATTGCTATTTTCTATGGCCCCATCCTGCTGGCAGCGCAATTGGGTGAGGTGGGCGATCCCTCTAAAATCAATGAGGGTTTTGTGCCAATCCTGAAGATGGAGGATAATGAGCCGCTCTGCAAATGGGTTAAGCCCGTTGAAGGCAAGTCGCTGACTTTCCGGACGGAGGCGGTTGGTTATCCTCGCGATGTGGAGCTGGTCCCGTTCTTCCGTCTGCATGGCAGTGAAAAATATTACACCGTCTATTTGGATGTCTATTCGGAAGAGCAATACCGTGAGCTTAAGGATAGAATTGAAGCAGAGGAGGCGGCAAAAGCGCTCCTGGAAAAGAGAACGGTGGATTTGTTTTTCATCGGGCAAATGCAGCCCGAACGCGATCATAACCTCACGGGAGAAAAAACGAGCGTCGGAGAGCATCAGGGACGTAAGTGGCGCCATGCAGCAAGCGACGGGTGGTTCGCCTTTGACATGAAAGTGGACCCGGAAGTGGAGAATATATTGACTTGCACCTATTGGGGAGGAGATCACCGTACTTTTGAGATTCAGGTCGACGGAGAGTTCTTGGCTCGTCAGGAGCTCAAAGGAGAGCCGGCCAATCGGTTCATCGACGTGGAGTACAAGCTCCCCTCAAAATTCACGCAGGATAAAAACAAGGTGAACATAAAGTTTTTGCCAGTCGGTAACAGTTATGCCGGTGGACTTTTCGGAGTGAGAATGTTGCGGGAGTAGGGCGCTTATTCTGCAAATCACTTCGACGGATGCGGCCCATCTGAATCGCCGCCGGGAAGTTTATCCCGGAGGGCGGTTCAGTTTGTTGAGAGCGGGAGGAAAGGTGCTGGACAAAAAGCTCTTTGGATATATAATAATCCTGCTGTGGCGGTTTATTTCGCTAATACATGCTGTTTAAGCGGTGGTGGTAGGAAACGGGTGCATTGGTCTCGCCTTGGCAGTGTATAATGTATCTAAATAATTAACTTAAAAACAGATAGTAGTAGTAAATATGAACAGTTTATTAGCGTTTGGGATGCCCGGTGGAACCGAACTGATAATCATTCTGGTAGTGGTCTTGCTTCTCTTCGGAGCAAAGAAAATACCTGAGTTGGCGAAAGGTTTGGGTACCGGAATTAAGGAGTTCAAAAAGGCCACCACCAACATCAACGATGAGATTCAGCATGCGATGGATGAACCCGTGAAGACGAACTCCGGTTCAAAGGAATCACCCCAAAAGACGGCTTCGACAGAAGAGTCGAAAGACGACGCCTCACCCAAGGCTTAACATTTCTTCCCAAAATCAATTTGTAGAAGAATATGGCTACCGAGCCTGAAGATCCGATATTGGATTCGGAGGACGAGGGTGGGCCGATGAAAGGTTTTCTGGAGCACCTGGAGGATTTACGCTGGGTGCTCTTGAAGAGCATAACGGCTTTATTCGTCGCACTTTTGGTGTGCCTCTTTGGCGCACCTTTCCTGGTAGGTGTCTTGAAATATCCTCTGGAGCAATCCGCCAAGCTGAGTTCGCTCTATGGGGGTGAGGATATCTCTATTGCAGTAAAGATTGGTACTAACTCTGTCGGTATGTTCAAGCCGGGAGCGGAGTATCTCAAAGGTCTGGAAACGGCGCTCAACGTCAATTCCAATCAAAGTTTCGTCATAGATTTAAAGCCCATTATACATGGTACTAATAATTATCTGGGCTTCACAGTCAGTACCAATGAAACGGATTTTCCAGGGAAAGCCCCTGTCGAACTTCTCAATTTAAGCCCAGTCTCGGGCTTCATGGTAGCGCTGCAAGTGGCTTTTTACGGTGGGTTAGTTTTCTCAGCTCCGTTCATTCTCTTTTTTATCGCACAGTTCATCTTGCCCGCTTTGAAGGTCAATGAATTGCGCTATGTGAGAAAGGCCTTTGTTTTCAGTATCGGGCTGTTCGCCCTGGGCGTCAGTCTTTGCTACTTCATCATGCTCCCCGTCGCGCTGAGGGCAGCCGTTTGGTTTTCCAATCAGATGGGCTTTGGCGCATTGCAATGGACAGCGGATACCTATATCGGTTTTGTTACCAAATTCATGCTGGCTATGGGGATCGGTTTTGAACTGCCAGTCTTTTTGCTTCTCTTTGTTAAACTGGGTTTTATCAGCTATAGCACACTGGCGAAGAACAGAAAGATTGTCTTCCTGGTGATCTTGCTGATTGCAACTGTGCTGACTCCTCCGGATGTGGTGACTCAGATTGCGATGACGATTCCGCTTTATGGACTTTTTGAGCTGACGGCACTGATCGCCTGGTGGTGGGAGCGCAAAGACAAGAAGCTGGCAGCGGCTCAGGAAGCTGCTGAAGAAGCTGAACGGGAAGCCCAGCGAAAGCGCAGAAATGAGCGGGTAGCGGCCGAAGCCGCCGAAGCAGAGAAGCGCAAGGCAGAAGGTGAGGAAGCTGTAGCACCAGTGACAGGAGGACCCGAAACAGAGTCCGAAAAAACTGAGACCACTGAGGAGCCCCAGGGTGAAGCATCCTCGCGGGATGAGGAATCCGCTCAAAAGGCCGATGCGCCTCAAGTTGAGCAGGAAGAGTTTATCCCTGAAGGGGAGCCGGAACCGTCTTATGTTCCGCCTCTGCCGGATGCCGGCTATCAGCCTTACCTGGAAGCACTGGAAAACTCCAAGCGTTCAGCGGATTCTGAAACGGAGAGCCCTGAAGCTGAATCACCGGAAGAGGAGATAATTGAAGAAGAACCTCAGAAGAAAAAATCCGATCAGGTTGATGATTCAGATAGAAACCCGGACATTCCCTTGTAAAATGAAAGTCATAAAATATACCGATGCGGACTTCGATGCGAAGTTCAGCGCCGTGCTGGCAACATCGAGTTTATTCGATGCGGAAATTGAGAAGCGAGTTCTCAATATCGTAGAGCAGGTGCGGCTTCATGGAGATCAGGCGCTGGTCGATTTCGCTGCTAAATTTGACAAAGTGCAGATGGATGCATCGCGTCTTAAGGTTACCGTAGAAGAAGAGGTTGCAGCGGCGCTCAAGACAGTGATTCAACCGGGAGTGGACAGTGCTCTCAAGGAGGCTCTGAAAAACATTACCTCTTTTGCTAAAAAATCCCTTCGGAAGAACTGGAAGTCGAAAAATTCGCACGGTGCTCTGGTGGGTGAGAAGTATGATCCTTTCAAACGGGTCGGAATTTACGTTCCCGCTGGGAAGGCACCATTGGCCAGCTCGGCCCTGATGACTATTAGTTTGGCGAAGGTAGCCGGGTGTAAGGAGATCGTCGTTTGCAGCCCATGCGGCAAAGACGGCTCCCTACAGCCGGAGCTGCTCTACGCGGCGGTTCTTGCCGGGGCTACTGAGGTTTACCGTGTAGGTGGAGCTCAGGCGATTGCAGCCATGGCTTATGGCACCCCCACAATCGGCAAAGTGCAGAAAATATTCGGGCCGGGCAATGCTTATGTGGTTGCCGCAAAACGGATGCTTTTTGGGCATGTTGCCGTGGATCTGCTTCCGGGGCCCAGCGAGGTGCTGGTGATCGCTGATTCAAGCGCTAACCCTGCTTTTATCGCTGCAGATATATTGGCTCAAGCCGAGCACGGTTCGGGCAAAGAGAGGGTCTGGCTGGTGAGCACTTCGGCCAAAATATTGGAAAAGGTGGAGAAGGAAATCACTCGACAACTGGAGCGAGCCGATCGCAAAGAGCTTCTTTCCGAAGTCCTGGAAAAAGGGACTGCCTTAATCTTGGCGAAAAATATTCAGCATGCAGTGGAACTGGCGAACCTTCTGGCGCCCGAACACTGTGAAGTGATGACAAAAGAGCCTGGGAGCGTTGCCGAAGGAATACATACGGCGGGCGCTTTGATGCTGGGGAGTTACTCTCCGGCGGTCCTGGGCGATTATGTTGCCGGGCCGAGCCATGAGTTGCCTACGGGCGGAGCGGGCGTATCGTTTGCCGGGCTTACGGTGGATCAATTCCAGCGCAGAACAAGTCTGGTGGAATACACGAAAGAGAATTTGAAAAAAGCGCTGCCGGCAGTGAAAAAGTTCGCCGGTATGGAGGGCCTTACTGCCCACGGACGCTCTGCGGAACTGAGGTTGGAGAATTAATCTCTCTTTATGGATAGAAGGGCATTTCTGAAAAACATGAGTTTGGGTGCCGCGGGTCTGCTCCTGCCAGGCTGTGTCAGCAGTCGAACCGATAAGAGTGGACTTGTGGGTGAAGAGCTCATTAGAGACTCGCGTTTTAAAAAGGGTTTTCATCTCATAGATCCGGAGCTGAGAGTTCAGGATTATGGGCTCTGGCAGCCATTTTCGGAAGAGAAACCGGTTTGGGCAATTGCACAATGGGGGACCCGCGAAAAAGTAGTTCCCCTCAATCAGAGCTCTACTTTATCAAATTCCTGCAAGTCCATTTCCGTGGCTCGCAGCGGTTCAAAAACCGATTTAACTCTGGCTGTGAACGGCAATGAGGAGTATGAAGGAGTGCCCAGAAAGGGCGATGAGATGTGGGTTCACTTGCTCGTGGAGCAGGAAATAGAGTCCTTGCCGCGATTGGTGGATTTGAAAGCTTTAAACTTCCATCTGGAAGCCAAGCTCCTTCATTCGGTTCTCCATAAGCCGGAGCTTTTTGACGATGGAAAACATGCCGCTCAGTATCAGGCTTTCTTTTATCTTCAGGATCGAAACAAGCAATCTGAAGGTTATGGAGAGATGATCTGGTTTGGAATTCCGGTTTATGACAATCGGAAGCGTAAGACCGAGCGTTATGAGGCGCTGGATTTTGCCGGTTCAGGCATGTTTATTTGTACTTTAGCGCACGAGGATTTATCTGCGGATTCAGCGCATGACGGCAAATGGATTACGCTGGAAGCCGATCTGCTCCCGGAAATGATCAAGGCTTACTCCATTGCCCGTGCAAAAGGTTTTATGAAGAAAACCAAAAGCCTGGAAGATATGCATCTCACGGGGATGAATATGGGGTGGGAGGTACCCGGGCTTCTGGATGTCAGTTTACAGGTTCGTCACCTGAGCCTTATTGCGGAGAAAATTTAAATAAAAAGTGCAGGCTGCCGTTTCATTTTGCAGAAGCCTGCACTTTTGTTTTTCCCTTTCCAAACGCTTCAATCTGCCCTTAAGGGTTCGTGTAGGGTAAAGTTTATTAAGGTTATCTCCTCATGTTTCCTATAAGGCCGCTGAGCCCACCCATTCCGTCTTTGCCCCCTCCGTTACCCGTAAAAAGGCTGAACATGATATCCTGAGCTATCTTAGCCTGGTCCACGGTGGGACGTTCCTCATAGGCACCCGGGTTCAAGGAGTATTCCAATTGTTCTCTCGCAGTGCTGAACGCACTCCCCATACCTCGTGTTTGGCCATATTCCTGTTCCAGGGAATTGAGGAGACTGAGTCTGCTCTGAGCTACGTCCGGGGGGAGATCAGGAGGAGGCCCGCCTCTCTCGTTCATTCCCGTAAGACCCAGGACCAACATAGCGCGAATAGGTGTGCCCACCACTTCGGAATGTATGGATCTGGAAAAAAGATCCGTAGCCTGTTCATTGGAGCCAACATAGTTCATGGCTACCCGGATGAGGTCTGCCCTGTCGGCCATCGTCAGATCAGGATTCCCAAAAATACTGTGGATTAGCGGCATGGCATCCTCACCCATTGTTTTGTGGAGAAAATCCAGGATATCGCGATCCATCTTACCATCTGCCATCAGCTGACCAGCCAGAACCTGTGCCATTTCAGTATCGTGCAGTTCAATCAGGAGGCTCAGGAGCTCCCGTTTATCATCACGGGCCAGGGAAGTATCGCTCAACATATTTCGAGCCGTAGTGATCGAAATATTTCGAAAAAGCTCCGGATCCAGGCTTAAAAGTATCCTGGCAATATAAGTCGCTTCTGAAGCGCTGAGAGCAGTCGGGAGCACTTGGCTCAATAGACCTATCGACTCAGAAGTGCCGATATCGCGCAGGACATCCGCCAGGCCCAGCCGCGTTGAAGGAGGAACGGGGACCCCTTCGTTGATATCAATAGAGGCAGAGCGAATTTTGCCGGATGAGGCCAGAATAACATTATGCCCGCTGGTATAGTAATCGCGGATGCTTGATATGGGGTTTTTCTTTGATTCGGTCAGAGCCTGGAAACAATAAATGGCCTTGCGGAGTTTTTTGCGTTCGCTTTCGCTATCCAGAGTGTAAAGCATCTCGATGAGCGCTTCGGGATCATCCTGAAGATAGCCGGTTGAGGCGGAAAAAGAGCTCAAGGCCAGTTGATCGCGCATTTGCGCCATTTCTGCTTCCCATCGGGCTCGTTCTTCACTTAAAAGTTTTTCTTGAGCCTGAAGGGACGCATCCGCAGTGTGTCGTGCAGAAAAACGCTGCGCCACCGCGACAACTACCAAAAGCGCCAAGGCTGAACAGAGAGCTATATTGATTCGATTCATCTTCGTTTCCTCAAAAACATCAAGGATGCTTTACGTATCCATAAGATACACCAAAAGCGATTTTCGTGTCTTGAAAAAGTTCTCCGGGAGACAATGTGCTCATCGCCCAAGAAAACATGAAGAAAGTGGAGCGAAGTGTGGGGAAAAAGTGGGGTAAAAATTATTTGCTTTTTTGTAGCAAAAAAAGTCCTGAAAAGAGCGAGAAAATCGTTGTGAATGATTTGTGAAAAGAGGGTCCATGCGGAGGCTTTTGAAGCTTCAATACTAATCACTATAACATCCTTATAATAAATATATTATATTGGATTTATCAGGTTATTTTCATGGTTCTGTGAATAACTTGTGAATAGAGGTGTTGAAAAAGGTTTTAAGAATTTTTAAGAAAAAAGGGTAGCGAAGTGTAGAAAAATGTAGAAAAAGTTTGTCGAAGTGTTGACAAAGTGTGGCGAGATGTTAGAATGGTCTCCGATTTTGAGGCCGTGAGTGATCAGCAGACCAAACCGATGCGTTTTTATGCAACCTATCCGTTCGAGATAGATTCCAAGAGACGTGTCCAGATGCCCGCCAAGTGGAGACCCCCAGTTATTCAGGACGGGGGGCGCCGCATGGCTGCTATCGAGGTTGAGTTCATGCTGACACTGACCCGAGTTCGGGGCGACTCCTGCGCTTGTATTACCGCTATGCCGGCGGAAGTATTCGAGGCTTATGCACAAAAGGTGGATGGTTTGCCTTTGCTCGATCCGGCGGCGGAGCGTTTGCGCCGTTTCCTGGGATCTCGTTCCGAGCCGGTGACGATGGATTCCGCGGGTCGAATCACTCTTCCCAAGTGGATGGCCGATAAGGTCGGAATCGAACAAAAGACGGGCGCAGATAAAAATTCTACGACGGTTGTTCTTCGAGGTGAGGTGGATCGTTTCAGCATTTGGAGCAAACAGAAGTTCGATGCCGATGAAATCGAGAACCAAAAGGAAGATGATCAAGAGCTAGAGAATCAGATTTAAAACTGTTGAAAGGACAAGGAATGGAGAGTCGAGAATTACGAAAAGAAGTGGTGCATCCAGTAAATGGATCCAATAGGGCCGCTGCAATGCAGTTTCTTGTACCCGCATCACAGGCAAGTCAGGTTGCTGAGCCTGTGCGGGCTGCGGTCGGTTCAGCACCTCAGGTCGGTTCAGCCGTGAGGATCGGCAAACCTCAAGCCGAGGCTCGGACAGGATTGCTTCGATTCTTGGACTACGTTCTGAATCCCTGGCGTGCGATTAGCCTCCAACGGGATTTAAGGGAACAAAAGAGGATGGAACGCCTTTCGAGGGTGCAGGTCCTCCGGAGTGATTTAACCTATCAGGATGTGGAAATCCGTTTAAGTGGAAAGCTGATTTCCAGCCGAAAAGTTCAGAAACTTCTGAGTGAGGAGCCCACAGCCGAACAAACTTCTTTCCGCTCCTTGTTTAACAAAGTACGCCGCGCATGAAAAGTGGAACAACGTGCTCACAGCCCAGTTTTGTTGAAGGAGACGCTTCAACTGCTTTGCCCGAAGGCCGATGGGGTCTACTGCGACGGAACGGTCGGTGGGGGTGGACACGCCTCCGCCATTCTCCAAATGAGCTCTCCGGCCGGAGTCTTATACGGCTGCGATCGAGATGGAGATGAACTTGAGAGAACCGCTCGTCGTTTGGGTGAAGAGTTTAGAGAGCGTTGTCATTTTCAGCATGGAAATTATTCTCAAATAGAGATATTGTTCCCCGGGGTTCGGTTCGATGGGGTTTTGTTGGACCTGGGGTGCAGCTCTATGCAGTTGGATCAATCCCAACGCGGTTTCAGTTTTTTGGGTGACGGCCCCCTGGATATGAGGATGGATTCGAGCGATCCCGTAAAGGCTGAATCTGTGATTAATGAATATTCAGCGGAGCAATTAGCAGATATTTTTTACTACTACGGCGGAGAGAGAGAATCCAGAAGGTTAGCCAGAGCGATTGTAGAAGAGCGGGTGCTCAGGCGGTTTGTAAGCACCCGGCAATTAGCGGATTTTATTGAGGCAAAGATGCCCAGAAGAGGTCAGAAGATTCATCCTGCAACACGAATATTCCAAGCTCTGAGGATAGAGACGAACCGTGAGTTTGAGCATTTGCAGGAAGCTCTGGAAAAACTGCCTCCTTTGATCAAGTCCGGGGGAAGATTGGCGGTAATAACATTTCACTCCGGTGAGGATCGGATCGTAAAAGTATTTGGAAGAGCCTGTGCAAGAGATTATGTTTTTGAGGGAAATGTCGATATCCCGGAGCTTCGTAAAGAAAGAGCGCCCATTTTCAAAATAATCACCCGCAGGCCCGTGGAGGCGGCTGAGGAAGAAGTGAAAGTAAACCCCCGAGCCAGAAGCGCCCGGCTCAGGGTCTACGAAAAAATTTAACTCAACAAGCGATGAATACCAGAACCAACAGATCTCAACCCGGATGGAAGTTCTTGCCCTTCAAGTTCGTCCTGGGTTCAGTCGGACTGGTCCTATTAATTTTGATTTTGGGTGTAGTGCATTTGCGGCTTCAGCAGCGGAATCATGATTTGGGGGAGAAACTCAGAGCTTACGAATTTGAGCTGAGGAATATTCGGGAAACCAATTCAGTGCTCTCTAAGGAACTAGGGCGGCTGAAAACTCCTGAAAATATCCTGAAGCGAGCCGGAAATATGAGTCTGGAACTCAGTCCCGTTATTGTGACTCAAATTGTCAGACTTCCGGAAGTTGAAATTCCGACTCCTGGAGAAGCTCTGGAAAAGGAAAGGTAAGCCATGTTGAGAAGCAATCAGATTCAGTGGATGCGGGCAGTGATCTGCTTCCTTATTGGCGGTTTTCTTATTCTGTCCGGCCGGTTGACTTATATACAGGCTTATCGTCACGATAAATACAAAGGTATTTCAGAAGGTCGCGTGAATCGCACCGAGTTTTTTTCTCCCAGACGAGGTGAAATACGAGATGTCAACGGCAATCAACTGGCGGTTACGCGCGACGTACGAACCCTTGTTTTAGATCCCGGTCTTCTGGCAACTGTGGACCCTGTTACTCGCAGAGAGTATTTAGATTTGGTTTCTTCTTTATTGCATCTGGATAGAGGGTATTTAAACGAAAAGAGCCGTTATTTCAGGTCGGAATCCGGGGATAACTGGGTCTTGCTCATGGATACCGTCGGGATGCCGGTGGTAACGGCTTCCGGAATTCCGATTTACTCCCCCCTGGATACGAATGGCGTTCCCAATTCTGACGTGATGGGTATCGCAGTGGTGGATCAAAATAATCTGCAATTGACAGACCGGCAGGGGAAACCTCTTTATGCACTCCTGAATAAAAAACGTGAGGTGATCACAAATCGTTATGAGCGGCTTTTAAAAGAACTACCGGTTGAAGAATGGGAGCAGGTCAGGAGGCGGATTGGCGAGTTCCCCATTGATAAAAACCGGGAAGGATACAACAGGAAGACGGCCCTTTACTATGAAGCGTTGAGGAGGATCGTCGTCTACTCGGAACGCGACTTTAAACGTGAATACCCGAACGGCAGATTCATGGCTCATCTATTGGGATACACCCAAAGTGGTGAAAAAGAGCTGGAGGGTAAAAGCGGCTCCATTACAGTCATGAGAGGGCTGGAAGGAGTTGAGAGGGCGTTTAACGATCAATTAACCGGAACAGTCGGCTGGCGCGACAAAGTGGTGCGTAGCGATGGAAGCGAAATTCTTTCCAGCCGTGGGCATAGCTTTGAGGCCGGAGATGGCCTTACTGCGGTGCTGACCTTGGATTCAATCATACAGGGAATCGTCGAAGATGAGCTCAAGGGCGTAATGGAACGGCATTCCCCAAAATCGGCCTCTTGTGTGGTAGTCGAGGTAAAAACGGGTCGGGTTCTTGCCTATGCAATCGCTCCGGATTATGATCCCAATTTACCGTCGGCCTCCGATCCGGAGAATTGGAGAAACCGGATTATCATGGATTTGATAGAGCCCGGGTCTACTTTCAAGATCGTTGCATTTTGCGCAGCTCTCAATGAAGGCCGTTATGGTGTAAAATCTCCGATAGATTGCTCTTCCTGGAATCGGGAATGGGGCCGGAGGCCAAAAGAATCCAGTGGGGGCAATTATGGAACTCTCACAATGGAAGAGATGCTGGCAAAATCCTCCAACGTCGGTTTTGCAAAGATGGGCTGGATGCTTTCGCCTTCAGTGCTCAATGAATATATCCGCAACTTCGGGTACCGCTCTTTAACCGGGATTATGCTGCCAGGAGAGAGGAGTCATACGAATAACGCAATCTTGCCCGATAAAGATAAGCTCAGCATCAGCCGTGTCCCCATAGGGCAAGGAATAGCCGTGAGCCAATTGCAGTCTACGATGGCCATGGGGGCTATAGCTAACGGGGGCATTCTGATGCGTCCGCAGATATTGGATCACCTGGAAGATGATCTTGGGCGCTATGCCTATGAACAGATACCTCAGCCTGTAAGAAGAGTCATGAGCGAAAGAGTGGCCAAAGAGGCTGTTCATGCTCTCAGAACGGTTACTCAAAAGACTAGGACACATACCGGAACGGCCTGGCGTGCCGATATGAAATACCACACAGTTGGGGGGAAAACCGGAACTGCACAAAAAGCAGCACCTGGCGGAGGAGGATACAGTCCTGGCAAGTACTATGCCTCTTTTGTGGGTTTCTTTCCTACGAGTGACCCGGTGATTGTCATGAGCGTCGTAGTCGATGAACCCAAGCGGTCAGGCGGCTATTATGGAGGAACCGTTGCCTCTCCGGCGTTTAAAAACATTGCTGAAGGAATTGCCCTTTACTGGGCTATTCCCCCTGATAAAGATTTGGAAACTAATACAGTGACAGTGAGAAGATGAAACTAGCTCAATTAATAGCGGGTCTAGGCAAGGTGGAAACAGTGGGGTCCCTGGACCGGGAGGTCACGGGAATAGCCTACGACTCGCGCTGCGTGACGCCCGGAAAATTATTTGTTGCTATTCGTGGGGTTGAAAGTGACGGGCACAATTATATTGCAGATGTGGCAGACCGCGGTGCAGTGGCAGTGATTTGTGAAAAAAAAGGCACAAGCGGCGGGAAGATGACGAGAGTTATTGTTCCGAATACGCGTGCTGTTTTACCCTATATCGCCAGCGCATTTTTTGATTATCCGGCGAAGAAGCTGAAAATGGTGGGGATCACCGGAACCAACGGGAAAACAACGGTCACTTTCCTGTGCAAATATATCCTGGAAGAGGCTCATATTCATACAGGTCTTCTGGGTACAATACGCTATGAGATTGGCGATCGTGTAATTCCGGCACAGCGGACCACTCCGGAATCTCTGGATCTTCATTTCATGCTTTCAAAAATCGTAGCAGCCAATGGGCAGTGCTGCGTTATGGAAGTCAGTTCCCATGCCTTGGAGCAGAATCGTGTCGACGGAATTGATTTTGATGTTGGGGTTTTCACGAATCTTACCCAGGATCATCTGGATTACCACGGCACGATGGAGAATTACTTTGAAAGCAAGAAGCGTTTATTTACTGAAGGAATAAAGGGCAAAAAAGATTTCAAAGCGGTGGTCAACGCTGATGCTCCCTTCGGCCGTGAGCTTATCAGAGAACTGAGCGGAAAATGTGATCTATTATCTTATGGGTTGAAAGAGAATGCCGCCATCATGGCGACGGAGATAGAGTTATCTGCCCATAAAACCAAGATGAAAATCACAAGTCCCCAGGGAGATTTCATGTTGGAGACACCTCTGATCGGGCGATACAACATTTCAAACAGCTTGGCGGCTATAGGAGTTGGATTATCTTTTGGAGTGAGCCCCGAGGTCATCGCTTCGGCTTTAAGTAAAGCCGCACCGATTGCCGGCCGTTTGGAACGGCTGGATGCCGGACAGCCGTTCACTGTTTTAGTGGATTATGCCCATACGGATGACGCAATGCAGAATGTGCTGAGCACGCTTAAGGAGATCACAAAAGGGCGTGTATTATTGCTTTTCGGATGCGGTGGCAGTCGCGACAAGGGTAAAAGGTTGAAGATGGGTGCCGTAGCCGCAGACTTGGCGGATTATATCCTGATTACAACGGATAATCCTCGAAAAGAGGAGCCCAAGGATATTGCTGCACAGGTGGAGTCCGGCTATCTGACTCGGCGGCAGGATGGATACGAGATAGAGCTGGACCGCGCCCTGGCAATTGAGAGAATTATCAAGTTGGCAAGAGAAGGGGATACGGTCCTTCTATGTGGAAAAGGTCATGAAACGTATCAGGAATTTCATGGGTTGGTCGTGCCTTTTGACGATCGCCTTCATGCAATGAACGCGTTAGCTAATTTGGGTTATCATACCGGAATGGATTAGAGCCAGTGGAAGCCAGAACATTAAGATTCATGAGCGAGGCGGCCGAGGGTTTGATTTACCTCGGTAACGGCGATATTCCTGTAAAAGGCATTTTTACAGATAGCCGCAATCCTCTTCCGGGGGGAGCGTTCCTGGCCGTCGTGGGCGAGCGCTTTGACGGGCATGATTTTATTGAAGCTGTTGGCAAGGCGGGGTGCAGGGTTTTTATCGTGAGCCGGATTGAGGGGATTTCATTTCCTGAGAAGAGCTCTGTATTATGGGTCAATGATACAGTGGAGGCTTATAGAAGAATCGCTGCTGCGTATCGAAGTGATTTTAAAGAGATAAAAATCATCGCTGTCTGCGGCTCTAACGGCAAGACAACAACCAAGGATCTGATTGCATCAGTGCTTTCCAAGAAAGGGAAAACCTTATCCAGCAAGCGAAGCTTCAATAACCATATTGGGGTTCCGCAAACGCTGATGGAGATTGACTCTTCGCACTCGTACGCTGTTATTGAAGCTGGGACCAATCATCCCGGGGAACTGGCCCCATTGCTTGAGATTATTGAACCGGATTATGGAGTGGTGACGAGTATTGGCCATGAACACTTAGAATTTTTCGCAGACCTGGATGGGGTTTTGAGTGAAGAGGGGGGCATTGCGGAAGCTTTGCCTTCGGGAGGCGCAATCTTCATTCCTGAGGATTGTTATGGTATCGCGCAGATCGTCAAACGCCTCGGAGAAGGCGTGCGCTGCGTGACCGTGAGCCGTCATAGTTCCAGAAAAGCCGAGCTCTATGGAGAGCTGCAGGAGATCAGCCAGAACGGAACCGTTTTTAAAGTTTTTTCCAAAACCAAGGAGGTGGGCAAAGGTCAAGTGGACACTCGCTTCAAAACATGTCAAATCCGTTCTCTGGGAGCACATCATATCACCAATGCACTTCTCGCAATTTGCGTTGGCAAAGAGATGGGTGTTCCGGAGGATGATATTTACATGGCTTTGAGCGAGTGTCCCGCCCCAGAAATGCGGACTGAAGTGAAGGTTGTGGGAGGTTTGACTCTCCTCATTGATTGTTACAACGCAAACCAGGATTCAGTTTGCGCCGCATTGGAAACGTTGAAACACCTGCAAAGTAAAGAGAGTGGGAAAACGGTCGCCATTTTGGGCACGATGGGTGAGTTGGGGAGTAGTGCCCAGGAATCCCATCGGCAGGTTGCGCTCAAAGCAGCGGCGACAGGAGTGGCATGTGCGCTTTTTTGCGGAGAGTATGCGGAAGAGATGCGCGAAGTCTTCAGAGCAAACGCTTCGCCGGATCAGTTCTCAGAAGCATTTGATACACCGGAGACTTTGTTGGCAGAGGTTGATAAATATGTATCAAAGGGAGATTGTGTGCTCTTAAAAGCTTCCCGCTCTCAGAAATTTGAGCGATTGGTGCAGAAATGGAGTCCGGGAGTATGATTTATCAACTTTCACAATACATACTGGATATTGCCAAAGCGCAGGGCTGGGAAGAAGCGGTTTCCTGGCTGCGTATTTTTTCTTATGTTTCTGTGCGAGCTGTGGGTGCGGCCTTGACAGCGTTTGCTCTTTGCATGTTTTTAGGCAAGAGTGTGATTCAATGGCTTAAAGATATTGCTCCTGAAGTTTATACCCCTGAGTGGGCAAAAAATACTCCCGGGGAAAGTGGTGCCAAAAAAGCAGAAGAAGCCGTGATGGAAGCTCTCAAGAAGAAGCATGGAGTTCCCAGTATGGGCGGAATTTTGATTGTGGGAGTGATGGATGTGAGCGCTCTGTTCTGGGGTGTTTGGAATGAACTCTTGCTTCTGACGGTGTTGAGCATGATTATTCTTGCTGGTTTGGGTTTTTATGACGACTACCGCAAAGTGACGCGATCAGGAGAGGGCTCTCCGGAGTGGGTTAAAATCGGCGTGCAGTTGACTCTGGGGTTGATCCTGGTCAGTTATCTCTATATGGACTGCAGCGTTTCCTTTCTGATCGAAGAAGTAATGGTTCCGTTTTACAAAGAACCGATTATGTCTGTAGGAGTTATTTCTTCAATTGTCGGAGCTTTTATCGTCATTCTGGCGGTGTTCGGCAGCAGCAATGCGGTCAATTTGACGGATGGATTGGATGGCCTGGCCATTGGATGCTCCTTGATCTGCACCGTGGTTTTCCTGGTGATTACTTACCTGACAGGGCGTGTGGATTATTCCGCCTATTTGAATTTAACTTATGTTCCCGGGGCTTGTGAGTTGACTGTTTTTTGCGCGGCCCTCGGAGGTGCCTGCCTGGGTTTTCTATGGTTCAACTGCCACCCGGCGCATGTTTTTATGGGGGATACCGGCTCACTGGCGATTGGCGGAGCATTTGGGATTATGGCGGTCCTGGTTCACCAGCCATTTATTCTCCTCATTGCCGGAGGTGTCTTCGTAATGGAGATTGGTTCTTCGGCTTTGCAGCGGTATTATTTTAAGGCGACACGCATATGTACGGGGACTGGGAAAAGAATTTTCTTGAGAGCGCCTTTGCACCATCACCTTCAGCGTTTGGGTTGGTCAGAGACTCAGGTGGTGACGCGTCTCTATATCTTAGGAGTTATTTTTGCGGTTTTGGCTCTGGTATCGTTAAAGATTAGGTAACTGTGTGAACTGATGGAATCCGAACAGAAAAAAATAGCGGTTTTGGGATTAGGCTCCAGCGGAATGGCTGCCGCTCAACTGGCTTTGAAACATGGAGCCGAGGTTTTTGTTTGGGATGAATCAGCCTTAGTGTGTTTGGAAGAGCGCGCCGCCCAGCTAAGGGCTCTGGGAGCCACAGTAGAGCTGGGCGTGAAAAGCCTGCCTCAGACAAGGGTGGACCTGACTGTAATCAGTCCCGGAATAACGCCGGAAAGCATCTTGGGGAGGTTCGCATCACAAGCCGGAGGCAAAGTCCTTTCAGAGCTGGAATATGGGTGGAGTTTCATGCAAGAAATTCCGACGATAGGCGTCACCGGAACCAATGGAAAAACGACCACGACAGAGCTTTGTTCTCTTATTTTAAATGAAAACGGAATTCCTACTTGTGCCTCGGGCAATATCGGCTACCCGGTATCTTCCCTGGCGCTGGAGAACCGGAGGTTCCCAGTAAATTTATTTGAAGTCAGTTCATTTCAGCTCGAGAGAATCAAAAATTTTCGCCCCGGAATAGCCTTGCTGACCAATATCACTCCGGACCATCTGGAGCGATATCCAGCCCTGGAGGATTACTTTTTAACCAAGCTGGAAATATTCTCCAAACAAGGAGCAGAGGATTGGAGTGTGATCCAGTGGGGGGCTTTTCAACAGATTCTCGGCCAAAAGGAGAAATGTAGGGAAAAGAAGATTAATTTAAAATCACGCCAGATCACCTACAGTGCAGAAGCTAGCCAGGCAGATATGCACATGCAGGATGGCTGGATTGTTTACAATGGGTCTCATGGTCTTCCTGAGGGTAAGTGGTTGGATGTAAAAGAATTAAAACTTCTGGGAGATCACAATCTGGAAAACGTGATGGCAGCGCTTCTGGCTACAGTGCTGAGCGGAGTTTCAGTCCATCAGGCATGCCAAAGTGCGGTGAAGTTTGAGCCTTCCGACCATCGTTGCCAACTAGTGGGTGTGGTCAAGGGGGTTAAGTATATTAATGACTCCAAAGCGACCAATGTGGATGCGACTCGTCAAGCATTAAAGATGGTCCCGGAGGGCAAAAAAACGTGGTTAATTGCGGGTGGAAAAGATAAAGGATTTGATTTCGGAGGATTGGAAGATTTACTCTCGTGTCGTGTGCATGGAGCCATTCTGATAGGCGAGACTCGAGAACGGATTTGCAGGGAATGGGAGCAACATGTGCATTGTATGCTCGCCAATTCGCTGGAAGAAGCCGTCTATTATGCCGCCCGAAATGCTGTCGCAGGAGAAGTAGTTTTACTCTCCCCGGCTTGTTCAAGTTTTGACATGTTCAAGAGCTACGCTCACAGGGGTGAGCTGTTCCGCGAATATGTTGAGAAGGTTAAGAAAGAGAAAGAGATTTAAATTGCAATAGATTCGCTGAAATTCTCGAGAGAGAATTGACTATCGAATCGAAATGGGCCACAATAAAAACAGATGATGTTATGAACGATCAAGACAACAAAAAAACGTTGATATCGCAGGGTTCTCGTCTTCAGCAGCTCTCAGGTAAAAAGAAGTCAAATCTGGCTGTTGCGATGTTTGCAATCCTGTTTTTTCATGCTGCCGTCCTTGGAGCGTTGCTGATTCAGGGCTGCAAGCAGGAACCACCTCAGCCTGAGGCGACTGCCACCAACGAAGTTGCATCACCGACCAATTCCTCTGCCAGCACTATGGGAGAGGCCGGCCTGCAGTTTCATGATGATTATCCGGGTGCCGTCGTTCAGCAAGCGACTAACGCGACGTTGCCTGTGGCAGATACATCGCGCGCAGTGGCCGCTTTGCCGCCGGAGACTAACGCAGTAATCCCCGGAGTGCAGGGTTTGCCCGGTGCGCAGACTTCTACCTCTACTCAACAACCCGGGATAGTTCAAGCGGGAGCCCTTACACAGGCAACTCCGACCGCTTCTGAAATGAAAGATCACACGGTCAAGAGCGGTGAAAACTACACCAAGATCGCCCGTGCCTATCCGGGAGTGACTGTAACAGATTTATTGAATGCCAATCCGGGAGTGGATCCCCGTTATTTGCAAGTTGGGCAAGTGGTGAAAATTCCTCCGGCTTCCGCATCTAAGACTGCAGCGACGGGTTCAGCCGCATCACCTTCGGCCAATACCCAGAGCAAGCCGACGCTGGGTTCAGACTACAAAGACTCAGAAGGGCAAACGGTTTATGTAGTTGCCCCCGGTGATTCGTTGACCCGCATCAGTAAAAGGTATGGTGTGAAAATAGCTGATCTCAAGAGCGAAAATCGCCTGGCCAGTGACCGGATTAACGTGGGCCAAAAACTGAGAATACCCAGCAAATTACCTGCGACGCCCGCGCCCGCTACGCCTTCGGATACAACAACGGGTACCGGCGCCCTGGCCCCCTTGTCTCCGACACCAGACAGCGGGAGCGGGACAACTCAGTCCACGGGAAGAACTACGATTACCCCACTTGGTAATTAGTAGGAGTTTCCGAGTTTTTTGCATAAGCGATGCTTGCGCATATTGCATCGCAGTTTTGTCCGGGGTGGATCTGTGCGAACCTATAAAGGTGCGTGTGGCCACCCCGTAAGTTTTGTGCAGTTTCGGGCGAGTTAAGGGAGTTATGAAACATATAGTAGGGGTGATTGTCTTCTGCGTGGCAATGTTGATTGCCATGGGGCTCCTTGCTCTTTACAGTGTCACTTTTTCTAAGATCGAAAAAAAGACCAGTGCACCTCAAGTGCAAACGGCTTCGAAGGTGACCTCTGCAACGAACACGACTTTCGAGGAGAAGGCATGGAAAGTTTCTCCGCGAAATATTCAAGGAATGAATAGCTTCAAGAAGCAGGCGCAATTTGCTTTCGTGGGAGCTGTTATATGTGTTTGCCTGGCGTTGTTTTTTGACTACAAATTTTTGCAGAAAGATTGGGTTCCTATTCTTTTGCTATTCATCTGTGCTGTTTTATTGACTGCTGTGTTTTTTCCGGCGCTGGGAGGCTTAAAAGTGAAAGGAGCAGCTCGCTGGGTCCGGTTGGGAATCAACTTTCAGCCTTCGGAACTCGCCAAGCTTTCCATCATTATTTTTCTCGCCTGGTATGGAGCCAAATACCCTTCGATCATTCGACATTTCTGGAAAGGCCTTATTCTGCCAATGGTGATTATTTCCCCGCTAGTGCTCTTAATTTTCAGAGAGCCTGACGCGGGAACGACTCTTTTTCTCTTGGCTTTGACTACTTGCATGC
The DNA here is from genome assembly GCA_023230105.1 of Verrucomicrobiota bacterium. Classification (GTDB taxonomy): domain Bacteria; phylum Verrucomicrobiota; class Verrucomicrobiia; order Limisphaerales; family UBA1412; genus UBA1412. Next base: position 100,785 of record JALNXY010000006.1, read on the forward strand.
TGCTGATCATGGGGGCTCGTTGGTTTTATTTATTTATTCCGGCCGGCTTGATGGGCACGGCTTTGAGCGTTTGGCTTTATTTTGACCCGGTTCGAAGAGAGCGAATCCTCAGTTGGCTGGACCTGGAAGGAACCAAGTACGGCGTGGGGATGCAGGGGTACTCTTCACTGGTGGCTTTGGGCAGTGGAGGTTTATTTGGTAAGGGCCTGGGAGAGGGGAGTCAAAAAATGGGTTTTCTGCCTGAAGACCACACAGATTTTATTTTGCCGATTATTGGCGAGGAGCTGGGCCTTTTTGTCGTCCTTTTTATCGTCCTGCTTTTCGTGCTTTTAACTGCGTGTGGATTAAAGGTTGCGTTGCGTGCGCGCGAGCGCTTTGGTGCCTATCTGGCAATGGGAATTACGCTCATGATCGGGTTGCAGGCCTTTATCAACATCGGTGTCGTGACGAGCGTATTACCCAATAAGGGTATGCCTTTGCCGTTTATTAGCCGGGGAGGAAGCAATATAATTATGCTGCTGGGAGCAGTCGGTTTGCTCCTATCGGTTGCCTTGCGAGGTAATTCGAGCAAAGATAACGATTCTCTCGTGATTGAAGAGGAGACGCTTGTGGAAGACGAAGAGAATGTATTTGCAACAAAAAAACCATCCGATCATGAAAAAGAGTGAGAAAAAAGGGCCTTTGGTTGCTATTGCCTGCGGCGGTTCCGGAGGGCATTTTTATCCGGGTATAGCCGTTGCTCAAAAACTTTACAGTGCCGGGTGTGAGATTCTCCTGATTGTTACCGAAAAAGAGATCGACCAGGTAGCCAGCGCGCAGATAAGAGAATTTCGAGTGGAGCGAATGCCTGCGGTGGGGCTAACGAGTCGAAACGTGCTTCCTTTTTTTCTTCGTTTCATTAAATCGTATTTAAAAGCAAGAAAACTGTTTCGTAAGCTGCAGCCCAGGGCAGTGTTGGGGATGGGCGGTTTTTCGAGTGCGCCTACGGTATTGGCAGCTCCGGCCGGGAAATGCAAAGCGTTTATTCATGAAGGCAATTCGATACCCGGGCGGGCGAATCGTCTGGTGGCGCCTTTTGTGCATACCGGTTTCGTCCATTTTCCGCAATCTGTTTCCAGACTGCACATGCGCAGAGTGGATGTGGTGGGAATGCCTGTCAGAGCAAATTTTTCTCCTTCAAATGAAGAGATGTCCAGGGGCTGCAAAATGATGCTGGGGCTTGATCCCGATAGACCTGTTCTTTTAGCGATGGGAGGGAGCCAGGGAGCACGTGCGCTGAATTCTCTGGTGTTGGCAAGTCTCAAGAAAATTTTACGACGAATACCCGATTTGCAAATCATTCACCTGACCGGCCAAAAAGATTTTGAATCGGTACAAAAAGGCTATCAGGATAGCGGCGTCCAAGCGATGGTTCGAGAGTACTTTGCAGAGATGGATTTGGTGATGGGAGCCGCAACAGTGATGGTGAGTCGGGCGGGTGCCTCTTCTCTGGCGGAAACGGCCCGGATGAGAATCCCTTCCATCTTAATCCCGCTGCCCACGGCTGCTGATAATCATCAGTATTACAACGCGCTGGCCTTCGAAGAAACGGGTGCTGCAATTCTTTTTGAACAACCCGAGTCCCCCATCCAGGAGGCGGCTGCGGACGACTTTGCGGATGTGGTGAGTTCTCTCTTAACAAACGAAAAGAAGCGTTTGGCAATTTGCCATGCTTTGGCAGAGTGGGGCGAAAGAGACGCAGCGACGGAAATTGCCAAAAAGATGATAGAGGTTGCCCTGCCTCAAGAAAATTTGAACATGGATTGGAGCACTGAGCCCGTAGTTTAAGATGTTGAGTTTGAGAACAGAAAACAGAATAGCATTTGAGTCGCTGCTAAAGGGCACGGCTGCTAAGTCAGGGGTTCCCCAAAAAGCATATTTGGCCGGGATAGGGGGCATAGGTGTCAGTGCTGTGGCGCATTTACTGATGGATAAAGGCTGGAATATCAGTGGGTCGGATGTGCGCGAGACCCAGGAGACCCGGGCACTGAGTAAAAGAGGAGCTAAGATATATCTGGGACATTCCGCGGCCAATGTGAAAGACGATCCGGTGGAGGTTCTGGTGTACTCTTCTGCTATAAGCAAAAAAAAACCGGATATCGTTGAGGCAAAAAGGCAAGGAGCCCTCCTTCTAAAAAGAGCGGAAGCCCTGGCTTCCTTCATGAATTTATATCGCGGAATTTGTGTGGCCGGGATGCACGGGAAGACGACGGTCACGGGTTTGCTCGTTCGGGCTATGTGTAATTTGAATCTGGAGCCCGGTTATGCTGTGGGAGGTTTATGCCGTCGCTTTGAACCCCATGCACGCCTTGGCAAAAAACAATCCAGCTGGTTTGTTGCGGAAACGGATGAGAGCGACGGAAGCATTCTGGAATTTGAGCCTGAATACGCTGTGATCCTTAATTTGGACCGGGATCATTTGGAGTATTACGGTAACGAAGCGGGGATCGAAAATACATTTGCACAATTTTCTCAGCAGGTTCAAAAGAAAATTATCTGTTGTGCCGATAATGAATGGGTTACGCGGCTGAGCAAAGATCATTTCAGAGAGAGAAGCATCTCTTATGGTTTCAGTCCGCAGAGTGATTACCAGGCAGTACTTCGAGAAAAATCTTCCGAAGGAGAGCAAATTTTTGGTGTAAGGAGAAGAGGCGTTGATTGGGGAGAATTCAAAATTTGTTTGATGGGAATCCATAATGTCAGCAATGCAACGGCGGTGATAGCTCTTCTGGCGGAGTTGGGATATTCGGCCCGGGAGATCGCTGGAAGCATCAGCGACTTTAATGGAACGAACAGGAGACAAGAGCTTCTGTTTAAAAATCAGGATTACCGGATTATTGATGATTATGGCCACCACCCGGCTGAAATAGCGGCCACCATTCGTGCCGTAAAGACTCAGGGCGGACGTCTTCTGGTCGTCTTCCAGCCTCACCGTTTTACGCGCACTCAGCTGCTGCTTGATGAATTTTCTACGTGTTTCAAGGAAGCTGATCGTCTGTTCCTCACCGATGTTTATGCCGCCAGTGAAGAACCTATTCCGGGCGTAACGGGCAAGAGCATGGCCGATGCTGTGAGAGCTCGCGGGCAAGAGGTGGAGTATCTGGAGCACTTGGAGGACGTGGGCGGAGCGGTGGCAAAAAACTCGCGCCCCGGAGATATCATTTTATTTTTGGGAGCCGGCGATATTACTTTGGAAGCCCATAAATATGCGGCGTTATTGGATGGAGCAAAAGGCCAGAGCTAGACATGCAAAAAACAGAAACTAAAAAGTGGCAAGACGAACTGGAAGAGAATCTGTCGCCTGAGACAGTTCGCAAAAGAGATTACCCCATGAAAAAACTGACCACGCTGAGAATCGGCGGCCCGGCCGATTTTTATGTGGAGCCTTCCTGCACGGATGAGCTAAGGAAAATCTTAAGCTATTGTGCGGGGCGGGGGATTCCTTTCTTCTTGTTGGGCCGGGGCTCTAATCTGGTAGTCAGAGATGGTGGTATACGGGGCGGGGTATGCTCTCTGCGCCATTCGTTTTTCTCTCAAACGGAAGTGAAAAATGGTAGGCTCCTTATTCATGCGGGTGCCGGGGCTACATTGAGGCAGATAGCGCAGTTTGCTCAGGCTAACGCATTGGCTGGCCTGGAGTTCATGGAGGGTATCCCCGGGAGTCTCGGGGGTGGATTGCGAATGAATGCTGGGGCTTACAAATCGAGTCTTATGGATGTTGTGGAATCGGTTTCAGTACTGGGGCTTGATGGAGTTCTGGAAGAGGTGCCTGGCGAGAATATTCAGGCGGATTATCGCTGCTGCACTTTCTTTGAAAATAAAATCGCTTTGTCTGCGGTCCTGCGGGCTTATTCTGGAGTTCCGGAGCAGATTAGGGAAAGAATGACAGAGATGAGGGATATACGCCTGAAGACTCAAACTCAATCCCCCAGTGCGGGATGTGCCTTCAAAAATCCGCCCGGTCACTCTGCGGGTCGGTTGATAGATTCCCTGGGCATGAAAGGTTTTAGCGTAGGAGGAGCACAGGTTTCGGATAAACATGCCAATTTTTTGATCAATAAAAACAACGCCACATCTCAGAATATTCTCGAGTTGATTCAGATAATTCAAGAGAGAGTTCTGGCTGAATGCGGAGTGAGTTTAGAGACTGAAGTAATGATCGTTGGAGAAGATGCATGAATAATGGTAAGCTGAAAGTAGTTGTTTTTGCGGGTGGCATTTCAAACGAGCGGGAAATTTCATTAAAATCCGGCGCGATGGTGGCAGAGGCCCTGCGCTCATCCGGCTATCAAGTAGAGATGCTTGATCCGGATCCTATAAAAGGATGGAGTTTGCCCGATGAAGCCAATGTTGTTTTTTTAGCACTTCATGGAACTTATGGTGAGGATGGACAAGTGCAGATGGAGTTGGATCAACTGGGCATCCCCTATACCGGCAGTGGCGCTGAGGCCAGCCGTATTGGTTTTGATAAACTTTTGACTCGTCAGCACTGTGTTGTGGCCGGGGTAACGATGCCTCGCTCCTTTGTTTTAAAGAGCTGGCAAGCTGAAATGCCTGAAGGCTGGGAGGCTCCGGTGGTGCTGAAGCCGCTCAGAGAGGGCTCCAGCGTGGGTGTTGAAATAGTAGACAATAAGGAAGATTTTGGCGCGGCGTTGAGGCGATCATTGGAGTATGGCGGTGTTGTCCTGATGGAGGAGCGGATTATTGGACGAGAATTGACCGTTGGAATACTGGGCGGTGAAGTGCTTCCGCTGGTGGAAGTATGTCCTAAATCAGGCGTATATAGTTATGAAAGCAAGTACACGAAAGGCAGAACGGAGTATTATTGCCCGGCTCAAGTCGATGAAGCCTCTCGTAATCGTGCTGCTGATCTGGCCCTGAAAACATTTCATGCTGTCGGCGCGAAAGACTATGCTCGCATAGACATGATTCTGGATCAAAAAGGCGAGTGCTGGGTATTGGAAATTAATACGCTGCCGGGTATGAGCGAGACCAGCCTACTGCCTAAGGCAGCTGCGGCAATGGGACTCAGTTACGCAAATTTGTGCTGTAAAATATTAGAGATGGCGCTCAGAAAATAATTGCATGTTTAACAAAAAGAAAAAGCCAGAAGAGAAGGTAAAACTCTCCACACCTGAAGAGGAAGCCAGAGAGCAGAAGCGCAAGCGTATTAACCGCTGGTCTTGGCGCATCGCCTGGTGGATGCTTTTTTTGGCTGTCGTTGTGAGCGTTTATTTTCTCGGGAAGACCACCCTGGACCTTGTTTTGGAAAAGACCGTTTATACGAACCAGATGTTCACGGTGCGCGCGGTCGATGTGCGAGTTTTCGGCGGGGTATCCAAGGAGAGGGTGCTGGAATTTCTGGACGTAAAAATAGGGGAAGATAATCTGATGGCTCTGGATTTGGGTCAGATAAAAAACCGTTTGGAAAGCGTTTCGGTTCTGGAGAAAATTTCTGTCGAAAGGGTCATTCCGGATACGCTCAAAGTTCAGGTATATGCCAGAGTTCCCGTTTTCAGGTGTTATGTTTGGGAGGCAGACCCGATGAATCTCAATGCAGGTCAGTGGGTGGTGCGCTATCTGGATGACTCGGGGTACGTGATGGCACCCGATGAATTATTTTACGAGGTTCACGCTCCGGAGCGGCTCCTTCTGCCTACATTGACTGGCGTGGCGGATAAAAACGTTCTTATCCCCAATCGTTACTGTAAAGACCAGCAAGTGAACCGTGCGCTCAAGTTTCTCAGGCTCTACAAGGAATCCAGCTTTTTCGGGTTTGATGATCTGACGGAAGTAAATATCAGCGAGTTGGGTTTTATTATCGCGAGAACGGCTCAATACGTGGAAGCGGTTTTTGATGCAAATTCTCTGGAGTTGGGTTTGGCCCGCTGGGAAGCTATCTACGCCTATTCAACCGGGCTGGAACAGAAAATTAAGACGATCAACCTCTCCGTCTCAAATAACGTGCCTGTGGTTTGGGAACCGCCCCCGGCTCAGGAAGATAAAAATTCACGCTCAAATGGAGTCCGGGGTGTGAGAAGTACTGGAGGGCGATGAAGAAATGCTATTCAAGAAGAGAAAACAGTATGCTACGGGTATAGAGATCGGCACTTCCAAGATATGTGTTGTTATTGCCGAGGTTTCTGAGAAGTGTCCTTTCAAAGTGCTTGGGGTTGGGCAAAGCGTTTCCAGCGGAGTGCGAAAGGGGGTTATCTTTAATACGGAGGCGACCATTGCTGAGGTCCGCGCTGCTGTTGCCGATGCCGAAAATTTGGCGAATGTCTCCATTGGTGAAGTGTGTGTGGGGATAACCGGTGGGCATATTAAAAGTGCATTCAGCGTGGGCGAACACATGTTGGAATCCGCTGATGGCCGAGTCACTGAAGAGGATAGGGAAGATGCTCTGAAAAATGCCATTGAATGTCCCCCAAAGGAGATATCTGAAAGCGTATTAGTACTTCATCGGATTAAGCAGCAGCCTCTTCTGGATGGCCAATTGGAAGAGCCCGGTTTAAATGCGAGAGGACGAATTCTGACGCAGCCCCTATACTGGATTTACGGAAATCGCAATCAAATCTGGGAGCCAATAAAAATACTGCAAGATTTATGTCTGGAGCCCAAATATCCTGTTTTTAATGGGTTCGCCGCGAGTATAGCTTTGATGGATGCCGAACAGCGCAAAAAAGGAGGGCTTATCATTGACTTGGGAGCGGGAACGACAGAGTTTGCCTTTACTCATGGGGGGTGTATTCGTTATGCAGGCTCTCTTTCTATTGGAGGAGACCATGTCAGCAATGATTTGGCATTAGGGTTAAAACTGGAAATAGGAGTCGCAGAAAATCTGAAAACTTTCCATGGCCGGGCTATTTGCGATCCGCAGGCTAAAAATGCTCTGTTACCCTTTAAAACACCCAATGGAGAAAATAAGTCGGTGCGCTTTGACCATTTTCAGATCATTATGGAGCTTAGGCTCAAAGAAATTTTCCAAATAATCCGTGAGACTTTGGCAGAGGCCGGGTTGCAATTGGGGCCAGATCAGGGAGTCATGCTTTGCGGAGGCGGTGCTTGTATCCAGATGATATCTTCACTGGCAAGCAGTGTGTTCCAGGCTCAGTCCTGGCCTTTCTGTTTGAATCACCTTGACGGAATTTGTGATTCTTTAAAGAAGCCAGAGTTTGCCACTCCGATTGGATTGGCCAGGTATTGTGCTTCTAAAATGTCTCGCAAAACAGGAGGTCCCCTGGCCAACGTTTTCAGTTTGAAAGGGCTCACGGGAAAGAGAAAGGAAAGGGAATGATCGAAATAAATCCTGAAAGCCAAGTATCCTCGAACAATGTTTTTGAAGACAAGTTGAATGCTCTTGTTCTGGGGGTGGGCGGAGCAGGCGGGAAAATTGTGAACACCCTGTCTCTTTCTGCATGTGAAGGGCTTGAATATATTGTGTTGGATTCTGATGTTCAGAGTTTAAGGCAGGTCACTCATTGCGAGACCAGGCAGATAGGAAAAAAAATACTTCGCGGTTTTGGAACCGGGGCCAGCCGGGAGGTGGCTCAATCAATTGCTGAAGCGGAAAAGGATGAATTAAGGAAATTGGTCGGAAGATACTCTCTCTTATATTTGATTGCCGGTTTTGGAGGCGGATTGGGAGGAGGCGTGGCTCCGGTAATTGCAGAGTTGGCGGCAGAGGAAGGTGTGTTTGTAATCGCTATTTCAATTTTTCCCTTCTTCTGCGAGGGGACGGATCGATCTATGAGGGCCACCCGATCCCAGGATGAAATGACGGCCAATGCCCATCTGCATATCTCTTTGCCCAATGAGCTATTGGCTTCGCAGGCGAATGAAAATGCAAACTTCGTCGAATTATATGAGTCGAGTAACCGGATGATATCTGATGCGGTGGAAGGTCTTTGGTTGAGCTTTTTCTGCCCCGGTCCTCTGGCTTTGGATTTAGGTCTTCTGAGAAGCACTTTTGGTTTCCGCGAGGGAAAATGTATGGGCACTTTGGCCGTTGCATCGGCAACCGGTGATAGCAGAGTGGAATCTCTCTGGGAGACGCTTCTGGCACACCCGTGGCTCAAGAAAGGCTCTTTATTGCGCAGCGCAGGCACTGTACTGGCGCTTTTTATCGGGAAAGATGGTTTTTCACTGGGCGATGCAGAAGCTTTTCAAAGGCGGATTGCCAGTGAAAATCCGGGTGCAAAAATAATGTTGGGGGCCTGTACGCCTGCTGAGTTTAATTCCGATGAGTTGAGGATTGTGTTGATTACTCACCCTCGGCGCACGGTTCGTAATGAGGAGAAGCCTGCCCCGTTTTATGGGGATAAAGAGCTGGTCTCCCTCAACGAAGTAAGCAGAGAGATGTTGGAAAAGAAACGCCCTCCGACTCGCAATGTGCCGCCGCCGCCCGCTTTAACGAATTCTCAGATAGATCTCCTGAAGTCGCAGATGCCTTATTCAGGAGGGCGAAGCAAACGCGGATACAATGATCCCAATCAGGGCTTTCTGGATTTGAAGATCACGAGTGTAGGGCGCTTTGACCAATGTGAAAAAACTTATTACAAAAACCAGCCGATAGATGTGCCTACCTATTCCCGGCTGGGATATATATTGGATTAAACTGAAACAGGCCGGAGGCTGCGATGAGTCAAAAATTTATGTCACTGAAAGGAAAGCTTCTCCTGGATAGCGGAGAGCTGATGGGGTCCTTTTTCCACCAGTCTGCAGTCTATATTTGCGAACACGATGAAGAGGGTGCCGTGGGACTGGTATTGAACCATCCGGTGAGTGTCAAACTTTCTGACGTGCTGGTTCTGAACATTCCGGAAGTGTTTCATCATTCGGAGGTGAAAATGGGAGGACCGGTGATGCAGAAAAGTATTTTTTGCCTTTTGCGCTCGCAGGTCAAAAAAGACTCCTTCCGTGAAGTTGTCCCGACCGTTTATCTGACCCCTTCTTTGGAGGATATTTTCGAGGATGATGCTCTGGAGCGGGTAGAGGATGTGCATTTCTTTTTAGGTTATGCAGGTTGGAGTGCCGGACAACTGGAAGAAGAAATTGCGAATAAAGCCTGGTTGATTTCCACGGTGAGAATTACAGAGATATTCCAAAAAGAGCCGCCCTTTGACCTTTGGAAAGACCGAATGTACCAATTGGGAGGCAAATATCGTTTCCTCGCGATGACTCCCCGGAATCTTTATGACAACTAGGTTTGGAGAAAGTCGGGTCTTGCCCGTTTAATTTTTTGAATAACCGCTGCCCCATCAAAATAAAAAACCCCGTCAAACAACGGGGTTTTTTTGTTCATTACAAGTCTAATATTTTAGTATTTCTTGGCGGTACCGTATCCACGGACAAAGCCGATACATTGAGCCACCTCGGGAACAGAATTATCCCAGTTGTATTCGTACTCAATGGAGATATTTCCTTTAAAGCCCTGGCGTTTGAGTTCATCCAGGAGGGCAGGAACATTGGAGACACCCTGACCGTAAGGGACATCGTGACCGCCGGCTGAAAACTCATGCAGATCTTTCATGTGAGAGCTAATTACACGGCCTTCGAGAACCTTCAGGCCATAAACCGGGTTCAATCCACTGCGGACCCAGTGACCCGTATCAGCCGCTGCACCGATGCGAGAATCCAGGTCTTTGACGGCATTGTATACCGCGACCGGATCCCAGACCCAATAGTTGGGATCATCAGCACGGCGGGGATGATTATGAATCGCTACCATTACGTCATATTCTTTGACCAATTTGTCAAGAATGGGTAAATGATCTTTGGCAGGCTCACAGGAGAATGCGCGGATATCCATCTTCTTGCAGAACTCAAAAATGTTGCGATACCCTGCTTCGTCTCCGGCACCGGTGACGCCAAAATTGACTACCTTCATGCCATGTTGAGCGAGCTTATCCTTCACCTTCTGCATATTCTCTTCAGACATGCCCGGACCAACACCCTGGTCAATATCTTTAGAAATTTTCTGCCCCGGGAAAAACTCAATCACCTTACCTCCAGCCATTGCATTCTTTTCGATGGCTTCAAAAAGGGTAAAACGATTGAACGAGTAAGCTTGAGAACCGATAAAGAACCCGCCGGTAGAGTATTCTTCGGGGATATCGGCCGCCGAAACCTGAGAAGCGCAGCAGAGAAGTGCCGCGGCAGCCAGGACACATTGAATCTTAACTATCAGTTTCATAAAAACGTGGTGAGTATACCGAAAAAATGGGCCGGTAGCAAGGGAAACTACCCTGTGGGTTTTTTCCCGGCATGGCTTTTTCTGCTTGCAAAATTCTCCCAAAACCGGCTTTCTTCAATTAGCCGGGCCACCCGTTTTCTCATCGTCTCCCTCCAGGCGAACCTTAATAGAACCAAAGGTTTTTAAGGGATTACTCTTTGGAGGTTCTTTATTTACCGGTGCATTCTGCTTGGCACGGGTTTCGCGAACCGCTTTGACAATCCGATCTCCACCCAAATTATAAGCCGAACTTGCTTCGAAGCCGCTCCACTTGGGGACTTCAAACTTTTGGGGTTGCTTTTGTACCATTTCCAGCCTGAGACGCATGATTCGATTCTCGGCCAAAGGGACAAAGGGACTTTGGGGATGCAGGGTGCCAATCCTTTTCAAGGCAGCTTTGGCCGATTCAATATCTTGCGCATTAAGGTAAAAATCCGCTTCTCGATTGAGCCACTTTGCAATTCTGCCGGGAGTCTCCCCCGGAGTATTGATCATAGTCTCCATTTGAGCGATGGCGGCTTCCAACTCCCCGCACTGATAGGCATAAAGAGCTGCCAACTCTTCGCGTGCCTCCCAATCAGCAGGGTGTTGGTTCAGATGCTCATCCAGTTTTTCCAATTCTTTAACCCAAGGGGTATCGGCCTCTTTTGTTTCTTCACCCTTCTGAGACGAAGAATCCGAGCCCGAAAGAGTCAAATCTTCTGCCTTGATCGGTCCCATGGGATTCACTTGTGCTCGTTTGGCAAGCGTATCCCGAACCACTTTGGCGATTCGCTTGTCGTTGAATTGGGCCAAGGAGGGGTCTGTCTCCGGCACTATGTAAGTGGAGGCCACATCTTTCTCCAACTCCATCTTGAGAAGAGAAATTCGGTTTTGAGCCATATTAGCCGGGGCACTATTGGGGTAGAGTTTGATAATCCGCTCCAGGGCTGTTTTGGCCCCGGTCAAATCGCGAGCCCGGATATAAAAATCGGCCTCCATGTTGAGCCACTGGGCCACTTTCTTTTTAGGCTGTTCCGGAATTTTCAACAACAACTCCAACTGTGCCACCGCGGCTCGGACATCTTTGCAATCCCGAGAATAAATGCAGGCCAATTTTTCGCGGGCATCCCAGTCCTGCGGATGCTCTTCCAGGAATTGAGCCAAGAGGGCGACCTCTTCCTGCCAGGTCATTTGCGGCATATCCCATCCCTTGAAACCTTTCTTAAGACCCAAGTCTTCCACAATCCGAATGACTTTCTTCGTCTGCGGAGTTTTATCATCGGGCAGACAGAGCCGGCTTTTTCGCTGAAGGGCAAATGAAGCCGCTTCACTTCCCGGGTAGCGATCTGAAATAGCTTGCAGAGCCTCCTTGGCCCCTTCCAAATTCCGAAGGTGAATAAGCCGCCAATCGGCCAGGCGATTGTATAAAAGAGCTCCCAGCTTGGGATCCAAATTCGTTTGGGAGAGCATCTCATTAACCACCTCCTCAGCATGGGCAACATCCTTTAAATCATCGGCAAAAATGGCAGCTTTGAGCAGCTTGCCCTCAAAACTATTGGGGACATCACGAAGTTGGCTTTCAATGTTTTCCAATGCTTCCTGGTACATTCCTCTTTTGCGGAAGCTCTCGGCAACGGAGCTCAAAAATGTCTTTTCAACCTTTTCGCCCCGTCCCCCAAAACCATAAAGAGCTTGTCCAAAAAAGTTACCGACTTTTGAACAAATAATAGGAGTCAGCCAAATGGCAAGAATAATCCCCAAAATAGCCCGGAGTAAAACGCCAAAAGCCCCAGAAAAGCCGGATCCCGCAAAAATAAGGTCGACTCCACACAGGTAAATAAAGAGGGCAATCATCCCCACATACATCAGGGTCCGAAAGGCTTCCTTCATCCGATCCTCTGCCCCCATAATATGATTCCAGAAGAAACGGAAGACTGCCACTCCCACCAGGAGTGCAAAAATCTGATACCTGGCTACCCCGTAAAGAGCCAACACGAGCAACAAGAGCATCACCCACAGCCAGAACTGTTCACTCTTAAGCCTCAGTCTACACAAATTCAGCATTTTTTTCATTTGAAGAGAGTTTTGGGGTTGTTTAGAGGGCCTCTTATTCTCCGTCGTCGCCAATTGCACCCACCGGGCAATTGCTTAACGCTTCCTGGCACAACTCCACCTCCTCGGGAGTCTGTGGTTGGCGCTTGACGTAGGAGTGCCCTCCGGCCTCACAGCGCACAAAGACCTCCGGACACGTCTCCCGACACAGTCCGCAATCAATGCACTGACTGTCACAATAGTAACGCCCCGGGGCGTTCTTCTCAAAACGATCTGCTAAGTTTGCCATGCGATTCCTTTTTTGTTCCTGTTAATCCTTGAAAAATATCCCTCTTCCACCATCCTCGTGATGGTACAATAGTCAACCAGCCGAATGGAAGCCTTTTTTCAGGTATCCCGCAAAACCTCAATTCTTGCGAATGAGAGAGAACCGCACCGCGAATAATCGCCCAAGAGGTAAGCAAAAAGTATTAGTGCATTTCGTCAACCATTTCGGGATTGTTTTTCGCAAACTCTATCATTGCTTTGCCCAGTCGGTCCATGAAGCCGGATTGAATGAGCTGCTTCATCATTTCTTCACTGTTGGGTTGAACGCCGGATGTCGCAACCTGGTTTAGAATATTACGGGAAAAGCCAATACTTTCCTTAAAGAGAGCCTGGTCGTCTGGATGGGATTGTTCCAGTTCATTCAAAAGATTTAAGCGGCCTTGGATCATTTCAGGGCTTGGTGTGTTTTCCTTGGAGCCATTGCTGTCTGATTCTGAAATCATTAGCATCACGACACTCCCCACAGCATCAACATTGCTATCACCATAGCCATCAACCATTAGTTTAACCATAGAGTTTGCATCTGAATTAATGCCAATGTACTCGTTAAAGTTCGATAGCATTTCCATGCGTTTCGTGAGCTTCACCTCCGGTTTGCTGAAGGCTTCTCGGATACTGGGAAGGGCTGATTCACCCATTAACTCCAGTTTTTTTTGCATCAGTGAGATTTCTATATTTCCATCTTCATCGACAAATTCGATTGCCGTTGCCAAGTCCGAGACGTCATCCCCACACTCTTCTTTTAGGAAGCTCAGGACTTTCATTAGGCTGTACCCAATTATGTTACTCTTTGTATTTACCGCCAACATCTGTCTGAGCGATTTAATACACACGGAGCGGAACTCTTCCCCGTTGGCTCTCATTAAAGCCTGGGCTGCATGGCAAATTTCAGCAGGATTAGTTGCCGAGAGCATAGTTTCACAGAGTAGGGTGAGGGAAGCGGAATTGTTGAGATTGATGAGCACTCCCATGAGCCCCAGTCGAGAGCTGGTGGGAACTGTTTCAATTTCGTCTCCGAAGTAGAGAGGGGTTGAGAAGTTCCCATTGGGTATTAATTCGACGTTGTGTCCACTTTGTAAGTAGGCACGAATGGCATCAAGCGATTTATCGCCATTATCCCTCAGACCCTGGAGGACGAAATAAGTCTCCCGCATTTGGTCACGCCATTGGTTGCGCAATGGTGCATTCTCCTCTCTGATCATGCTCATGCTATTGGTATAATTTTGCATGTCTTTAAAGCGTTCTAGTAATGCTGATGGCTCCAGTTGGGGAATGGTCATTTTGGCCTTGTTGGAGATTTCCGTTTCTATGGCCGCTTCCAAATCCTTCAGAGATGCTTGCAGCTGGGCTTCCTTAAGAGTCCAGTCAGTACGTTGTTGATCAAGTGCGCGGGCGGAGGCGTGATGAATCTGAAAAACAATGGCCGTAGCCGCGACTGCAATAAGAGCATTGACTCCAAGCAAAATATAAAGTTTTTTCATATTTGTAGTAAGTTTTATGGTCTCTTTAAAACTCTTTTTCTTCTATTCCTCTTTTGTTTCAAGGGTATCTTTTTTCATTCTATCCAAAGATTTCTGAATTGATTGCTCTAACTCGTCAACTTTTTCTTGGCGGCTCATTTCTTTTATTTTTGCCGCCAGATTCTCCCTCTCCACCTTGTCGAACTCTTTATCCAGCTCCGCATCCGGGGTGGCCTGACGCTCCAAGCTTGCCCGAGTCAAATTAATCACTTCTTGCATCAGCTTATCGTTGGTATTTTCTGCGGCAATCGTATCTATGAGCCCCAGCCGGGCAGTAATGAAGCTCTGCTTACGCTCACCGGTAAACGATTGAGTTGGCTCAGTGGCAAAATAGTCAAACACGTTCTCAAGCCTCGACACCAAACGATATTGAGATTCCTGGTGCGGCTTGTCGTTGTCTCCCCTCAGCAAAGTGAGGTACATCTCCGTGGCCATGGGGTTAATGCCCACATAACTAAGCGCTACATCTTCGAAGAAGTTATCGAAAAGCCTCCTTTGAAGTATAATCCCGTTATCAGTCTTCTCCGCAGCCTTTTCGTTTTCCCTCATGCGCATAAAGGCTGCGTAATACCACTGAATGCTCTCTTCTCCTAAAAGCTCTTTTGTACTGGAAAAAAAGGAGGTATTCACAAACTCTATGTCAGAGTACCCACTCTTAGTCATCCAAGCTCCTTCTTCCATAAGAGTGTGTGCAAACTCAGTGTCTTTGAGGGTTCTGAATAGAAGATTGTAAACACTGGAGATATTAAACTGCCCCATGGAGGCATTCTTGGAGGATTCTGAATAAGCTTTCCTCAGCTCCTCAGAGGCATCTGGATTATCTGCCAATTGTCGTTGTAATTCCGCTCTTTCAGCTGAGTATTTTTCCGTCTGCTTCATAGTCTCTCGATACATATTCCGCGCTGCTTTGACGCAATGAGAGTGATAGGTTTCCGGAGAAATCTCCAGTAAAACTTTGCAGAGGTTTTCCAACTCAGTTGCCGTTTGAGTGACAGGGAGCAATTGGCTCAAGAGTGCCGCTGATTCCATGGTGCGCATTCCGCAAAGTATGGCCGCGATTTCTTGCCGCAACGTATGGGGATCCGGAAAATAAGGAAGTTCCAAATCTGTGTCCACTCCGCTTATGAAGAAATCTTTGATGGACGGCAGTGCATTGGTGCCCGCATCAGCCAAACCCTGCAAACAGTAGAAAGCTCGGTAGTTCTTATCTGATTCCGTTTTCTCCATCTCAAGCTCAATCAGGCGTTGCACCAGGAACCTGGGATCCAGTGGATCCAATTTCTGAAGATCCTTTTGGGCGGTCTCGGCTAATAGGCGAACGCGGGCTTCTTCCAACTTAGCTTCCAAAAGAGCCTGCTCGGCGGAATGTTCTTCAACAAGTCGCGCCAGGGATTGTTTGGACTTATCCAGGGATGCTTTTACCCAATACCCGCTGCCGCATATTGCGAGAACCAGGACGATAACTCCCATTACAAATTTACTATTTCCCATATATCCTCTTATATATTCTGTTTAAAATCGGAGTCTCCTTCACAGGTGTCCCATTCAAATTGCAATTGAGCGGGGGAAATTTATAAGAGCCGGCCTCCCGTGCGCTAAACTTTTAGCCGACTCGACAAGACGAAACTGAATCATCAAAAAAATGACTGAAAAGACAACATGTGGGCACCTTAGCATTCTGAGAGAATTGATGCAACTTTTTTTAAAAAATACACCGAAATCCCAATTCTTAACGAATGGGAGAGAATGGAACAACCAGTTTGAAAACGTTTTTGTCGGAGTGAAGAGTTAACTCCGACTGTGGAGAAGAGCTAGAAGGAGTCCTTTGAGAGTCAGCTCGGGGTCGACGCAGGTGATATCGGGAATTTTTTCTGAAATCATCTTGGAGTATCCTCCTGTCGCTATAAAGGGCAGGTGCTCCAATTGAAATTCATTTTTTATTTCCTTAATCAGCTCTTTTATCAGCCCCCTGTATCCGTGCACGGCGCCAATGCGCATAGCGTCAGCCGTGCTTTTGCCAACCACAGAAGGCATTTCCCAAATTTCTATGCAGGGAAGCTGAGCCGTTTTTTCGTGAAGGTAAGTGGTCATGGTGGCCAGCCCCGGAGCAATAATGCCTCCAGCATAGTTTCCGGCAGCATTGACAATATCAAAGGTCACAGCGGTGCCAAAGTCGACTCCAACGGAAGGAAAACCGTAATAATGAGCCAGGGCGATAGCATTAGCTAATCGATCGGCTCCTACTGAAGAGGGAATGGGGTAATCAATGCCAACTTTCCAGAGTGTCTGGCATGTCAGTTCAAAAGGGGGCTTTTTCCAAAGGCGGGCAAGCATTTCCCTGGCCTGCTCGGAGGCTTGCGGGACGACACTGCAAAAGGCTGCCTGCTCAATTCTTTTTTCCTGACAAAAGCCCTGAAGAAGAAAAGGCATGGAAGCGTTCTTCCAGGCCTGAGTAGGCAAGTCGATCTGATCCAGGATTCCATCATGGTTGGCTAATCCGGCATGGGTATGCGTGTTACCTATATCCAGCAGCAGATACATGAAAATCAGTTTCTACAATGCCCAGGGGAGAAATGACTCCCTTTTTCGATTACCTTTATTCTGTTGCGGCTTCCTTTTCAGGAGCTTGGCTTTCTTCCAGTGCTGTTTGGAGCAGTTTCTCAAAATCAGGATTGGTGGAAGCGCCCAGAGAGACAGCTTTCTGGTAGTGATAGTTCGCCAGCTGAGGATAAGCCGGTTTGGTCGTGGCGTAGAGGACAGCCAGGTTGTAATGAGCTACTGAATAGCGCGGATTGACTTTCAGAGCTGCACGGAAAGATTTTTCGGCGTCTGTACGCAGGCCGCGTTCACCCAGAACCATTCCGAGATAGTTTTGAGTTTCGGCATTATTGGGGTCGATTTTTGCCGAGGTACTTAAAAGCTCAAAAGCGTCGTCGATTTTACGATTCTTGAGGTTCAGGATAGCGAGAAGGTTGATTACGAAAGTATCTTGCGGATCCAGCGAGTAAGCTTTTTTGAGGTTGATTTCAGCCTCTTTTAATTTGCCCAGCTCCAATTGAGCTGCACCCAGGTTGCCCAGGGTGTAGACGCTGTTTTCGTCCAGTGAGAGGAGGCGTTGGAACAGGCGTTCAGCCTCATTCATCCTGCCTTCAGAAAATTCTTTGACACCTTCAGCCGCGATTTCTTTGCCATCCGCAGGGGCTGAATGGCGCAGGCTCGAACCCACGGCGCTGCCTCTGGCAGGTTCGCCGGTGGAGAGTGTGACCTGGCTATCCAGGACCGCACCAACGCGAATCGGTTTACCCGGGCGCATTAAGGCCAATTCTTCGGGCGTATACGGCTCTTTGGCTCTCTCATAAACCGCGATTTTCGCCCGGAGCCGGTCTATATTGTCGAGCAGTTTGGATTCACCCTTCCGTGTGGCAGCATCGCGAAGGACTTTGTTTTCTTCCTTGAGGCCATCTACCATTTTCTCCAGGTCACCGACCTGACGTTGAAGAGAATTAAGTTCGGATGGGTCCGGTAAAGAGTTCGTTGCGGCAGCCTCTTTTGATTTTTGTAATTCGAGCTCCATCTGGCTGGAAGAGAGTTTTAACTGCGCCAGCTCGGCCGCAACAGCTTCGTAGCGGCTCAGGGTGCTTTCAACGGCTTGTTGAGACTCTTTCTTGGATAAATCAGCGGCTGCCTTGAGAGCCTCATTTTCAGCGCGGAGTGTTTCAATGTTTTGCGTCATTTCGGCAACAAGCTTCTCCTGCTGGAGCAGAAGTTTTTCCGTTTCCTGCCCCTTGTCGCCCGGGGCGGCACTCAGGAATGTTTTAAGCTGTGTGGAAAGTCGTTCATTTTCAGTGCGGACAGTTACAATTTCCTTTTCTAAAGTTTGTATTTGAACGTTGGCAGAGGAATCTGAACTTTCAGGGGATTTATCCTGTTTTTTCACCTCTTTACGCAAGGAGGAGTTTTCCTGTTTGAGGTCGCTCAGTTGAGCATCGAGTTTTTTAATTTCTTCGCGGGCTTTATCCAAGCGCTTAATTTCTCTGGATGAGAGTGGCTCTTCCGGTTCATCCGGGGTGAGATTTTTACTGAGATCAGCCAGCTGGATTTTGAGCAGCGCGTTAGTTCGAGTAAGTTCAGCAATGGTTTTTTCAGCTTTCTGAAGCTCCCTGGGATCAACGTTGGCTGGCTGAGCGGAAGTGGCCTCGCGAAGGCGGGCGTCCAAATCGTCACGGATTTTTTCCAGCTGAGCCAATTGTATTTTTAAGGCGCGAATTTCCTTCTCCGCATCGCTGGCGTTCTCTGGAGCTCTTTCGGCGGGAGATCCAGGAGGAGTATCTACAGCGGTTGGGGGATCAAACTGCTGCATTTTGGTTTTCACATAAGAGAGGCGAAAATCAACGAGCTTTTGATTCCAGTTGGGAAACTCTTTCTTGATATTTTCCAGAAAGCCTTGAGCCTTCTGGTACAGCTCATACGCATCCCGTTTTTTGCCCATTTGCCAAGCTTCGTCCGCGCCTAAAATAGTGTTGTAGACCTCGATGTAGAGATCATCCACATCCTTCTGATTGTCCTGCGCTCTCAAACCCGTTGGGCTTAAAAGCAGGGAACCTATTAAAAAAGCGGCCATCACTATGGAGGCCGGGCATTTATACCAGCGTCTCATCACGCGGCTATTGAAACATATCAAGGGCTTGAATGCCAACAAAATCGCAGGAACTCACCTTATATGGGGTTCGATTCTTGACAGAGTGCTGAATAATGCGTAAATTGAAAGTATGAAGCGTTTTAGCATTAAAGTAAGTCGCCGCAGCTTCTTGAAGAGCGCGGCCGCGATGGCGGCAGTCCCGCTTTGGTATGCGGAGGAGACTTTTGCTTTACCACAAACTCAAACACCGAAATCTGCCAATGATAAACCCGGCATTGCTCTCATAGGCTGTGGAGGCCAGGGTAGGGGAGATTGCAGCATAGCCTCCCATTTCGGCAATATCGTCGCTGTTTGTGATTTGGATGAAAACCGCCTCAATCAGGCGGCCGAACAATTTAAAGTAAAAAACAAGTTTAAGGACTTCCGTAAGCTACTGGAGTGCAAGGATGTGGATATTGTCATTACAGGCACTCCCGAACATTGGCATACAATGGTTAATATCGCTGCCAGTAATGCAGGCAAGGATATTTACTCCGAGAAACCCTTGACGCTGACTATCGCCGAAGGCAAGAAGCTGGTAGAAGTAATCAGGAAGAATAAAACTATTCTGCAGGTGGGTAGCCAACAGAGAAGCGAACAGAATTTCCGTTTTGCCTGTGAGCTGGTTCGAAATGGCCGCATCGGCAAACTCAAAAATATCCTGGTGGGTTTGCCCACCGGGCCAAGAGAAGGCCCCTTTGCGCCTGAGCCTGTTCCCGATTACCTGGATTGGGATTTTTACCAGGGGCAGACAGGTCCTCGGGATTATACGCATAAGCGGACGCATTACGAATTCCGCTGGTGGTATGATTACTCCGGAGGCCAATTGACTGATTGGGGCGCGCATCATAACGACATTGCCCAGTGGGGCAACGGAACAGAGCTGAGCGGCCCTGTTGAATTTGATGGCCGCGCTTTAGGAAAGCCGATGATAGAAGGCGGCTACACCGCCGCGGCAGAGTTCCATATTGAGGCAAAATATGCGAACGGTGTCACGATGACAACAACCAACAAAGCCCCCTGTGGTATTCGTTTTGAGGGTACTGAAGGATGGGTTTATGTGGAGCGTGGAGGGACTAAATATAGTCATCCAGAGTTGGAAGAAGTGAAGTTTGATGACAGTAAGGATATACGCCTTTACAGGAGCAATCATCATATGGGCAACTTTATTGAGTGCGTCAAAAACCGAAAAGATCCGGTTTGTACCGTGGAAATAGGGCATCGCTCTATCAGCGTGGCGCATTTGAATGTGATTTCTGTCAGACTGGGGCGAAAAATCAAATGGGATCCCGTTGCAGAAACGATCATAGGAGATAAAGAAGCAGAAGCGATGTTGTCTCGTCCTATGCGTAAACCTTACAATTATAGCTTCATTGGTCTTTAAGTTTCAAAGAAAGGAAAATAGACCCCATTGTCTTTTTTTTAAGCCACCCACAAAAGTACGTCGATTTTTCTTTATGAGGAATATAGAAAACTTTACTGAAAAATTCAAAATAGGCTTGAATTTGTGGGTGTTTTCGACTAGAGATAAGGGTGTGTGTGTTGCTGTGGAAAAACTTGTTGCTGTTAAGCAAATAAAAGGACGCCGTTTCGCTACTTAGCGAAACGCCTGTCTGGAGCGGCTAAAGATTTTCGGTGGCAGTTATACGTAATAAATTGCACAACATATGGTTATGAATAAAAAAATAACTTTCTCTGCAGCGCTTTTGGCGGCGGCATTTTTGTCGCATTCCGGAGTGTTTCACGCAGAGGGGGCGGAGGTAGCTCCACCCATGAGTATAGTAGCGGATGTTGCAGGAGGAGCTCCCTCGGCAACGTCTGAAGTTGTATTGGCAGCGATTCCTCCTCTGGGTCCAGAAGTGGGGGTAAAGTTTCAAGACGACTTCACAAACGGCGAAACCATTCTGGATTTAACCAAATGGATTCACTCAAAGACAGGACCGACGGATATAGAAGTCGAAGCTGGTGGCGGTGTGTTTGCTGGTGCAGGGCAGTCGGGTGTTAACCTTTGGGCTGGCCGCAGCATACGAACAACGGATGGGTTCTCTTACGGCCCCACGTCGCTGAAGGTGACTGTGGAGCGCCCTTACCTGAATCTGGTTTCCGGGACTGGCGTTAAAAGTGGAGTGATTTTGAGCAATGCGGATAGCTCCAACTTTTTCTTTCTGAGTGATGGTCTTCCTGATGAAGGCTGGGCTTGGAGTGTGAATTCGATTGGGAGTGGTAATCCGATTTCTGCGTTCGCCCCCATGAATGACGGTTTGGAACATGTGATAGAGCTTGCCTATGACGGGACGGCCGTTGACATGTACCTGGACGGAGTTTATGGCGGACGAGTCGATTGGGATTGTCCCGCTCCTGTTTATGTAGACCTGGGCTTCTACACACATCAAATAGGTGACGCTATACAAGGCGCTTTCGGTCCGATCGTGATTGAGAACGTTGACTATAAGCAAAAATTGGTGTTGCCCGGTGACATCGCCCGCCCGATTAACTCTGTCAAGGAAGTTAATAGAAGTTCATATCCCGGGGCAGAATCTCCGGCTATGGTGATAGACGGTGATGTAAATACCAAGTACCTGAACTTCGGTGGCGAGAATACCGGGTTCATTGTTACTCCCGGTTATGGCAAGAGCACTGTCAATAGCTTCCAGATGTGGACGGCCGGGGACGCTCCCGAACGTGATCCGGATACCTATGAGATCTATGGAACCGATGATGTTATTACCTCAACGGATAATGGATTTGGTGACGGTGAAAATTGGACTCTGATCCAATCCGGGACAGTAGCTTTGCCGACGGATCGTCAGGTTGCCGGACCGCTGGTGAGTGTTAACAACAGCGTTGCCTATTCATCCTATAAGGTACTCTTCCCGAGCCTGAGAAGGGATGGTAACTCAATGATGCAGTTGGCTGACATTCAGTTCTTTGCAGATGCTGCAGGGACTCAAGGCATTCTCAGCTACAGTGATTCCATCATTGCGGTGCAGCCTGTGTCAAGCTGGAGCAACCTCTCAGGAGAAAAGGAATCTTCTCAGCACACTATTGATGGTGATGTGAATACCAAGTATTTCAGTGGACTGGGCACATATTCGGGAGTTATATTCTTACCGAGCAACCCCAAAACCATTGTCAAGAGCTTGGTTCTCACCACCGCTAACGACTTCACGGAGCGTGATCCTGCATCCTTCGAGCTGTACGGAACGAACGAGGAAGTTGTCAGCAAGGATTACAGCCTTGGAAATGCTGAAGATTGGACTCTGATTGCATCGGGTAACTTGGATTTGCCATTGGACCGCAAAACAGCCGCTGATCCGATTTTAATCCCCAGCGGAAATGCATATTCGGCCTACAAGGTAATCTTCCCGACTCTACGCGTGGAAGGTACCCCCGCCATGCAGATTGCCGAAATTCAACTTCTGGGTGCGGTTGTTGAGGCTGCTCCTGCAAGTTTGATCAATCCTGGCGATACGGTGGTTGGAGCCGGTGGAGAATATCCCGAAAATGAACCGCCGCAAGCCGCGCTTGACCGCGTTGTAGGGACCAAGTATCTGAACTTTGGTGGTGCAGGCACAGGCTTCATCGTGACGACCACAGGAGAGCCGTTCCAAGCTAATTACTTCATGTACACAACGGCCAATGACTCCAATGATAGAGACCCGTTGGCATTTGAAGTTTTTGGAACGAATGATGCAATTGATGGTGAAGAAACCTGGACCCCCGCCGGAAATGGCGTGATCGAGCCCAGTGTTTTCCGTTTCCGTAACACGGCGCCTGCCTTCTTCGCTAATGGTAAAGCTTACAGCTCATACAAAGTCATCTTCACGCAGCTTCGTGGATCATCAATGTTCCAGATTGCTGAAGTGTATATGTACTGCAATGTGGAAGCTCCGGCTCTTGAAGACGTGGTGGTGCAGAGTGGTGTAGAGGGAGATAACCTGACCTTTACAGCAGTTGCAAGCGGAACCGAGCCTCTGGAATACCAGTGGTATAAGAATGGTGAGCTCATTGATGGAGCAACCGGTTCGAGCTACGTGATTGAGAGCGCCTCCCTGGCTGATACGGCCGCTTATTCCGTGAGCGTTGGTAACAGCAAGGGAACTGAAGCGAGCTTGCCTCAATCTGTCGTCGTTTCTTCAAGCCCTGATAATTTGGCACAATTCTTGTTCTTCATGTGCGATGAGGGCGCAGGAGTCGAAACATATGACTTCGTGACTGGTACGCCTGCGGTGTTTACAGAACCTGCTCCAGCATGGTCAGATTCTGCACCTTCCAGACAATTCGGGACGAAGTATTCGGCTTACGACTACTCGTTGGGATTTGCCGGTGATTCCGGAGCAATGTTCAGCACTGAAGATATTGACATTGACCCGGCCAGCCCGAGCATGACCATTGATTTCTGGTTCCAAGGAATTCAGGCTACAGGAAACTGGCAAGAACTTGTCGCCCTCTACGGTAACAGCAAGGGTACCTGCCCTGTGATAGCTGTCGACGTGGATAGCTTTGGTTGTTTAGCCTTCTATGTGGGCTACAATGAATTCAGCACGGGCCTTCCTTTCCCGAGTGACAGTGATTGGCACAATATGGTGTTGGTCAATAACGCTCCGGCCAAGATTTTCTACATCTATCTGGATGGAGTTTTGATGGAAGGATTCCAGTATCCTGATACTATTTTCACCTTCCCGACAGTTGTTGACGAAGGTTATGGTAATATCGGCTGCTATATGGAGGGGATTGATCCCTACGGTGAAGAAAACGACATGTACCTTTTCTTCAATGGCAACTTGGACCGTATCCGTGTTTGGGACGGGGTTGTAGGACCGGAACAGATAGATTATCCTCCTACTGATCCGATTCCTCCGTACTATTACGACGATGTCAACTATACTGGCGACTTCAAGGGAAGCGTTGTATGGGATGAAGAAGCAGATACTTACACTGTTAAGGGCTCCGGCGCTGATGTCTGGGGTTCCAGTGATCAGTTCTTCTATGTTTACAATCCCATTCCTGGCGGCACGGATTTCGACTTTTCCGTCAAAGTCAATAGCTTCCAGGCTCCTTCCGATGGATGGGCCAAAGCTGGTCTCATGGTTCGTGAAGGAAATGTTGAAGGTAACCAGATTGGCAATGCTCGCCACTTCACCACTCAGACCCAGCGTCCGGATAGTCCGGGCAACACATCGTTCTGGTCTTCATGGCGTTCGTCTACGGGTGGTACTGTGAGCGATTCCACAGCGGCAACCTATGGAACGCTGACGTTCCCTCATTGGCAGCGTATTGTTAGCGTGGATGGTATCTTCTACAGCCTCATCAGTACGGATGGGGAAAATTGGAACCTTCTCGCCGCAGTCGATACGACTCAATGGAGCGGTGGCACTCTGGGCTCCACCAACCCGCTTTATGTGGGTATGTGGGTGACCTCACACAACTCCAATAGCAATGATGCCACGGCGTTATTCAGTGAACTTGAGCTCACGATGGGTTATGTTCCAATGGAAATTATCACCCAGCCCGCTTCAGTTACAACTGTAGCAGGAGCGAGAGCTTCGATCCGCGCACTGGCAATTGGCACAGACATTAACCTTCAGTGGTTCAAGAATGGAGAAGCGCTTGAAGACTTCACAGGAAGTTCCTTCTATTGCTACGCCACTCCTTGGGATGCGGGCGAGTATCATTTGGCCGTTTACCAGAATAATGGATTTATTCTGAGCGACGTGGCCACACTGACCGTCAATCCTGCTACCGAACCTGACGCCGTACAGGCCTGGGTTTATGACAATCCCAATCCGGGGAACTTGGACAAGGTAAAAGCTGCATTCAGGAATTACACCAATCCGAACCTGGTTCTTTATTTGACCCAGTATTTGGAGACCCCGACGGATCGCGCAGATAACTATTGTTCTTCAATAGCGGGTCTGTTGACTCCTCCGGAGACAGGCACCTATTACTTCTATATTGCCTCGGATGATCAGAGTCAACTTTGGCTGAGCTCCGATGCGACTCCCGCCGGTTTAGGCGGTACCCGCACTTGCGAGGTGACCGGCTGGGCCCCGAGTCGTGTTTATAACCAGGAACCCAACCAGAAGTCAGTGGCAGTCAACTTAGTAGCCGGTAAGGATTACTATTTTGAGGTATTCCATGTGGAAGGCGGCGGCGGAGATAACCTCTCTGTTGCATGGGCAACTCCCAGTATGGGTGACGTGCTCCCGACGCTCCCCATCGAAGCACAATACATCAAACCTTACAGAGGAGCTCCTCCTACCATTTTGGGTATGGAAGTTCCGATCGTAGTTGAAGGTAATGGTGCAACCCTCACGGTGGATGCCAAGGGTGCTGGCGAGATTACTTATCAATGGTACAAGAACGGTGTGGCGATCAAAGACGCTACCGGTTCCTCCTATACTATTGGTCAGACTGGCACCGGTGACGCCGGTGTGTACACGGTGGGCGTGAGCAATCTCGGTGGAACAACGATGAGCTCCGGCAAGACTTTGGTGGTATCTTCTGATCCTGCCAAACTGCAGAAGCTTGTTGACTTCCAGATGGACGAAGGTCAATTCCTTGAGACGTCCAGCTCTGTGGGTAATGCGCTAGCCACTTTCGGTTACGACGCTGATCCTAGCGCTGTGGTCAATGGTGTTGTTGCTCCTTCGGGCTTAGTTGATGACTATGCAGCGGAGTTTAACGGACAAGGCTGGCTCCTGGGTACTTTTGAAGGAACCCCGGTCGCCTTAGACAAACCGTTCACTTGGGAAGCTTGGGTCTGGAGAGATCCGCTGAGCATCAAGACCTACGAGGACTTCTTCCGCGTTGGTGACACGATCAAGATTGGTATGAATACCGCCCATGTCTTCCAGGCAACCTTCATGGGTATCGTTGATATCAACTCTGAGGTTGTTGTTGAAAACGATATTTGGATGCACTTGGCTTGCACATGGGAGCCGGGCGTGGGAGTCACCTTCTACAAGAACGGTGCTCAAATCGCCTCTGTCCCCGTGACCTCAATGCCGAGAGCATACGGTAACAACCGTATCTCGTTGGGTTCCGATAACTTTGGTGGTTCGATCTTCCAGGGTAGAATGGACCGCATGCGTCTCCATGCCGGTATCTTGCAGCCTTCGCAGCTTGATGTGGGTGTAACGAATCCGAAGGCTCCTATTGAAGGAGTGACTTTGCTGAGTTACGGTTTCGATGAGGGGCAAACGCCTTATGCCAGTGCGGGTCTCGGAAATATTGAGCTCCTGGATGGCGCACAAGTGATGGCCGCCGCTTCCAAACCTGTTTGGACAGAAGGCCCGCTCGCAGGTAAGTATGATCACGCTCTCAGGTTCAACGGCAGCGCTTATGCTCCGTTTAACACAGATGGTATCAACTTCGGTGATAAGAGTGACCTGAGTTTCTCGATGAGCGCTTGGATTAAGGACATTAAGGTTTCTACGTCCCGCCAGGTATTCTTCCAAACTCTGGGTAACGTAGCCGGAACTTGCCCGAGAGTCTCGTTCTCCATCAGTCCTGCTCGTGAAGTCTTCTTTACGACATTGGGAATTGCCGACTTCAATACTGGAGTCAAAATTCCTGAGGGCTCTGATTGGCACCAGATCGCCGTGGCTTACAATGCCCCCGGAGGTCTCGTCTATGTATACATTGACGGTCAATTGGCCGGCACTAAGGCCTATACAGGTGGAGTGAACTTCGCTGCACAGACAACTGACCTGAGTGGTTGCCTTGGACGCGAGCTCGGTGGCTCATTGCCTATTACCGGCTCTGTGGACCGCGTAACCGTTTGGAAGGGTGTTCTCGGCTTAGAGCAGTTGGATTATCCTGCCGCTCCTCCGGTTCCTCCGTACTTCTATGACGATGTCAATTACGAGGGCGAAGCTCCCGGTAGTTTAGTGGAAGCTCCTAAGGGAACCTACACGATTCAAGGAAGTGGTAACGGTATCGGTGTCGTAGAAGATTCCTTCTTCTATGTTTACAATCAGGCTCCTGCGGGTGACTTCGACGTCACCGTCAAAGTAGAAAGCTTGACTTCCGATTCCGGAAGGGCCCTGGCGGGTCTGATGGTTCGCGAGGGTGATGCCGACTTCGGTGTGCAGGCGGGAAGCTCACGTTACTTCAGCTCACTGGTTTGGGAGGATGGAAAAACAGGGCTGGATTATAGTGGCGCTGCCTGGCGTTCTGTGGCTTCAAGCCCGATTGTGTCCGTTCCTTTTGGGGCGGAAGCTGAATATCCGCATTGGCAGCGTATTGTTCGTATTGAGGATATTCTCTACGGACTTTACAGCGCTGATGGAGAAAACTGGACAGTACTGGCTGAGGAAGACACCTCTGATTGGACTGATGGTCCTCTGGGTTCTACGTTGCCTCTCTACATTGGTATGTGGACAACTTCAGGTGATGAAGCCAGCAATGACGGCACCGCTGTGTTTTCTCACTACAATGAGGTGAAGGGCTTCATACCTGCAGAGATTATCGTACAACCGGATTCCGCAACTGTGTGTGAGGGATCGCTGGCTGGATTCAATGTTCTAGCCCTCGGTACGGACCTCTCCTACACCTGGTATCATGACGGACTGATAGTTCCTGATCGTTATGAAGACACGCTCGGTACGCTCTTCGCAACTGAAGAAACGGCTGGTACCTATTATGTGAATGTAACCCAAGGGACAACGGTTCTTACCTCTGACGAAGCGGTGTTGACTGTTGTTGAGAATCCTCAGCCTGGTCTTGTCCAGGTATGGAATTACGAAGGTCCTACTTCCATAAGTGATCTTATTTACAATCTGTGGAACTTCACTGCACCTGATGAAGTGCTCTTCCTGAATCCTGAAGGTTACTTCGAGACTCCGGAAAATCATGGCATTCTCTACGGTTCTGTGATTGTGGGTCTGATTACTCCTGAAGAGACCGGAACGTATAATTTCTACGTTGCCGCTGATAAGGAGAGCGCTCTCTACTTGAGCACGACCGGCAGCCCGGAAGATGTAAGCGAAGATCCGATTGCTTGGGTTTCTCTGCCCACTGCAAGCCGTCAATACGACCTGTATCCTGAGCAGAAATCTGCCGCAATCGAGTTGGTCGCCGGAGAAAGCTACTACTTCGAGCTCTTCCACAATGTGGGAGCCGAAGGAGATAATCTCTCCGTGGCCTGGACAACTCCGAGCCAGGTCAATCCGGAAAGTAGTGATGTTCCGGTAGTCCCGATGGAAGCACGCTTCCTGAGTCCGTACATAGGCGAACCGATCCCCGTGGGTCACTTGCCTGAAATAACTCAGCAGCCTGTGAGTCCTGAAATGGTCTATACAAGCGACGGATATCTGGCCCTCAGTGTCGAAGCGACAGGGACAGAGCCTCTCACTGTGGTATGGTTGAAGGATGGTGTTGAATCGGGTCTGACCGGTAACACCATTGAGGTAGCTCGGACGACGGCTAATGCCGGCAGCTGGACTGCTCTCGTGACTAACATTGTCGGTTCTACGGTTTCTGACGCTGCTGTGATCAGTTTCCGCGAGCCCGCAAGTGGCTACGAAGCCCTGGTTTCAAGCTACAATCCTTGGGCATACTGGAGATTGGGTGAAGGCGATGGTGCTGATAAGGCCGTTGATTACGCTCATCTGCTCAATGCTTCTTTCGCCTCCGGCAACCTGCTGGGTATCCCTGGAGCTATTGCTCAGGATGCCGATACAGCGGTCGCCTTCAGCGGCGGTTTGAAGAATACTGAGTCCTATAGCACAATGGTGGCTCCTGCAATCGGTTTGGAAACTGTTTCTGAAGCAACCCTGCTCTGCTGGGTGAAGAGAGACGGTGCGCAGATCGACTACACGCCGATGATGATGAACCGTTCAGATGAAGGTGAATTCACTGGATTAACCTTTGTCCATGGCAATGCTCTGGGTTACAGCTGGGGTGGCCAGCCGGCCGCATGGTCCTTCAATAGCGGACTTACGATGGCTGATGGAAGCTGGTACTTTGCAGCTCTGGTTGTCAAACCGACTGAAGCCGTCCTTTACCTGGGCAGCGAGACGACTGGTTTGAGAAGCGCAGCTAACCCTGTTGCTCATACTCCGACTCAGATAGACACCCTCTTCACGTTGGGTGGACAGGATAATGAAGGTACAGATAGACTCTTCAAGGGTGCTCTGGATGAACCTGCTCTCTTCAACTATGCGTTGAGTGCAGAACAAATTCAGGAAATCTTCGAAACGGGTCTCTTTGGTGTCCTGACGGATCCTGACCTGACTTATAAGGTTGAGCACGGAAAACTGGTCCTCAGCTGGTTGGTGTCTTCTCGTTGTGCCTTGGAGGTTGCTCCGACTGCAGAAGGTCCTTGGACTCATGCTGGACTTCCTACCGAAGTCGACGGGACTAATGTCTACGAAGTTGAGCTGGGCAAAGTGGGCACGGGCTTCTACCGCCTGGTGCGCTAGTTCCTAGCATTCAGAGTTAAGAAACTCTGAGTAACTTATTCAAAACTGCCGTTTGTCGAAAGACGAACGGCAGTTTTGCTGTTGAAGAATGTCTCTTTCTTTTGGAGAGCAAATCTTCTACTATGTCGGAGCGGATTGAGAATGATGATGAAAAAGATATTGAGATGGACGACGCTTTTGATTGCGTTAATCGGTATAAATGTTTCTGCCCAGGAGGTCATACGCCTTTGGGAAAATGATGCCCCCTATGCCCAGGGCAAGGAAGATAAAGATATTCCAACATTGACGGTCTATTTGCCCGCTGAAGGCAAAGCCAATGGCTCAGCTGTTGTGGTTTGCCCCGGAGGTGGCTATTGGGGCCTTAGTGATTATGAGTATGAGGGAGCCGGATATGCGCGTTTTTTAGCTTCGCATGGGGTGAGCGTTTTCGTGTTGCGCTACCGTCTAGCCTCCAACGGATATCATTATCCGGTAATGTTGATGGATGCCGCACGCGCTGTAAGAGTCGTGCGTTCTCAGGCTCAGAAGTGGGGGATAGATGTTGATCGAATCGGTGTGATGGGTTCATCTGCCGGCGGACATCTGGCTGCTCTCTTGATGACACATTATGAGAAGGCAAACCCTGCGCTGCTGGACCCCATTGACAGACTGAGCTCCCGTCCCGATCTCGCAATTCTCTGCTACCCTGTGATCACATCCGGAGATTTCGCTCATATGGGCTCAATCCAGAACCTCCTTGGACCCAATTTCACTGCGGGCTTGGCAGAGTATGTGAGCATCGAAAAACAGGTGGATAAGAATACTCCGCCTTGTTTTATCTGGCATACTTTTGAAGATGAAGTAGTACCCACTGAGAATGCGCTGCTTTTGGCGGCTGCCCTAAGAAAAGCCGGAGTTCCCTTTGATTTGCATATTTACGAGAAAGGGATTCATGGTTTGGCTCTGGCAGGTATACGCTGGACAACTACCCAGGGGATGGATGAAAAAGATTTTCATCCCTGGAGCCGAGACCTCCTTTTCTGGCTGGAGGGGAGGGGTTTTTTTGAAAAGAAGAAGGTGGAAGAAGCTCAGGAGAAAGTTGAAAAATGAAAAAGACGATTTTGTCTCTTTTGACGCTTTGTGTGGCTATTGGGTTTACGGGATGCTCCGGAACGAAGGGGTTTCTCGCTGAAGATGATTTCTCAATGTCAGACCCCTTCCTTTACAAGAAACGGTATACGGAGGGTTTCCTGGATATGATTATTCTCCGCAAGGGAAGCCTCTTTCCGAGCTATGAAATCACCGATTGCCAGTACACGAAACAGGATTTATCCAATCTGGTGCTCCCCAGAAATCCCTATTTCGCTGATGATGACATGGTCAGAGTTCTGGGACGGGATGATGAAGAGCTGGGTGTTTATATGATCAGCTTTATTGAAAACGAGAGCAGCACTCTTGGAATTGTCACTGAGGACGGGAAGGTAAAGAAGACGACTGCGCAAGCCCGGTTGGTAATTCCTTATCAGATGCAAGTCAAGTACCTCAAGATAGGGAGCAAGAAAATAGAAATTCCTCAGTAGACTTTTTCTGAGAATTCGGAAGACCCGGATTGATCAAACCGGGATTGGTGCGCGAGGGGGGACTTGAACCCCCACCCTTTCGGACCAGATCCTAAGTCTGGCGTGTATGCCATTTCACCACTCGCGCGTTTGGGGTACCGCTGAAATTCAGGCGGAAACCTGGAAAGAGTGTAGCCGATTTATTGGCTTTTATTCAATACAGGAAAGAGGGGGCGCTCCATTTTCTATGTTTCGATATCAGGGCTTTCTTATACAAAAGAAAGTGGAGCCACTTTGCGATGAGGAACTGACGATATACTCCGTAAAAGGGAACGTCCCCCGAACCGTTTGAAGCACACTCCATTCTTCTTCGGCAGAGGAGCGTTCAAGGATTTCATAAAGGCTATTATTTACACCAAGCCAGGAGAGTCTGATTTTCCCAGACTGTAATGGGTCAGCTGAAATGTTTAAATGGGCGGCTTCTCGGGCCATGTTATCTCCCACTATTTGCCAGCGGGCGTTAGTGTAGCCGGAGGGAGAAACGACATCCATTGCCGAATATTGGAGACTATTAAAATGATCCAATTCCCAATCGTCAGACAAACCGTCATTATCTGTATCGGTAACAGGAATACCCCGGATGTTAAGTTCTAAGCCTTTCAACACAGGTTGCGAGGCGTAGGCGCCGGTGGTAGGAGAGGGCATATTGGATATTTCAACCCGCCATTTTCCCCGAGTTGGTTCATAGAAATGATGAGTGGAAAAGAACTCCCAGTCGATCTCCTCCATTGCCCCAAAATTATAGCGATGAAGAAGGCTGCGAGTGCCCGAGGGAGAAATTAAAGTAACTCTAAGTGTTCCGCTGTCCGGACTTTGAGCTTTGACCAAAAGAGAGACATCTTCACAAATCAGGCTCTCCGCCACTTCAAACGAATAGACCAGCGGTGAGTGAATGAGTTGAGCTCCGAGGCTGGAATCGCCTTCTTGGAGCTGTTGAATAGTTTCAGCGCTGTTTTTTGAAATAAAAACGCCGGGGATGCGGCATCGATCCACCTGAGCCATGTTCGCTAATACCTCAGATTCTTCGTGGTTATAAATGATGGCAAAGGATGCGCCCGCATCAGCAGCGTAATCAATTTTTTGACGGAAAGTAGCCCCTCCTCGTTGTATTAAAGCGATCTTGCCTTCGAGATTCTCTTGAATGGGGCTCACAACAGTCCCGAGGTCTACGATATCTGTTAATGGCGTGGACTCATTGGCAAAGGGTGTGTCCGAGATGGTCATGGGAATTTGAATAGGAGTCGGAAGAGAATCGCCTGAAAGAGAGAGAATGTAGCCTTCTTCCGGGATGAGCAATCCTTTCCGAATGGCGGCTGTGTACTGCAAAGTGGATGTTTTGGGGAGTTGATTCCAATTTTGAGCCAGCGTGACGGCATAGCCGGCATGTGGTACTCCGTAGCCAACATTGTGGCTGAGCGGGAAACCGGCTCCGTTCACGAGAGTATCCGGGTCTTCAAAATCCAGATATTGAGCTGACTGCAGGAGGATATGGCGGACGTCTCTGAGCGTCAGGTCCAGGTTTGCAGCAAGAATCAATGCACACACACCCGAAACAAGAGGACTGGAAAAAGATGTGCCCTGAGCCATTTTTCCCGTGGCATAATTATTGAAATCTTCCATGGGTGGGAAGTAGTTTGCGTAGTTGTAGCCCCGCTCACTCGTGAAATCGGTCATGAAAAGGGGAAGATCGTCTTCTGCACTTCCACCTGGGGCCGCTACTAAAAGATTCGCACCGGGGCTGGAGTAGGAAGCATACCTGGCTTGCGAATCTACGGCCCCGACAACAACTGCATTCCAGTTGTTAAAAGGATCGTTGTTAGCATCACCGAAGTCAGGCCTTCCATTGACATTAGCGCGCGCGTTACCCGAGGCACGCACCATAACGATTCCCAGCCCATCAACGGCATTGTGGGCGGCTGTTTCCAGAGCATCTTTTACAACAGGTGAGAGGGGGATCATTCGCTCTATTTCCCCCCAGCTCTGATTCTGAATACGGAATGCAGAAGGTTCCCTCAAATAGAGTTCGGCTAGTTCCAAATCAGTGATGTCCCGTGTGGAGCCCAGCATCACCCAGCCGGCCAGAGCCGCTTGAGGTGCTACTCCCAAGCCTCCTATAGCATTGTATCCTGAGGCCGCCGCCAGCCCGGCTACACAGGTTCCATGGGCGTGTCCCAGCGTATAATCCATCGGCTCAGGCGAGCTTTTCTGGGTGAATACATTGTAATGAAGAGAGTGGTGCATTCTATCTTCCAGGTCGGGATGAAGCTTTTCGATTCCCGTATCCATGATGGCGATGCCGACTCCTTCGCCTTGGGTTATAGCCCAGGCGGATCGGGCCCCCATATCCCAGCCTGTGCGGATTCCGTTTCCATCCCGACGGTCCAGATGCCAACACCAGGACCAGTATTTATCATTGGGCAGATGCGCAAAGGAGGCATTTGAGGCGAGTTCAATTTCATACTCCGGTGCTGCGTAGAGCACAGAGTCCAAAGTTGAAAGTTCTGCTGCGAGCTCAGCGGCTTGGAGAACAGATTCTGTTTCCAAAAGAGTATAGCCACTAATTTTGAGAGGATGCACCTGCACATCGAAGTGCGAAAGAAGGGGCTTAATCAGTGAAAAATCAGTTTCCTTACCCAGCTCCAATACTACCCGATGGCCCATCACTCGAGTTTCCCCATTCCGAAGTTGTGCCGGGAATCTCTGGATATCTCCGGTTAAGCGGGAGAGAGGAAAATCAAAAACAACCTCTTGAAGACCATCCATCTTCATTGTGTAGGTCCGAATATCCTGGCTCAGAGTTTGAGCCGGGATAAGGGCAAACAGGCAAAGGAAGAGAAGGCACCTTAAAGTGAGCCGGGAAAAGAAATGGTTTATCAACATTCTCTATTTCTTTAATATTAGAAAAGTTTTGGGTCCCGAACCAACCTCTCCCACCAGGTGAAAAGAATCTGTGTTTGTAGTCGGAATCTCTTTGCCATCGAGCTGAATCAGGTCGCCGGTTTCGCTGAAAGCCGGCAGCCACACTTCGGCAGTCACTCCGGCAGGGATATTCAAAGAGAGCATAAATTCGCTTCCCGGTACCTGATTGGCGCTGACATGGATCGTGCCGCGAATGGAGGGAACTTCAGCTTTGATCCAATCCAGGGAGGCGATCTGAGGCTTGATGCGGATTTTTTTGAAACCTGCTTCCAGAGGTTCAACGCCGACCAACTTGCGGGTGATGATATTGGCAGGAGCCGAGCCCCAGGCATGGTTCCAATCCAGATTGTTTTTATATTTATTATCCCAGGCTTCTAAAGTAATGGTGCTGCCGAGCTGAATCATATTGAACCAGCCGCGATCATCCTTCGCCAGCAGGCGCTCCAGGGCATAGTCCGAATCATGAGCCTCATAAATAGCATCCATCAGAAATTGGGAACCATAGACGCTGCAGGCCATGCCGCGGGAGCGGATAAAGTCCATGACAGGGGCTTTGACCTCATCTGGAACCATGCCAAAGGCCATGGGAAACATGCTGGAGTGAAGCGCCGTGTGTTCTGTGCCGATTCCATCCCGGTAAGCGCCGGATTCGGGCAGGAATAGATGCTTGTGGAAGCTTTCTTTGAGTTGAAGAGCGCGCTGGAAAAAGAACTTTGCGTCGTTATTTTCACCCAGAATGTTTGCGATTTTTTCCATGAGTTTCAAAGCTTCATAGTGGTACGCATTCACGACGGAATTCACCTCTTTGAAAACAAAGAAATCGGATTCTCCGGGTTTTTGATCCTGGCCGAAGCTGCCCCCCTGGGGCCAATCTACAATATCTCTCAGCTCCTTGCCGGTGTAGTAATGGACTGATTTGACGAGCTCAGGAGTCTGTTTCCCGGTTCGAGTGCTAATGAAAAGAGTCTCCTCGTCGGCCAGTGGCAAAAGAGTTTTCGCCTTTAAATCGGTATAAAAAAGACGTAGTGAGCGGGCATCTCCGGAGTAGAGATAATCATTCCAGGCTATCAGAACCGATTGGAGGATCCATTCTGTGGGCCAGGTGGCGTGGGTCATTAAGTATTCGTGGGATACCCGAGCCAGACTATATTCATTATCCACGGCATAGTGGGAGAGCTGGTTAATGAGTGCATCAGCCTCGTAAGGGATGCGTTCCCGGTCGCCATCGACATAGACGCCGCAAAAACTGGTTGCTTTCATCGAATAGCGGCAGAGCTCCCATATCTGATTCAGAACATCGTTACTGCTTTCAAACTTCCCCATATCTCCGAAGGGATAGTAGGCAGACTCTCTGATGATCGAAAGGGGAGAGCCGAGTAGAGCATTTTTCGATTCTATTTCACAGTAACGGAAAGGAAAGACCTCTCCGATATAATCAGGCATTTTGATGGCTTGAGGGCCTGTATTGCGTCCATCGGGGCGCAGCTTGAGGAAATAAGTACGTGTCCCTTTGAGCAAATTCAGTGTGTACTGCGCATATCGGATGGTTGCGCCCGGAGCCGTGTTGACACGTCCCTCTTTCAAGGCTTCCCCAAGGTGGATTAAAACGCTTTCCCCGTCGTTCTCTGCCGTTAAGGTCAGCCGCAGCGTACCGAAGGATGCTCTTTCAAAATCCACCACGTAAAGAGAGTTAGTTTCAGAGCTGAGGTTATGAATTACTGAGGGCAGTTCATCGACTTTTTGAACGGGGTAACGGGCCGCCTCATATTCGCTTGTAAGCTCGTCTCCCATTCGGAACGCCTTAGGTTCGGACCATTGGCTGGGGATACCGTTATTCCAGGACCGTACCTGCCAATAATATACCTTGCTGGGCTGAAGTTCTTCGCCGGAATAAGTCAGTGAAAGTTCATTATCGTTTTCCTGCTTTCCGCTGTCCCAGAGATCGGGTTTATCCTCACTCAGCATTTTGGGAGAAGAGGCGACTCGAACCTGGCAGGCGGTTTGTAGTACATCACTTCGCGGGCTTCTCAGCTCCCAGGAGAAAAAAGGTTTTCTGCTTAAGATATTGGCAAACTGATAGGCGGAGGTTTTTGAGACTGCTTCGGGCAATGTAGTATTGATGAGACGCCCGCCTTGCCAGACACGGTCTGTGTGCTCCAGCAAATCCACGCGTAATCCGACCGGAGCCAGCTCCAGCGTTGAGTGAGTCTCTGACTGGGCGTGCAATTGATACTCCTGGAGAAGCAGCAGGCCGGCCAGCGGCAACATGAACAATAATCTTTTCAACATCGCAAGAGCTGATTCTAATGGAATGAGCCTTAATTCTCAACTTTGTTTCTTCCCACGCCGCAGGAATGAAAAAACGACCTCCCGAAGAAACCAAACAATACAGCACCAGGCGAATATATTTCCGGCTCTTCGGTAGAAGCTTTGGGGAGCATCAGAGAAGACTTCTCCCACCGGAATTTTGATAATCTGCCCACCTTTGCCGTAAGGATTGCCAGATTGATCATAAAAAATCTCGTGGACCCTTCCGGAACGGTCTATCCAACAGGTTATTCCGTTTTGGGTGCAGCGAATAGCAGGAAGAGCGTTTTCGATACTCCGGAACTGAGCGTTTGCCAGATGCTGCCAGTGTGCGCTGGATTGTTTGAACCAGCCGGCATTGACCAGATAAACCAAAGCGCTGACAGTGCCTGAAGCGTGCTTTCGAACTTCTTCCGGGAAAACATCTTCAAAACAGATGAGCGGAGAGATGGGGTTGTGCTTGTTGGGCCAGGGGAAAGTTTTGGCCTCTTTGCCCGTGGAATAATTTCCGGTGATAGGGGTAAAATATTTCAAGAAAGGGAGGTATTCGTAGAGCGGTACATATTCACCAAAAATAACCAAGTGCCTCTTTGCATAACGTTCGATTAAATTGCCCTGGTCATCCATCATAAAGGCACAGTTCAGGAAATGCTTTTTTTCAGAGTTCTTCGGGTCGGGCTCAACATCGTCAGAACAAAAAATAATGGGACAGCGCAAGTCGATCGCCATCTTGCTGACCAGATTGGATATTTCCGAATCGTAGCGAATATAGCCGGGAAGGGCGGCTTCAGGCCAGACAAGAAGATCTATGTGGTTGGTCCCTATCATATCCCGCGTTGTTTGCAGAAGTTCAAAAAAACGGTTTTCGTTTTCTTGTGGGTCCCAAAGAAGTGTTTGTGGGATGCCCGGCTGAACCAGTGCAATGGAAAACGTCATTTGCGCCTGGTGTGTTGGCCTCTGACTTTTCTTTGAAATGGTATGTGAGCCCCAACCGATCAGCAGGCAGAGAATTAAGAGCCAAAAAGCTCCTTCTTTGAAGTATCGTGTTGAAAAGACACCCATGAACCGCTCACGCATATCCTCTTTTAGAGCGTGGTTGCTCTTGAGGGCAGAAATCCAGTCGTAGCCCCCTATTATCCAGGATATCGAGAAGGCTACCATGAGAAAGGAGATGCCATAGACGCTGGTCCAGGAAGCTAATTGGGCCAGCGGAATGTTATCATGCTGTGATACTCCGAGCATATTCCAAGCAAAACCGCTGAAGAGCCATCCTCTCACCCATTCCAAAGTTACCCAGGCAGAAGCGGCAAAGAGAGAAAAGCGAAAGAGCTGCATTTTCCTCCCCATTTTGTGGAGCAGCCAACTCCAGAGCCCCATATAACAGGCCAGGTAAGCACTCAGAGAAAGCCACCCCATAATGGCTCCGCTGGGGAAGGGCATAAGAAGCAGCCAGCGCAGAGTTAAGAGCCAAAAAGAGAATCCGGCAAGCCAACCCAATTTAAAAGCGCAGATGGGGCTATTATGATTGGAATTCAGACCGGGTACAGGTTTGAAAAAATTATCTCCATGTATGAGGAGAAAGGCCAGGAGCCCCGGGGCAATCCATCCCAAACTGGCAATCCCGGGAGAGGGAAAAGCCAATCCCAGTATAATCCCAACGACAATTGCTGCAAGCGCGAGGCCGGAGGGTATGAAAATCGCGGGATTAAGCTTCATATTCTGAAAATTTGACCCAGTTTTTTGCCCATGCATTTGGAGGCGATCCAGAGACTGATGATCAGGATAAGCATCCCCAATACCCCCAGCGCGCAAGTGTAGGAAGCCGCCTGGGGTTCTATGCGGGAAATAAGGTCCCACATGAGTTTGGTAATAGGGTAGAAAGGTTCACGAGTAGCGAGAATCAAGCTGTCGCTCACTTCCAGGACGGCAAAACAGAAGGTGAGTATAAATCCGCCGATAAGATGCCCGAGAATCAATGGGAGTGTGATCTTGCGCAAAGTTCGGATAGGAGAAGCTCCGAGTCCGGTGCTGGCCTCCTGCAGTGTGATACTCGCCTGTTGGAAACCTGCGCAGGCAGCCCGTACCATATAGGGCAAGCGTCGGACGCTATAGCTCACAATAAGAAGGAGAACCGGATTCACCCGGGGGTTAAGCCAGGGAATATCCAAATCAAAGGCTGCCATATAACCGAAAGCCAGAACGAGCCCCGGTAAAGCCAAGGGCAGCATCGCCAACGTATCCAATAGCCACCCATATCTAGCCTTGGATCGAGTGATTACCCAAGCTATCCCGACACCGAAAATGACATCTATTATGCCGCTGACCGAGCTGTAATAGAGGCTGTTGCGGATGCTGCTTACGCTCAAAGGATGAGATGCCAGGAAGCTGTAATTTTCCAGAGTCCACCTCTCAGGCAGGGCGCTCATGAACCAGGGGCCGGCGAAGGATTGCAGAACCACCATGATGTTGGGAATTGCAGCCAGGAAGATAATGAGAGCAAAAAATGAATAGAAACAAGCCTTCTGTCTTTGGCTGGCTTGAATTTCAAAACTCCCGGTGTGACCACTTCTCGAGACCACTTCATAGCTTTTATTCATGAAGAGAGCTCTGGCAGCAATGAAGAGCAGAGCGGTAACCAGCAGCGTGAAAATGACGAGTGTGAATCCAATAGGGTTTGTATTCATGTCGCTGATCCCGTCAAAAATTTGAACCGGGATGCAGCGGGTAAAATTAAACATCAGCGGTGTGCCCAAATCGGTCAAAGAGCCGATAAAAACGATAAAAGAACCTCCGAAAAGTCCCGGGATAATGAGCGGCAGCGTGATTGTGCGAAGAATCTTCCGGCTGGAAGCTCCCATATTTTGTGCTGCTTCGCGAAGTGAAGGATCCAGGGTGGACATGGAAGCTGAGAGATTCAGATATAAAATGGGATAGAGATGCAGTGCCTGCAAAATCACGATACCGGCTACACCGCCCATTCCCAGCCAGTGTATGGGCTGGTCATAGCCCAGGATCCCAACCTTCATCAAAAAACTGTTCAGAACCCCGTATTTGGAGAGTATTTGCTGTAGGCCGATGGCTCCGACAAAAGGGGGCATTACCATGGGTAAAAGCAGGAGCGCACTGACGAGAGATTTACCCGGGAAGAGGTAGCGGGTCATGATATGCGCCATTGGTAGGGCTAAGAGAAACGCGACTACCGTAGCGGCAAGAGCGATCAGAAAACTATTGATACAAGCCTCACGGATGAGAGGACTTGAAAGAAGGATACTGAAATACTGTAAGGAAAAGCCATCGACGCCCGAGAAAGCGCCATTCAACATAATCCAGACGGGGTAAATGAGAAACAACCCCAAATAACCGAACATAACGGCCGTAACAAATGGGGCCAAAAAGCGTTCGGTGAGGGCCAAACCAGGGCGGGTTGCCCCGGCTTTTATCTTTTCTATAGGTCTATCGATCAAAGAATGGGTTCTTGGAGGAGATGCAAATAGGGATGCCTAACAAAACTTTATGAAGGTCGCCCAAAATCTTCAACTCCAGTGCAGCCATGGCGACTGAATACATCACTCTGCTATCTACCCTGGAATCGGCAGCAATACTGACCGCAGAACCCACGGCGATTCCCAAATCAATCGTGTTAAAGGCACACGGTGCATTTGGAACCTTCATTTTTGACTTACAATCTTCAAAACCACAAAGGCCGCAATAAGGGAGCATAGCTGGCAGCACAGATGTGCCTATCAGAAGCAAGGCTTGACTCTTTCGGATGCACTCCGCATCCCTCTCAAAAAAAGGGAGTGGAATTCTCTTGGAGATTTCAGCCATCTTATCTGCGATTTTATTAAGATCGTCGCCACTCACAATCACGATCTTCAAGGTGTCGCGGCCCTTCGTCTTTGGAGCAGTGCGGGCGGCTGTGGCCATCTTTTCTGCAATCTCCAAAGCAGTTTTTTGCGAATGCTTTCTTCTGTTTGAATCATATCCGGATATCCTGTCTTGTTGTCAGAGAAGGGATGCGTTTTTTAAGGAATAATCAACTATCATCTGCTTAACTCCCCGCAGAAAAGGATTGTTAAACACCTTTTTCTTATTGAATCATCCTCAGGAGGTACCCAGCCTTCAGAAAATCTTCCCTAATAACAACGGGACAGATTATAGCGCTTTAGAATGGCAATAATCAAGAAGGCAAAAGGTTTTTTCGATAGGCTTTCGCACAGAAACCGGGCTTCATTTAGGGGCGCAAAACTCTGTTCCTCTATTTGTTGAGGTCCAGTTTGTGCTTGTTTGAGGCAGCAGGCCGGACATTTTGGAAGTACCCGTTTTGAATCAGACCGCTACGGGAGCCTTAATGGCCGGATGAGGATCGTAGGCTTCCAGAGAAAAATCTTCATAACGGAAGTCATGAATGTTTTTTATTTCTTTATTAAGCCGCATCACCGGAAGAGGCCGAAAATCACGACTCATCTGAAGGGCAACCTGGTCCATGTGATTTTCGTAAAGGTGGATATCTCCGAAAGTATGGATAAATTCAGCCGGCTTTAAGCCCGTTACCTGAGCAATCATCAATGTCAGGAGCGCATAAGATGCGATATTGAA
Organism: Verrucomicrobiota bacterium; assembly: GCA_023230105.1. Lineage (GTDB taxonomy): Bacteria > Verrucomicrobiota > Verrucomicrobiia > Limisphaerales > UBA1412 > UBA1412. Next base: position 141,467 of record JALNXY010000006.1, read on the forward strand.
GGGGACGCCTAAGAAAAGGTCGGCACTGCGCTGATAGAGCTGGCAACTTAGCTGATCGCCGTGGACGCTGAATTGAAAGAAAGTATGGCAAGGGGGGAGTGCCATTTGATCCAGCTCTCCGGGATTCCATGCCGAGACAATCAACCGACGGCTGGTAGGGTCATTTTTGATTTGTTCTATGACGTTATCAATCTGGTGAATTGATTTGCCCTCAGCGGTACGCCAGTCACACCATTGAGCGCCATAGATTCGGCCGAGATCACCATTAGGATCGGCCCACTCGTCCCAGATGGTAACCTTGTTATCCTTCAAATAGCGGGTGTTGGTATTGCCTTGAAGAAACCAGAGAAGCTCGTAAATGATGGAGCGTAAGTGGACTTTTTTGGTCGTGAGCAGCGGGAAAGTGTCCGTCAGGGGGAAACGAGCCTGGGCTCCGAAGTAGGATTTCGTTTTAACTCCGGTTCGGTTAGATGTCCATGTTCCTTTTTCCAGGACGAGCTTCAGAAGATCATGGTATTGCTTCATAGTGAACGAGAGTAAACGATTCAAAAAAAGAGCGGTTTATTGAGCCGCCCTTTTCTCTATGTAGAATAGGAGGCTTAGGCGCGCTCCATGTACTTACCCGTGCGGGTATCAATTTTAATTTTTTCGCCCGTTTTAATAAACAGAGGAGCCTGAACGTTGATGCCAGTCTCCAGTGTTACGGTCTTCATTACATTATTGGCAGAATCGCCTCGAATACCGTCGGGTGCATCAGTAACTAATAAAGCGACAGAAGAGGGAAGCTCAATTCCGACGACTTTTCCATCCACAAAAGTGACGGTTACCAGTGCGTTTTCAGTCAAATAATTAACAGCGCTGCCCACCAGCTCCGGAGTCAGAGTAACAGTCTCGTAGGTTTCAGGATCAGAGAAAACAAAGTCATTTCCATCTTTGTAGCTGTATTCCATTTTCTGAGTTGTCATAGGGACAACTTCCACCTTTTCAGTGGAACTGAAGCGGACGTCAGTTGATTTTCCTGTCTTCAGACTACGTAATGTCACTTGGACGAAAGCACGGAGGTTTCCAGGGGTGCGGTGTGTGCATTCAAGAACAACACAGACATCATTATTATAAATAAGAGCCTGTCCTCTGCGAATATCATTAGCGCTTGGCATATAATTACTATTGTATCAAATCTCTCTCCTCTTAAGCGAGTGACCCGCAAAGTGTACTTTCAAAAAACTCTGCTGACAAGGAGAAATTCTTGAACGAGATGCCGGCGCATTGCCTCAAAAATATGCGCACCGAAAAGGGGAAGATGTAGGAGTAGAAAAAGGTGGTTGCCTCAAAAAGAACGCACTAAAACATATGTATGTCTCTGAATATGAGCATGGAAGCAACAAAA
>JALNXY010000055.1 GCA_023230105.1 Verrucomicrobiota bacterium
CTTCCATATTCATCAACCGCACAAAGTGTTGATCCAGTAGTATCAATACCTATACCAACTATATTTTTCTTAATACTTTCGTTACATTTGTCTGTGGTGATTTTTACTGCTACTTCCATTCCTTCCAGATAATCAAGGGGGTGTTGTCGAAATTGATTTTTTAATGTATCAATATACTTTCCGCTGTTCCATCTGGGATAATATGCTATACCACTACTAATTTCTTTACCTGTCTTTGCATCTACTACTAAAGCTCGTACTGAATCAGTCCCAAAATCAAGTCCTATTACATATCTGCTCATTGCTATAATCTCCTTGATAGATCTTTTACATATTTTATAATAAATAAAAAATAACAAGCTAATATTTTTATGTCTAAATATCCAGACCTGATAAGATAATTGTATAATTTATTTATACAGTGGACCAAAATTTTTACATGCCCTGAAATCTGCGCCTTCAGATTCTGCTGTTCCAAATGCACTCCATGCTTTAGGTCTGAAAATATCTTTCTCCTCAACATTGTGCATAGCAACAGGAATTCTTAGCAAAGAAGCAAGTGTAATAAGGTTTTTACCAATGTGACCATAGCTTATTGCCCCATGGTTTGCTCCCCAGAAATTCATTACAGAATATACATCTCGAAAAGCTCCCTTACCAGTTATTTTTGGTGCAAACCAGGTAGTTGGCCAGGCTGGATCGGTACGCTCGGTTAATGTAAAACTTATTTCATAAGGTAATTCTACTGTATATCCTTCAGCAATCTGTAATACTGGTCCCAGGCCTTTGATTAGATTAATTCTGGACATAGTTACAGGCATTTCGCCTACAGTCCAGAATGTTGACGAAAAACCGCCTCCACGCATATATTCGAGATTTGCTGGACTCCATTTTGTATTTTCTAAACATCCCTGTATATCCTGTTCAGTAATTTCCCAGAATGGTTTCATGACCGATTTACCATTTTCTTTCTGCTGTCCTGTAGCATCAAGAGTTGTAGAACCGGAATTAATTAAATGGATAATTCCATTTTCTGCCAAACCGGTTAATTTCTTACCGCTAACTCTTTTTACTGATTCCGGGCTCCAATAGGTTCGAATATCTGAAAACATTTGTGCTCGATTAGTTAAAAGGTGATTCCACAACATTGATACACCATTCAAACAATCATTTTCCGTTGCAAAAATAAAAGGTTCTCTTACACCATTCCAATCAAAAGATGTATTCAGAATTGTTTCCATAAAATCACCATCCGGAAAATGGTCTGTCCATTGCCTCTGTCCCTGGAAACCAGCTGCTATGGCATTATGGCCTTCTGCTTCTTCTTGATAGCCCATATTTGCCAACTGTTTATTACCAATCATTAAATCACGGGCAATTAGTGTCATTTTAATTACAGTTTCCCATTCTTGGTCTTTTTGCTCACGGGAATGCTTTATACTGTCTTTATTTCTATCTTTTCCTTCCGTGCAGTTCTTCTTAACCCATTTTAAAGCTTTTTTAAATTCCTCTTCATCAAATATCTCTTCTTCAATCCTGCGGGTAAACTCAGACATATCCACAAATTCGGTTCGCATTCCTAAGTAATCTTTAAAAAATCCTGGGTTTACTACCGAACCAGCAATCCCCATAGAGACTCCTCCTAATGCAAGATAAGATTTTTCTTTCATATGGGCAACAGCTAAACCAGCTTTTACAAATTGAAAAATCTTTTCTTTAACATCCTCGGGAATTTTTGTATCATCCAAATCTCTAACATGTCTTCCATAAATTCCAAAAGCAGGTAATCCCAATTGATCATGACCTGCAAGAGCGGCAGCAAGGTAAACTGCTCCTGGCCTTTCGGTTCCATTGAATCCCCAAATAGCCTTAGGCAAATAAGGATCCATATCAATGGTCTCCATACCGTAGCACCAGCATGGTGTAACACTAAGCGATACACCTACATTTTCTCTGGAAAATTTATCAGCACACTTTGCTGCTTCAGCAAATCCGCCTATTGTTGTATCGGCAATAACACATTCAACCGGTGAACCATTAGGATGGCGCAAATTTGTGCTAATCAGGTCGGCAGCCCTTTTCGCTATGTCCATAGTTTGGTCTTCCAGAGATTCACGAACCCCTCTTCTTCTACCATCTATTATTGGTCTAATGCCAACTTTTGGTATAGAGCCTATTAGTCTGTTTTGAAAATTCATCCTATTAAACTCCTTTTTTAAACTATTAAAATATATTTAAAAACTCATCAATCTTAAAAACTAATTTTTACCATATTTTCTTACACAACATAGCCTCTTTAGCCTTTTTGAATTTATTAAAGATATTTCTTTATCATATCTTGCATCTCTACATTTAATTCTTTTTTTTCTTTCTGATTAAGACCTAATATAGGTTTCCTCGTAAAAGTTTGTTTAAACCCCCTAAAAATAAGTGCTTGCTTGAAATAAGCTAAATTTGCTCCATCTTTTAATACTTTAGCAATATGCTTTATAACAATTTGTATCTTATGAGCTTTCTCGTAATTACCTTCATTTAATGCTTCAAAAAGTTTTAAAAAAACCTCTGGAAACACATTTGCATTACCCGATACACTACCTTTGGCTCCGTATAAAATAGCTGTCATAAGAATAGGATCAGAACCAATAATTACATCAAAATCTTTTGGTGTTTCATCAATCAAGCGGCTTAGTCTCAGAATATCAGACATGCTATTCTTAATTCCTACAATATTTTGTATTTTTGCCAATTTAGTAACAGTTTCAGGTAATAAATCATTAGTCGTACAACCTGGTAAATTATATAAGTATACTGGAAAGTTTTCACTTACACTTTCTGCTATTGAATAGTAATAATTCTCCATTTCATATTGACTTACATTAAAGTAAAAAGGGGTTACGGCCCCAATACCTGCTGCTCCTATTTTTTCTGCATGCTGAGCCAATTCACATGCTTCTTTAGTAGATATTGAACCAGTATGAACAAATATATTTCCTCTATCACCAACATGGTTTATTATTAATTCAGCAGTTTTTTTTCTTTCCTCTATATTCATTAAAAACACTTCACCTGTTGTACCTAAAATATAGAAGTTTTTAACTCCTTTTTTAATTAAAAAATCATAATATTCCCTAATTCCCTCAATATCTATTTCACCATTTTTTCCAAACGGTGTAATAGTAGGTACAACTAAATCTTTCATTCTTTTCATTAAGATAATCCTCCTATATCTCCTTTGATGCTATTTTTAGCATTTCTAGACTTTCGTGATTTCATAAATATTCTTAATTTTTTCTATATTTCATTTATGTTTATTCAAGCAAAACTTTTATTACAACTTTTTTCACTTTTTCTGAATTTTCTAAAGCAATCCCTGGCATATGTACTTCATATGGATAAAAAATAACAAAAGTCCCGGCATCAACGATAACGTGGCTACCTTTGCCTGTAAAAAATTCAATATCTTTATTTTCATCATATGACTTGTATTTTTCTACCTGGCTTAAATTTGTGTAGCCTATTAATTCCTTATTAGTTATCACATATTGTATATCTATGTAATGACGATGAGCTTCCCATAATCCCTCTTTTTTTGATTTAGTAAAATAATTATTTACAACACCATAAACATTAAGATTATCGATCTCATATTCTCCAGGTTCTAAATTTGAAATATCTTTATTTCTTATAAAATCAAATGCTTTTCTAAAATTACTATTTATTGGCAGATATAAGTGAGAATTTTCTATCATATCAATAATCATGTTTTTACCTCCTGCTTATCTTGCTATTTAAAAAATTTGAAAAAAGATAAAAAGAACTATAAATTTATTAGCACACAAAATGACAATCCTTACACAAATTATTTTACCTCTCTACCTTCCTTTATAATTTTTCTTGCTTCTTCAAGATCTTCTGGAGTATCTATACTCAATGCATTATATTCATATTCGGTTTCAACAACATATAATTTATAACCATATTCAAGGGCTTTTAACTGTTCTAATGATTCAATCGTTGACAAAGGGGTATCCTTTAATTTTATAAATTCTCCAAGAAAAGACCTTTTGTATCCATAAATGCCAATGTGTTCATAAACTTTAAAATTTATTTCATTTCTGGGATAAGGTATTAAAGATCGACTAAAATACAGTGCATACCCGTTAATGTCACGTACTACCTTTACAATATTTTCATCTTTAAACTTACTTTTATCATGGAGCTGGTAGCATAATGTTGCCATTGGAATGCTATCATCTTTCATTAAAAGCTCTGTTAACTCATCTATTATTTCAGGGCGTATAAATGGCTCATCTCCCTGAATGTTTATTACAATGTCAACATCCATATCTTTAACAACCTCGGCAATTCGAGAAGTGCCATTAGGATGGTCTGCTGAGGTCATTATAGCTTTGGCATTAAATCTTTCTACTTCTTCTATAATTCTTTTATCATCTGTAGCTACAATAACATCATTT
>JALNXY010000015.1 GCA_023230105.1 Verrucomicrobiota bacterium
TCTTTTGTTGCTTCCATGCTCATATTCAGAGACATACATATGTTTTAGTGCGTTCTTTTTGAGGCAACCACCTTTTTCTACTCCTACATCTTCCCCTTTTCGGTGCGCATATTTTTGAGGCAATGCGTTTGTGAAGAAGTGAGGACTTAGCTCTTGACTGCTTTGGGTTCGATCGGTATTGTTTCCCGCACGGGTGGCTTCTCCCCGTAAAAAAGCAGGAGTCGTACTACATGGATGGAGAGGTGGCCGAGTGGCTGAAGGCGGCGGTTTGCTAAACCGTTGTACAGGTAACACTGTACCGGGGGTTCGAATCCCCCCTTCTCCGCCATAGTTGGTTTATTAGGTGCGGATTTGTTTGCTTCATTTCTATTTTCCTTGGGTATTTTGACTTTGTAATTCGTCAACATTCCTTGGAGACATCGGCCTCTTCTAAGTATTTTTGATCGTTTTGATGATTATTGAAGCAGCAAAATGGGTTTGTATTTTTCTTAAAACTTTACATTTGTAATAGGTAATGGGATACTGACTCGTCGGCGGTTTGGAAGTAAACGTCTTAACTCAGCTGCAATCACCTGTGCCAGACACTAATCGTAAACTATATAAACACAGTCGCTCTAACTTTGGAATTATCGCCCAAATTGAAGAGGAGGGGAGAGTGTCTGCCGTCGTGCTTTCTGTGCAAGAACAGTTTAGAAAGGGCGCTTTGCATAAGAGTTTGATATTTCCGGGAGGCAGTCTTAATCCAGGTGAGACCGATAAGGTGAATTTGATCCGTGAGCTGGGAGAAGAAATTTCATTTTGTCAGAATCCCTTGAGCATACAGCATGAGAGTGTGAGTTTCGTCTTGGAGTTGAAGAAGCCGGGTGATTATGGAGGTCGTCTTACACAAAATTTTTGGTATCTGCCGATGAGTGAAGCCATTAAACTACGGGGAGAAGAACAGCCCGAGTTGATGGAATCCGATGGTGCCTGCTTGGGTAGACCCACTTTGCTGGACGTTTCAAAAATCATCTTGCGAAAAGACTTGAAGCTGGCGCATTTGGCAGCAATAGTCGTCTTCATGGGCAAGTTGATGAATTCAGCCGTGGCTCAGAAAGTTTTTCATGTAGAAGAGGCAATATCCAAAAAGGTTCGCGGGCGTTATTATGTTGATATAGAGCCATATTTGAATAAGACTCATTTTTTCTTGACTCGCTTGAGAGGGTGTAAGGACCATAAAGAATACGTACAAAACCTGCATTTGTTCTGTAAGGATTTAGAGAAAGCTCGGCGGACGGTTTAATGAGTAAAAGTTGAAGTTGCCTTTGGAAAAAAATATAAGGAGTTTAGGGCGTTTGCTTCCGCAGTGTATGTTGCACGATCAAGTGCGACTGGGCTTGCAGCTTAGAAGAATTCTAAAAAATCCCGAACGGAATAACGAAACCTTGCTCAAAAAGTTGACGGACAGAGCGTGTCAGTCCTTGGATCTTCGTAAGAAAAGAGAGCAAAATATTCCACAATTATCTTACCCTTCACTTCCTGTTTCTGAGCATAAAGACGAAATTGTAGAAGCGATTCGCAATAACCAGATCGTTATCATTTCAGGAGAGACAGGTTCAGGCAAGACAACGCAACTTCCTAAAATGTGTCTTGAAGCGGGTTTAGGGGTGCGCGCGATGATTGGTTGCACTCAACCACGCCGGGTTGCAGCCATGTCTCTTTCCAAGCGTTTAGCGGAGGAGATGGGTGTGGATTGGGGCAGGGAAGTGGGATGCAAAATACGCTTTTCAACGCATTGTCACCAGGAAACTTACATCAAAATGATGACGGATGGGATTCTGCTTTCCGAAATACAAAGCGATCCCTTCTTGTGCGAGTATGACGCGATTCTGGTGGATGAGGCGCATGAAAGAACACTAAATATTGATTTTCTGTTAGGGTTCCTTAAAGAGCTCACTCGTAAGCGGGATGATTTAAAAATCATTATCACCTCGGCGACTATCGACACCGAATCTTTTTCTGAGGCATTTAACAGGGCTCCCATTCTGGAAGTCTCCGGGCGCATGTATCCGGTAGAAATCTGTTATCAGGAAATGGATCACGCTTCGGAAGAGCGAGATGATTATACCTTTACGGAAAGCTCTGTTGACACAGTATCTCAGATACTACACCAGACCTATAACGGAGATATTTTGGTTTTTATGCCGAGCGAGCGGGATATTCACAAAACCATTGAGGTAATGAATGGACGGCAATGGCCTGGGATTGAAATTTTGCCTCTTTATGGTCGCCAGTCTTCTGCAGAACAACAACGAGTTTTCACACCTTCAAAACGTCGCCGTGTGATCGTTGCCACCAATGTGGCTGAAACCTCGCTTACGATTCCTAACGTCCATTTTGTGGTAGATACGGGGATGGCTCGAATTAGCCGCTATAACTCCAAGACTCGGACAAAACGCCTGCCAATTGAGTTTATTTCGCAAAGTAGTGCTAATCAGCGCAAGGGCCGCTGCGGGCGAGTTGCCAGTGGTGTTTGCTACCGTCTCTATTCAGAGAAAGATTTTAATGAGCTTCAGCCCTATACCCAGCCTGAAATCCAACGAGCCAATTTAGCTGAGGTCATTTTAAGAATGAAGGCCTTTGGTTTGGGGCAAATAGAGACATTTCCTTTTATCAACCCACCTTCTACTCAGGCGATTCATGCTGGTTATTCGCTCTTGCAAGAATTGGGAGCACTGGATGAAAACCAAAAACTAACCCGGCTGGGTATGGAACTGGCTCGGATGGCCTTGGACCCGTCTTTGGGCAGAATGGTTTTACAAGCACGTGAAGAGGGAGTTTTAGAAGAGGTTATCATTATTGCGGCCGGGCTTAGCGTTCAGGACGTCCGGGAGCGCCCTGCAGATCAACGAGCTCAGGCAGAATCGGCTCACAAGGAGTTTGCCAACCCCGAATCGGATTTCATCACGCTTCTCAATGTTTGGAAGGCTTGGCGTACTGCATGGCAGGAGCTTCGCACCGAAAATCAAGTCCGCAAGTTTTGTCGGGCGCGCTTTATTTCTTTTGTTAGAATGCGCGAATGGAGTGATCTTTATGAGCAGCTCAAAGATATCATTTCAGAACTCGGTGCGGGCGAGGGTGTCTCTATAGACCGAAAAGCTCCTCAGCGTTCGCCAAAGGGGAGGAAAAGCCCTCGCGCCGTAAGTGAGTTGAGCGAAGCCGTTCGAGAGGGAATTCACCGCTCAGTGCTATCTGGGCTCTTGGGTCATATTGCTCAACGCAAGTCTCGAAACCAATATAAAGCAGTGGGAGATCGAGAAGTAATGCTCTTTCCCGGCTCCATCTTATTTGATAAATCCAAACCTCCCTCAGGCAAAGGAAAAAAGAAAGTGCAAGACTCCGAATCAGAGGGGAACATAGTTCAATCGGAGTGGATTGTTGCTGGTGAAATCGTGGAGACATCTCGATTGTTTGCCCGAACAATCGCAGGTATCGACATAATGTGGGTGGAAGAAATCGCACCTCACATCTGCAAAAAAACGTATCACGATGCACACTGGAATGAAAAAAAAGAGAGGGTGGTAGTTTTAGAACGGGTCCGTGCCCACGGTCTCCTTATTCAAGAACGCTGGATTGATTACGGCAAAATTGATTCAAAAGCAGCTACGGATATTTTTATTAGGCAGGCATTGGTGAAATCGGATGAAGATGATGGAGACCGTTCAATTCAGAGCGAATCGCACGGTGGATTTCGAGAAAAACTGAAGTTTATTGAGCACAATCGGAATCTCTGCCAGAAATTGGAGCTATGGCAAACGCATAAGGGAGGGGCTGGTTTTGTGAACGTTTATGAAGAGATATGTCTTTTCTATGCCAAACGGATTCAGGATGTTTCTTCCATTCATGATTTAAATCGCATAATTAAAGAAAATCGGCACCAGAAAGATTTTCTTTTCGCGACGGAAAGGGATCTTCTCGGGGAGCGCGCTCAAAGTTACGATTCAGAAATGTTCCCTGACACAATCCATTTAAGCGGATATTCGGTAGGAGCACGTTATGCTTACGCTCCGGGCAAGCAGCAGGACGGAGTCACATTTCAGATTCCTTTGTCTCTTTTGCCGATGGTTGATAAGCGTGAATTGGATTGGAGCGTTCCAGGTTTTCGCGCAGCCCGATGGGAACAATTTTTGGAAAGTCTTCCTCGGCAGTTGAGGCGTAGACTCATGCCAATTCGAGAAAAAGCCTCTCGATTGGCTGAAGCTGTCAGTTGGAATTCCGAGGAAAGCCTAAAGCAAGCCAGTGAATTTATTCTTCGAGAATGGGGCGTTGAGATTCCAGCTCATTTCTGGGATGAGACGAAGTTGCCCGATTATCTGACTCCTAAAATTGAAGTTTTCAATAGAGAAAACAAGCAAGTCTTTGCCGGAGTGGATCTGAGAGCGCTTCAATCCAAAATCAAGGAACATGCTGAAAAGGAAAATGTTAAAGATTGGCAGATACTTTCCGAAAAGTGGGAAAAATATGATATTGCTGATTGGCTTTGGGAGGATATACCTGAAAGTATCGTGGTTAAGGAAGATCAGCATGGCCCTCTCCTAGCTTTCCCGGGATTGGATGTTGAGAATGGGGATGTCAATTTAAGACTTTTTCGGACACCCGCTGAACGAGATAAGGTCTTGATGCGCGGACTATCCGCTCTTGCGGAAAAAGTGATGCAGAAAGAGCTTTCCTGGGTTAGAAGAGATTTGAATAAAATGGCCACACGAAGTTTCTCGTATTCTACACTGGGTACGGGTGATGAACTTGCTGAAACGGCTTATCTCAACCTTAGAAATTATATTTTTGATTCTGATGAAAAACCTCGTTTGACTCGTCAGTATTTTGAGACTTTTCTGGAAGGTGCTCGAAGAAAGTTGAGTGAAGGCTTACCTCAGTTAATAGACTTAATTCGTGAGATTCTGGAGCTACGCCAGCAGATACTGGTTTACCCAAAACAAATTGACTGGTTGAAAAAAGAACTAAATATGCTGGTCTCACAGAAGTTTTTAGCATATATTCCCCTAGGGCGATTAAGACATCTGCCGCGGTATTTGAAGATGTTACTTATTCGTGCCGACAGGGCTGCAGCAGATCCTTTAAAGGATCAAAAGAAGTCGCAGCATGTTGAGATATGGCAGAAAGAACTGGATGAATTGCTGAGAAAAAAAGATCTTTCTCCAGAGGCTCGTAGTCGATTGTGGAACTTGTTTTGGATGATGCAGGAGTTCAAGGTCTCCTGTTATGCGCAAGAGCTTGGAACCTCTGAGCCGGTTTCCGAGAAGAGGCTTAATAGCGCAATTTCAGAAATAAAAAAACTGTTCAAAACAGTATAAGTCGTTGTTATATGACCAGATTTACCAAGGCTGACCTAGATAGCGAAGCTTATGCCCAGAAATTAAATCAAATGCTTTGGGGCAGATGTAAGGCAGGAAAAATTACTCAAACAGAATATACCGCCCTGGTGGAGAACAGGGATATTAACCTGAAACGTTTGATCGCAGAAAAGAATCTGACTTTGAGCGAGGCTCGCCAAGTTAGAAGCTTAATTATGGAGTGTCGTTTGACGATGACTGCGGCTATCGCCGTAGCCAAAAAAAAGATGACACTGACGGAGGCCCGCCAAGTTGCTTCGGAGGCTGATGCCGGGGGCAAAGGAGGTAGGAGGTTAAAACCGAGGCTTTCAAACAAACCGAGCAACCCAAGGCAATTTAAAAAGGAAACTTCGCTTTCCAGACGCACAGAGCCCGTTTCCAAAAAGGAAGTTGTGAGAGATCCATCTCATCCCCAGAGGGAGCGGGGAGACGCTGCTGGCAAAGGACGATTTCTCAGGCCAAAAGAAAACAATCTGCATGAGAGTAGGCGCAACCAGCCTGCTTCAGGGAAGCACTTACAGGGGAATCAGAAAGGCGCTCGAAAAGGTGAACAGGTTCGGGGTGAACAACGCCATAGAGAGCCGCTATTCAAAACTCGGCAGAATTTGCAGGAAAGCAAGCCACAGAATCGCCCTCAAGCGGAGCTTCATCCGTCAAACCGCCCGCCTCATATTCATAAGAAACAAACGATGCCTTCGAAACATCAGGCCCAGCGCTTGAGACCTCAACTTTTTCGCCATCAGGCTCGGCCGGAGCAGCGGTATTCGAAGGGTGAATCGTTTGCTGAAGTGCAAGGCTCTGAAGTGGATTACAACCGGACCTGCAGGGAAGGTGCCAGCGCAGCTCGCGAGTGGCGCGATTGGCGAGAAGAGAGAAATATCGAAATACGCAATAAGCAAACGGGTAAAGTTCTTCCTCCTATTCCCCCCGGACAGGATTGGCATCCAGGTATGGGCTTCCTTCCCGCAACTGAGGAAGTTGAAAGCCTGAAGGTTTCAAAAAATTCGCAACAGACCAGCTCTGGAAGTTTTTTGAGTAAGGCTTTGCCACCTGAACAAAAAGTTGTGGGTAGTTCGCAAAAATCTCATGATTTCAAAAAGCAACTCCTTACGAGCCAAAAAGATTCTTCTGCACCGGGATCTACCATTGGTCCCATTCAAAATTCAGGCTTAAAACCCAAACAGCAAAGGCGAGTTTTTGGAAAGGCTAGAAGGTTTGTGCCCCGAAAAGGTGCTGGCAAGCGCCCGGTTATTTAATAGATTTGTGGGAAAAGAAGGAAAAAAGATCGCGGATTATGTCGACTTTTCAGTGCGTTGTGCTGAGGAGGGGAAGTGTGTTTTTGAATCTAAACACATGAACTTTTATCAATATAAATTTCAAGGATTGAATATCAGAAATGATGCCTGAAATGGCACAAGGGTTACAAAGAAGAAGAGTATGGGTAAGATTTTAGTAATAGCGGAAAAGCCCTCTGTGGCAGGGGATATAGCCCGGGCTTTGGGTGGTTTTTCTAAAAAAGAGGATTTTTTTGAAAGTGAAAAGTATGTAGTCAGTTCAGCGGTGGGCCATCTTTTGGAGATATGTCCGCCACCAGGCGTCGAGCCTGCTAAAGGGAAATGGTCATTGGCAAACTTGCCGGTTATTCCAAGGACGTTTTCTCTTAAGCCACATCCAAAAGCGGAGTCCCGTCTCAAGTTGTTAATTAAATTAATGAAACGCAAAGACGTTTCAGGAGTCGTTAATGCATGTGATGCCGGGCGTGAAGGAGAGCTTATCTTTAGATACATTCTTCAGTATTCTCAGAGCCAATTGCCAATTCAAAGACTTTGGCTACAATCCATGACCGCTGCAGCAATTTGTGAAGGTTTTAGCCGGTTGCGTGCTAATGAAGAAATGCTCCCTTTGGCTGATGCTGCGGCCTGCCGCTCTGAGGCCGATTGGTTAATTGGGATCAATGGAACTCGGGCGATGACCGCGTTTAACTCACGCGAAGGAGGTTTTCTCAAAACGACCGTGGGACGCGTTCAAACGCCGACTTTGACCATGATCGTGGAGAGGGAGGAAAAGATTCAATCTTTTATCCCAAAAGCATATTTTGAAATACACGGGACTTTTGGCTGCGAAGCTGGGCAATATGTTGGAATTTGGTTCAATCCCGATTTTTCTAAAAGCACGGAGGATAAGGACTCTAAAGCCCAGAGAATATGGCGCAAAGAAGACGCCGAACGTATTCTCAAAGAATGTGTTGAAAAAACCGGGACAGTTACAGAGGAGAGTAGAAAGAAGACCGAACTTTCTCCTCTGCTTTTTGATTTGACCAGCCTCCAGAGGGAGGCAAACTCTCGTTATGGCTTTCCTGCCCGCAGGACGCTACAGATCGCCCAGGCCCTTTATGAAAAGTACAAAGTGCTGACCTATCCTCGAACAGATTCTCGAGCTCTGCCTGAAGATTACTTGGGAGAGGTCCGTTCCATTATGCAGTCTTTGAAAGAGACAGATTTTTCGGAATTGGCCGGACAAATTTTAGATTCGAATTGGATACATCCGAACAAGAGGATTTTTAATAATTCCAAAATTTCTGACCACTTCGCGATCATCCCAACAGGTGTAATTAAAAAACTCGATGGCGATGATTGGAAGATTTATGACTTGGTGGCGCGCCGTTTTCTGGCTGTATTCTTCCCCGCGGCTGAATATTTGATAACGAATAGAACAACCCACGTGGGTGAACACCTTTTCAAATCAGAAGGGCGGGTCTTGCTTTCTCCGGGCTGGACAGCTGTCTATGGATGCCAGGCATCTGAGAACGCTGAGAACCCGAGTTTACCTCCGGTTTTGCCTGGGGAAAGGGTGAGTACAGATGAGTTAGAACTGAAATCTTGCGAAACAAAACCGCCTGCACGTTTTTCTGAAGCTACCCTCCTGACAGCGATGGAGACAGCCGGTAAGTTCGTTGAAGATGAGGAATTGAGGGATGCCATGAACGAAAAGGGATTAGGGACGCCTGCGACTCGCGCATCCATCATTGAGGGGCTCATCACTGAAACGTACATACAACGTTTGGGTAAAGAGATTATTCCTACTCTAAAAGCATTTGATCTGATTACCCTCCTGCGTGGTTTGAAACTGCCCGAGTTGTGTAGCCCTGAGCTGACTGGCGATTGGGAGTTTAAGTTGAAGCAGGTTGAGCAGCGTCGATTGCTTCGGGAAGAATTCATGGAGATGATCCGCTCAATGACTTCATCCATCGTGGATAAGGTGCGTGGATTCGAAGAAGAAATACCAGTCCATTTTGCACCAATAGAGACACCTTGTCCGCGTTGTGGAGGCAGAATAGTCGAGGTCTATAGAAAGTATCATTGCGAAGAATGCCAGTTTACAGTCTGGAAAGTAATGGCGGGACGACGAATTAGTAGCGAGGAACTTGTGCAACTTCTCAGGGCTGGGCAAATTGGACCTCTGGATGGATTTGTCAGCAAGATGGGCCGTCCTTTTTCTGCCTCATTGAAGCTCAATAAAGAAGAATGGAAGGCGGACTTCGATTTTGGAGATAATGAACGTCAAACAGAGAAAAAAGAAATAGATTTTTCAGGCTTAACACCGATGGGTGTGTGTCCTAAATGCAAAGGGAATATCTTTGAGACGGACGATACCTATCTCTGCGAAAACAGTCAGGCCCAAAAAGGGAAAAAATGCAATTTTCGGACCGGGAAAGTTATTTTGGGGCAGCCTGTATCTCGAGAGCAGCTTCAGAAATTACTTAATCAGGGTAAAACAGATTTGTTGACAGAGTTTTTCTCTCAGAAAAAGAAGAAAAAATTCTCAGCATTTTTGGTTCTGGATAATAAAAAGGGCGTCGGCTTTGAATTTGAGCCTCGTGAGCGGGGTGCAAAGGGGACCAAATCTTCAAAGCAAAAATCAACTACTGCTCAGAAACAGAACGCTGATTCAGGGGAGTCTGAGAACAAAATAGAGAAAAAAGAAATAGACTTTTCAGGTTTAACACCGATGGGAGTATGCCCTAAATGCGGAGGAAATGTTTTCGAGACGGACGATACCTATCTCTGCGAAAACAGTCAGGCCCAAAAAGGGAAAAAATGCAATTTTCGGACCGGGAAAGTTATTTTGGGACAGCCTGTATCTCGAGAGCAGCTTCAGAAATTACTTACTCAGGGAAAAACAGATTTATTGACGGAGTTTTTCTCTCAGAAAAAGAAGAGAAAATTCTCAGCGTTTCTGGTCCTGGATAATAAAAAAGGGGTCGGTTTTGAATTTGAATCCCGCGAGTAGGGTGCAACGGTTACTAAATCTCCCAAAGGGAAGCCTACTAATCAAAAGGAAGAGTCTATTTAACGGAAAAAGGTTTGGTTTCTGATGCGCTTCCTGATGCTTAACTGGAGGGATATGAAAAACCCTAAGCATGGTGGAGCCGAAAGAGTAACTCAAGGTTATCTTTCGGCATTGGTTCGCCGTGGGCATGAAGTATTTTGGTTTTCCGAAGAGTTTGATGGTTGTGTTCCCGAGGAGGTCATCGAAGGGGTAACGGTGGTGCGAGGCGGGAGGAACATACTGAGCCGAGCAATCAGCGCTCACAAATGGTATCGAAGCCAGTCATCTTTTGATTTAGTGATAGACCAGCATCATGGCGTCCCTTGGTATGCTCCTTGGTGGTGTAAGACGCGCTGTATTGCTTATATACACGAGGTTTTGGGGTCCATTTGGAAAACCTTCTACAACGGCTGGAGAGCTCCTGTCGGAATGGTAGGCCCTCAGCAGGAACGCTTGATGTTATGGTTGTATCGAAACGTTCCTTTTTGGACGGCTTGCGAATCGACTGAACGCGCCCTGAAAAAAAACGGTGTACGCTCAATTACCCGTATTCCTTATGGTGTAGACACACAGGCCTTGGAAGAACTTCCTCGCAAATTTCTAAAAGAGGAGCCATTGAGGTTGGTCTTTGTTTCCCGTCTAGCCCCTAACAAACGTGTGGACCACGCGATTCGGACAACTCATATTCTTAGACAAAAAGGGGTGAACGCGACGCTTAAGATAGCAGGCACAGGTGATAGCTTACAGGATTTGAAGCGTTTTGTTTCCGAGCATCAGCTTGAAGGTTTGGTTCAATTTGTCGGATACCTCTCAGAGCCTGAAAAGAATGAATTGTTGCGGGACTCACACTTCCTTTTACATACATCCGTGCGGGAAGGATGGGGGCTTAACGTGATTGAGGCCAATGCGATGGGGACTCCTGCAGCTGTTTATCCCACAGAGGGGCTGACGGAAAGCACGTTAAAAAATCAAACAGGGCTCGTATCTGAAGAAGAGAGTCCAGAGTCACTGGCTTCTTGCCTTTTGGAGAGGTTGAAGGACGAGGAGTTTTATAATAGGATCCGCGTTGCTGCTTGGGAACGATCAAAAAGTTTCCACTGGTCTCAAATATTGCCTATTGCCTGCGACTGGTTAGAGTCCCAGGCCCAAAGACCTGTTAAGAGATGCTAAGGCGATTGTCGTTGGTCATGTTTTTGGCGGCTTTGTTCGTATTCTTCGAAGCTTTTGCCAAAGAGGATGCTGACCTTGCTTTAACGCCATTACATTCATCCAGAGAAGTTAGAAATATGTTGGAGGCCCAGATTGCGCTGGTGCGATTGGGAATATCTCCTGGGGTGCTGGATGGATTTGATGGGGCACAGACAAGCAAGGCCGTTTCTATTTTTCAAAAAAAATATGGTCTGGATGTAACAGGTAAAATGGATTTATCAACTCGTCAGGTCCTTCACATTTATGAACCTGTTTTTGCACAATACACGGTGAGTCGGTTAGATAGGGAATGTCTGATGAAAATCCCGGAAGGTTGGTTATCCAAATCCCAGGAAAAGCGTTTGGATTTTGAAAATATTTTGGAGCTGGTAGCGGAACGCTCCTTTTCATCTCAGGACCTGATCAGGCGCATGAATCCTCAGATTGAGTGGAGTGACGTAGGCGAGGGGACATCTCTTCTTGTGCCCTACGTATGGTTACCCAAGTTGGAGGGAAAACCTGAGAAAATAGTTATTTCTTTGCAAAAGCGCTCGCTATCGCTGATGGGGAAGAAAGGGGAAGTTCTTTTTTATTGTCCCTGCAGCATTGCCGGACAGAGTGACAAAGCCCCCAGAGGCCAATGGACAGTTATCAGCATTAAGAAGAACCCAGCTTATCGTTTCAGTCCTCAGAATTTCCCCAATTCAATAGAAGCTCAAGCATTGGGAAAAGAACTTATTTTACCTCCGGGCCCCAATAATCCAGTGGGAAAAGTTTGGATCGGCCTCAGTAAGAAAGGTTATGGAATCCACGGTTCTCCAGAGCCTGAAAAAATTGGAATCACCGGCTCTATCGGGTGCATCCGGTTATCCAACTGGGACGCCGAGACTTTGGTCTCGTATATCGAAGTTGGAATTCCTGTTCATGTAGAAGATTAAGGCGCATCTTGGAGATCACGAATGACAACTGACATATGGGGGTAGCGTTTATCGGGATTACGCTCCAGGCACTTTAAAATAACACGGTTCAGACCGCTGGATATGTCGGAATTGTATTCAGAAGGAGGAATCAGAGGTGTTTTGGGGTCGAGCATTTTTCGAAGCACTTCTTCAGATGAATCGCCTACAAAAGGACGTCGGTGAGTGAAAAGCTCGTAAGCCAGGACTCCAAAAGCGAAAATATCACTACGCTGATCCGCCGGGTTTTTAAGGAGTATTTCTGGAGCCATGTAGGAAGGAGTGCCTGCCGGCTTAAGAACGATGGGCTTTGTTGGTTTACGGACGCAAAGGTCAAAATCGATCAATTTAGGGGTACCCCCCCTGGATATCACGATATTTTCTGGTTTATAATCTAAATGCAGGAAACCGTGGTCATGAATGTGCTCAAGAGCAGATGCGCTGCCAAAAAGAATTTCCCATATCTTGAGCACTAAGATTTCATCCTCTACAGCGAGAAGCTCGCGAATGTTAGCTCCTTCTATATACTCCATCGCCAGATAAGGAGTTTGGTCGCATTTCCCATGATCAAAATATTGAATGAGGTTGGGATGGGAGGGGATTTTTGATAGAGCTTCGCACCCTTGAACGAACCGTTTGCGATTTATAGAGGAGAGAGATGGAAGGGCTATTCGGAGCGCAAAAGTTTCCTCGCGATTGTTTGATGCCAGCCACAGCTGCGCCATGCCGCCTTCATTGACCAGTTCGTGTAGACGGTAAGGGCCAAAACGACCTCCACTCTCTAACCTGCTATCAGCAGACTTAAACCATTTAAAAATAGAACTCACTTACTGAATAGACTATTGATAGTGAAAAACTCCAAGAACGCCTGAGTGGTTCAGAAGTGAAAATCTGAATGAAAACAGACAAATCATGTGAGAGTATATTTCCCTTTTTCACCGAGGGCTAATTCTTTGAGGACAGCTGGATATAGTTTGTGCTCCTCAATTTGAATGCGCTGGTGAAGTGTTTCGGGTGTATCATCTTTTTTGACAGGGACGGCTCGTTGGGCAATAATAGGTCCAGAATCTATTCCTGAATCCACGTAGTGAACTGTCACTCCAGTGACTTTTACGCCGTAATTAATGGCCTGCTTCCAAGCACACAGCCCGGGAAACATAGGGAGAAGGGAGGGGTGAATATTGATGACTTTTTCAGGGAAGGCATCGAGAAAATCTTTTTTCAGGATGCGCATAAAACCCGCCAGAGCAATCCACTCAGCGCCTGCTTCTTTCAGCGCCGTGATGTAGTTTTGCTCCTCTTTCGCTTCTAATCGGGTTTTAGAATTTCCCGGGAAAAGATACCTGGAGGCTATGCCGTAAGATTTTGCTCTATCTAAAATCCCTGCATCAGGAGAATCAGACATGACCAGAACGATATCCACTGGTATCTCGCCACTTCGCGCTGCCTCGGCAATAGCAACAAAATTAGAGCCCTTCCCAGAGCCTAATACCCCCAGTTTTAACCGCTTTTGATTCACATTACACATTACTATTTGTCGATACCACTCAACAATCCGCCAGGAGGTTAGCACAGAATAGAAGGGCTGGGAAGCTTCAAGAGCGGTGAGTCTGCCGCGCGTGGTTTTATCCGGTTCCTCTTGTGTTGATTTTTATTTTTTCTATTTGGCTCAAAAACTGTCCGCTGCGGGACTTCAGTCTAACACAGAGGACAGGTGTTTGCTTTGAAAACCGGGGCTTTCCTTTTTGAGAATCGCCCCGGTATGCTATGAACCTATATGATGATTACTTGTTTATGAACACTAACAACTAACTATGAAAAAGCATGGTGCTATTTTTTGAGGATTACAAATCGAGTTACACCTCTTGATTGGGAGTAAACCAACAGTCGGGTCCTCAGATTTTTGGCAGCCAAGGCTGACTTAAGCTCTTCAATTGTCTTGGTGGACCTTCCGTTGCATTCCATAATGACGTCACCCACCATCAAACCGCTTCCTGAGGCAGCAGACTCTGGATCCACTTCACTGACAAAAACACCCGTGATCTTATCAGGAATTTGCATCTCACTTCGCAAATCGGGAGTAATTTCTTTGAGTCCGACTCCTTTGATGATGCCTCCTGTGGGGGAAGCCGGGGAAGAACCTGAAGAACCATATCGGTCGAGTCCTTCAGGCCATTCATCCAACACAACGGTGATATCTTTTTCCTGGGAATCGCGAATAACACGGACAGTAGCTGATTCTCCGGGCGCTAAGCCAGCAACCATTAATCCCAAAGAAGCGCTGTCTTTAGCTTCTTTACCGTTGACAGCGATGATAACATCTCCCGCTTTAATTCCGGCTTTTTCAGCGGCAGAACCTTCTCGAACTTCAGTAACCAACGCTCCGGATTTGCCTTTGAGCTCAAACCCCTCAACCAGATCGTCCGTCAGCTTTTGGAGTGTCACGCCGAGGTAGCCTCGAATAACTTTACCGCTCGTGACGATTTGTTTTACGATGTTCTCAGCCATGTTAATTGGAATTGCAAACCCTATTCCCAGGGAACCACCAGTGCGGGAATAAATGGCTGTGTTGATACCAATAACCCTCCCAACAGCGTCAGTTAAAGCTCCGCCGGAATTGCCCGGGTTAATCGCTGCATCGGTTTGTATAAAGTTCTCATATTCTTCGATGCCGAGGTTATTGCGGCCAGTAGCGCTTACGATTCCCATGGTCACCGTTTGGCCGACTCCAAAGGGATTGCCAAAAGCTAATACAACGTCTCCATCTTCAACCAGATCGCTATCGCCCAGAGTGGCGACCGGAAGGTTTTCAGCTTCTATCTTCAGTACGGCGATATCTGAGCGAGAATCGGCGCCTACTATTTTTGCGTCGTACTCTTTATCGCTTCCATTCAAGGTGACCTTAATCTCTTCGCTCCCATCTACGACATGATTGTTGGTAAGAATGTACCCATCCTTTGAGACTATAACCCCAGAACCAAGCCCAGTCCGCTTTTGCGGAGTCTGTTGCTGAGGAGAACCAAAACCTCGATCTCCGAAAAAGCGGCGGAAAAGATCATCGCCAAACGGGGCCATCCCATCGCCAAACGTACTGTGAGACTGAATCGTTTTGCTGGTGGATATGCTGACAATGGAAGGTCTTACCTTTTTAACCACGGAAGAGTAGGAGAGATATACTCCTTCATTTCGGGTAATCGGTGTGCGATCTGCGTCAAATTCCAGATTTTGTTTTGCTTCGGTTGCTTTGACTGCAGCAATTGCAATAATGGCGCATGCTGCAAGAGGAAGCACCCATCTACTGATTTTTCTAATTATGTTTCTGCGCATATATATTAAACACTTTCTCTATTTAACCCATTTGTGATGGTTGAGAAGCGAATCCTCCCTTCGAAAGTGGAGAGATTCTCTCTCACTCAAAACCATGGTACCAGATACACCTTTCATAATCCTTACAAAAGAATTACAAATATGTAATAAATAAAAACGGGAAATGAGATAAAACATTTTGTCCTTCAAATTCTTATGCAAAATTATCTGCCTGCGCAGATTAGTGGCAGCAACACCCACCTGCGCAATCGCCTCCGCCTTGTGCCATCGCATTTGGGAAAGGACAACTCCCTCCGGCACAAGGGGATGAATGATGACGATTCGAAACAGAGCTAAAGGTGGAAAATTTTTTTTCAACTTTGCCAGCTCCACAATAAGGACATTTCAACTGATCTAGTTTTTTGTGAAAAACCAGAAGCTCAAACTGTTGCGAACAGTTTCCGCAGGTGAATTCGTAAATCGGCATCTTATACTTTATTATTTTGATTCAATTTCAAGGATTTGTCCATCCTTGAGGAGCTTCTCCCTTAGGATCGAGTAATCTATCTCATGCACGGTTTTTTTTGAATCCACTGCCAGAGAGGCAGCTGTCGCAGCCGATTGACCCAAGATCATAAAGACTGGCTCCATTCGGATTGAGCCGAAAGCAATGTGAGATGCTGAGCATGCGACAGGTACCAAAAGATTACTGCAGTCCTTCTTTTGTGGAATGAGAGCTCCATAGGCTATCTGGTATGGTCCGTTCAGTCGCACCTCGACATCACCCTCATTCTGGACATATCCATCGTCTGTAACATAGCGGTGTGTGTTATGAGAATCAAGGGTGTAGGAGCCCATTCCAACCGACATAGGTGTTTTGACCTTGCTCTGGCAGTCAGCCTGAGTCATGACGTAGTGGCCGATCATCCTTCTTGCTTCTCGAATATAGAGGTTGTGCGGCCAGTGATCGTTATCGGTAAACTCATCTTTGGGCAGGCCCCATTTTTGCCAACGCTCACGGATTTCATCAGAGAGCCGGGGATCGTTTTGAAGAAAATAGAGGAGTCCCAACTGATATTGTCGGTGCGCATCCATGATTTTCTGACGCTCTTCATAACTGGCTTCGGGGTATTCATAATTCATGCCAATGAAATCCAAACTGAAGGCACCGTGATTATTGGAATCAGTTTTGAAATTGGGCATTCGGGAAGTGGTCATAACCGGAGGTTTTTCCCCGGATGCAAAGTAGCGGGCAAAGAGTTCATAATCCTCGGGGGAGTAATTTTCAGGTTTGGTGATAGGTAGACGGTTGGGCTCGTAATCGGTCAGACACATTCTGTAGCAATAAGACTGGACCCGTTTATCGGCCTCTCCTTCTGGGGTGAGAGGATCGGGCCTGATGAACTTGAGCAAGCCGCTTGAAGGTTCCCCGGGGGCCTTATAAGCCGATATTTTGGATTTAAAGTGATGGCCGTTGTATTCAAGCGTAGTACGGCCCCCATTATAGTCTTCCCCATATTGAGAGTTTGCCTCCCTGCCCACGTAGTATTCGCAACCCGCCGCAGCCATCAGGTCTCCTTCAAACGTGCAATCCAAAAACATCTTCCCTCTGAACCTCTTTTTGCTCAAAGTCTGAATGGAGGTGATTCTTTTTCCCAACTTACGAACACCTTTCTCTCGATTCAGCTTTTCATTTCGATAAACCGGAATACCGTATTCTTCCAACCATTGATCATAGATACTCTCGGCCACTTTGGGCTCGAAGACCCACATGGTTTGAGTTTCATTGTTGATGGCTGCCGTTCCCTGACCTTGGGCATTGAACTCGCTCCGTTTTTGTAAATTCCAAGCGGAGTCTTTCTGGTACTTGAGCCAAACCCGATGGTAAAACTCCTTGGACATTCCGCCAATGGTATAGGCTTTGCCCGAATCGGTGAATCCCAGCCCGGCAGAAGTCATCGCGCCCAAATGTGTTTGAGGGGCTACCAGGATAACGCTTTTACCTTCCTTCTTGGCTTGAACAGCAGCCACAACCGCAGCAGATGTGTCTCCATAGACAATAATATCCGCTGTGTAAGATTGCGCGGCATGAGTACAAGAAACACCAATAGCTGTAAGAAGGACAGCGAGAGCCGGCTTCCACCGAAACGAAATGAAGCCAAACTTAGGAGATTGAATATTTTCCATAAATGTAATTTTACGGAGTGCCTGATTTTGAGAAACTATTTCCACCCCGCACTCTCTTCCCATTGTGAAAGAATAGCAATATGAAAACAAGAAAAAACAAGATATGCATTGCCTCAAAAGCGCGCATTTTTGTCAGAGGGTGAATCTTGTTTCGGGTTAAAGCGGAGCCCCCAGAGGACAATAAATCAATTTTTTGAAGCATTTTCTGTGTGGGAACAATACAAACGCCAAGCAATCCATAAGAGCCTCAGTTCCGGAAAAACTCCACCTCGAGAGGGTGTGAGTATTGAGAAAAAAATGGATGTTTTAACTGTGAAATGGTTTGTCAATTTCTCTCGGAAAGGTTAGCTTTGATTTGTAGCCGGGGAGTGACTCCCCGGCTGAAAGGTGTGAATCATGGCCATAGCAGTCTATCCGGGTAGTTTCGACCCAATCCATAATGGGCATATTGATGTAATAGAGCGTGCGGCCCGAATTTTTGACAGAGTAATCGTCGCTTTGGCCAACAATGACGCTAAAACTCCCTGCTTTTCCTTTGAGGAAAGAAGGCTCATGGTGGAAAAGGCTCTCAAGAATTTTGCCAATGTGGAGACCGATATTCTTAGTGGGCTCTTGATTGACTATGCACACAAAAGGGGAGCGGGAGTAATTGTTCGCGGTCTTCGGGCTGTCAGTGATTTTGAGTATGAATTTCAGATGGCGCTGATGAATCGCCGCTTGGGCGGAGACATTGAAACGTTTTTTCTGGTTCCCTCGGAAGACCATACTTTTATCAGTTCTCGTCTGGTGAAAGAGGTCGCTCGGCTGGGGGGAGATGTGGACTCGTTTGTACCGCCTCATGTTAAAAGAGAACTCATAAAGAAACTGTTGTGAAAGAGGAAATGATTGTCACGTCAGTTCGGGTTAACCTGAAGAAATTGGAAAAGGAAGATCTCCTTTTAGAGGGAAATCTTGCCCCCAAAGAGCTGGATTTACCTCAAGATGACGAGTGCATCCAGTTGCAGGAGCCAGTTCAGTATTCTCTTCAGGCGAGTTTACAGGAAAGCTTTGTATTGGTAAGGGGGACAATCCAATTCGTGCTAAATTGCGAGTGCGTGCGTTGTCTGAATTATTTCAGAAAGCCTGTCAAATTAGATTTTGACGAGCTCTTGGCTTTGGAGGGAGAAGAGAAGATTGAAATAAAAGATGATAGCATAGACTTGACTCACCACATAAGAGAAGATATCCTCCTTGCGTATCCGCAGCATCCGCTGTGCGATGAAGAATGCGACCGGCTGCCCCAGATGCCGTCGCGAAAAGGTAGTAAAAGGGGCGCCTGTGCTGAATCGAAAAATTCCTCGGCCGCATGGGCAGAACTAGATAAGTTAAAGTTGGATTAGATAAGATAAAGAGTATATATGGCTGTACCAAAAAGGAAACCGTCTCATAGCCGTCAACGTATGCGCCGCGCTTATAACAGCGTAATGAAGCTCCCTCAATTGGGGGTCTGTCCGCAATGTGCGGCACCCTATCTTTCTCACAGGATTTGTCCTTCGTGCGGATATTATAAAGGGCGTCAGGTAGTCACCGTATCACCCATCGGCTAAGCGCCAAAAGTTGTTTGGCACAAATGCGGGAGTGCGAAGTGCGAAAGTCGCATCCCGCTTGTCTGTTTTATTATGCGTGTCGCAGTTGATGCAATGGGTGGGGATCACGGACCTGGTGTTGTGGTCCGAGGAGTCTTGCGCGCGCTCAGGGAGGTTTATTCCATCTCCAAGGTTTATCTGGTCGGAGACCAGAAGATTTTGGAAAAGGAGCTCGTTAGCAACCAGTGTTTCGATCCTCGTTTGGAGATCAGGCATGCGTCGCAGGTGCTCACCATGGAGGATAAACCTGTAGAAGCGTTACGACGTAAAAAAGATAGCTCTATTGCCCGTGCGGTTGAGCTTGTCAAAAAAGGTGAAGCGCAGGTTCTGATTTCACCGGGTAACACCGGAGGTGTCGTGAGTTCTGCACACATTGCTTTACGTCCACTCAAAGGGATTGACCGCCCTGCGATTGCTGCGGTGATCCCGGCACAAAACAACTCCTTTGTCCTCCTGGATGCGGGGGGCTTTGTTGATTCACGCCCCCATCAGCTTTTGCAATATGGCATCATGGGGAGCGTTTATTCCCGGGAAGTGCTAGGCTATGCCAAGCCACGTGTGGGATTATTAAGTATTGGGACCGAAGACCTCAAGGGAAATGAGCTCACCCGGAGTGCGTTCAATCTCTTCTCCAAAGTCGATGAAGCACAGATTATTAACTTCATCGGAAATATTGAAGGGCATGACCTTTTCGATAACAACGTGGATGTGGTGGTTTGTGACGGTTTTATCGGTAATATCGTTTTAAAAACCTGCGAAAGCTTTGGTCAACACCTTTTGAACTGGATTAAGCACGAAATTTCCCGCAGTCCTACTCGTGTCATTGGTGCAATGCTGGCTCAAGGTGCTTTCAAATCGATTAAGGGCCGTCTGGATCCTGAAAACACGGGGGGCGCCCCGCTTTTAGGGTTGAACGGAGTCGTCATGAAAGCTCATGGCTCTGCCACGGATAGGGCTATTTTTAATGCCATTCGACTTGGTGCAAATGCGGCCCATCAAAACATTAATCAAATTATTATCGATGAAGTAGCAGATGCGGATAAGACCCTTCAAGTGCAGTGAATGAAATGATACTTGAGGTGATTGTTTTAAGTAGCGGTTTTGCGCAAATATAAATATCAAATGCCACATGAATGAGATCAAACCAGAGGGATTGAAGAAATTATATTCTTGTAGAATAGCAGGTACCGGTTCCTATCTCCCAGAGCGAGTCGTCACTAATACCGATTGGGAAAAGCTCATTGATACGAATGATGAATGGATTGTGGCTCGTACGGGTATTAAAGAGCGGCGTTTTGCTGCAGAAGACCAGTGCACTTCGGATATGGGAACTGCGGCTGCTAAAAAAGCAATCCAGAGGGCCGGGATTAGCCCCGAAGAAATTGATCTTATCATTGTGGCAACAGTGACACCGGATCATATTTTCCCTTCTACGGCAGCGCGTATTCAGCACAATTTAGGAGCGACAAGAGCAGCGGGATTTGACTTGCAGGCAGCCTGTGCCGGTTTCCTTTATTCCATGGAGGTCGGGAGCCAGTTTATTGCCACGGGATATTATAAAAATATCCTTGCGATAGGTGCTGAAAAGTTGACTTCAATTACCGATATGGAAGATCGTAACACCTGCATCCTTTTCGGTGACGGAGCCGGTGCGGCCATTTTGAGCAGGGCCGATTCAAAGACGAAAGGCTTCTTATCCTGTGTTCTTCAAATGGATGGCTCCAAAGCGGATTTGCTTCAAGTTCCTGCGGGCGGTAGTCGTACCCCTGCCTCTCAAGAAACCCTGGATGCACGCCTGCATTATATGAGGATGCAGGGCAAAGAGACTTTTAAGTGTGCTGTCAGCTCTATGGTGGATTGTGGCAGAGCAGCCTTAGAACGAGCAGGATGCTCAGTAGAGGATGTAAAATTAGCTATCTTCCATCAAGCCAATTTGCGGATTATTAAAGCAGTGGGCGAGCGCCTTGGACTTAAAGAAGAACAGGTGTTTGTTAATGTGAATAAATATGGCAATACTTCGGCCGCTTCTGTGGCGATTGCGCTGGATGAAGCCATTGAAACCGGGACGGTTCACAGTGGGGACAAACTGCTTTTGGTGGCGTTTGGCTCAGGGTTCACGACTGGAGCGATCGTTCTGGAGTGGTAGCGAAGAACTTTTATCCCTTTTTTCAGCCTCTTTTTATTCTCCTTTTCGTTTAGAAAAGGAGGAGGTCGAATATCAGTGCCAGCAAAAGTGCAGGCGTATAGGGGAAGAGTTTCACAGATTTATTCCATCCCAGAAGGACAATTGCACTGTGGAGGCAGAGATAGAGTACCGTGATTGCTGTTGCACACATCTTCATCGGGGCATCTGTTTCAAAAGACAAATATGCAGCTTGAGCAAATATCCAAACCAGGAGAACTTGAGAGGCTGCAGTCGGGATAGCGATGGCTAAGGAACTGATTCCCAAAGAATTTGAAAATGAGAGGCTGCCAATAAAATCAAAAAGAGCCTTGACGATAAAAGGAATCAATACCCATGACTCGGAAGTTTGCGAATAAATTCCGACCAACGCACATGCAATAAAATTCAAAGGAGAAAGTGCATAAAAAGCGGAGCCGATCCGGATGGCTTTCTTCCAATTGTTTAGAGCTGAACTGCTGTCTGAGATGGACTCCTGTGCTGATTTGGTGTAAGCAGAAAAAAACCGATGCAATGGAGATTTGCGAAATCCGATTGAGCTGATTACCAGGCAAGCCCATGAAACAAAAAGTGCTTTGAGAAGGGGGAGTATTGCAAATTGGCTAAAAAGATAAAAGCCATTGCTTAGGGCAGAGAAGATCAACAGCGCTGCTAAAAATGAAAGGAGAGAAACCTGAGCCTTTTTGGATATGTTCCATTGGTATAGTCGGCCGACTCCGATCCCCAGGACAACAGCAACCGCATTCACAAACAATCCGATCCACAACACGCAGGGATTATGGCACTAAAAATGAGGGAGCAGCAATTTTTTTTTGTTTTCCTATCTTTGTTTGTGGCAGAATGCCGGTGCTCCGATGTAGGGTGGGGCGAGTTTGGCAGGAAGCGGAATGCTACGAGAGATTTTTTTGCTTTTTGGGACTATGATCTCATGATTTCTTTTTAATTTCTGCACGCATGGTGGTGTAAACATTAAAGGACTTTCACGAAACAGTTTCCTACAGAGTGATACCCGGATGTAAAAAAGTCTGGGATTTGTTCGAATAGAATAATTATGCATATGGACAAAATGGCGAAGATAGAGTTGGATGGCAAAATGTATAAGTTTCCCTGTGTTGTGGGGAGTGAGAACGAGAAGGCGATCAATATTTCCAGCCTTCGCGCTCAGACCGGCTATATCACCCTGGATGAAGGCTACATGAATACAGGCTCTTGCCAAAGTGCCATAACCTACATAGACGGGGAAAATGGGATTCTTCGCTATCGGGGTATTCCTATTGAAGAGCTGGCGGAAAAGGTTTCTTTTATTGAAGTAGCTTATCTTCTTGTAATGGGATATCTTCCAAATCCCTCTCAATTAAGAACTTTTTCAGATCTTTTGACCCGAAATCAAATGATCCATGAAGATATAAAAATACACTTTGAGGGTTTTCCATCCACCAGCCACCCCATGGCTATTCTTTCAGCCATGATCAATGCCTCCAGCTGTTTCTTCCCGGAGCTGGCTGATCCCAATACTCAGGAATCCTATGAAATACAATCGGCTCGATTGATTGCACAGGTTCGTACGATAGCAGCCTTCTCTTATCGGAAGTCACGCGGCTTACCCATTATTTATCCGAAGCCCTTTTACCGCTATACGGCCAATTTTTTGCACATGATGTTCTCGGAGCCCTATCAGGATTATGAGATGGAGCCGGAGGCCATTCGTGCGCTGGACATGATTTTTACTCTCCACGCCGATCACGAGCAAAATTGTTCGACTTCGACAGTAAGAATGGTGGCGTCTTCTCATGCAAACCTTTTTGCGAGTGCAGCGGCCGGGGTTTGCGCTTTGTGGGGGCCTCGTCACGGAGGTGCCAACCAGGCCGTTATAGAGATGCTCGAAGAGATAGAAAAGAGTGGAGATGATGGGACCAAGTTCATGGAGGCCGTGAAGGATCGGCGTGAAGGCAAGCGCCTGATGGGATTTGGGCACCGCGTTTACAAAAACTATGATCCACGGGCTAAGATCATCAAAAGATGTTGTGATGAATTATTAGGTCATTTGCATCGGGATGATCCACTTTTGGATATAGCAAAACGCTTGGAAGATAAGGCCCTCTCTGACCCTTATTTTGTTGAGAGAAAGCTCTACCCCAACGTGGATTTCTATAGCGGTATCATTATGAGAGCAATTGGTATCCCCCAAGAAATGTTCACGGTTATTTTTGCTATTGGTAGAATGCCAGGTTGGATTGCCAATTATAGAGAAGTACGTGAAGATGCCTCGACTCGCATCTATCGTCCTCGCCAAGTCTATGTGGGCAATCGTCTGACTCCATGCCCACCCCTGAAAGAACGCCAATAGAAGCAGTGCAAGAGAGCTGGAAATTAACCGAAGAACGTTCTTTTTTGGAAAAGAGGTTGTTCTTTGTCGGTTCTACCACTAGAATTGCCCTCCTATGAGAGAGGACTTAGGCCTCCTATTGCAATTGCAGCAGTGGGACTTGGATACAATGCGGTTGGAAAGCGAGTTAAATTCGTGGGCTCCACAGCGTGCAGAGTTGGTAGCTAAAGTACTTCAAGGCAGGGAACAAGCCGAAGCGCTTAAACAGGCGTGGGTACAGCTCGAAGTTGCGCGAAAAGGGCTGGAATCTCAGATAGCCCAACTGCAGGCAATGGCCGACAAGTATGCCACTCAACAACTTCAAACAAAAAAGAACGAAGAATACCGTGCTTTCCAATCCCAGATAGAAACCACACGCAAGAATATCAGCGAACTTGAAACGAAGGTTCTGGAAAAGATGGACTCTGAGGACCAGACTCGCAAAAAGTATCAGAAGGCTCTAGTGGCCAATGAGTCAGTAGAAGTAGACTGTAAAAAGCGTATCCAGTCTCTGGATGACATCAAGAAGAGTCATGTGCGAGAAGTTCAAGAGCGAAAAGTAAAAAGAAGTGAAATTGCTGATTTGGTGGAACCAAAATTGAGAGCTGTCTATGAACGGATGTTTGCGAATAAGCGCGGGCACGTTTTAGTGGGTGTGGATGGTGGTTCTTGTGGAGGGTGCCATATCAAACTTCCGCAACAGCTAATATTGAGTTGCCGTTCCGACGAAATCACCAACTGCATTAATTGCGGGTGCATGCTTTACTATAGTCCTGAGATGAGTATTTGAAGAGGTGTGTCCACTTCAGATGCAAGGTGCTGCCCTCTTAAAAAACATCTTTGAACGCATTAAAACCAATTAGAGTTTTTGTCACTCTGCTTTTCTTTTTTGTGGTTTGCGTCCTGAACGGACAAACTCAGTTGGAAAACTACTCGTCTGATTTTTCTCTTGCCCGCTTAGTTCCGTTATTGCCGAAGAACGTTCGATATTTGGTTCATGTGAACGTTCAGCAAGCTTTACAAGAAAAGAACGGCCAGGAACTGAAAAAGCTTTGGATCACTCCGATGTTGGAGGCTTACGGCACCATTGTATCTCCCAATGTTAAGTGGACTCCTGAAAGCATGGGTTCTATTACCTATTTTGGAGATGGGGTATACACGAACCACTCTGAACAGGTTTATCTTTTTAAGCCAGTTTCGGCTCAGAGGCTAAAAAAAATTCGGGAGAGCTTCGAGGCGGATAGAGAAGCGCCGGCTCGTTATGGTTACTTTGCAGAACTTAAGCACGATGTTGTTTATGTCAGCCAAAATAAGGAGAAGCTGGAGTCTGCACTGCGTAAAAGCGAGAATTTGGCCCCTTTGCTGGAAAAAATGCCTGTTTCGAAGGGGTGCTATATTGAATTAGTTTTTGACCAACAACTCGGGGATATGCTGGCCTTACCGATGGGCGTGTCTCAAGCAATTAAAGAACTTGAAAGATTCCGTTTACATCTTTTCGAGCAGAAGGATAAGTGTTTCCTTGAGTTCTGTTTTGATTTTCGAACGGGTTCAGATGTCGAGTCTTTCAGTAAGCAGATTCAAATAGCCTTGAGTGTACTCCAAGTGGCTGATGAGGGAAACCTGATGAGTCAATTGCAGAAACCTCAGACGACCGTTACTGGGCAAACCTTGACGATGAAAGGCGAAATTCCTTCAATGGATGGAGAAGTGCCAAAAGGGTACTACCTTCTGTTGGAAAATTTATTTGGGGTTGAGCCAAATGCTTTATCTGACTAACCCTTCAGTTGCTCTGAAATGTTGAGCCTTTTGAGCTGGATATTACGAGCGAAAAAGTACATATTCTCGGTGCAGTGAAGTCCATGACAGGATATGGAGGCGGAGAAGCCTCTAAGATGGGAATCAGAGTGACTGTAGATGTCAATTCTCTGAATCGGAAACAGAGTGAACTCTCGATCTCTTTGCCCGGAGGGATGGAAAGCCTTGATTCAACGGTTAGGGAGTTTGTTAACCCCTTGTTTTCAAGGGGGCGGCTTTCAATTCGGATTGGAATTCAAGCGATGGAAGAGTCACACCCCATTCGATTCAACGAAAGGGTGGCACAGCAATATCTCAAGGATCTGACTCTTTTTGCTCAAAAGCTAAAAATACCCTCTGAAATTCCGCTAGAAAAACTATTGGAGTTTCCTGGAGTAATTGAGAACCGAACAAGCAGAATGTCTGCTGAGGAAGGGTGGCCTCTAATTGAAAAAGCGCTTAAAAAAGCGATGAAAGAGCTGATTGCCATGCGGGAGCGCGAGGGAAAATACTTGAAGGCTGAGCTGGTCAAGCGAATGGATGGCTTGAAGGAGATTCTTCAAAGGATAGAAATGGAGAGCAAAGGGCTTTCAGAAAAATATAAAAAAGCGCTGCTCAAAAGAATCCAAAGTTCAGGTTTAGAATCATTGAGCGCTGAAGACCCGAAGATTATCCAGGAAGTAATTTTTTTTGCGGACCGCAGTGATATCACCGAGGAGATCACCCGGCTTAAAAGCCATTTTGCCCAATTTAAACATGCTACCCAGACGAGTAAACCCGTGGGGAGAATGTTGGACTTTTTAGCACAGGAAATGGGTCGGGAGATAAACACGATTGCCTCCAAGGCCAATGACAGCATTATTTCAGCCTGCACCGTAGAATTTAAGACGGAGTTGGAAAAATTTCGTGAACAAGTGCAGAATGTCGAGTAAGGCTTACGTAAAAAATAGGATTCAAATGTTCACATGTCCATCGTCAACATGATCAAATTAGGAATCAGAGCTTTGGCTTTGTGGAAGCGCGGTAAGTCGGTGTATCAGGATTCAGATGCTCTGAAAGAGAAGGTTGAAAAAGCACAAGGACTGGCAGCTCAAGTGTATGAAAAAGTCGGACGTCCCGATGCAGCTCAAGTAGGAGGGGCCCTGGGTAGAAGTGCCGGCAAAGCTTTTTTAAAGCTAAAGAAGCTTAAGGAAAAAATAGATAATACTGATCTATAAGAAGATATTATATTTGATATGGGATCGAAATTAAAAGTTGGAGTCATGGGCACGGGTTCTTTGGGTAAAGAACATGCGAGAGTTTATTCCGAGCTGGAGGCGGAGGGTAGGGTGGAGTTTGCTGGAATCTACGACGTTTCAACGGAAGCGCTTCGAGTTGTAAGTGAAAAGCTGGGATGTGTAAATGTTTTTACAAGCCAGGAAGACTTGATTGAGCGTTGTGATGCGGTGAGCATCGTTACCCCGACAGTGACTCACTTTGATTTGGCGAAAAACCTCTTGCGAGCCGGCAAACATGTCTTGGTGGAAAAACCGATGTGTGACCGAGCTGATCAGGCTTATGAATTGGTTACATTAGCTCAGGACCGCAGTTGCGTGCTTCAGGTAGGGCATGTTGAGCGTTTTAATCCCGTTTTTGGTTATCTGCAAAAAGCCGCCCCTGATCCGCGCTTTATCGAGACACACCGCTTGAGCCCTTACCCCGCTCGTAGTAC
The DNA here is from genome assembly GCA_023230105.1 of Verrucomicrobiota bacterium. Taxonomy (GTDB): domain Bacteria; phylum Verrucomicrobiota; class Verrucomicrobiia; order Limisphaerales; family UBA1412; genus UBA1412. The sequence goes on from JALNXY010000015.1 coordinate 27,034, forward strand.
TGATATTGGTGTGGCGCTGGACCTGTTGATCCACGACTTGGATGTTGTATTGGCTTTTGTGAAGTCTCCTGTGTCGCATGTAGATGCAGTTGGTATTCCTGTTCTGAGCCAATCTGAGGATATTGTGAATGCGCGTATCAACTTTGCGAATGGGTGCGTTGCCAACATGACAGCCAGCCGGGTGAGCCCGGAGCGGATGCGTAAAATTCGAGTTTTCAGTGGGGGAGAAACTCCTTGTTATCTTTCTTTGGATTATCGTCAACAAAAAGGGTACGTCTATCGGATGGCAAGAGAAGATGAGAAGGAATCGAGTGTTTTCAAAAAACTTTTAGCAGCCGCGACCCCTTCTTTGAGCAATTCATCTATTGTGAGTGAGTATGCCGGGAAGAAGATTGTGCGAGAGCCGGCTCCGATTGAAAGAGAGGAACCCTTGAAGTTGGAGCTGGCGAGCTTTGTCGAATGTGTTAAAACACATTGCGCCCCGGTCGTCTCGGGTGAATCTGCGTGCAGAGCTTTAGATTTGGCTTTTGAGATTACTCGGCAAATTCAGGAGAAGATGAACAGAACAGCAGGTGCATGAGTTGCCTATCCATAATGTTCATTGCTGGAGAAGCCAGTGGAGACGCTCTTGCGGCTGAACTCCTAAGAGAGCTGCGAAAAAAGAGCCTTGTTCCGATAGATGCATTTGGAGCAGGCGGTGGAAGATTGGAGGCAGAGGGAGCTGTGCTTTCCATTGATCTGACCCAGCATGCAGTGGTTGGCTTGTGGGAGGTTCTCAAGCATTACAAGACGCTGAAAGGTCTTTTCATGAAGCTCTTGACCGAAGCTATAGAGAAGCGACCGCAGGTTGTGATATTAGTGGATTACCCGGGCTTTAATTTGCGGTTTGCCAAGGCACTTAAAAAACACGTTCGAGAGCATCCAGAGTCTGGCTGGAATCCTAAGGTGATCCAATTTATCTCTCCACAAATCTGGGCTTGGCATGAAAGCCGAATTCGTCAGATTGCTCGCGATATTGACATGATCCTGAGCATTTTCCCTTTCGAAAAAGGTTGGTATCAACACAGGGCTCCGGATTTAAAAGTTGAGTATGTCGGGCACCCGCTGTTAGATCGATATAAGGAATATGCTTCACGGGTTGGAGAGAGAGTAACACGAGAGCCATATCACGTTTTGCTTCTTCCGGGCAGCCGGGAAAAGGAATTGGCTCGGCATCTTCCCGTAATGGCAAAAGCAGTGTCGCTGATTGCCAGAAATGTGAAGGCAAAATTCCTCGTGGTGATTCCTGACGAAAAATTGAGGCCCATTGTGGAAAAATCTTTTTCAAAAAATGACGTTGAGATTTGCGTTCGAAAGCTGGCGGAATCACTTCTCTGGGCAGATGTGGCTATTGCATCATCAGGAACGGTAACCATGGAGTGCTCTTACTTTCAGGTGCCGACGGTAATTCTTTATAAGACCTCGTTTTTAACCGCATTTCTAGGGCGTTTATTTATTAAGGTCAAGTGCATTGGGATGCCTAATATTTTATCGGGCAATCGCCATGTTTATCCCGAATTTATTCAAAGAAATGCCACCCCGGCCAATCTTAGCAAGGCGGTATTGCGGTTCTTGACTCAGGAACATGTTCGCACTCAAACTCAGGTCGACTTACAAACGATGCTTGCTACCTTAGGAGGGGAAGGAGCATGCCACCGAGCTGCAGAGAAAGTATTGGCTTTATTCGAAAAATGACCTAGCGATTTCGGGGAGGCCTGAGCTGCTGATCAAAATTACTATGATTGCCAGCGGAACAAGGTATCTGATCAGAAAAGGCCAAAACTTTTTCCCAAAAAAAGGGTGTTTGCCGTCCTGAGTAATTTCTTTCAGAACTTTTTCTGGTTTCCATACGTAGCCGATAAGAATACAAAGCATGAGGCCGCCTACTGGTAGAAGCATATTATTGCTTACAAAGTCCAAAAGGTCAAAAATGCCCATCCCGTATATTTTAAACCACCCAAGAGTGCTGCCCATTGATAGTGTGCAAAAAACTCCTAAGATAGAAATGATAAGTGATGCAACAATAACGGATTTCTTCCGGGATAACTTCCGTTCATCTACCAGATAAGAAACCGGCACTTCCAGAATAGATATTGAAGAAGTCAGTGACGCAAAGAAGACGAGCAGGAAAAAGAGAATTCCGAAAAAATACCCTCCTGACATTTGTCTGAAGATTTCAGGTATGACGACAAAGAGGAGCCCCGGACCCTGTTCGGGTTCCATTTTAAAGGAAAAAACAGCAGGGAGAATAGCCAGGCCCGCTAAGACAGCTACTAAACTATTACTCATGGCAATCAGCCAGCTTGAACGGCTTAGTGGGGTGTCTTTTCCCAGATAGCTGGCGTAAGTGAGCATAATTCCAAAGCCAACACTCATGGAAAAAAAGACCTGACCTAAGGCCGATATTACCGTTGGACCGTTGATTTTTGAGAAATCAGCTTTAAAGAAAAATCGGACTCCTTCCATGGCCCCCGGTAAGGTCAAAGATCGAATTACAATCAAACCCAGCATGAGGAAAAGCAGTGGCATCATGATGCGGTTTCCCCATTCTATCCCTTTGGAAATACCTCGCCATACAAAGAAGCTCGTTAGCACTATGAAAACAAACTGAGAGAGTAAGGGCAAAACTGTGGATGCCGAAAAAGTTTGAAACCCTTCCGCTGTCAAAGTATGGGGTGCGATAATGGAGCCGAATAAGTAGTAAATAACCCATCCGCCAATCATACTGTAAAAAGAAAGTATCAAAAAATTAGCTAGGATTGCGATGGTACCAACAAAACCGAATTTTGAATGAATGGAGCGAAAGGCACCATAGGGGCTGGTGGCAGCATATCTCCCCAGGGCTTGTTCAGCGACAAGGAGACTTACACCTACAAAAACCACCATGACCAAATAGAGCAATACGAAGGCACCCCCACCATTCATTCCGGCCAGGTATGGGAATCTCCATATGTTGCCTAAACCAACAGCTGAGCCTATTGCCGCAATGATAAAACCGTAAGTTCCAGACCAGTTTCCTCGAGTACTCATAAAAACTACTGGAGTTATCCCTACTTAGGAAGCAGACGTCAAGAAAAAGAACTATCCCGGGGTAAAGAGAATATCTTCGGATTCCTGTCAGATGACTTTAACCTTTTTATAGGCAGATGCATCAGATAGAATCTTTCCTGTGAGTCTGAAACAATGAAGATTCTGTTTATAGGAGATATTGTCGGTCGTGCGGGAAGAGAGGCCGTAAAGAAAAGAGTATCAGTTTGGGTCAAGGAGAGGCAGATTGATACAGTCATCGCTAATGGAGAAAACGCAGCGGGAGGTTCTGGAATTACAGCGGCTACGGCGGAAGATCTTTTTCGATCAGGCGTTCATGTAATAACTCTGGGTGATCATACCTGGGATCAACGGGAGCTTCCCCAATATATTGAGAAGGAGGCAAGGATGGTCCGTCCGGCTAATTATCCGGAAGGGGTTCCCGGGCGAGGTTGGGGCGTTTTTGAAATTAGCGGTTTTTGTCCTCCTATTGGAGTGCTTAATTTACAAGGGCGCACTTTCATGGACCCCATAGATGACCCGTTTCGAGTGGCCTCGAAATTAGTGCCTGTTTTGAAAGAAAAAACGCCGGTGATTTTCGTGGATTTTCATGCTGAGGCTACCAGTGAAAAAATTGCGATGGGACGTTTTCTGGATGGAAAAGTCTCTGCCGTGGTGGGGACACATACCCATGTGCAGACGGCCGATGAGCAGATATTTCCGGGTGGAACAGCATTTCTGTGCGACGTGGGCTTTACTGGTGCCCATGAAAGCGTCATAGGCCGCCGAATTGAGCCAGTTCTGAAACGTTTTGTTACAGGATTGCCTCAACGCTTTGAAGTGGCGGATGAAGATGTTCGGTTCAGTGCTGTATTGATTAATGTGGATGATACCACAGGCAAATGTACAGCTATTGAGCGAATATTTGAAAAAATGGAAAGCTAATTTTAATATATTATCAGCCAGAGAAATCAATGGGAGAAGAGTTTGTACAGTGGAATTTTGATGATCTCCTTTCACCCCCGAAAGAAGAAGAAGAGCAGACTGAAAAAGAATCAAAACGTAAGGTTTATTCTGTAGAGGAGCTGACATCAGAAATAAAATCTTTGCTGGAAAAGACGTTCGCCACTCTTTGGGTAACCGGTGAAGTATCCGGACTCAGGATTCAAAGTTCCGGTCATTGTTATTTCACGCTCAAAGATGCCGGAGCACAAATCCAATGCGTTCTTTTTAAGGGAACCCGAGGGGCAAACCGAAAACTGATTGAGGATGGTAAAAAGCTCACTCTTCAGGGAGAGATAAGTCTTTATGAGCTGCGGGGACAGTATCAGCTGATTGTCAGGCAAATTGAAGAAGAGGGTGTCGGAAAATTAGCAGCGGAGTTTGAAAAGCTCAAAAAAAAGCTTCAAACCGAAGGTCTTTTTTCCCCGGAGCGCAAACGCCCCATTCCGCTTTATCCTCGAAGGGTGGGGATCGTTACATCCCCAACTGGGGCCGCCTTACAGGATATACTGAAAGTTTTTAGAAACGAGGAGGAGTTTCTGGAGGTGGATGTTATTCTCGCCCCAAGCAAAGTACAAGGCGAAGGAGCCTCCGCTGATATCGTAAAGGCGATTGAGCTCCTCAACTCCTATCACGCGAAGGGAGAAGAATGTGAAAAGCTGGATCTGATTCTGGTGACGCGCGGAGGTGGAAGCACGGAAGATCTTTGGTGCTTCAATGAAGAGGTGGTGGCGAGAGCCATTGCAGCTTCGGCATTGCCGGTCATTTCTGCAGTAGGACACGAAATCGATTTTTGTATCAGTGACTTTGTGGCTGATCATCGGGCCGCAACTCCCACGGCAGCTGCTGAATTTATCGTCCAGAATTTGCTAGCTCTGCGCGAAGAGCTAAAAGAAGGATTTAGCCGTATGACTCTTTGGGCTAAACGTTCTTATGCTTGGGCCGTTGGAGAAGTTAAAAATATGAGTTTTCAGCTATCCATTCTTTCCCCACAAAAAAGAGTGGAGGATTTTTACTTGCGGCTGGACGATATCAGCCAGGTGCTGGAGCGGGTTATGCAAAATACCCTTAGCGATCGCGCTACAGAGATACGGCATCTCAAGGAGAGAATTCTGGGACAGCGGCTTGCCGATCGTTTGACAGGTGCAAATGCCGAACTGTTGGATAATAAACGTCGCGTTTATGAGGGTTTCCAAAATTTCTTGAATGTTTCTCGATCTGGACTGGACTATTTGAAACGCTCCCTTGAACTGCTTGATCCCAAAAACAGCCTCAAGAGGGGGTACTCGATCACAATAGATGCTTCGAGCAAGAACATTATCAAGAGCAAGTCAGAACTTGTTCCGGGAAAAAACATTATCACTCTTTTTAAGGACGGGGGCGTGGAGTCCGTTGTAAAAGAGGAAAAGGGTGATGTTTTGGATAGTCTATTCGGACAAGGGAACCTTGAATAAAACCTTATAAACAAGAGTTTCTGGTATCTGAATATGCAATATACTTTTGAGCTGTGACAATTCTTCTTTAGAGGTATGCCTTTGTTGTTGAAATGGGATGCTCTTTTGTGGACCGAGAGCTTCTGAAAGGATTGCAAAAAGACTCAAAAACAGTAATGATGGGGTGGCTTTTGTAAGAGATAATTCATGGCTGAATACAAAATACAACTTCCTGTTTTTGAAGGGCCCTTAGATTTACTCCTCTACCTGATCAAGAAGGAAGAGGTGGATATCTATGAAGTTAATCTTACCCGGATAGCGACGCAATTCATCGAGTATCTGGAAGAAATGAAAAAGACAGACCTGGATATTGCGGGTGAGTTTATGGTGATGGCTGCTACTCTGGTTTGGATTAAGAGTAAGGAGTTGCTTCCAGTGGATCAGCGCTCTCTTGAGGATATGGAGGATGAGAACACAATTGACCCACGCTGGGAACTAATTCAGCGGCTGGTGGAATATAAGAAATTTAAAGAAGTTTCGGGGAAGCTGCAGCGATGGGAAGTTGAGCAGGAGGATGTTTTCCCCCATCAGATCGGCAAGCAGAATTTTCCGAACCAAGAGGAAAAGCTCAAGCTTAACGTCTCTCTCATGGACCTTCTGAGAGCTCTCAACAGTGTGTTGGAGAGGATGGAAGAGCGTGGAATGCCAAAAGAAATTGAAGGTGAGCGCTGGACTGTCAGGGAAAAAATAACCTTTCTCAAGGATACCTTGCGGAAGTGTGGTCGGATGATGTTTTCAGAATTGTTCAGATCAGCGGCAACGCGTTTGGAAGTAGTGGTGACTTTTCTGGCACTTTTAGAGTTGGCCCGATTGCATGAGGTGCAGTTAGAGCAAGCGGAAACGTTTGGTGAAATTAATATCCTGGATATCTCTGCGGCGAGTAATAATTGATGTTAGTACCAGACGCTTTTATCGTAAATAGGGAGAAGAACTAAAACTGTAATGGAACTGAAATCAATCATAGAGTCTTTGCTATTTTCCTCCTCGCGCCCTTTGTCCGTGGGAGATATTCGCCAGGTGATCCAAGGGGTAGGGGATAAAAGCGAGGACCTTTCACTCAAAGTCTTCCAGAATGTGAAGGGAGATAATATTGAGCAAGAATTGAGGCTTCTCCAAGACGAATATGAAGAGCTAAACAGGACTTGGCGTTTAGCCTGCGTGGCGCAGAGTTGGCAGTTTGTATGCCTGCCGGAATACGCTCCTTGGATTCGTTTTTTCACGGGAGAAAAAGCAAGGCCGCCACGTTTGACTCCTCCCGCACTGGAAACTTTGGCTATCATTGCCTATCGGCAGCCAATTACCCGTTCTGAAGTGGAGGATATCCGCGGGGTATCTGTGGACGGTGTAATTGGAACCTTGCTTGAAAGAAAACTGGTTTTCCAGCAAGGCAAGGCTGATTTACCGGGGCGGCCTACACTCTACGGGACTACCCCTGAATTTTTACAATATTTTGGATTATCTTCACTTGATGATCTCCCCGATGCGTCAGAATTGCGGCGCTACGCAATAAATCCTTTACAGACAGTTGGCAAAGAAGTAGAAAGACAAACAGATGAAAAAGAAAGTCGGCCTGAGGGAGTTGAGCCGGCAGTCTGTCAGTCAGAGCTATTCCTAAAAGAGGATGATAACTTTGAAAATTTAAATAACACTCATGAATAAACAACATCTTACAGAACAAGAGCTTGAACTCCATCGTAAAGAGATAAATCGTTTGGATAAAGAGATTGTACAACTCCTGAACGACCGGATATCCCATGCGGTGAGCATCGGAGAGATCAAGCAACGTGATGGCCAGGAAATCTACGCCCCCCATCGGGAAAAGGAGGTTTTTGATCGCATCAAAACCATGAACCAGGGACCTGTAAAAGATGCATCCCTTTGCGCTATCTATCGTGAGGTTATGTCTGCAGCCCTGGCTTTACAGAAAACGTTAGTCGTGGCTTACCTGGGGCCGGAAGCGACTTTCACCCATCAGGCTGCATTAAGACGCTTTGGATCCAGTCTAACTTATTTGCCGCTCAAGACGGTTGCCGATGTCTTTACGGAGGTCAGTAAAGGATGCGCGGATTACGGAGTGGCTCCGGTGGAAAACTCCACTGAAGGGGTGGTGAATAATACTTTGGATATGCTGGTGGATACAGATCTTAAGATTGTTGCCCAGATCATGATGGGAATACGCCAGTGCCTGATTGGCTTGGGAAAGAAAGAGGATATCAGAAGAATTTATTCTCACCCGCAGGCCATTGCCCAATGCCGCTTCTGGATACAGCGCAGCCTGCCTCATGCTGAGTTAGTGGAAACTTCTTCTACGACTCGTGCTGCTGAATTGGCAACCAGTGATCCCTCCAGCGCTGCTCTGGCTGGAGCCTTAGCGGCAGAAACCTATGATCTGGATATTCTGGAAGACAATGTTCAGGATAGTCAGGCCAATTTTACACGTTTTTTGGTCTTGGGCCGCCAGTGTCCTCCTCGTACGGGAAAAGACAGGAGCAGTTTGATGATCAGCGTTCCGGACCGTGTTGGAGCTCTCTTCGAGGCTCTGGAGCCCTTTACGAAGGCTAAAGTGAATATGACCCGTATTGAGTCACGTCCTAACAAGCGAAAAGCTTGGGAGTATTATTTTTTCCTGGATATTGAGGGACATACAGAAGATACGCAGGTGGCGGCAGCCATTACCGAGTTGGAAAAGCGTGGTGCTTATGTTAAAATTCTGGGATCTTATCCGGAATCTGAGTGGGTTTAAACTAGCTTATAATATCTCCCGATCCTTTGAACCTCTGCTAGGGCCTACAATTCCCCTGCGTTCCAATATTTCCATGATGCGGGCGGCTCGGTTGTAGCCCAGTTTCAAATCTCTCTGCAGCATGGAGACGCTGGCACGATTGCGAGTATAGATAACATCTACGCTCTTCTGAATCAGATCCTCATCTTCATCGTCTTCCTGTTCACCCTCCTCGGCATTAGGTTGGCTAAGTTGCCTTAAGAAATCTTCGAAGAAGTTCGGCTTTGCTTGTTCAGTGATGAAATCTAAAATAGATGTAATTTCATTATCGGTAATAAGGGCACCCTGAATGCGGGTGGTTCGAGCGCTTCCCGGAGGTAGAAAAAGCATGTCTCCCTTTCCCAGAAGTTTCTCCGCTCCCATACAATCCAAGATGGTGCGTGAGTTAATGGCATCAGCAACCTGAAACGCAATTCGAGTTGGTATGTTGGATTTAATAACTCCAGTTACCACGTCCACGCTGGGGCGTTGGGTTGCAACGACGCAGTGAATTCCTGCAGCTCGTGCCATTTGAGTGATTCGAGTAATCAGTGTTTCAACCTCTTTACCAGCCACGAGCATGAGGTCTGCCAGTTCATCAATAATTAGAATGATATAGCTCAATCTATCCGGGATAACGAGCTCTTCATCACGAGGAACAGATATTTCCTTATCCAGTTCCACGGCAACGCCTTCAGTTGGGACATTCTCGCTAGATGGGTCCAGACCCGGTTTTTGTTCGATCTTTTTCTGAATTTCATCCGCGGTTTTTAATTTTCGAGAATTAAAACCCTTGATATTGCGAGCTCCGACTTTAGCAAAGATTTTGTAGCGTTTCTCCATCTCGCTGACAACCCACTTGAGAGTCAGTACGACTTTTTTGGGGTCAGTCACAACAGGAACAATCATATGAGGTAGATTGTTATATTGCTGCAGTTCAACGACCTTGGGGTCGACCATGACGAAACGGAGCTCTTCAGGTGAGAATTTGTAAAGCAAAGAAGCTACAATCGCATTGATGCAGACTGATTTACCAGATCCGGTACTGCCTGCTACCAGCAAGTGAGGCATTTCTGCTAAGTCTGCTACAATGGGTTTGCCGTAGATATCTTTACCAAGAGCTATTGGAATCAGGGCGTTGGAGTTAATCCACTCAGGAGACTCCAGAAGTTCACGCATTACGACCTTAATTTTTACCCGATTCGGAACCTCAATACCCACGGAGTTTTTTCCAGGAATTGGAGCTAATATATGAATACTGAGTGCCTTGAGAGCGGCTAAAAGGTTGTCGTTTAAGGTTGTAATTTTTGACATCCTGATACCTTTGGCCGGCAAAAACTCATAAAGAGTAACCGTTGGGCCCCTGGTAATGTTGCCCGGTTTGACCTCAAGATTGAATTCAGCCAGGGTTTGTCGGATACGATCGGCGTTAGTGATCATTTCCTCCTCTTCATCCCCCTTTTGGACGTAAGGTTCTACCTCTGCAAGAAGGTCAATCGAAGGAAGGTGGTAATCACCCGATTTGTTGGGAGAGGAAAGTATCCCGACTGAGGTTTTTTTTGCGAGTTTGTCGGCGCTATAGGCATCAATTATTTTATATGTGCCTTTTTCTGGTTCGGGCACTGGAGTCTCTTCTTCAAAAGGCACGTCTTCCTCTTTTGCTTCGGAACGAGACTCTTCCTCCTTGCGCTTACGTTCCTCATCTTCCTCAGCCTTTTTTTTCGCTTCCAGGAGGAGTTGTTTTTCTTTTTGCTGGGCAGCCTTTTTTTCTGCCTCCTTGCGGCGTATTTGGGCTTCTTCCCTCAACTTTTGGATTTTTTCCAAAATTAAAGCAATCCATTCGTCGAGCCTTACGTGGGTTAAGCTGATAATGCTGATGATATAAAGTGTCAGGAGGATAGTAGTTGCACCCACTTTTCCAAAGGCAAAAAAGATGTACTTGTTCAGAATGTGTCCTACGAAGCCCCCCGGACTCATTGTGCTGAGGTTCGCAGAGAGTGTGCCGGGGAAAAGGTCTTTATGAATATCTGCACCACAGGAAAAGGCAAGAGTAAGCAACACCATCCATGGCCATCTTCTCTGCAGATGTTTTAAAATAGAAATGGGAATGGAAAGCCCCCAGGCAATAAAAATGAGAGGGACACCAAAAGCTCCCAAGCCAAAGGTCTTCAAAAAACCGCGAGCAATATAAGCTCCAAAAATCCCTATCCAGTTGACGGTTTGATCAGAGGAACCTGAGGGTAGGAGATCATTTTTGTCGTAAGTTAAGAGGGCAAGCAAGAGCAGTACTCCAAAAGCCACAACGGTAATTCCAATTATTTCCCAACGTTTTTCAATGGAGCTTTCTTCTATCCTCTGTCCGCGCTTCCGTGACGCCATGACTCTAGGTTAAGAGGGAGATATTTTTTTGCAATCCTAAAGAGCAGGAAGAGGAAGAGAATTAATAGATACTTACTAGTCAAGAATGAATAAGTTTCCCGCCCTCAGCGTCCAACAAGACGAGTAGATACGATGGTCTGCTCCGGATGAATCGCTGCAGTCTCCGAGCGTATTTTGCGCAAGTGCAGGCATTCAACTGAACATAAACATCGGCATCATGTTATGATAAAAATGTATGCAAACAGAATGTGGACGAGTGCTCTGGTTATTGGAGCGCTGACTGTGGCTGCGGTGGCCTCAGAAATGGACCCCACTCCGATAGTGAGCGAGGCTAAGACAGCCATTCAGCCTGCTGCCCAGAACAATCCCAATGTGATTGTCGTTAAAGTGGATGAAAATGGTAAAGAGACTTACTATGCCGGCAAGACGACAGTCTCCAAGGATGCAGTTCAGGATAAGAGTTCTTCGGCCGATGACGTTATAGCTGAAATCGTGTCCGATAAGAACTTGATCACAAAACCTGGAGCCCAGAGCAAGGATGAGATGGATCAAACCACTTCTACCCCGCAATGGTTCTATATTGGATTTGGTGGCTTGGGCGTGGGAATTGGTTGGGCTCCCAGCTACTACTGGTACTCTCATACCTATTACCCCACCTATTACTATCGTCCGGTGCGGCATTATTACCCGGTCTATAGTCGGCCATACTGGCATCCAAGATGCCACTATCGGTTCTATTGGTGCTAGTGGATTCTAGTTGTGATTGTGTAGAGGCATTCTGTAACATGGGGAGGAACTGATTCAGTAGCAGAAGGTATCCTCGGGATGCTCCAAGCGAAAAAAGAAGGTCCTCCCTTCCTCTCCAACAGACTGAGGGGAGAGAAGAATGCAAAGGGAAAAGTTCAGATAGAGGCCAAAATCTGAGGAAAGAAGTGAGACTATGAAAAAGATTCTGTTTATATTTGCTGTGATAGCAACGATGGCCATTACAGGTAGAGCCGTAAGTCTGCCTGAATATCACGAAGACATGCTTAAAAGCTATGGGATAGCAGACTACTTAGAGCGAGCCATAGTGAAAAAGAATTTGCCCGGAATAAAGATAGCTGTTCTTGAGCGTGGATTTGCCGGAGCTGAAGAGGCGGGTAATTTGCCTCCGGGCTCTGTCATCGTCAATCAATACGATGAGGAAATGATCAATCAGTACGACTTAAACCCTGGTTACGAGGCTCCTCCTGCCAACGAAGCCCATGGTCGTCGTGTGGCTCAGCTTGTTTGGGCAATGACGGGTATGAGCTATGATGTGGCACCACAAATTTATCTTTTAAATGCGAATGGTCTCACCAATTTTAGACGGGCTGTTCGGTATGCCATTCAGGAAAAGGTAGATATTATTGTCTATGCACAAAACTGGGAATACGGTGGAAATTATGATGGCGAAGGTTTTGTAAATGCGACCGTATACGAAGCAATTGAGGCCGGGATAACCTGGATTAATGCCGCGGGCAACTACGGTAAAGCAGTCTATAATGACTCCATCCAGACAACTGAAGATGGGAACCTTCTTTTTTCCAAGGTCAATCGTTCTCAGAATAAGGATAAACTCTTTTTCTCAGTGAAATCGGATGAGAAAGATGTCCGTGTCCTTTGTGTGTGGAATGACTTTTCAAATGATCGTGATTATCAGGCCATTAAGGACTTGGACCTCTACATATACGAGTATGATGGAGATAAACTGGGAAACTTAGTGGGGCAATCAATTTATGCCCAAGTAACTGTTGATTCATCAGTTAGCGAAGAGCTCTCGCAGCGTCAATCCAGCCAGCTGGCCCGAGAAGAGGTTTTTTTGAGCACCTTGCGTAAGGACAAGCGCTATGCGATTGTGATTCGTGATGTGAGCAAAAACTTTTCCAAATCTAAGGATAAAATAAGAGTCATCGTTCAGGCCAATGAAGGGGTTCTCACTTTTGATGATCACACTGAAGGAGGAGAAATTATGATTCCAGCTGATAACCGGGACGTAATCGCTGTAGGTGACTTATCGGAAAGCTCTTCCTCCGGACCTACGGTCGACTTCCGCAGAAAACCCGAGGTTATATTGCCTCCCTGGATACGGGAAGGTCAGACCAATGTCTATTCAGATATTCCTTACGCTGTCTTTTCCGATGACGTCGTGGTTGCCGGGACGTCGGCAAATGCGGCATTATTTGGAGGAATGGTTGCCGTGTATAAAGCCAATAAGCCCGGCATCACTCGCACCGAATTGTTGATGATTTCCGGAAGAATGCAGGCGCAATGGCGCAACAGGCAAATAGAGGTGACTGAACCTGAGTATACGGTGACTGAGAGTTCGCCTGTTGCAGATGCAGGAGAACCGGTAGTGGAAAACAGGACTGTCATAGTAGAAAGGGAAATTGTCACTGTCTATTCCAATCCATTTTATGTTGGAGCCGGGGCTGTTATCATCGAGTCAGGACCTGTTTTTTTCCCTCCGCCGATCATTATTGTGAATCGGCCTGTGCTGATTCCCGTGTATCGACCTTTGCCACCGGGGCCTCCTCCTCCTCCGCATGCTGGCTTTCATCGTCCGCCTCGAAATCCCAATATGGGGCCGCCTCATGATGGGGGGAGACCACCCGGCGGAAACGGTATGGGCGATGGGCCTCGGAATGGACGTGGTGAAGGTGATGTAAGAGTTAATCCCCCAGGAAGAGGGGGTGGATCGGGCGGACCTCCGTCCGGAAATGTCGATGGAAATCGTCCGGGGCGGCCAGGAGAGCGTGAAAAAGATACTGAGCTACGTCCTGAATTACCGCAAAGGGATGCGATTAAACGGCCCAATATTGGGGATTATCATCGACGTCAAGCTCAGGATAATCGACGCATATTGACTACTCCTAAACCTACTCCGGAAAAAATGCGTCCTTTCGATGAGAATAACCGCACAACCGGAAGATATTCGGCGTCAGAGATGGATATTCCAAAAAACACCGAACGTTCCGAGGTCAGACAAAATCCAAATAGAGGAAATGGGAACAATCGCTCTGCTCCTTATCAGACGAGATTATCTTCGGAAAATGGTCGAATGATAACTCCGGGGCGGTCTGCGGTCATGGACCCTCAACCAGATATCCGGAATCGTCCCTCAGTGCAAAACCGCCCCGCTCCCGTTGTGAGAACTCCCGCATTGGCAAGGCGCTCAGATAATAGGCAAGTTGTATCTCCGGGGCGCCCATCAGTACAGCCCCAACCTGTGCCTCAGGCAAGACCCTCGGTGCAAAATCGTTCCACTCCCGTTCTGAGAACTCCTGCACCAACAAGACCTACAGAAAATAGGCAGGTTGTATCTCCGATGCGGCCAAGGGTACAACCTCAACCTGTTCCGCAGGTGAGACCCTCGGTGCAAAATCGTTCCACTCCCGTTGTGAGAACTCCTGCGCCGACAAGACCTACAGAAAATAGGCAGGTTGTATCTCCGGTGCGACCAAGGGTACAACCTCAACCTGTTCCGCAGGTGAGACCATCATCTCCATCGCCGGTAATTCGGCAACGGTCCTCAGAACCTTCACGAATGGCAGTGCCCCCTTCCAGAGAGAGACCTGATAATCGAGGTATAGGAGGCAATCCAGGTAGGAGAAGGTGAGTAAGGAGCGGATAGAAATTGAAACTAAGTCAGAGCACTCGAAGAAAAAATGGTCTTCGGGTGCTTTCGTTTAAAGGCCTCTCTTCAAAATTTCAAGGTTTTCCCATTTACCTTGTGCATGGAGGATTAATTCTGAGATTTCACGAATAGCCCCCTGTCCACCGCTCTTTGAAGTGGTGTAATGGCACAGATTTTTAATGAGAGGATGAGCATCTTGCACGGTAACAGCCAGAGCAGCTTTACGGAGCATTCCCATATCTATGATGTCATCCCCTGTATAGCAAACGTCGTTCCAGACAAATCCGGTCTGATGAAGAATTTTTTCAGCAAACTGAATTTTGTCTCCTTGTTCTTGAATTAAAAAATCAATTCCCAGCTCTTTAGCCCGTGCCGTTGTCGCGCTTGAATGGCGATTAGAAATCCAGCCCACGCGGATACCGTTCTCAATAAGAAGGCGAAGTCCCAGACCATCCCTGATGTGAAAGCGCTTGAGCTCCATTCCATCGCCCTTCAGTACCGTACCATCAGTGAGGACTCCATCCACATCGCAGAGGAAGAGCTTTACCTTTTTTAATTTTTCCTTCAGCTCAGCATTTAGATCTGAGAAGTTCGGCGAGATGATTGAATCCATTTTGAGAGAAGACGATGCAACCGTTGAAAAGATTAACCTTGTTTTTGAAGCTCCCAGATTTTAAGGGTACGTTCCAGCGTTTCACGCATTTGGGCCAGAGGAATCATGTTTGGCCCATCGCTCAAAGCCTTATCGGGATTCGGATGGGTTTCAATGAAGAGTCCATCAGCCCCTGCGGCTACAGCAGCCTGAGCCAGGACGGGAGCGAACTCTCTTTCTCCGCCGCTTTTGTCTCCTTTTCCACCAGGTAATTGCACCGAGTGAGTGGCATCAAAGATAACCGGGTAACCGGTTTTCTTCATAATGGGAATCGAGCGCATATCTACGACCAGGTTGTTGTAACCAAAGGTTGTTCCTCGCTCTGTAAGCATCAATCGCTGATTGCCGACTTCAAGTGCTTTTTCCGTCACACGACTCATTTCTTGAGGGGATAAGAATTGTCCCTTTTTGAAATTCACGATGCAGTCCGTGCGAGCTGCAGCTTGGATGAGATCTGTCTGACGACAAAGAAATGCGGGAACTTGTAGTATATCAAGAACTTCTGAAAGGCCTGCGGCTTGTTCCGGGGCGTGTATATCGCTGATCAGGGGTACATCATGCTCAAAGCCGATGCGCTCCAAAATTTTTAATCCGCTTTCCATTCCTGGACCACGAAATGAACTTGCCGCTGTGCGATTGGCTTTATCAAAGCTCGCTTTAAATACGTAGATGACGTTGAGCTCTTTACAAAGATCTTTTAGGTGAGAGACAATTTGCTCACAGACCTTCGGGGATTCAATTACGCAAGGACCTGCCAGGAGAATAAAATTCTTCCTGCTAGTCATTTTTTGCCAAAGCTCCGCTTTCCGGTTACTCATGCAAGATCATTCTAGCACTCTCCTGTGTTTTTAACCACATTTAATCTCTTGGGGAAGAGTAAAAAAATTAAGAATTAAAGGACGTGGGGTTTACCAATGAGGTTTTTCGGGTTATCTTCCCCTCAGCTGGATGAAAGTGAAAGACAATCCTAATGCTATTGAAACAGTGGATGAGCTTCTTTGCCATTCGCTGAAGAGGTTTAGTTCTTCGGGGCGCGGTGTCTGGGCGAACGTTGCTGATTCAGATTGGAACGACTGGAGGTGGCAAATGCGTAATCGAATCACAACAGAGAGCGGAATTCGAAAAATATTTCCAAATCTGACTGAGTCCGAACTTGGAGGGGTACTTATTGCCACGCAGCGGTTTTCAATGGCGTTAACACCCTACCTGACAACGCTTATAGATGGACAAAATTCATCCTGCCCTTTGAGGATTCAGTTTATTCCAAGAAAAGAAGAATCCGTGGTGAGCCAACAGGAATCTCATGACCCATGTGGTGAGGAGCCTTATACGGTTGCACCAAATTTGATCCACCGATATCCCGACAGAGTTTTGCTCCTGGCTCTATCCCATTGTCCTGCCTATTGTCGTTACTGCACCCGAGGACGGTTGGTGAGTCAGAATCATGTCTATCAGATTGGGAAAGAGCAGCTTGATTACATAAAAGAGCACACGGAAATTCGAGATGTCCTGGTCAGTGGCGGTGACCCTTTTTTGTTGCCGGAAAAGCGTTTAGTTTCAATTTTAAAGGAGCTGAGAAAGATACCGCATGTTGAAATCATTCGTATAGGCACGAGAGTTCCCATTACCTTGCCGCAAAGGGTGAGCAAAAGTTTTGCAGAGGCACTTCGCCCTTTTTCGCCTCTTTTTATTAATATCCAAACCAACCATCCTCTTGAGCTTACCGTGGAATCCAAGCAAGCCCTGGGGTACTTGGCCGATGCTGGTATTCCGTTGGGGAATCAATCTGTTTTGCTCAAAGGGGTAAATGATGATGTGAGTGTGATGGCCGCGCTGGTTCATAAACTTTTAATGTGCAGAGTGAGACCCTACTATTTATATCAATGTGATATGCTTAGTGGAACATCTCACTTGCGGGTGCCGATTGAGAGGGGCGTCCAAATCATTCGCTCCCTAAGAGGAAATACAACAGGTTTTGCCATTCCTGAATTTGTGGTGGATATTCCCAATGGTGGGGGGAAAACGCCTATCCCACCTGTTTATGTCATGGGGGAAAAAGAAAAACACCTGTTGATTCAGAATTTTGAAGGGAAAGTAGTCCTTTGCCCTAAACAATAGAGCGCTGTAGCATGGAGTCATTAAGAAAGAAGAAGGAGAGAGCTTCCCAAGTTTACAACATTCTCAAAAAAACGTATCCCGATGCTCGCTGTGAGCTGGATCATAAAAATCCGATAGAGCTATTGGTAGCAACCATTCTTTCAGCTCAGTGTACTGATAAGCGGGTTAACATTGTCACTGAGAAACTGTTTAAAAAATATCGCTCCTTGGAAGACTATGCCGCAGCTCCTTTGGAAGATCTGCAGGAGGATGTGAGGCCGACTGGTTTTTTCAGAAATAAAGCCAAAAATATCCAGGAGGCATGCCAAATCATTCTTGATAAGTTTGGTGGGCGGTTTCCCGATACGATGGAAACTTTGACTCAATTAAGCGGGGTCGGCAGAAAGACAGCTAACGTTATTTTAGGAACAGTCTTCGGGAAAAATGAAGGTGTGGTTGTGGATACCCATGTAATACGCCTGTCGGGACTTTTGGATTTCTCTCAAAAGGCGAATCCGGAGAAAATTGAGCAGGACCTGATGAAGTTAACCCCACAGGAAGACTGGTCGCTTTTTAGCCACCTGCTCGTTTGGCATGGTCGCCGCCGTTGCAAGGCGCGCAAGCCGGATTGCCAGAATTGTGAAGTCTCGGCTTTATGTCCGGCTGGACATCAGCGCCTTAGAATATTTTAATGAAGTTCCTGAGGATATTTGAATTCATAGGTTGAATTTTAATAACCGAAAAGGATAGAGTAAGGATATGGCTAACGACAAAGCAGCTCGCAAAAGTGAATCAAAAAAATCTACGGGAGGTGGTGAGAAAATTGCTCGTCTGGAGTCTTTGGATGTATTCCGCTCCATCATGCTGTTTTTGGCGATCTTTCTGTATGATATCTCGACTCTGAAAAATGTGCCCACTTGGCTTTTTGATACTCTGAAGGGTAAAGATCAGCTAGGACTTCTTGATATAGTGTTGCCCGGATTTCTTTTTGCTATGGGGATGGCTGTTCCGTATGCGCTTGAAAGCCGGCGTCAAAAGGGCGATCCACTCTGGTCCGTCTCTTTGCATGTAGTATTGCGAACCTTGGCACTTTTGGTGATGGGTGTTTTCATTGTAAACTACGTAATCATGGGGAAGAGTGCGGTGCCTAAGGAATGGTTGGGTATTGGTCTGGTGGTTTGTTTTTTCCTGATATGGAATGATTATGCAAAAGCAAAGGGCTACCTGATTTATGGGCTGAAAGCGATTGGAATAGGAGGTCTCCTTTGGTTTTGGTATCAATATAAAGCCAAAGGGGGAGGTTCTTTTTCTTTTCAATCTTGGGGGGATTTAGGGATTCTTGGCTGGAGCTATCTGCTCTGTGCCGTCGTCATTCTTGTTACACGCTTTAATCTTCTTCTGAGCCTGGTTGCAGCGGCTCTTGCAATCGCACTTTGCACTCTTCCTAATTCCGGTATCATTAAACAACTTCATCTACATCAGTGGGCTTACCTTGTACCGGGCGGGGGTGTTCATGTTGCTTTTGCTCTGATAGGGGCAATGACAGGCGTGTTGGTGAATCGCTTCGGAGAAAAGGTCAATTTCAACAAAACGTTGCTCCCCATGTTACTGGGATTGACTCTGGGTGCGCTGGCTGCGGCCTATTGGGCTAGACATCATTGGGTTATTTCCAGGGCAGACGCTACACCAACATGGCTTTTCATTTGCTGCGCGATTTTCTTTGCCCTCTTTGTCTTAATATTCTGGATTGTGGATGTGGCTGGGAAAGGAAAGTGGTTCAAGTTATTGCTTCCTGCTGGAATAGCCTCTCTTTCCTGCTACATGATTCCCCATGTCTGGTACAACGTGCAGGCTTTGACCGGATGGGATTATCCCAAAATGCTGAATGATGGTTTGTTGGGGTTATCACGCTCGTTGGTGTTCTCACTGGCATGCATTGGAATTGCCTGGCTGCTTATGAAGATTAAAGTGAGACTCAAAATATAGTTGCGAAAAAGTTGTATTGGGTAAGAATTGTTTTCGAATATTAGAGGGCCTTACAGGCTGCGCGAAAGATATAAAGTGATGAAAAGAATATTAGGCTATCTTTTATGCGGATGGATTGCGGGCGTGCTCTGTCTTGCCGACGATGTTCCGCAAGCTTGGAAAGACGATTTTCGCTCCTTATCTGCCCAATTGGCTTGGCCGATTATGGCGCCGGCAGAAGCAGGATGCGCCTGGGAGATTGAATTAGAGGGTGTCATTGATTCTGGAGCCGGAATAGAAGCTTTGGTGAAAGAGATTAATCTACTGGCTCTATGGGATGCGCAGGGCAGGGTCTTTTTTCGTTTAAAGACCGACTTTACCGGAGAGCTTATCTTGGCCTCAGAGGATACGGGTTCGCGGTTCATAATGCAAAAACATCAGAAAACTTTCAAAGACTCGCAACCCCTGAAAATGACCCAGTTTTCTCTTTTTACCAATGCTGTCCAATATTTAGTAGCACTCAATGCAAGTAAGTTGGCACTTTGGCCTGAGGAAGTGGATGTACAGCAATTGGAAGGGCAGAAAAATTGGTCGATTACTACTCAGGGAGGAAAAGATCAGCTAAGTATACGGGGAATCCTGGATTCTTTTCCCACGGTCCTGAAGTTAACCGGCCGTCATTCGGCTTCTTTTACTATCAAACGCTGGGGCGGCAATCAGGAGGCATGCCAAAGGTTAACCAGCCTGCTAAAAGAAAATCCATCTTTGGGCGTTGAGGTAAATGTTAACGAAGGTCAGTTGAGCGAAATGGCCAATGCAACGTTGGATTTTTTGGAAGAAAGAGTCTATTCCGAAGTAGCACCTTCACTTCTACCGGACCTGATGAAAGGTGTGGAGAGAGTTGATGGGCGTCCGCTAATCGTGGTGAAAGGCACGCCCCAAGAGATGGGCAAAAGCTATGCAGAGCAGCTGAGGCAAATAACGATTTACAACTGCCGTAAAATTCTTTTTGCGTTCGGTGTTTACCACGCGATTGAAAAAGGTGAGTGGTTTCCACACTCTTTATTGCAAGCCTTTGAACTTCAAAAAGCCTGGCTGCCTGCCCACTACATCGAAGAGATGGATGCTTTAGCTGACGAATTACAAATTCCGCGAGAATATATTTATGCAGCCAATATTTTCCCGGAGTTTTTTCATTGTTCAGTCATGGCTTTTAAGGGTAAGGCAACTGAGGATGGACAGCTTTTGCATGGACGGATTTTGGATTATATGACAGAAATCGGTTTGCAAAGAGCTGCCGTCACCGTTGTTTTTATGCCAACAGATCGAACTGCTTGGGTCAATATTGGTTATGCGGGGTGTGTCGGTACGGTTACTTGCATGAATGAGAAAGGCCTCGCATTTGGGATGATGGGCGGACGCGGCGAAGGATACCTGGAGGGCATTCCGATGACATTTCTGATGCGTGAGGTGGCTGAACGTTTTGAAACGACCGCGGATGCGGTGGAGTGGATCAAGTCCGTTCCGAGAAGCTGTGAGTATTTTTATGTACTTTCAGATGCCAAGACGCATGGCGCTGTAGCTATTGCATCCTGGTCTGCGGCTCTGGCTAAGGAAAAAGGTTTGGAACAAGATATACTGGTTCTACACCCTGGAGAAAAAATAGATATTTTACCTAAGGCGATAGAAGATACATGCTTTGTTGCAAGCAGTCACTATTACACAACACTGGCGGACCGCATTGAAGCCCATCATGGAAAAATCAATCCGGAGGTCGCCTGGCAGATTATGGGTGAAGGGGTAGCCCGAACCTCTGCTTTGCACATAGTGCTTTTTATGCCAGACACCCTGGATTTTTGGACAGCGGAGTCATCAGTAAATGGTCGGCCGGCTTATACCCAGCCGGTTCATAAAATGAATTTAAAGAGATTGATTGAAAACAATAAATAATAGCTATATATGAAAAAAGTATTAGGTGTTCTCGTGTGTTGTGTTTTGTTTGCGACTCAGACTTTTGCGGCTTGGGAAAAAGAAATGGCTGCCTTTAAAAAAATGGATGAAGAAAACCCACCTCAGGCGGGACTCAATCTCTTTGTGGGAAGTTCAACTTTTACTGTCTGGAAGAGTATGCAGGAAGATATGCCAGACATCCCTCTCATTAATCGCGGTTTTGGTGGTTCTCAAGTCACCGATTTAATAGAACATTTTGATACAGTGATTGCCCCTTATAACCCCAAACATATCGTTATTTATGAAGGAGATAATGATCTGGCATCGGGCAAAACGCCGGAACTGGTGTTAAGCAATTATAAAAAGCTGCTGGAGAGGATAAGAGAGCAATATGCGCAAGTGTCCGTCACTGTTGTTTCAGTCAAACCTTCTGAAGCGAGGCGAGATAAAATAGAGAAGATGAATGAACTCAATCAAAAGCTTAACGTATGGGCTTCTTTGGCTGATAATCTGTATTACTTGAATACCTTTGATATCACCGTGAATGGTGAGGGAAAACCGATTCCGGAGTATTACCAAAACGATAATCTCCACTTGAATCAGGCCGGATACGAAGCTTGGGCTCGCAAGATTGCAGAGCATTTAAAAAAGGTAGATCAATTAGCAAAATAGTCATTCAATGAATATCAAAACACAATTGTTAGTTACCGGCTTAATGGTCGCTAGTTTCTTTGTCCAAGACGCCGAAGCGCAATCAGTCGTAGCAGAAGGGGCAAAGCTGGAATTGTTATCAAGGGGCTTTTCTTATACAGAAGGGCCTACCTGTGACTCTAAAGGAAATGTCTATTTTACCGACCAGAATTTGGACCGTATTTTGAAATGGAGTACGGATGGAATTTTAACCGTTTTCATGAGCCCATCCGGGCGTGCGAACGGAATGTTCATGGATGCACAAGACCACCTGATCGCCTGTGCGGATGAGAAAAATGAGCTTTGGCGAATTTCACTGGATGGAAAAAAAGAGGTGCTGATGAAAGGGGTAGACGCTAATGAAAAACTTTTCAACGGCCCCAATGATGTGTGGGTTCACCCCAACGGCGACTGCTACTTCACTGATCCTCTTTACAAAAGACCCTGGTGGGGCGACCGTACTGGTAAAGAAATGGACGGACAGCATGTTTACCGCCTGGAGGCCGGGAAAGACAAGTTCCCCATACGCCTCACGGATGATTTAAAACAGCCCAATGGGGTTATCGGGACTCCGGATGGGAAAACGCTTTTTGTTTCGGATATCGGGGCCGGGATCATCTATCGCTATGACATCCTCTCTGACGGTGAATTGGGGAATAGACAGCTTTTCTGTAGAGTTCAATCTGATGGCATGACGCTGGATGAAGCCGGAAATCTCTATATTACAAATTCCCGTGGTGTTGTGGTTTATAATAAAGCAGGTGAAGAAAGGGAAGTTATTAAAGTGCCTGAGGGCTGGACCGCAAATGCCAGTTTTGGAGGGAAAAACCATGATGTTCTTTTTATCACCGCAAGCAAGGGTTTATATAGCATTCAAATGAAGCACAAGGGAGCCAACGCCGCCAAGTGATAATTCATTAAGGAATGTGTTTATAAAGCGCCACAGTCTCTGTTCTTAATTCACAGGTGTGACCTTGATGATAACGCAAGTGAAGTCATCATCCAAAGAGGGACTATTTGCAAAAGCAATTCCGGCTTTGTAAATCTCGTCAATGATCTGGCTGGAGGTCTTTTTCATATTCTTGCGGATGACTTCCAGTATTCGTTCCGGACCGAACATCTCTTCTGATTCCGAAAAAACTTCCTGCATCCCGTCGGTCATGAGGAGAATCAAATCGCCTTCATCCAGTGCGATGAACTCGCTTTGAGTGTAGGTGGAGTTTTCTTTGCGCCCCAGAACGATACCGGTTCGCGTCAAACGCTGTTTTACCTGCCCGCCGGAGTCCAGAATATACCCGGCAATATGACCGGCATTGGCATAAATCAGGGATGGTGGCCTGGAGATCAATCGCAACAATGTCAGAGTGACATAGTGCTTGCCGGCCATATCCTCTGCTAATACTTCATTGGTTCGCGTTAGGATTTCATCCAAAGACTCTCGGGTTCTAGATAGTATTCGCAGATAGGCACGAGTTTCAGCCATCAGAATAGCGGGCCCTAGACCATGACCGGATACATCCCCCAAACCTACATCCAAGGTATGTTCAGACTCGGAGAAGAAATCAAAATAATCGCCCCCTATTTCTTCTGCCGGATAGGATTTTCCCGCAATATCATAACCGGGAAAATCCGGCGGCTCGGATGGGTAAAGGTTTTTGTGAATTTCTTGTGCAATTCGCAGCTGTTCTTTACTCCGGTTGCGCTCGGCTTGAGAACGTTTCCACTCGGTCACATCACGAATGGAAAGACAGGCGATGCTTTCTCCTTTTAGAATGATTTTGCTGACATCCACCTCGATATCTACAACTTTTCCCGTTTTATGCAAGGCCTGTGTTTCAGTGCGCTCAAAGAGGTGTACTGCTCCGTTTTTGATACATTCGTTTAAGAGAGGCAGTTGAGGGAATCGTTCCGGCGGCTGTAATGTGGAGAGCAGTTGCTGTTGAAGGAATTCGCCAGGGTAGCCAAAGATGGTTTCCGAAGCCGGACTGCATAGCAGAATTTTTCCGTCGGTTTTGACGAGAATGAGTGCATCTTTGGAGTTTTCCCAAAGTGTGCGATAGCGATATTCACTTTCTTTGAGTGCTCTTTCGGCTTCTTTCTGAGCTCGTCTAACCCGGGCATCTCGTAGTTCCCTCTCAACTACAGCCCCAAGCTTCTGCAGATTATCTTTCAGAACATAGTCGTTGGCTCCTGCCTTCATGGCGGCTACGGCGTCAGCTTCACCAATGCCGCCGGAGACGATTATGAAAGGGATATCGAGTTTGGTCTTTTTCAGGCACTCTAAGGTGTCCATCATTTTCAATTTAGGCATGAAGTAATCAGAAATGATGACGTCCCAGTCCCCGCCTGAAATGACTGATTTTCGAAAATCAGTTAATGTCTCTACCCGTTCCATCTCAGGTTCGAAACCGTAAATCTGCAGTTTTGCTGCAATCATTTGGGCATCAAACGCAGAGTCATCTACGACCAGAAGTCGCAGTGACGGTTTTTTGGAAGATGCGGAAGAGATTTTTGTCACAACCAATATTTTGGTTTATATCATGAGTTCTTTCCGGGTTTCTGCAAAAGCAGCTATAGCCTGGTCTAATTCCTCGCGAGTGTGCGCTGCGGATATTTGAGTGCGAATCCGCGCCTTGCCTTGAGGAACGACCGGATAAAAGAAGCCGACCACATAAACGCCTTTTTCCAACATTCGAGCTGCGAATTTTTGTGCCAGAACAGCATCACCCAGCATAATAGGAACGATAGGGTGAGTGCTTTCCGGAATGGTAAAGCCCAGTTGAACCATGGCTGCTCGGAAATACCGGGTGTTTTCCTCAAGACGATCTCTCAGCTCCGTGGAGCGGTTGAGTATTTCTAAAGTTTTGAGTGTCCCCGCACAAATAACCGGTGCCAAAGTGTTGGAGAAAAGGTAAGGGCGAGAGCGTTGACGGAGCAAATCAATAATCTCTTTGCGTCCACTTGTATAGCCACCAGAGGCACCCCCCAAAGCCTTTCCAAAAGTTCCTGTCAAAATATCTATCCGCCCCATGACATTGTGGTATTCATGAGTTCCCTTGCCGTGTTTACCCATGAAACCTACGGCATGTGAGTCATCCACCATCACTATAGCATCGTACTTGTCCGCAAGGTCGCAGATAGCCGGCAGGTTGGCTATATAGCCATCCATAGAGAAAACGCCATCTGTGGCAATTAACCGGAACCGGCAGGAAGCCGCATCTTTAAGCTGCTGCTCCAAGTCTGCCATATCATTATTTTTATAGCGGAAGCGCTTGGCTTTACATAGCCGTACACCGTCAATAATGCTGGCGTGGTTCAATTCGTCAGAAATAACGGCATCTTCAGCTGTTAATAGAGTTTCAAAAAGTCCCCCATTAGCATCAAAGCATGAAGAGTAGAGGATCGTATCCTCCGTTCCCAGGAACTCACTTAGCTTTTGTTCCAGAGTCTTGTGCAGAGTTTGAGTGCCGCAAATAAAGCGCACGCTGGCCATTCCATAGCCCCACTGCTCCAGTCCCACTTGGGCTGCTTGTCGAATTTTCAGATTTTGGGCCAGTCCCAGGTAGTTATTTGCGCAGAGGTTAAGGACGGGTTTACCATCTTTGACTCTCACAACACTACTTTGTGGAGTGGAAATAGGACGCTCTTCTTTGTACAATCCGGCTTCGCGGATTTCATTTAAGGTGTTCTGAAGATGTTTTTTGAATGGTGCCTGCATAAAATTTTAAATAGTAGCTCGGGCAGTTCAGCCCGGTTGACGTCGGCAGCATTCTATTATAGGTGGAAAGGTTTTGTCTAGAGAAGATGAAAAGGTTTTGGCTGTTTAACCTTTGAACCAACCAATAATCAATAATTTACTGACATAAAGGAGGCTTTGTTTTAACATACCACCCAGAAGTTGCCCCTCATAGGCTGACTTCCAAGAGAGAATAAAACGAAAGGTTTCAAAAATGTCTATGCCAGATAATAAAAAAGAGATTACCCCAACTCCAGCCTTGGTTCCCCTTTCCCTTCCCAATAAATTGGCGCCTACGCCTACTCAGGCTCCGCGTTACTCGGTCCGGATTAAGAACGTTTCAGGGCAAGAGGTGACAGTGGCGGACCCTCGTGCAACTCGCGCATTGGTCGCTTTGATGGATTTACACGCCGTCATAGGGGGAGCTGCATGTCATTGGGGTGGCCCATCTGCCTTTGCTGAAATCATGGCGGCAGCCCACGCAATTATGTTTTCTGTCAAAGGATGTCAGTGGTATGAAGCCTATAATTTTGTAAACGATGCCGGCCATACGGAAAATGGTATCTACGCTTTGCGCTCCAACTATGGGTTTGATGGGATGAGCTTTGAGAGCCTCAAGGGTTTTCGTAGTTTCAATAGCAAACTCACCGGACATGGGGAATCCCATATAAATCCTGAAGGCGTTTTCCTGAGTAATGGCCCCTTAGGGTCGGCTCTCCCCCAAGCCCAGGGGCTGGCAATGGCGGATAGAGTTTCGGGTAATGATCGTGTGACGCTTTGCACAGTTTCCGACGGGGCTTGTATGGAAGGTGAGGCTAAAGAAGCTCTGAGTGCACTTCCCGGTTTTGCAGCCAGGGGGAAAGTAAATCCTTTTGTCCTTCTGCTTTCTGATAACAACACTAAGCTCTCAGGCCGTATTGATAAAGATTCTTTCTCCATGCAGCCTTCTTTTGAGGCACTTAGCATTTTGGGGTGGACTGTTATCAAGGTCGAGAAGGGGAATTGTTTGGAATCTGTATACCAAGCCGTTGAGAAAGGAATAGGGGAGTCCAGGGCCAATCCTTTAAAGCCAGTCTGTATTTGGTTCAAGACGACCAAAGGTAAAGGAGTCAAATCTACGGAAGACAGTTCCAGTGGTGGACACGGCTACCCTCTGCAAAACGCCGAAAAAATAGTTGATTTTCTTGCTGAAATTTACGGTGGTTTTGAATATCTGCCGGGTGAATTTCGGGTTTGGGCTGAAAAACTCAATGAGCAGTGGATGCTATCAGAGGTTGCCAAAAAAGCAAAGCTGTCTGCTCCCGCGGCAGTTAAAAAAGCGAAAATCCAGGCTGGTCTGGCTAAAGGCGCGATTGAAGCAGCCCGTGAAGGTTCTCCGGTCTATTCCATTTGCTGCGATGTTCAAGGGTCAACCGGGATCGCTGAATTTCAAAAAGCATTTCCGGATCGCTTCGTGGAAGTGGGCATAGCCGAATCCAATATGATCAGCGTGGGCGCAGGATTTTCTAAAATGGGTTTTATTCCCATAGTGGATGCCTTTGGACAGTTCGGAGTTACTAAGGGCAATCTCCCCCTCACGATGGCCAGCTTGTCTCAGGCACCCGTTATCGGTATGTTTTCGCATGTGGGCTTGCAGGATGCAGCTGATGGCGCATCACACCAGGCGACTACCTATTTTGCAGCTGTTTCCGCAATACCCCATACAGTAGTGATTACTCCATCATGCTCAGATGAGGCGCAGTCCTTGATGTATCAGGCTATAAAAAAATTGGAGACTGACCGTAAAGCCGGTAGAGATGGCGAGTCGGTCCTCTTTTTTGTCGGAAGGGAAAATTATCCGGTTTCCTGGATGCCCAATGCTCAGTATCCATGGGGTATGGCGCAAGTTTTAACGCAAGGAACTGATGCCGTGATCATAGCTTGCGGTCCGCTTCTTGGATATAGCCTCAAGGCCGCTGAAGTTTTGAAATCTCAGGGAATCCAGGTTACCGTGATCAATAATCCTTTCACGAATCGGGTGGATGTTGAAACACTTGGGAAGGCAGTGGAAGCCGCCCAAGGTCGTGTTGTTACAGTGGAAGATCACCAGATCACTTGCGGTATGGGTGCTCAGATTGCTCATGCCCTTGGCCAAGCAGGAGTCAGATGCAAGATGAAATCATTGGGTATTCGCGGAGAGTTTGGCCGTTCTGCGTACAAGGTTGAAGAGCTTTATAAAGCTCAAGGTATGCACACCGATGACATTGTTAATGCCGTCATTTGGTTGAAAAAATAGGTTTATAAATGAAATTCAAAAATCTCCCGGAGGAGCCTCCTGTCGAAACTCGTGTTGCCAATGCTCTGAGCCAAACTCAGATATTGGATATTCACACTCACCTCTATGATCCGGCCATGGGGAAGATGCTCCTTTGGGGGATAGATGAACTGCTCACCTACCACTATCTGGTGGCCGAGTCTTTCCGCTTCTTCAAGATGCCTTATAAGGATTTCTTTGTTTTGGAGAAGAAGCAGCAGGCTGAATTGATTTGGAACGAGCTTTTTATCAAACATTCCCCGATTTCAGAATCCTGCAGGGGTGTCATTACGACTCTGAATATGCTTGGCCTGGATGTCAACAGGCGTGATTTAAATTCTGTTCGGAAATGGTTTGCTCAACGAACGGTGGAACAACATGTCGAAGAGGTTTTTGAATCGGCCAATCTTTCAGCTGCGGTTATGACAAACAGTCCTTTTGATCCGGAAGAAATTGCCCTTTGGAAGAAAGGTTTTTCTCGAGACTCACGGTTTTTATCCGCGCTCAGGGTTGACCCGCTGGTCTTGGAATATAATAGTGTGGTTGGTTTTCTTTGCCAGCAGGGTTATGATGTTCGTTCTGATCTGGATCAGAAAACTCGCAACGAGTTAATCCGCTTTCTCCATTTCTGGGCAGACACAATTCAGCCTTTGTATCTCATGGTCTCTCTCCCTCCGGATTTTTCTCTCGATTTGGATTCTGAGGATAGCTCGATATTAACTCAGGTTGTCCTGCCGTTTTGTAAAACGCGGGGCTTGCCTTTTGCCATAATGGCAGGTGTTACTCGTTCGGTGAATCCGCATTTGGGTTTGGCCGGAGATAGCCTCGGGTGCTTTTCGATTGAGGCTATTGAGAAGTTATGTAGGACTTTTCCAGATAACAAATTCTTGGTTACAGCCCTCTCGAGGGAAAATCAGCACCATCTCTGCGTTGCATCACGTAAATTTCCTAACCTACACCCCTTTGGATGTTGGTGGTTTACTAATATACCCTCCCTGATTGACGAAATTTCTAATTTACGCTTTGAGCTTTTGGGGTTGAGCTTTACGCCACAGCATTCTGATGCACGTGTTTTGGACCAGCTTCTCTATAAATGGACTCATTTTAAGGAGTCATTGATTCTCACACTTGGGGAAAAATATTCAGCATTGGAAGCTTCCGGATGGGATGTTGGCGATGAAGAGATTAAGCGCGATCTGAAAGGGCTTCTTGGAGGAGAATTTCTGCAGTTCTCCGGCAGGTCTTTGATTTAATGATTATATGTGGCGGCCTTTCTGTTTTTAATTCGCTTTAATAGACGGGGATTTGGGGAGCGAGTGAAAGATTGACAGGGCGCTTTTAGGCAAAGGCAACGAACTTTCATTGGCAGACTCAAATCGGGGCCTTTAGGTTTCTTCTGTTTTCTCCTTACAAAAACGGCATAGCTGGGATATTCGTTTTTAAGGTTTGTCCTGAGGGCGTTAATAGTGGTGCCGTTTCGAGTAGAAAAGAGGAAAAAGCCTTCTTAAAAGGTTTTTCTCTTGAAACAAGAGCCGGAAGAATGCAGAATCTCCCCCACGTAACGCAAGCGTTACAATTTAGGTGCCTCGGTAGCTCAGTTGGTAGAGCAGTTGACTCTTAATCAATTGGTCCTAGGTTCGAGTCCTAGCCGGGGTACCACTTCAAAAGACTTCCCAATCAATCACTTACGAAAATGCGTGTTTTCTAAAAAAGCCAGAAAAAGAGCTGAACACCCCCCTTGTCCCCCACCTACGCACCCCACCCCCCACTTTTTCCACGCATAGCCTGCAAGGGTTGACCAACAAAAGACAAAGGTTTACATTGTGACTTAGCAAAGAAAGCCGCTTTGTGAAAAGACGAATTTTTCAACTTAGAGAGCTGACCGGGAAAAAGAGCAATTCTAAACCGGAGAATTCAAATTTCCTTTGTGCTCCCTATGCCTTTGCGCCGTGTACCCCACTCACGCACCCCACCTATTCAAAAAAATTATGAGCTTAAAATTGAGAAAAAACTCTTCTGGCTATTTGCGCCCTCATTGGTTCGGCAGATACATGAAAGAAGGAAGGCGCTTAGAGGTCAGCTTGTGCCATTGGAGGGGAACGCCCCCGCCCAGCGGCCTGGCACAGGATAGAGGCGATTCTGAATTTGAGCATTCAAGGATACAAGCCGAAGAGATTCTGGAAAATCTCAAAAGACAGACCCATGACTGGAAAGAAGTAGGGGAACGCCAGCGTTTGGAGATAAAAGCGGCCCAGCATCTTCTCAAAGTCAAATATGGGCAAACCCAAGCCGCGGGCATAGAGCTGAAGACGCTCTGGGAGAGAATGGCCCGGGAACTCTACACTGGCAGGGTATTCACTAAAAACGACAATTACACCCGGGCAAAGGTTAAAAGGTTCACCGGGTTTATGGCTAAGCGCTTCCCAAAGACGCGGCACCTGGAAACGGTTTCTATCGAAGAAATGAGCGCTTTCTTTGGGTATCTTGAAAATGACTTGCACCTTACCCCCCGCACCTGGAATGACAATCTTGTTACACTGAGAGCTGTTTTCCGGCGGTACTCTTCCTTTTCTAAAACCTATGAATGGCTGAAAGACTTGAAACGCCTGACCGGCGGGCTTATTTCCCGGGAACTATTCAGCCCTGAAGAGATAGGCCAGATTATCCAAAAGGCGGCTGAGCTGGATTCAGAAATTAAAAGCATGGTAATTCTGGCGTCTTGCACCGGGCTAAGATTGAAGGATATTTGTTTGCTGGAATGGGACTCAGTAGACTTCAAACGCAATCTCATTTCCCTGCATACCTACAAAACGGGCGGCAATGTTACCCTGGGCATGTGGCCTTTACTTTATAACGAGCTTGAAGAGCTTGCGGCCAGAAAGGGAGAGGCAGAAGGAGCCGCGGCAAAGTATGTGCTGCCCGGAATCGCAGAGCAATATCTCAAAAATCAAAAGGTATTGAAAGACCGGTTGAACAGAGTTTTGTTTGCTCTGGGCTATACCGGGACAAAGCGGAAGGAGCTTCGCAATGTGAAGAACAGAAACCCGGGCCAAACCCTTAAACTGGCTCTGGAAAGGATTGAGCTCTCTCTTTGGAGAGAAGACCGCAAGGAAAGAGTCCGGGAAATTGTCACCCGTTACCTGGAAAGCCAGACGGTTCCCCAGATTGCCCGTGAAATGCAGGTCAGCAAAGGCACCGTTTCTTTGAATCTGAACGCCCTGGAAGAGCTGAGCGGCCTGAGAATCCTGAGAAGGATAAAGCTCAAGGCCCAAACCGAAGAAGAGCCAGAGGGCCGCGGCAGGCTGAATAGCGATATAAAAGGCAGAGCAATCAGAGCCTCTCTTCGCGGCTGGCATAGCTTCCGCGGCTCCTTTGTAGTGGCAGCAATTAAAGCAGGGGTACAGATGGAACTTATTCAGAAGGTTCTTGGCTCTTCCCTTGTAGGGGTAATTGTCCGGCATTACATTAAAATTGACGATACTTTCATGCAGGAAGGCTTCACCAGCAAAGCCCCCGCCTATGCTTTGAAAGAAGCAGCGCCCAAACTAACCCTGCCCATGAAGAAGGCCCAAACGCCCAAAGAACGCAAGTCCCTGGCGGTTTCTATCCTGAAAGACACACCCCCGGAAAAGCTAGCCCAGGCGCTTGAACAGCTTAAAGAACTACTCACTGACTAAACCGCAAAAGAAATACTGAAAGGAAAAGTATATGGAGATGAAGGATGAAAACACAAATTGAACTGGAAAATGAATTCGCACAAATAGAGAACGAGGCTTCTCTGATATTGAAGAACATTAGCGATTGTATTGATAGGGAGGAAGCTATTCCTGAAGATACAAAGAACAAATATCGTGAGACATGTGCCGGGCTCCAAAAGAAAAGCAGAGAAATCTACTCTCAAAGGAGACGCCTGCTTGATAAATGCGAAAAACCGCTAGAAGATGAGGATAACTGGAGGGTGCAATCAATGTTGAATGAGATTGATTCGAGGTTGGGACCCGATGCAATCAATATCCCGCAGAAGTATATCAAGGAGGTGATTGCCCAGCTAGACAAAGTCTTGGATGACTTCAGCTCTTTTATTTGGGAACCCGATGAAAACTATCGTGATTTTCTAAAAAGAAATGGGTTATTGTACACAATCCGGGAACTAAAAGAAAGTTGCTACATAGACTCTAAAATTGAGGAATTCAATGCAGAGAAAAAGCAATTATTCGATAAGATATATGATCATGGCAAGAAGTACGGGGATACGAATGACGCGGGAACAAAAGAAAGTCTATTGGGTTGGTTTGATTCAGATTCAAATAAATTGAAGATTGTGGACTTTGTTTGCAAGTATCTTGAGAAGGTACGCTCGTCTAGTGATGCCTCCTTGCATAATATTCAATTACTCCGGGCTTATTTGGCTAAGGATAAAGATTCTATCAGGAATTTAAAGATTTCGAAAAATAACGAAGAAAAAGCAGAGAGTGATGCGCATGATAATGAAAATAATGTGAACTTTTCTTTGGTGATTAAGGACAAGGCGACAGGCAAGACCCTAACATCTAGTGTGGCTGGAGGCTATCCGCTAGGAGTCGAGGGGATATTGGATACCTTTAAACTAGATGGGGGCACAAATGAGCAATTCAAATTCAAACTCGAAGTAGAGGTTACGAAAACGAAACGCAAGTTTTGTTGGGATGATTATGGGGACTTAATTCAATACTTTCAAATCAACCAACCGTTGGCAAGCAAAGGAGAAAAACGCGAACTCACTCTCGACTATATAAAGTTCGCTAAGAAAGAGATAATACAAGTAGTACGAGACAAGGGGGAGCCTAAGGAAGAGGAAAAATGGGTAACGGCGGAAGAGCTAGAGAAAATAATACCCCTCAAGGCCCGTTCCATAAAAATGGCACTTTACATACTGGGGGTAGAAAGGAAGACAGGAGGTTTGTATTCTAAGAAAGAAGCCCTGGCGGCTTGGAATAACCAACCAAAAACGGGAAACATCAGGAAGGAATATGAGAAAAAGAAAAAAGAAGAAAAAAGAGCTGCAAAGGTAAAACCGACCGCGGCAATCGCGAAGAAAAAGAGAGGCCCAGCCAGGTAATAGCAAATTTCAGACAGACTTTTTTATGTGCCCTATCAGTCAGATAGGGCTTTTTTTTGTCTCTAAAACCAGCCGATAAAACGAAAGCACC
>JALNXY010000056.1 GCA_023230105.1 Verrucomicrobiota bacterium
AAGCAGCTAAACAAGGCATTCCTTCTACTTCCACAACACACATGCGGCAAGAACCGGGATAATGATTGATTTCAGGCATAGCACAAAGTGTCGGAATTTTTATTCCTGCCTTATTTGCTGCATCTAAAATAGTAGAACCAGGCTCTACCATTACCTTCTTATCATCTATTGTTATTTGGACTAATGACATTGCATTTCTCTCTTTTTTAATTTCTGTATCTTTCATTTTAATATTTATCAATCCTTTCTTCAATATTAGTCCTCTCGGTATTCACAACGCAAACATCTTTCGCTTTCTCTACATGTAGTATCTTTACTCCAGGTTTTTTCTACTTCATCATAGACCCCTCTATCCTCTACAGGAATTAAATTATCCTTTGAACGCTTGAAATCTACTGGTTCAGATTCAGGATCAAATTCCACATTAACAGGATCTTTTATTCTCCAAGGATAAACTTTTATTTTTCCAGTTAAATAAAAATCAATTGCCTCAGCAGCATTCTGTGCTTCACCAATAGCTTCTACAACTGTTGCTGCACCTAAAACCACATCTCCACCAGCAAAAATATCCTTAACCTTGGTTATTCCCTTTTCAGTTGGTATAGTACTATTTCGATTCAACTCAATTTTTTCACCTTTAACCAAATCAGAGATTTTAGGCTTTTGTCCAATAGCCAGAATAAGAGCATCAACTTTTTTAATAAAAGTAGATCCTTTTATTTCTATAGGTCTACGTCTTCCAGAACTATCATATTCACCTAGTCTCATGTTGACTAATTCAACTTCCAAGCTCTCTTTTTTGGGTGTTACCTCTTTGATATTTTGTAATAAAGAGATTTTTATCCCTTCTCTTTCAGCTTCAATTATTTCAGCTTCATCAGCAGGCATTTCTTCCCTGGTTCTTCGGTAAGCTATAGTTACATTTGCCCCTAATCTCTTAGCAGTTCTTGCAGCATCAATTGCTGAATTTCCACCACCAATTACCAGAACCTCCTTGCCAATTTCCAATTTTTCTTTTTTATTAAATTTTGACAAAAAATCAAGTCCACTAAATATTCTTGGATCTCCAGTATCACCCATGCCAGCCATAACGCAGTCCCATGATCCTGTAGATATGTAAAAAGCCTCATATCCTTCACTTCTGAGCTCATCCAAAGTAATATCTTCTCCAACTCTTACATTGGTTTTTATCTGAACCCCGTAATCAACTAAAGCCTTTATTTCTTTCTCAACTATGTCCTTTGGTAAACGGTATGAAGGAATAGCATATGTTAACATACCACCTGCCTTCGGTTGAGCTTCAAATACTGCTACTTCATATCCAAGCATTGTCAGGAAATAGGCATTGGAAAGCCCGGAAGGTCCTGCACCAATCACTGCTACCTTTTTTCCGTTTTTATTCTTTTTTTCAGGGAAGCAATCTAAATAATCAACATCCTGATCTGCCATAAATCTTTTAACAGCGCGAATATTGATAGCATCATCAATGTCTTTTCTTCTGCATCTCGATTCGCAGAATGCAGGGCAAACTCTTCCACAAACCGCTGGAAATGGATTTGCCCTTAAATGAGCCTGCATAGCCTTGTCATATTGTCCCTCTTTCGTGTATGCTAAATATGCGGGTACATTAACTGAAGCAGGGCAGGAATTAGAACAAGGAGCATAGACTAATTCTGCACAGACTCCTGCTCTACATTTCTTATCTCTGATATGCTCAATATATTCGTGTCTAAAATATCTAAGTGTTGATAAAACAGGATTTGGAGCGGTTTGGCCTAAGCCGCAAAGGGCTGTATCTTTAATATTGTAAGATAACTCTTCCAAGGTATCCAGGTCTTCCATTTTACCTTTGCCTTCACAAATCCTGGTCAATATTTTTAACATTACTCTTGTTCCTTCACGACAGGGAGTACACTTTCCGCAAGACTCATCCTGAATAAATTCCATGAAATAGCGGGCTATATCTACCATACAGGTATCCTCATCCATTACAATTAATCCGCCAGAACCCATTATTGCTCCCAGTTCTTTTAGTGATTCATAATCTACTATGGCATTAAGGTGTTGAGCTGGAATACATCCTCCAGAAGGCCCTCCAATTTGCACTGCCTTAAATTTTTTATTACCAGGAATTCCTCCTCCTATGTTATAAACAATCTCTCCCAAAGTAATTCCAATTGGAACTTCAATCAGACCAGTATTATTAATATTCCCAGCAAGAGCAAAAATCTTTGTCCCCTTACTTTTTTCCGTACCTACTGAGGCAAAATTATCTGCTCCATGTAAAATTATATATGGGATATTTGCCAAAGTTTCCACATTATTTAATACAGTTGGAACTTCGAATAATCCCTTGTTTGCCGGGAAAGGAGGTCTAGGTCTTGGTTCTCCCCGTTTACCTTCAATAGATCGCATCAAAGCAGTTTCTTCACCACAGACAAATGCTCCTGCGCCCATTCTGATTTCTACATCAAAATCAAATCCGGTTCCTAAAATGTTTTTTCCTAAAAGCTGATGTTTTCTCAATTCACTAATAGCAATTTTAAGTCTTTCAATTGCCAGGGGGTACTCTGCACGAACATATATATATCCTTGATTAGCACCAATTGCATAGCCCCCTATCATCATAGCTTCTAATACACTGTAAGAATCGCCTTCCAGCATACTACGGTCCATAAATGCACCAGGGTCACCTTCGTCAGCATTACATAAAATATATTTTTTTTCACCTTTCGCTTTAGCTGCAAAGTCCCATTTCAATCCTGTGGGGAATCCAGCTCCCCCTCTTCCTCTTAAACCTGATTTTTTTACCTCTTCAATAACTTCCTGTGGCGTCATTTCGGTTAAAGCTTTACCT
Source organism: Verrucomicrobiota bacterium (assembly GCA_023230105.1). GTDB lineage: Bacteria > Verrucomicrobiota > Verrucomicrobiia > Limisphaerales > UBA1412 > UBA1412. The sequence goes on from JALNXY010000056.1 coordinate 2,858, forward strand.
AAAGCCATAAATCCATCGGCACCAATATAATCATCAATAGTATTGACATCGATGATTCCACAATTTCTACGTGCAATCCTCTTCTGTAATTTGAAGAAATCTATTTCTTCCATCATCGCTACTAGTTCTTCACTCTTTGGTTTTTTGTAGAATAGATGTTGAACTACTCTGCCTTTTAAGATATGTTCTTGGACTATCTCTCTTGCGTCTTCCGGTTTTAACTGTTGATAAAAAACTCCATCTGGATACACTACCATAATGGGTCCTAACTCACATATTCCCATACAACCGGTTGTTATTATTTCAACCTCTTTTTCCAGGTTTGCTTCTCTCAAAGCCTCTTCTAATGCTTCTCTTACTGTTGTTGCACCATTAGACATACACGAAGTTCCATGGCATAAAAGAAGTTGGGTCCTTATATTATTCATAATAATTACTCCTTATCAACTATTTGTATTTCTCTAAAATCGCATCTAATTTATTGGGAGTTAAACGCCCATGAACGTCCTTATCTATCATAATTACCGGAGCCATACCACATGATCCAAAACAACGTTGCTCCCCTAAAGTAAATCTTAGATCTTCTGTTGTATCTCCCATTTTTATACCTAATTTGTCCTGCAATGCCTCCAATATCTTTTTTGCCCCTCTTACATAACATGCAGTTCCCATGCAAATAGTAATAGTATGTCTACCTACAGGCTGTGTCTTAAAATAAGAATAAAAAGTTACTACTCCAAACACTTCACTTACTGAAATATTCATCTCGTCAGCAACAAACCTCTGAACTTCTACCGGCAAATAACCAAATAAAGATTGTGCTTCATACAAAATAGGTATTAAATAACCTTTTTTGTCGCTGTTTTCCTGTATAAATTCTCTTAATTTTTCATATTTTTCTTCATCAGTCAATTGATCAGTTCTATTAATTGCTGTTTCACTCATTATTTTTTCCCCTTTGAAAATAGGTATTTTTCTACAATTTTCCCGTTTAATATATGATTATCAAATATTTCCTGTGCTGCTTCTATGTCTACATTTCGATAAGTAACTGGTTTCTTATCTTCTACATATACATGTATCATAGGCTCCTGAGCACAAAAACCGAAACATCCAGAAGCTGTGACAATAATGTCTGTTTTGTTACTTTTTTCAATCAAATTCAAAAATTCGTTCATAGTTTCTCTGGCACCAGCTGCAATTCCACAACTACCCATACCTACAACAATTTTTACACGATGTTTACCTGCTCTTAGTTGTAAATCTTTTTTGACTCTCTCACGCATTATTTTTAATTCTTCTAAGTTTTTCATCGCTCCTCCTTTCCAAATGTATAATTTTTTATTTTTTTTCTTTGCTATTATCCTTTTGCTCTAAAAATAATAGCAATAACTATTGTGCTAAATCTATTCAATATTAAGTTTCTTCATTTCTTCCTGTATAATAGACAGTATCTTTCGCCTGTTTTTAATGGAATTCGAAAGTCCTTTCCTTTCATCTTCTCTTATTTCATAAAAATCCAAAACTTT
>JALNXY010000057.1 GCA_023230105.1 Verrucomicrobiota bacterium
AGAAGTTTATATTCATGTTTGAATTATTCTTTCCCTGCAATGCCACTTTTGGTCATTTCATAAGGATCCAGTATTTTATTTAACTTCTTTTCATCGAGTATATTATGCTCTAAAACAATTTCCCGAACACTCTTATTTCCTATAAATGCTTCTCTTGCTACTGTACAGGTTTTTTCATAACCAATATGAGGATTTAGTGCAGTTATTATTCCAATACTTCTCTCCACAAATTCCCTGCATCTCTTTTCATTGGCTAATATACCATCAATGCATCTCTCTCTGAGCATATTTTGGGCATTTGTCATTATATCAAAACTTTGCATTAAATTATAAGCCAAAACAGGCTCCATTACATTTAATTCCAATTGACCTGCCTCAGCAGCCATATTTATTGTAACATCATTGCCAATTATCTGGAAAACTGTTTGATTAGTTGCTTCAAGAATGACTGGATTAACCTTTCCCGGCATAATTGAAGATCCGGGTTGAACCTCAGGAAGTCTGATCTCATATAAACCTGCCCTTGGACCGGAAGCCATCAACCTTAAATCATTGCATATCTTAGATAATACAACAGCCCATGCCTTGATAGCTGAAGAAGCTTCCACATATGCATCCGCATTTTGGGTAGCATCTACTAAATCTTCTGCAATCACTAAATTAAAACCTGAAATTTCTTTCAATCTTTTTTCTACTATCTTAATATATTCAGGTTCAGCATTAAGACATGTTCCAACCGCTGTTGCTCCCATATTTATTGCCTTTAGTCCTTCTATTGATTGAACTATCCTTTTTCTTGCTCTCTTTGCAGCAGTAGCATGTGCTAAGAATTCCTGTCCCAATCGAATTGGAACTGCATCCTGTAGATGCGTTCTGCCCATTTTTAATACATGGTCAAATTCCTTGGCTTTCTTTCTAAAAGAACTCTCCAATTTCTCGGTAGCATCCAGCAATGCCTGTGATTTCATAAGTAAAGCAATTTTTATAGCTGTTGGGATTGCATCATTTGTTGATTGAGACATATTTACATGGGTTAAAGATGATATGATTGTACTATCACCTTTTTTGCCTTCCCCGTATAACTCAATGGCCCTGTTTGCAATCACTTCATTTGCATTCATGTTATTGGATGTCCCTGCACCGCCCTGAATTGGATCCAAAACAAATTCATCATCCAATTTACCATCAATTACCTCCTGTGATGCCTCAATTATTGCCTTTGCTCTTTTTTCATCAAGCAGTCCAACTTCCATATTGGCCATTGCTGCTGCCTTTTTTACAATTCCCATTGCTTTGATAAATTCTTTATCTATTTTATAACCGGTAATTTTAAAATTTTCCATTGCCCTGATAGTCTGTACACCAAAATAAACATTATCAGGTATTTTTCTTTCTCCTAACAGGTCTTCTTCAATCCTGAAATTATCCATGATAATTATCTCCTTTTTCTTTAATCATTTTTGATATTCATATTTTTAATAATTGTAGTACTTACATATTTTTATGAATAAACATATATAAGATTATTTTTATATATGATGAAATTACTATATTTTTTAATAATTAGGGATAAATTAAAAGTTATTGTTCCATATTATGATAAGTTGTTCCATATTAATAATTAAAAAAATACTACTTATTTTAAATGTTACTTTTAGGTTTTTAAGATATTTTGTTCTTTTTTAAAATATATTAAATTAATAATTGCTTCTATTGACAGGCTTTTTACATTAAACCCGTGTAGCCAATTATTAGTTGGTTACACGGGTTTAATATTTAATTATCTATCTGACCACTGAGGAGCCGGGTACAATGGCTCACTCTCCTGAGAATCTTCAGGGTATACTATTTTGAATTCTTCGTCTTGAACCTGAATTACAGGATGCAACCATTGAATATTTTGTCCTTTTTCATTAAATTCAACTGCTGGCCAAGTGGTTAGCTGAACATTCATGCCTAATAATGCTTCTCTGACCTTATCAGTTTCTATAGTACCTGCTTCTTCTATAGCTAATTGAAGAATACTTCCTGCAGCAGCAGAACTGGCAGTCCAATATTGAGGTCTGAAATCTTCTCCGAATAAATCCTTACAAGCCTGGTTAAATTGCTCAGTTGTACCAAATATCGGATCTTCCAGGATCATTCCAGGTAGCCACCATTCTCCTTCAACAGCATAATTTCCATCTGCTCCCATTTCATCAACATATGCCGGAACCATTACTCCAACAGAAAATGCGTAAAGTTTTGGATTAAAATCCAGTTCTTTGCATTGTCTCATAACCATAAGAGAGTCAGCTGTATATCCACCAACACCTAAAACATCAGGATTTAATCCTTTAACTTTAGTCAATAATGCAGATAAATCAGTTGAACCTGCGGGGTATTTTTCAAACAGCACAACATCAAATCCTAATTCTTCACAATGGTCTCTAAAACCTTCAGCACAGCTTAATGGGAATAAATCATTAGCTGAGATTATTGCCACTGTTTCCGGTTTTGGATCAAGCATTTCATCCATCATGTATGCAACAGGAGCCATTAGCATTGGTGCGGGCGGAAGAATTGAAAACACATATTTGTATCCTCTTTCATAAATGTTTGTAGCATTAGCTTCCGGGGCAATGGTGATAACACCATATTTTTCACCAATTGCAGAGGTTGCAAAAGTGATTGCACTGGAATAAGGTCCACCAAGGAAATGGACTTCATCTTCAGTTATCAGTCTTTCTGTTAGTCTTGCTCCGCGTACAGGATCACTTTCGTCATCATAGTAAATAACTTCAACGCCATAAGTTTTTCCATCAGCCTTTATACCACCGTGTTCATTGACCCATTTTTCCCAAACTTCGTATCCCTGTTTAACCAGATTTCCCTCATAAGCAACTTTCCCGGTAAGAGATACTGCTGCACCGATTTTAATTACATCATCAAACTGCTCACTTTGTTCTAAAGCAACCGCATTTCCGGCAACAAACACAAGAATTAAAGATACAATTATCAAAATACTTAACTTAGACTTCATTATAATAATCCTCCTTTTATACTATAAAAAATACTATACATTTCTTTACCTTATCTATGTATTTTTGTTTCTATATCACCACCTTTTAAAGGTTTTTGTTTTTATTGGATTTTCTGGTATTCACTTTTAAGTATATTTAAAGCATATATGCAATTATACATAATTCTTTGTAATATAATAAAGCATTTACCTGGTTCTACGCAATCCCCAAATAAGCAGTTTTTATGTGTTTATTTTTCGACAAATTTTCTGAACTATCCTTCATTACTACTGCTCCGTTCTCCAGGACATATCCACGATCAGCAATGTCTAATGCTACCTGTACATCCTGTTCTACTATGAGAATGGACAAATCTTCTTCATCTCTAAGCTTCAAAATGGTTTCTGTTATATCATCCACTATAACCGGAGCTAATCCAAGGGAAAGCTCATCAATAATAAGCAATTTAGGTTTAGACATTAAAGCTCGACCAATTGCACACATTTGTTGTTCTCCACCAGAAAGGTTTCCGGCATATTTATTCCGATATCCTTTAAGTGGTTTAAACAAATTGTAGACAAATTCTAAATCATCCTTTAATATTTTTCGATTAACCTTTCTTTGAAAAGCTCCCATAAGCAAATTATCCTCTACGGTTAGTCCAAAAAAGAGATGTCTTCCTTCCGGTGCATAGCCAATTCCCATTTTTATTCTTTCAGATGAATCAAAACGGGTAATCTCTTTTTCTTCATATTTTATTTGACCGTTAAAAGGTTTTAACGTGCCTACTATATTGTTAAGCAATGTGCTTTTTCCTGCTCCATTTGCACCAATAATACATACTATTTCTCTTTTATATAATTCAAAATTCACATCCCACAACACCTGTATTGCACCATAACCGGCATTAACGCCTATTGCCTGTAATAAAATATCATTATTCATTAGCTATTCATAACCTCCTTGGCATACTTCTTACCCAGATAGGCCTCTATAACAGCAGGGTTATCACACACTTCCTGAGGTGAACCCTCACATATCTTCTCTCCATGATGGAGCACAATTATTCTATCAGAGATCCCCATGACTGCCTTCATAATATGCTCAATGTATACAATGGTTAGTTGTTTATCTTCTCTTATTTTTCTTACCATTTCCATTGTTTCTTCTACCTCTGAAGGATTAAGGCCAGCCATGACTTCATCTAAAAAGATCACTTCCGGATCCATAGCTAAAACTCTTGCAAATTCCATTCTTTTTAGATCAGGTAGAGTGATATCACTCACTACAAATTCTCTCTTTTTATACAATCCCACTAATCTCATAATCTCTTGAGCATTTT
>JALNXY010000058.1 GCA_023230105.1 Verrucomicrobiota bacterium
ATATTCGATATCTCGTCCCCCCCACTTTTTTTTTGAAGGGTATATTATCCTAATTTTTTTCCTTCTAGAGGATGGAATTACCTATTTTATTGTCTCCTCCCCCTTGAAGGGAAAATTAACTATTTATTCATCTCCTCCCCCTTTAGGGGAAGATTACTCCAATATTATCTCCTCCCCCTTGAGGGGGGAGGACTAAGGTGGGGGTGAAACAACCTTTATTTTTTACTAAACACTAACGACCAGCGGCTAATTTTATCTTTCATAATTTTTTGACAAATACCTTTAAGTATGATAATAATATCATATAAAGAGGTGATACAAATGCCAAGACATACTATATATTTATCAGAATCTGATAGTAAATTACTCCAGGAATTAAAAGAAAAACATGGCTCAGTTTCTAATGTAATTAGAATTTCTCTCAACAAATTAAGAGAAGACAAATTAAAAGAATATTATACAAATAAATCTGAATCCTATTCTGAGCTACGCAAAGCCCAACAAAAAGTTATCAAAAGACAGGAAAAAGAGGAGCAATCATGATTTTCCCAAAAAGAGGAGAGGTATACTGGGGACCCGGTAAAAAGAAGATCAGACCACTTTTGGTTGTTTCAAATAACCTGGGGAACCAGTACAGCAGTGATGTTGTAGTCATCCCTGGTACTACTCAAAACACAGATGTTGTTTATCCAATAGAAGTCCTGGTAAAAAAAGGATTTTCTAAGCCCACAAAGTTTCAAGCAGATTCAATTTTTACTATTGAAAAAACAGAGTTAGGCGAAAAAATAATTTATCTATCTGCTGATATTATGAAGGAAATAAACAGAGCGCTCCAGATTGAACTAAACTTGGAATTGTGAAAAAAAGTTTTTAATTTATGGTTTTTCGTTTTTAGGCTCATCACTAATTACTTGTTACTCATTACTGAATTCGATTGTCTTAAACTATCTACTAACTACCAACGACAAACGACTAATTAGGCAATCTCATACACTTATACTTGAATAAACTTGGAATAATGGATTGCTGGTATTATTTTTTAAAAGCTGCTATTATAATAAATGAGTATAAATAACAATAAAAAGCAATCAGAAAATTAATAAATTAATACTTTAATTATATTATAAGTCGAGCAAGTATTTTGGATATTAATCAAGTTTTAAAAAGTACAGAAAGTACACATATTGAATTTAAAGAAAAGATTAATAAATCTTTATTTCAAACAATCTCTGCCTTTGCCAATAGAGAAGGTGGGGAAATTTATATTGGTATTAATGATAAAAAAGAAGTGAAAGGATTTAAGCTAAATAATGAAGAGCTCACTGTTCTTACTAACAGGATAGTTAACAAGCTAGGAATACACCCACAAATAGAACATTTGAAGATCAAAGATAAGGATATATTAAGAATTCTAGTTAATAAAAGTAATTTACCTATATCCTATGAAGGAAAGTATTATACTAGAATTGGCAATACAACCCGAGAAATGCAGGGTGAAAAACTTAAAGCCTTTTTTATAAAAGGAGCAAACTGGGATACGCTTACTGGTGATTTTGATATAGATGAAATAGATATAGATACTGTCAAAAAATTTATTAAAATGGCGGTACATAGTGGAAGATTAAGTGTAGCTGATGAAAAAGAAAATATTAGAAATATTTTAGAAAAATTAAAGCTCATCAATAATAACAAGTTGACTAATGCTTCAATCATTCTTTTTGGTAAAAATCCACAAAAATATTTTACAAATGCCTTAGTACGGGTAGGTCGATTGAAAGATGAAATTCATATTATTGGTGATAGAAGAGTAGAAGGGAACCTCTTTCAACAAATTGAAGCAGCAGAAGAATCTATAAAAAATTTTATCAATGTAAGATATGAGATAAGTGGGGATAGTTTTACACGTAAAAATATTTGGGATTACCCTTTAGAGGCAATAAGGGAAGCTCTTTTGAATAGTGTCATACACCGAGATTATTTTAAACATAATGTACAGACACAAATAAAAATATTTGACGATTCAATCTGGTTTTTTAATATCGGCGATTTACCCGAAGGGATTACTATCGAACAATTAAAGTCTGCTCATCCCTCTGTGGCCCGTAATCCATTAATTGTTCACATAATTTATCTTGCTGGACTTATTGAAGAATATGGATCAGGTATTGGAAGAATGATTCAATCATTAAAAGAAGCAAATCTACCCGAACCTGAATTCAAAGAAGAATTTAATGGATTCTCCCTTTATATTAGAAAAAATATCTACACCCGGGAAAAACTCATAGCATTGGGCTTGAATGAAAGACAAATAAAAGCTGTTATGTTTGTTAAAGAAAAAGGAAAGATAACAAACAAAGAATACCAGGAACATTGTAATGTTTCCAGTAGAACAGCGACTCGCGATCTATCTGCCATGGTTTCCAAAGGTGTTTTTGTGCAAATGGGTGTTACAGGTAAAGGAACTGCATATGTTCTAAAGACGCCATAAAGACGCCATAAAGACGTCATAAAGAATTTTCTTTTCCATCTCCTCCCCCTTGAGGAGAAGATCATATTTCAATCTCCCCCCTTGAGAAAAGGATTTCCCAACCCAGTCTCCTCCCCCTTGAGGGGGGAGGACTAAGGTAGGGGTGAATATTATACGTTATACATTATATGACTCTGTCATTGCGAGCCAATTTTAATTGGCGTGGCAATCTCATCAAATTTTACTTGCAGCATTGACTGTTGTTGTTTTTTACCAACAGGGTGGATTTTGTATTTCGACTCGATACTATATACTCAATACACGATACTGTTTCGACCGGCAAACTATTTTCTTGTATTTAATGCTCGATACTCGATACTCAATACACGATACTGTTTTGACCGGCCAATCGGTAAACCGGTAAACTGGTAAATATTATTTTTCTCGCATCTTGTATTTACCTACAGATTTTTATTATATTCAAACGTTATACGTTATACGCTATACGGTATACTTTGTACGATTTCGACTCGATACTATATACTCAATACACGATACTGTTTCGACCGGCAGACCGGTAGACTATTCTTAAATATATTTTACTAGCTACTGACTACTAGATACTAACGACATATTCCATTTAATACTTGAAATTTACATTTCTAAAGTGCTAAAATAATAAAATAGTATAAAAATAAATAAACAAATAGCAGCATTCAGCCAGCAATAAAAAACTAATAAAAATTACGATAAGAAACACAGAAATTTTTACCCTCTCTTTTTTTGCCTGGAATAGGTAAGGAAGAGCAGCAATAATTATTAAAACTATCAATTATTATTTAAGTGAGAATAAGAATACAAGAAAAGCAAATATAAATAAATTATAGGAAGCTAAAAGTTTTCTCATCTAGTTTAGGAATGTAAAATAATAAATTATATTAAAAAGAAAAATGTTTCAAATAAAAAATAAAATGTATTAGCTTTAAAATATTTTATTTATCTATATTAGAGTAGGAGGAAAATAATTGAGTTATTCCTCAATTCGTGATAATTATTCTCATGGAACTGTTGGGGATTTTCTGAAAGAAAAAATTACTAACAATTCCACTTTATCCATTGTTTCTGCATATTTCACTATTCATGCATACCATAGATTAAAAGATAAATTAGATGATATTAATCAACTTAAATTTCTATTTGGGGAACCCACATTTATTAAATGCATTGATCCTGAAAAAGTAAATACCAAAGATTTTAAAATCGAGGATGATAAATTATCTATTCCCTTAGACCGAAGACTTGAACAAAAATCAATTTCAAAAGAATGTTCCGAATGGATAAAAGAAAAAGTAGAAATTCGTTCTATGGTCAAACCAAATTTTCTTCATGGAAAACTCTACCATATAAAACAACAAAGTGGTGTAGAAAAGGCAATTGTTGGGAGCTCTAATTTTACAGTTAACGGATTGGGGTTAGGTGGCAAAAAGAATATTGAATTAAACATGATAATTGATAGTGATAGAGATCGTCAGGAATTAAAATCTTGGTTTGAATCTATCTGGAATGACCAAACAGGTCTGGTTGAAGATGTAAAAGAAGAAGTCTTGAAATATCTTGAGCAATTATATGTCGAGAATGAACCTGAATTTATTTACTTCAAAACTCTTTATCATATATTTGAAGATTACTTAAGTGAGCAGAAACAAGGTGGATTATTAGAAGAAAGTACTGGTTTTTATGACAGTGAAGTATGGAATACGCTCTATGATTTTCAGAAAGACGGTGTAAAAGGTGCGATAAATAAAGTACTTAAACATAATGGTTGTATTATTGCCGATAGTGTTGGCCTTG
>JALNXY010000016.1 GCA_023230105.1 Verrucomicrobiota bacterium
TCAAGAGGTCCATGATCTTTTTCCCGTTCATCCAGGGATAAAATTCATAACCGTGGTTATGGTAGTAGAACTTCACTCCGTACTTGGCGAGAACCTTGCCCGCATTGTTGAAAACTTCGGCTGCCGCAGTCGCCTGAGCCGCGTCGAAAGGCGCTTGATGCGGAACCCAGGCGGTCCCGACATATCTGAGCCCCAGTTCCTGTGCGCGTTTACCCACGGCTTCCGGGTCATTCTTCAGCTCGTCGAAACCGAAATGCCCCGCAACCATCACCAGACCCCGATCGCTCAGGAGCTTCTTCATCTCTTCGTTGCTCTTGCCGTAAGTCGAGGCCAGTTCCACATATTTGAAACCGAAAGCCTTCACCTTATCCAGGGAGCCTTCCACGTCTTTACCAAAGCTGTCTCTCAAGCTGTAAAGCTGCAACCCGATATGCCCCTTGAAAGAGCGGCCCTCACCTCTCAATGGGGCGTCGCCCGATTCTCCATTGGCGGCATTCGCACTCAGCGTCAATGCCCCAATCAAACCCAATAACAAGAATATCTTCTTCATACGAGCGCCCATTCTACGAATCAATCCCCAAAAGTGAAGTCTAAAATCGCCTCCAAAGGTGAACACATTGAGAACGGTTCCCCCGGATAGACCCTATTTTCCTCTTCCCGAACCGCTCGCCCTTTCACCCACTTTGCCGCGGAAAAACGGGATTTCTGTGCGCTTAATCCTTTTTCGCGGTCAACTCCTGATAGCGTTTCATCAGATCAGCCACAATCTCCGGCTCTGTCATGGAAGCCCCGTAGCCATAAGCCGCCATCACCGCCTTATCATTGGCCTGATGCGCCTTGCGAAGCTCCTGCGGCATAGTCGTCTCGTCATAAAGATCGGCCAGACTGCAATCCGGATAAAATTCTCGGGCATCCAGAATGCCCTGCGCAGTCGTCTCGATTTTCAACCTATCAGCATCCGAGACTTCCGGCCACGGAAAATTGTTATAAACGATGTCCTTGGAATAACGATAGTCCGACTTTAGTCGTCCACAAACAGTTCTCATCCAAGCCATGTGGATATTGGAAGTCAGAATTCCGAAGTGGGATAACGTCGCATCGGGAATAATTTGGACCGAATCACTAACAATAACGTCGGCTTGAATAAAGCCCATTGGAATATAACGTCGCGATTCAGAGGAAACTCGCGGAACAATAATATAATTTTTCCCCTCTGGTTGAGTGATTTGCCTAAATAACGTAGGATAGATGGCATAATCTCTTGTCGCTTTCGCTTTACTGTTTTCTCGCATTTTTCGGACGGCTTCAACCCGTTTTAAGACTTCTGGCATGTTTCTTATTTCAGCAGGGGTCGCATGAACGAGCCAAAGACAATAGCGTACCTTATTGTTGATATACTCCTCTGCCCCCAACAATCTGCGAATAAATTTTTTTGCTTCTGGAGATGATATTATGAGGCTTTGATATTCTTCTTCCGACAAAATTAAATTACCACCATCAGTGGGTTTGTTGCCATAAATCATCGGTTGCACAATGCACAAGGGCTTATTTCTGTTCCAAACAACGACATTCGGTGCATCAATTAGATACGAGCTAATGTTTTTTGCCGGAACGGGGTGTCCACCTTCGTTGAATATAACAGGATTTTTCGGTTCTCCGAAACCGAAACCGACAATAATGCAATGGACATGAGCTTTGCTTTTCGCCTCGCTGTCCCAGCGGAACGTACGGTGCGCAAAATGAATATGCGATCTTATTTTTGGCCAAAACGCCGGAACGGTTTCGCCCTGGCAAATGGAATTGGTGGAAACAAAAGCCACTAAAATTTTAGTTTCACTAATAAAGTCATCAGCTTTTTTATACCAACAACATACAAAATCTAAATTTTTAGTTCCGGGGAAAATATATTGCACATCAGATTTTTGTGCGTCGGACATATAGGTGAATCCCACAAAGGGCGGATTACCCATAATGTAGCTGAGCTTTTCTTTGGGAACCACCGTGTTCCAGTCCAGCCCCAACGCGTTGCCTTCCACGATATTGGCATAAGATTTCAGGGGCAGGAAATCAAGAGAAGTTCTAATAATTTCTTCGGTCTCCTTCATCATCTGGCTTTCGGCAATCCAGAGTGCCGTCTTGGCCACCGTGACGGCGAAGTCATTGATCTCAATGCCGTAGAATTGACCGATGGAGACTTTGATGAACCCCTCGATATTCATCAACATCTGATCCTGATAGAGAATTTTCAGCACTTCATTCTCCAGTTTCCGAAGCGAAAGATAGGTTTCGGTCAGGAAGTTGCCCGAGCCGCAGGCCGGGTCCAGAAAGGTTAGCCCCGCCAGCTTGTTCTGGAATGCTATTAACCGCCGGTCGCGGGTGTTCACCACTGCGAGCTTCTTGATCTCCTCCAATTCCGCCTTTAATCCGTCCAGGAAGAGCGGGTCGATCACCTTGTGGATATTCTCAATACTGGTGTAGTGCATTCCCCCGGAACGCCGAGTTTCCGGATTCAAGGTACTTTCAAAAACCGCACCGAAAATAGTGGGAGAAATACCGCTCCAGTCAAAACCCTCGCTGGCTTGGGCAAAAAGTAAATTCTGAACTTTCGCGTTCAACTGCGGGATTTCGATGGATTCATCCTCGAAGAGCCCACCGTTCACGTAAGGAAACGAGGCAAGTTCTTTGTTCAGGTAGGGATCACGGTCTTCGATTTTTGTATCCAGTACCTTGAAGAGTGTAATCAGCTTATCTCGTAAATCCTGATAAGTGCACTTCCCCAGATAATGCTGGAATATATTCCTTTTCCCGAAAATTCCGGAATCCTCCGCATAGAGACAGAAGACCAGGCGCACGCAGAGAATGTTCAGACTTTTAAGCGTTTCTTCCGAGTTGGGGTCTATATAATTCTTGAGAATTTCGTCATACAGTTTCCCAACGATTTCGCCTGCCTGAATGGAAAGCTCCAGTTCGCGCCGAACATGTGTATTCTCCGGATCAACCAAAAAGCTCAATCGATAGTATTCTTTGGGCAAGTCGGCGAGGCGGATTATCTCCGGCTCCTTATTGGGGTACTCCATGTCATGAACACGGAATTCCTGGAAATTGCAGGTTACGATCCATCGAGGTTTCCTGGAATACTCCAATCCATCAGCATAACGCTTCGCCTGCTCGTAAGGTGTAAGGTAAGAACCATCAGATTGTTTGTACGCCTTACTGAGGTCAACGTCCTTATTCTTCTGCTCAATGATCACCCGGGCCGTCGGAATAGTGGCATCAATGAAATTGGTATGTCCCGTCTGGACCTGATTCTCGAACTCTATGTAATTTTCAGGATGGGGTATCCCAAAGACAGAACCAAGCAAAGCAATCCAGAAGGATTGGCTTTCACCTTTTTCGTAACCACGGTCTTTCCATGTTTTCGCAAATTCTTTCGCCGCTCGGCGTTGTTCTACTTCTGTCATAATGCTTCAAATTTTACATGTAAACGCAACTTGTTTTATCCAAACCAGTTTCTTCAGATCTGGGCAAAACCTACCACAGTGGCACTCTGAGCATCAAGAAAATAACACCACCCCGCAGGATTTTTGCAAAACATGACTCTTTTTCACATTTTTGCCTCTCTGTCTCCCGGAAGATGAAGCCAAAAGAACACTCACCCCGTTAGAACACACAACAAACTTATTACAAAAGAGATACGACCCCTAAAATCAAAAATTTCCCGTTTCGGAGAAAAAAGTCTCGCTATCTCTCAGCCGATAAGGCACAATCCCCATGCACGAAACGGACAGTATGGTCATGGAATTTTCTGTTCCCAATACACTGGAAAGCGAGATTGATGAGCTGATAACGCACTATCCCGAGAAACGGAGCGTGACGTTAATGGCTCTGCATGCACTGCAGGCGCACTTCGGGTTTGTCAGCGATGCGGGCATCGAATGGATCGCTCAAAAACTCGATCAGACTCCTCTCGCCGTATTGGAGCTTGTCACCTTCTATCCCATGTTTTCCCGCGAACCGCTGGGGAAATTCCACTTCAGAATCTGCCGCACTCTGAGTTGCGCTCTCAATGGTTCAGAAAAAATCTATTGGGCTCTCTGTGAACAACTTGGACTCGATAAAAACGTTCACAAAAGACAAACCACGCCCGATGGCCGTTTCACCGTCGAATTCGTAGAATGTTTAGCCTGCTGCAATAAGGGCCCGGTTTTGTTTCTGAATGAGGATTTCCACGAAAACATGACAGAAGAATCTGTTTCCAAGTTACTTACAATCTGCAATGGAGATAACTCCTCCGAGAGAAAGGGTACTGGAAAATGAAGAAAAGATGGCTGCCGAACAAGGATTTGAACCTTGACAAACAGTTCCAGAGACTGCTGTGCTACCGTTACACCATTCGGCAAAGCCCAGACATGTTACTCGGAGAAAATAATTCGTCAAGCCCTGAGAAAGAAAAAGATTAAGAACCCCGTTTTATGCCTCAGAAAAACAGACTCATCCTCAAGAACTTGGATAACAAAGATTATAATAACACTCTTTCTTGTTATCTGGAAGAAGGTGGCTACGAAACTCTGAAAAAAGCGCTTTCTCTCAAAGAAAAGACCACCCAGGACGGCAAAAAACTTTCCCCACAGCAGCAGTTGCGAGATGAAGTAAAGGCTTCCGGCCTTCGCGGCCGCGGCGGTGCAGGCTTCTCGACCGGCCTCAAATGGTCCTTTGTGAACCGCGCCTCCGGTAAGCCTATCTACCTGGTTTGCAACTGCGATGAGTCTGAGCCCGGCACCTTCAAGGATCGACAGATCGTCCACAAAGACCCTCATCAGCTCATCGAGGGAATGATCATTTCCTGCTTCGCCAACGATGTTCACCTGGCCTACATCTACATCCGGGGTGAATTCAACGAAGGCGCTAAAATTTTGAACCGGGCTCTGGATGAAGCCAGATCCAGAAATCTCTTGGGCAAGAATATCTTGGATAGCGGCTACGACTTGGAAATTTACATCCATCGCGGTGCCGGTGCCTATATCTGCGGTGAAGAAACCGGAGCCCTGAGCTCCCTGGAAGGATATCGCCCCCAGCCGCGTCTGAAACCTCCCTATTTTCCTGCGGCTCTGGGCCTTTATATGTGCCCCACTATCGTCAACAACGTGGAGACACTCTGCGCCGTCAAGCATGTGATCGAAATAGGCGCCTCGCAATATGCCAAACTGGGAATCCCTTCGGACCCGGGAACTCGCATTGTGGGTGTCAGCGGCCAGGTCCGCAACCCGGGTTATTTTGAGGTCGAGATCGGGAAAATCACTCTGGGCCAAATCATTAATGATCTGGCCGGCGGCCCCCGCTCCGGCCGTCAGATCAAGGCGATCATCCCCGGCGGCTCCTCTTCCAAGGTCTTGAGAGCGGATGAGAAAGTCACCCTCAAAACCAAAAATCCGGACGGCACCTTCTCCGAAAAAGTGGTAGATGTCTTTGACCTGCCTTACGATTCGGATAGCATCGCCGCAGCCGGGAGCATGAGCGGCTCCGGCGGCATCGTCGTCATTGATGACTCGACCAGCATGGTGGAAGTCGCCGCCAACGTTAGCGAGTTTTATGTCCACGAAAGCTGCGGCCAGTGTACCCCCTGCAGAGAGGGCACCCGCTGGATGAGTAAGATTTTGAAACGCATTCTGGCCGGTAACGGCCGCCGTGCCGATGTGGATGAGCTGGCTCGAATTTCTCAAAATATCATGAATGGCAGGTCGTTATGTGCTTTTGGAGAAGCCGCCTCCTGGCCCATCGAAAGTTACGTTTTAAAATTCCGCGATGAGTTCCTCGCCCTGTGCGCGGCGGCGGAAGATTCTCGCAAAGAAATTTGGGGTGAAGCCGGCATCAACCGGTTTGCATAAAAATGACAGAGACGAAAAATGAGTAACGAAGAAAAAGTTCAAGCGAAAGTGGAGGTTCCGATGATCACCTTCAAAGTGGATGGCCAGACAGTCTCCGTCCCCAAAACGCTTCCTCATCCTGTCACCGGTAAGCCCGAACCGATCAGCATCATTCAGGCCTGCGCTTATGTCGGAATCAATATTCCCCACCTTTGCTATCATCCCAAGCTCCCCGTGGCCGGTAACTGCCGTATGTGCCTGATCGAGTATGGAATGCCCGTTCTGGACCGCGAACGCAAACCGGTTCTGAACCCGGATGGCTCCCCTCAGATCAGGAAAATGCCCCGTCAGGCAATCGCCTGCGCCACACCGGTCACTCCCGGCATGGAAGTTTATACTCAGACCGAGGGCGTCATCCGCTCACGCAAAGCGGTCCTGGAGTTCCTGGCTCTGAACCACCCCCTGGATTGCCCGATTTGCGACAAAGCCGGCGAGTGCAAACTCCAGGAATATGTCCACCAATACGGGCAGGAGACCTCCCACTTCTTTGAAACCAAGCTCGAAAAGCCCAAGAAAAAAGCGATCAGTTCCAAGATCGTGTTGGATAACGAGCGCTGCATTCTCTGCACCCGCTGCATCCGCTTTACAGAGGATATCGCCAAAGTTCCGGCATTGGGAATTCTCAATCGCGGTGCCCATAACACCATTTCTAACTATCCGGGAACCGAGTTTGAGCATAATTATACCTTGAACACGGTCGATATCTGCCCGGTGGGCGCTCTGACCTCACGCGATTTCCGCTTCCAGATGCGCACCTGGTTCCTTTCCGAGACTCCGAGCATCTGCCCCAACTGCGCCACCGGCTGCAACATCCTGATTCATAGCCGCAACGGCCATATTTACCGCCTCACCCCGCGTGAAAATGACGCTGTCAATTCCTGCTGGATGTGCGATTCGGGCCGCCTCAACTATAAGTGGGTGAATGACTCCCGCAGGCTTTCAAACGTCCTCTGGAGCGAAGCCGGCCGCCGCGACGAAATCAACTGGGAAACCGCGATCAGCAAAATCTCTGCCGCGCTTAAATCCTCTACCAAAGGTTCTACGGCGATCCTCGTTTCCGCCCGCCAGAGCACCGAAGAAATTTTCCTCGTCAGCAAGCTCGCAAAACTTCTGGAAGCGCAGACCGATAGCCGGCCGCGCATCGGTGAAGGAGATTTTCTCCTGCTTAACCCCGATATGAACCCCAATAGCAAGGCCATTCAGATTTTTGGGTTGGCCTCCGCTACTCCCGGCGCGAACGTCTCCAAGATCGCCAAGGCAATTGAATCGGGCGCCATTCGCAACCTCATCGCTATTGGCGAAAACCCGGTCGAGATGGGTATTGAACCGGGCCTCCTCAGCCGTCTTGATTTATTCGTGGTTTGCGACATCCTGGGCAATAAATCGACCCTGGAAGCCCAGTATCTCCTGCCCGGCGCAAGCTTCGCTGAGAAACAGGGAACCTTTATCAATGCCAAGGGCCGTATCCAACGCTTCGGCAAAGCCTTCGAACCGATGGGCGAGGCCCGCCCCGAGTATTGGATTCTCTCCTCTCTCCTTTCTGCGCTGACCGATAAGCCTTGGCCCAACACACCCGAAGAAATTTTTAACATGATGGCCGCTGAGCTCCCCGCCTTTAACGGCATGACCTGGGCCAAGCTCGGCACCGCCGGCATGAATCTCCTTTCAACAACGAACACGACTGAAAAATGATTGGCGAACTTCTTTACTCCTTTTTGGATTGGCTCAAGCAGATTCCCCACTTCTGGTGGTGGCTGGCCTTTACTCTCGTCAAAATCGGAGCCGCCATCGGCCTGCTCCTGGGGATGGTCGCCTATACCGTCGTCCTGGAGCGCCGTGTGGCTTCCTTTATTCAGGACCGCCTTGGTCCCAACCGCTCCGGCCCCTGGGGACTCCTCCAACCGGCTTGCGACGGCATCAAAGCTTTTCTGAAGGAAGACTTTATTCCGGGCGGTGTGCATCGCTTCTTTTACTGGCTTGCACCCGCTGCCCTCATGGTTCCCGCCATGATGACCCTGGCCGTGATTCCCTTCGGCTCCAATATCGGCGCCCAGCCCATGGTGATCGCTGATCTCAATGTCGGCCTGCTCTACACCTTTGCCGTCGTCTCGATGTCCGTCTACGGCATCGTCCTGGCAGGTTACGCAGCCAACTCCAAATACCCCTTTATCGGCGGAATGCGTGCCAGCGCCCAGATGATTTCCTATGAAGGCACGATGGGGCTATCCATCATCCCCATTTTCATGCTCGCAGGAAGCGCCAACCTGAGCGCCATTATCGCCTGGCAGACCACTTCTCCCTTCCATTGGGGAATCATCCAGGCACCGATCTCGGCCCTCCTTTTCTTCATTGCCACTTTGGCCGAATCCAACCGCACACCTTTCGATATGGCCGAAGCCGAACAGGAACTGGCCGGCGGTTACAACGTGGAATATGGCGCCATGAAATTCGCCCTCTTCTTTATGGCTGAGTATGCCAGTGTCATCATGGGTTCTGCGATCTTTGTCACCCTCTTCCTGGGCGGCTGGTCCCTGCCTCTGCCCTGGCTCAATGCCCCTGCGGCAGATTCCTGGCTCGGTATCTTGATTGGTTTCATCCATATTGGTATTTTCCTGGCCAAGACCGCCTGTATGGTCTTCCTGATCGTCTGGGTACGATGGATGCTGCCACGTTTACGCTTTGATCAGCTCATGGACCTGGGCTGGCGCAAAATGATGCCCCTGGCGCTGTGTAACATTGTGTTTTACGCCGTATTGCTCTGGGGAATAGCCATGTTCAGAAAGGTCTTTGAGTTATAATAATCCGCCAGTGGAGACGATAAGATGATTGTAAGACGTAGAAAAATGACTTTGTGGGAGCGACTCTATCTGCCGACCATTATCGGCGGGTTTGCGGTCAGCATTAAGCACTTCTTCCGCAAAAAAATCACGATGCGCTATCCGGAGGAAAAATGGACGCTGCCCCCAGGATATCGCGGAATCCCCTACCTGGTGAAGGATCAGCATGGACGCGTCAAATGCGTCAGCTGCCAGCTCTGCGAATTTATCTGCCCTTCAAAGGCGATTAAAGTGACTCCTCCGGGCCCTGTCGATAATCCGCAGGTCGGTATTGTCGAAAAGCAGCCCCGGGAGTTTGAAATCAATATGACCCGCTGCATCTTCTGCGGTTTTTGCCAGGAAGTCTGCCCCGAAGAGGCCATCTTCCTCATGGACGATTATTCCATGTGCAAACACAGCCGCGAAGAAATGATTTTGAACAAGGAAAAACTCCTGGAGTCGGGCGGAGTCCGTGAGGATCGCCTCATGAAGTGGAAAAACAAACACAACCCTCAGAGGAGCTGATTTATGTGGGAAACCTTAACGAATTATAATTGGGAAAATTTATTCAGCATCCTGCCTGGAGCGCTTGTTTTCTATGTCCTGGCAGGTCTGGCGATTCTTTTCGGCATTCTGGTCGTGGCCAATCCGTTCAGCCGCTCCCCTATCAATAGCGGTCTGAGCCTCCTGGCCACCGTCCTCTCCCTGGCCGGCATGTCCGTCCTCCTGCACGCATATTTCCTGGCAGCGGTTCAGGTCATCGTCTATGCAGGGGCCGTATTGATTCTTTTTATCTTCGTGCTCATGCTCTCACGCAAAGAAATGAAAATGGTCTTCACCTCCACCCGGATTCGCTATGCGGTGGGAACCGTCGTCGCTCTGGCTCTGGCATGTCTGCTCCTGTCGATCGTCTTCCAGATGCCGGCCGCTGCCCCTGTGAAAGAGGCTGTGGATGGAACCGTACCGGCCATCGGCAGGCTGCTCGTCACCGAGTACCTGGTCCCCTTTGAGGCGATCTCTGTCCTCCTCCTGGCTGCGATTGTCGGCGTGGTTCATCTGAGCAAACCCAATACGAAAGGAGAATCGAAATAATGGAAACTTTTGAAAGCTTTTTGACGATTGGTCTGGGTCATTATTTGACCGTAAGCGTTATCCTCTTTTGCCTGGGGGTCTTGGGACTCCTGACACGACGCAATCTGATCGTGGTCTACATGTCGCTGGAGCTTATGCTCAATGCCGCCAACCTGGCCCTGGTCGCCTTTTCCTATTTCAATAAGAGCCTGGATGGGCAAGTCGTGGTCATGCTGGTCGTGACCATTGCGGCCGCAGAGGTTGCAGTCGGCCTGGCGTTGATTGTCTCGCTGGCCCGCAAGAAACTCCCCGTATGGGTTAACGACCTCAACAAGCTGAAATACTAGAGAGAGATCACTATGACTAATATCCTTTTAGCTATTCTTTTTTTACCGATTCTTTCTGCGGCAGCCATCACGCTGTTCACGCTGCGCCGGCCCACCGTCAGCGCGGGTATTTCTATCGGTTCCAGCTGTTTGACTTTTATCCTCTCGGTGCTCCTTTACCGGGGCGCCGTCTCACAGGGGCTGCCTCTTGAAATCTCCTTTACCTGGCTCTCCGTCGGAGCTCTCTCCGTGGAACTGGGTTTCCTGGTAGATCGGCTGAGCCTTCTCATGCTCCTGGTAGTTACCGGCATTGGCTCCCTTATCCATATCTATTCCAGAGGCTACATGCAGGGCGACCCTTCCAATTCCCGCTATTTTTCCGGACTGAGCATCTTCATGTTCTCCATGACCGGCATCGTCCTGGCAAATAACCTGTTGATGATCTTTTTTTTCTGGGAAATGGTCGGCCTCTCCAGCTATCTCCTCATTGGTTTCTGGATGTCCAAGCCCTCAGCCGCCGATGCAGGCAAAAAGGCTTTCCTCTGCAACCGCATAGGCGATACCGGCTTTCTCCTGGGAATCATCATCCTTTGGGGAACTCTGGGGACGCTCGGCTTCAGCCAGATCAATTCTCTCCTGGCGGCCAACCCGGCTGCTCTGGGGTCCTGGACGACTCTCGTGGGCTTGCTTCTTTTCTGCGGCGTTGTCGGTAAATCGGCTCAGTTTCCTCTGCATGTCTGGCTCCCCGACGCTATGGAAGGCCCCACGCCCGTCAGCGCATTGATCCATGCCGCGACCATGGTTGCCGCCGGTGTTTACCTCCTGGCCCGCGCTTTTTCGATTTTTGCTCTCCCTGCTGCCTGGCCTGAATCTCTCGCCTGGTTCAATTTTTCCGCTCTGGAAGCGGTCGCCTTCACCGGCGCTCTGACCGCTCTTCTGGCCGCGCTCATCGCCGTCCAGCAAAACGATATCAAGCGCATTCTTGCCTATTCCACTCTCTCGCAGCTCGGGTACATGGTCATGGCGGTTGGTATCGCCTACCCCGTTGCCGGTATGTACCACTTGACGACTCATGCCTTCTTCAAGGCACTCCTCTTCCTGGGAGCCGGTTCGGTCATCGTCGCCCTGCATCACGAGCAGAATATCTGGAAAATGGGCGGACTCCTAAAGCGGATGCCCATCACCTTCTTCACTTTCCTGGTCGGCACGCTGGCCCTTTGCGGAGTCCCTCCTCTGAGCGGTTTCTTCAGCAAAGATGCGATTATTGCCCAAGCTTTTTCCAAGAGCACCTGTCTGGGCACCATTTCCGTCGGGGTCGCTTTCCTGACCACCTTCTATATGGGCCGCCTTTTCTTTGTCGCTTTCATGGGCAAAGCCCGTTCTCAGTCCGCCGAAAAATCTCAGGAAACTCCTCCGGTCATGACCTATCCTCTGATCCTTCTGGCCATCGCAGCTGTCTTCGCCGGATTCTGGAACGTGGATACTTGGATGATGCGCCATTACGGTCTGGAACCCGAATCCGCCGGATGGTTTGCCAAGCTCCTTTACCCCTTTGAGCATGCTCCCATGGCTGCCCTCGTGAGTCTGGCGGCAGTCGTCTGCGGAGCCGTTCTGGCCTTCAAACTTTATTACAATGCCAAACAGGACGTTCTGCCCTCTCAGCTGGGCTCGGTAGCCCGCTGGCTCAAGGATAAATTCTATCTGGATGAGCTCTACGAAAACACCCTGATCTGGTGTCAGGATAAATTCGCCCTGGTCTGTGATAAATTCGACCGTTGGGTTATTGGCGGTGCCCTCGTCGGGACCGTCTACCACGGAGTCGATCTGGTCGGCCGCCTCTGGCGCCTCTCTCAAACCGGGAGCGTTCAGACGTATGCCGCCATCTTTGTTTTTGGTTTTGTGGTGCTCGCTTATTGGGTTGTTAACTGGTAATGAATTGAATTTAAGGACATGTTACTGACTACTATTTTGCTCATTCCGTTGCTGGGTGCTCTGCTTGTGCTGACCATCCCGGCTAATTTTCGGGTCCTCCACCGCGGAGTTGCGATCTTCGCCACGGGACTCTCGGCAATCCTTTCCCTCTTCCTCCTTTTCGGCTTCCAGACCGGAGTCGAAGGGTACCAATTCGTCCACAAGGTGGCCTGGGTTCCCTCCATCGGCCTCAACTATCATGTCGGCGTGGATGGCATCAACCTGGGTCTGGTCATCATGGCCGCCTGGGTCTCCTTTGCCGCAGCGCTGGTCTCCTATGAAATCAAAAAGCAGGATAAACTCTACTATTCGCTTCTCCTGCTCATGTGCGGCGGAGTGATCGGCACCTTTGCCTCGCTTGATATTATCTTCTTCTATGCCATGCACGAGCTGGCCCTGATCCCCACTTTCATCATGATCGGCGTCTGGGGCCGCGGTGAAAAACGGGTCTATGCCGCTTTCCAGATGGCCATTTATCTCTCCATCGGCGCCATGATCGTGCTGGCCGGCCTGATTTGCCTCTATGCCGGAGCCGGTGCCAAAACCTTCGATATGCAGGAGCTTGCCGCCATCTGCGCCGCCGAGCCGATGTCCCTTCCGCTTCAAAAATGGGCGATCCCGACTCTCCTTCTGGGCTTTGGCATCCTGGTCGGATTGGTCCCCTTCCACACATGGGCACCGCTGACCTATAGCTCCGCACCGAGCGCCCCGGCCATGATTCATGCCGGCGTTCTCAAAAAATTCGGCCTCTACGGCATTATCCGCCTCATCCTGCCGCTGATGCCCCAAGAGCTCCACCCCTGGATGGAAATCCTGGTCGTCATGGCCCTGGTCAACGCTATTTACTGCGGCTTTATTGCCATTCGCCAGAAGTGCTTTGCCATGATGTGCAGCTACTCAAGCCTTTCACACGTCGGCTTTATTTTCCTGGGAATCGCAGTCCTCAACAATCTGGCCCTGACCGGAGCCGTCTTCCTGATGGTTGCTCACGGTTTCCTGGCCGCCCTGCTCTTTGCCCTGAACGGATGGCTCCACCAGCAGACCGGCGGTACCGCAATGGCGAATATGGGAGGCTTAATGCAGAAGATGCCTTTTATCGGCTTCATTATGAGCGCCACGCTCCTGGCCGGATGCGGACTCCCCTTCTTCGGCAACTTTGTGGGTGAATTCCTGATTCTTTTCGGTGCCTGGCAGAGCGCCTGGCATTGGCCTGCCGCTTTGGGAGTCTTTACCGGACTCATTATCTCCGCCGTTTATATGCTGCGCGCCATACGCCAGGTCCTGCACGGGCAATCCCCGGCTGAGCTCTCCGGCGTAGTGGATGCGAATGCCTGGAGGAAGCTCCCCTATGTCTTGCTGATAGCCGGTCTTTTGGCCATCGGCACCTGGCCCATGCTGCTTACCGGCAAAATGAAAGAGGCCGTCAGCCAAACCCTCGAACCGGTCAACTCTTTGACCGTTCAGGATCAAATTAACACTCCATCTGAATAAAACTTATTGATTGTATGAATTTTGCGGCTTTTCAACTGGAATTAGGACTTGTAGCTCTGGCTTTAGTGCTCTTGGTCCTGGACGTACTCCACAAAAAAACACTCAACATCAGTAAGGGCTACGCCATAGGCACCATCGGTTTGGGTATCCTGCTGATCCTCTCTTTTCTTATCAAGAACCCGGTGATTGTCCCGGATTCCATGGTTCAGCTCGACGGCATGGCGCTGGGCTTCAAGAGAATGTTCCTGGCTCTGGGGCTGGGCTTCTTTATTATCAATCAGAACTGGATCGAGCGCCGCAATGACAGCTTTATCACCTACCAGATTCTTTTCCTGCTGGCTCTGGTCGGTATGATGATAGCCTGCTCCATCAATAATTTAGCACTCCTTTTCCTGACCATGGAAATGGTTGCCGTCCCCTTCTACGTGTTGGTCGGCTACCTCAATGACAAGGATTCCTCTCTGGAATCGGGCGTCAAATATCTCATCATGGCAGCTCTGGCCTCGGCGGTCATGGTCATGGGTATCGCCTTCGTCTACGGGGTAAGCGGCACCCTCTACCTGGATAAACTGGCCCAATTCACTCCTCCGGCTGAAATGAAGACGGCCTACTGGCTGGGCGTGATGCTCATCGTCGCCGGTCTGGGCTTCAAAATCTCCGCCTTCCCCTTCCATTACTGGGCTCCGGATGTATATCAGGGCGCAGCGGCTCCCGTGACCGGGCTTCTGGCCTCGGCCTCCAAAGCGGTCGGATTCGTCCTTTTAACCCGCTTTGCCGTTGCAGCCATGCCGCTGGGGACCGCCCAGGTCACGCTTCTCTGGGTCGTCATCTCTGCCGCTTCGATTCTGTACGGCAATCTTTGCGCCATCCCGCAGCAGAATGTAAAGCGTTTGATCGCTTTCTCGGGCATTGCCAACGCTGGCTACATGATGATGGCTTTCGCTGTCGGTGATGCTATGGCCTTCAGTGCGATGTTCTATTACCTCATCGCCTACGCGTTCACCATCATGGGCGCCTTTCTGGCGATCACCCTGGTGGAAAGCGAAGTCGGTTCCAGCGATCTTGATGCCCTGGCAGCCCTGCCGGGACGCTCTCCCTTTGCAGCCTTTCTTTTATCGGCAGCCATGGTTTCTCTGGCAGGTATTCCGCCTATGGCCGGTTTTATCGGTAAATTCCTCCTCCTCAAATCGGTGTTCATTCAAGGCGTAGCCGGTTCCGGCGCATTGATCGCTCTGGCATGTATTGCCCTCTTTGGCGTAATCGTCTCCATTTACTACTATTTCGGAGTCATTCGCGCCATTTATTGGCCTCGGGAATATGCGCAGAAACACCACGCCCAGGGCGAGCGCATCGCTTTTCCGAGAATCCTCTGGGTTGTTGGGACTCTCTCCCTGGCCATGATGGTTCTCCCGGGCGTCTACCCTGCCCTCTTCCTGAAAGCCACCCAATGGATGGCCGGGGCATTGACTTTTGTAACCCACTAACGAGTTTTTACAGAGCCTACTGATCTACTCCTGAAATTGAGCGCTTTTGTTTCCATAAGACAGAATACCCTTTCTGTTGTCGTTATCAGTATCATTTCTTATCCCTCGAATAAGTTTGATTTTTCGCTTCAAAAAGGTTATCAAAACACCCCTTGGAGGGGGTCTTTCTACCTCCACTCATTGAATAATGAACATTGCTATCATCGGACCTAACTGTGCCGGTAAAACAACCTGCGCCAAAAGGATTGCAAAGGAGTTTGGACTCCTTCGCTTTTCCCTGGGCCAAATGATTAAGGATTCTATCCGAAATCACACGCTCTTGGGCTTGATGGCCCATCCTTATGTGACTCGGGGTAACTTTGTCCCCGATGAAGTGGCCAACGCCGCTTTGGAGGAAAAAGTCTCCGCCAACACAGAAGCACGTGGTTTCGTTTTTGATGGTTTTCCCTGCACTCTCTATCAAGCGGTTTACATGATCGACCTCCTTCATCGTCACTCGATGAACCTCAACGGAGTGATCTTCATGAAAGTCTCCCCTGATACGACTTTTGAGCGGGCCTTTGCACGCAAATCTACCGATGAGCAGATCGAAAAAACACCCGAGAGCATTGCCGTCCGGATTAATAACTACAAAAACGTAGCCGAATCCATTCTTCGCCTCTTTGCTCATTCCACCTCATTCCTGGCGATTGATACGGAAAATCCCTCCGAGTCCGTCTATGATGAAGTGCGCGCTTTTATCAAGGGCGTTGAAAATAATACTTTCGTTCCTCCTCCCGTTGATGCCATTGAAAAAGAGATCGATCAGTTTCTGGCATCCTACCGCCTGACCGAAAAGACGCCCGTCTCTTGCCCGCTGAACCTGGTCATTATGGGACCTCCGGGCTGTGGCAAAGGAACCCACTCCGCTTTCTTGAGTGAATACCTGTCGGTACCCACTCTCTCTACAGGCAACCTCTTCCGCGAACACCTCAAAGATAAGACCCCCTTGGGTGCTATCGCCGGCGCTTTTATCAATAAAGGCCGCCTGGTCCCCGATGACGTAACCGCTGCCATCGTCAAAAAACGCCTTAATGAATCCGACGCTATGCACGGATTTATCCTGGATGGCTTCCCCAGAACCGTACCCCAGGCAGACGCGCTGGATATCATCCTCACGGCCTCCAGCCGCACGCTCGATGGCGTCATCTACCTCAATGTCTCGGACGAAGAAATCCTTTTCCGCACCGCCGGCAGACGCTTCTGCCCCAAGTGCCAGTCCACCTATCATATCCAGTACAATAAACCGGCCAAGGAAGGTATCTGCGATAAGGACGGCACCAAACTGATCATCCGCGAGGATGACAAGGAAGAAACGGTCAAAGACCGTCTCCAGGCCTACAGAAGGCAAACACTACCCGTTATTGAGCACTACCGTCAGAGGGGGCTCCTGCAGGAGATTATCGCCAATGCTGAAGTCGATGTCGTCCGCAATCGTATGTTCGAGAGCACTCGCAGCATTATCCGCCGCAAGCACCGCGAGCCGCTCAACATGAAATAACGGACAATAAAATTTATGAGTAAAGTATTAGTCGTCGGTTCTGCCGCTTTGGATTCCATCAAAACTCCCAAAGCCAACAAGCCTAAGCTGCTGGGCGGAGCCGCTTGTTATGCCTCGGTCGCTGCCAGTTTTTATACGTCAACCAGCATCGTCGCGGTCATCGGAGATGATTTCCCCAAGAAATATGTCGATCTCCTCAAAAAACACAAAATCGACCTGACTGACCTCCGCCAGGCGGAAGGTAAAACCTTCTACTGGTCCGGCGAGTACGAGGAAAACATGAATAACCGCAAGACGCTCTGCCTGGAAATGGGTGTCTTTGTCGATTTCAAACCCGAGCTCTCTCCCAAAAACAGCACCGCTCCCTTCGTTATGCTGGGCAACATCACGCCCGAGCTTCAGATGCACGTTTTGGAGGAAATGGAGAAACCCCTTTTTGTATTGGCCGATACCATGGATTGCCATATCAAGGGCGACCCGGCCGGACTCAAAAAGCTCCTCAAAAAAATCGATTGTCTCTCCCTGAACGACAGCGAAGCCAAGCTCCTCACCCGGGAACCCAACCTCCTGGCTGCAGCAGCCAAACTTCACAAAATGGGGCCCAAAATGGTCATCATTAAAAAAGGTGAGTATGGCGCAATGCTCTCTTCTCAAGGCAAACTTTTCCTGGCTCCGGCTTTTCCTTTAGCCAAATCTCTGGACCCCACCGGCGCAGGAGATACTTTCGCAGGCGCTCTAATCGGTTACATTGCCAGCAACGCCTCGACACGCGCTGATGTCGACCGGGTCATCCGCAAGGCAATGCTGAACGCCTCCGCCGTTGCAGCCTTCTGCTGCGAAGGCTTTGGCCTTCAGAAAATCACTTCCATTTCCAAAAAGGATATCCGCGCACGCGTCACGGAGCTCGAGAAAATGATTCGCATCTAGCCTCCGGGCTTTCAACCGCAGCCTTTATAAATAAGTGAGGGTCCGATATTTTCAATCGGACCCTCATTCGTTTTTCTCTATTCTCACCTTCCCTCTATCGGGAAAGCGAGCGAGCTCTCAAGCTTAAATCTTGAATTTGCCGCCGTAAATAGCGTTGTCGCCCAGCTCTTCTTCGATACGGAGGAGCTGATTGTACTTGGCCATGCGGTCAGTACGGCTCAGGGAACCGGTCTTGATCTGGCCCGCGTTGGTGGCAACGGCGATATCAGCGATCGTGCTGTCCTCAGTCTCACCGGAGCGGTGGCTGATCACGGCCGTATAACTGCTTTCCTGCGCCATGCTGATGGCATCGAGCGTCTCGGTCAGTGAGCCGATCTGGTTCACCTTCACGAGGATGGAGTTCGCTACTCCTTCATCGATACCTCTCTTGAGGAACTTCACATTGGTCACGAACAGATCGTCACCCACCAGCTGAACCCGCTTGCCGATCTTGTCGGTCAAGTATTTCCAGGTCTTCCAGTCGCCTTCGGCGCAACCGTCTTCAATGCTGATAATCGGATATTTCTGGGTCAGCGTTTCATAGAAGTTTACCAGCTCTTCACCGCTCATCTCCTTACCGGTGCTCTTCTTGAAGGTATAAATTCCCTTGGTCGTATCGTAAAACTCGGAAGAGGCAACGTCCAGTGCCAGAGCGATCTGCTCGCTTTCCTTGTAACCGGCCTTCTTGATCGCCATGAGGATCGACTCGATAGCATCTTCGGTGCTCTGCAGGTTCGGAGCGAAACCGCCCTCATCTCCCACTGCGGTGGAGAGACCTTTGCCCTTGAGCACGCTCTTCAGAGCATGAAAAACTTCCGTAATGGCACGCAGAGCTTCTGAATAGCAGCAGAAACCGCGAGGCACAATCATGAACTCCTGAAAATCGATCGGAGCATCTGAGTGCGCACCACCATTAATGACGTTTGCCATCGGCACCGGGAGCACCTTGGCGTTGGTTCCGCCCAGGTAACGGTACAGCGGCAGGTCAATATAGGATGCTGCTGCCTTGGCCGTTGCCAGCGAGACTGCCAGAATGGCATTGGCACCCAGGTTGGACTTGGTGTCCGTGCCGTCCAGTGCGAGCATCGTCTTATCGATCGTCACCTGATCGGTTGCATCCAGCCCTTCCAATTCAGGAAGAATCTTCTCTTCCACGTTTTCAACTGCTTTGCTGACGCCCTTGCCCAGATAGCGGCTCTTATCGCCATCGCGAAGCTCGATGGCTTCGTTCTCACCCGTGCTCGCTCCGGAGGGAACTGCGGCGCGGCCAATGGTCCCGTCAGAAAGAATTACATCCACTTCAACCGTGGGATTTCCGCGAGAATCCAGTATTTCGCGCGCAACAATGTCATAAATGGTACTCATATTTTCTAATTCAAGTCTCTTGATAAAAGACAAACCAATCCTATCTCCTGCCACATTTTAAGTCAATGCAGGATTCTCCCTTCACATAAGTCTCTGCGGCCAAAAAAAATCATTCTCCTCCACTCCGTTACCCTCTTTTCACCCCCGTTAAATGGGCCCATTTTTTTCTCAGGCTCGGAATGCCATTGATTTATTCGGGCCAAAGAGCGACAATATCCCTAGAGTTTAGTCTTTACTAATTGATTATACTGAACCATGTATTGGGAAAAAGATATTGAAACCGCCAGCAGGCAAACCTTGAGCCAGCTGCAGTTCTCTCGCTTAAGAGAGACATTAACGCAACTTTCACACAAATCCGAATTCTATCAGAAAAAGTTTCGAGAGCAGGGAGTCACAGTCGATTCCATTCGTTCTTTGGATGATGTCCGTCGGCTGCCTTTCACTACCAGCGCCGACCTTCGGGCTCAATACCCCGATAAGCTGAACATTGTCGACAAGGACCATCTCCTCCGCCTCCATACCTCCAGCGGAACCACGGGTAAACCCAAGGCTCTCTTCTTCTCCCGCAAAGATATCGAGATACTCACCAACAATTTCGCCCGCTGCCTCACCATGGTCGGCTGCACCCCCAAGGATGTCTTCCAGAACATGATGACTTACGGCCTCTTCACCGGTGCCCTGATGTCGCATTATGGAGCCGAAAGAGTAGGTATGCTGGCAATCCCGGCCGGACCGGGCAACTCCGAGCGCCAGCTCATGCTCATGCAGGATTTCGGGACCACCGTGGCTCATGCCACCCCCAGCTACGCCCTCTATTTCGCTAATTTCGTGGAAAAGAAAGGCCTGGACCCCGCCAAAGATATCTCGTTGCGCATTCTCCTGGTGGGTGCTGAATCCTATACCGAGGAAACCCGCAGAAAAATCGAGAAGACCTTTGACGCCGATGTATTCAATTGCTACGGCCTCTCGGAAATGGGCGGCCCGGGCGTCGGTTTCGAGTGCACCGCCAAAAATGGAATCCACCTCTGGGAGGATACCTACCTGATTGAAATCATCGACCCCAAGACCTTGGAGGTTCTTCCCCCGGGTGAGGTGGGTGAGCTCGTCATTACCTCCATTAACCGCGAGGCTATGCCCATTCTCCGCTACCGCACCGGCGATTTGACCCGGATTATCCCCGAGCCCTGCCCTTGCGGACGCACTCATATTCGTGTCGATCGCCTGAAAGGCCGCGCCGACGATATGATCATTGTCAAAGGCGCCAATATTTACCCGCAGCAGATCGAGCGCGTCCTCATGAAAACGGAAGGTGTCGGCCGCAATTATCTTATCCACCTGCAGGGCCTCGACGAAATGATCATCAAGGTCGAGCTTGATGCCAATGCCTTCGATGGACAGGTCAGCAAGCTTGAGAGTATGCAAAAGAGCATCACCGAACGCATCCGTGCCGAAGTGCAGGTGAAGCCCGTAGTCGAACTCCTGGCTCCCGGTACTCTCCCGGTGAGCGAGGGCAAAACCAAACGTGTAATTGATAACAGAAGCTTATGAGCAATAATTTGACAGAATCAAAAGAGACCGAGGTAAAACTCCTCTCCGTTTTCGCTGAAAATAAACCCGGTGTCCTGGCCAAGGCCACTCAGGCCCTGGCCGAGGCCCAAGTCAGTATTCTCTGGTTTAAGATAATTGACGGAGCCGGCGATAAATACGGCATCATTCGCTTCCTGGTCGATCATACTCAGGAAGGAATCGCGGCCCTGAAAAACAGCGGGTTTGCCATCGCGACTTCTCCCATTCTCGCGGTCGTCGCTGATGATAACCCGGGCTCGCTCTCCAAGCTGACCGCCGCTCTCTACGAGGGCAAAGTGGATATCCGCAATGGCTCGGGCTACTACCTGAATCGCCGTGTGGTTCTTATTATCGAGACTCAGCAGATGGAAGCCGCAAGAACCATCCTCAATCAGCTGGGCTATAAGATCCTCACCAGTGCTGAAATCAAAGCTTTGAGCAACAAGAAGTGCAGCTGATTTGGATCGCTCCAATCAGCCTTCCCCGTAATTGAAAAAGAGACCCTCGGGTCTCTTTTTCAGTTTGGCGTTTAAGAGAGATACTCTCCTATTTCCGTGCCGCGTCGCGAATATCGATCAGCTCTTTCATCACATGGTAAAGATTGCCGTTCCATTCGCGAGTCCCGAAAGCGTCATGCAGCGTCTTGTACAGAGCATAGAGCTTCTTGTATACCGCATGCGCCTTCGCATTGGGCTTGAACACCTTGGGCTTTAATCCCGTCATCGCCTTCTGGGCAGATGCGAAGGTGTCATAGCCGCCGGCTTTCTTGCCGGCAACCACCGCTCCGGCAATGGCGGCACCCAGGGCACAGGTTTGGGCTGAGCGGCTGATCTTCATCGGCCGGCCCGTCACGTCCGCATAAATTTGCATCGTCAGGGCACTCTTTTCCGAAATACCACCGCAGTTGATCACCTGCTTGATCTTCACCCCATACTCCTCGCAACGATTGATAATCGTCAGCGCCCCATACGCAGTCGCCTCGACCAATGCACGGTAAATCTCTTCGGGCTTCGTATAGAGTCCCTGGCCCAGGAGAAGTCCGCTCAAGCGCTGATCCACCAGAATAGTACGGTTGCCGTTATTCCAGTCCAGAGCCAGGAGGCCCGATTCCCCGGGTGAGAGCTTGGACGCCGCTTCATCCATCTTGCGGTGATCCATCAATCCGCGCGCGGGCTCAATGTAATCCACGAACCAGTTGAAAATATCCCCCACGGCTGATTGACCCGCCTCTAATCCGTTATAGCCCGGCAGAACGCTCCCATCCACAATGCCGCATACACCCGGCACATCCGCCAGTTTTTTTCGGTTGGATAATAGGGTGATATCGCATGTACTGGTCCCGATAATTTTGACCAGTGTCCCCTCGGCTATGCCAGAGCCGATCGCACCCAGATGTGCGTCAAAGGCTCCCACCGCTACCGGCGTTCCCGGCCTAAGACCGGTATTTTTCGCCCATTCTTCAGATAGCCCGCCTACTTTGCGGTCCACTGAGTAAGCTTCAGACCTCAGCCGCGAGCGCAAGGCTCCCAGCTTGGGGCTGAACTTTCCGAGGAATTCCTCATCCGGGTAACCTCCCCAGCTCTTATGGTACATCCCCTTGTGGCCCGCAGCGCAAACGCCCACCATTAAATGATCCGGATGTTCTGTCCCGGTCAGTATTGCCGGAATCCAATCCGCAATTTCCACCCAGAGATAAGCCGCATCAAAAACCTTGGGCGCCACTCGGGAGCAATGCAGAATCTTGCTGAAAAACCATTCGCTCGAATAGGTGCCTCCGCATTTGGCCAGGTATTGAGGCCGAATCTTCCGCGCCAATGCCGTAATTTCTGCCGCTTCTTCCACCCCTGTATGGTCTTTCCAGAGCCACGCCATGGCGTCAGGGTTATTCTCGAAGCGTTTCTGCTCCGTCAGTGAACGCCCCTTGGCATCCACCGGCATCGGCGTACTCCCGGTTGTATCCACTCCCAGACCGATCACCTGCTCGCTGGAAAAGCCTTTCACCCGCCTCTTTGCCAGGTTCAATACTTTCCGGATCGTCTGGGTTGCCCCTTTAAGATAATCGGAGGGATGCTGCCGGGCCAGATTGGGGTTGCGGCCCAGCACTACCCCTTTGACTCCGTGCTCATAATTGTAAACGGCGTCAGCCACCTCCTCACCATTGGAGACTTTAACCAAAAGCGCACGAACCGAATTGGTTCCATAATCCAATCCTATCGTATATTTAGGTTCAGATATTTTTTTCGTTTTCATTCTTAAGCTCTCTTTCAAATTACCGGGATCGACACAGAATTAAAAAAGTGGAGAAGGAAGCAGCAGGGCCTCCTTTCTCCACTCTTTGCTCAATCAAAGATTAGTGATGATAAACATCCCAACCCAGATAGGTACCGAAGGCCTCCTCAAGAGAGGCTGCCACCTGACCGCGAGTCGCCGCCACATGGTGCTCAAAACCGTTCTCGCATATATAGCGAAGCAGCTCCTGCAGGTCTTCAATCTTGAAGACTCCGTAACCGCCGAAGGTCTTCAGCTTATCGTCGGTGAATTCACCCTCGCCCACATAGGAGATGATCTCGCCCATCTCGTCATCCGTGGAAACTCGAGCATAGGTGAAGGGTCCCGGAGCGATCTGCCCCACGATCGTGCCATAGGCGTTTTCCTTGCCGACCGATCCAGCGATGATGGCCTGATAATCCATCTTGGTTCCCTTGAAGAACGACTTGGGCAGGTTCGAGCAATGGAACAGGATTCCCTTATCCGGATCGCTACCGAAATTGTTATTCCAATCCAGGAGAGCCGCCGGCACCTGGCTGGCCGATTGCAGCGCGATCATGCCGATCAAGCCGCAAACGTCAGTCTCGCAGGCCGCGGGAATCTTCTTCTCCGAAAGCATACTCATGAGCGTACAGGGCACCACACCATAGAATTCTTCCAGCGAGGTCCAACATTGCAGGCAAAGTCCGCCCAGCTGCTGTTCCTCGATCCAGCGGTCCAGGCCCACGCCCAGTTTCGCCATCTTGATCAGGTTATATTCCGGCACGGAGGCCACATCCGTATAGGCGCGGATTTCTTCCAGTTTCGCCTTCACAGCGCCATCCTGGTCTTTCATCCGGCTCACCCATCCAAGCATTTCCGATAAATCCATCGTTTCCACGGAAATCCCCGCAGATTCCATCAGCTTTTCACTGAAACGGACTGTATTGAACGGAGCAGGCCGGGCTCCCAGCGCACCGACACGCAGATTCTTCAGTTTCTTGACAACCTTGCAGGTACCGACAAACCGCTTCAAATCGGCCGTAAAAGTCGTACTGCGCGCCGTGTCCGTGTGGAGAGTCGTCAGTGAATAGGCAATCCCATACTGCCTCAGGTTATTGCAGCAGCTCATCTTGCCGCAGAAGCTATCCCGCCGACACTCAATCCCCAGCTTGTCATTATCGTCACTCCAGGCATGCACCAGAACAGGCACTTTCAGGTCGGCCCAGCGCAAAACGTTGGATATGGCCCGCTCGTCGCCGAAGTTCGGCAGAGTGACCAATACCCCATCAATTTCATTCTTGTGTTTGATGAAAAGATCCGCACAGGCACGCGCCTCTTTGAGCGACTCCACTGCCCCAAATTTAGGCGTCGCATCCACGGGCAGAATAACTGCTTTAATCCCTTGTTTCTCCAAGGCCGCCAGTACTTCAGCTCGCCCGGATTCGCAGAGTGAGGAAGGGAAAAAACCTCGAGTCCCTACGATTACTCCTAATGTTGTCATAAATTTTCAAATTTTCGTCTGGAAAAACTTGCACTCCAAACGCACTTAACACTTGCAGACTCCTTATAACAGGTTTAGGATAAACCCACAAGTTTTTTGTGGCTTTGGAGCCCTCTCCAAGTCACTGTTGTGATAACAAAACGCAAAACAAATTGAAAAATGCATGCTATTGACTGGTGTATTATTGCTGGGTACTTCGCCTTAGTGATTGGTATAGCTACCTGGGTTTCCAAACGAAATAAAGATACGGCGGACGATTTCTTCCTGGCTGGGCGCAATCTGGCCTGGTGGGTGATCGGTGCTTCCATCTTCTCCTCCAATATCGGCTCAGAGCACTTAGTAGGCCTGGCCGGCTCGGGGGCTACTGATGGCGTCGCCATGGCTCACTACGAACTGCACGCCTGGTGCGTGCTCATTCTGGGCTGGGTATTGATCCCCTTCTTTATGCGAGGCAAAGTTTTTACGATGCCCGAATTCCTTGAAAAACGTTTTTCTCCCTCCTGCCGTACCATCCTCTCAATTGTTTCGCTGGTCTCCTACGTGGTTACCAAAGTCGCCGTAGGTATCTTTGCCGGCGGCGTTGTCTTCTCGGCTCTGTTGCCCGAAATGCACATCGGTCCCATCGATAGCTTCTGGATCGGCAGCATTATCGTTCTCTGCATGGCTGGCCTCTATGTCATCCTGGGTGGTATGCGCGCCGTCGCCTACACCGATATGATTCAGGTAGGTGTCCTTGTTTTGGGCTCTGCCCTGCTCACTTATTACGGTTTGAAAGCTCTGGGCGGCTGGGATGTCCTCAGATCGACCTTGAGCAGCGAAATGTTTAACCTCTGGAAGCCGCTCATTCCCGCAGGCGTAGAGGGCACCTGGGCTCCCATTAAAGAAGAAGGGCGCATGGCTTGGTATTTCAATACGAATTACCCCTGGATCGGCATGCTCTTCTGCGCGCCCATTATCGGCCTCTGGTATTGGTGTACTGACCAATACATCGTCCAGCGCGCTCTGGGCGCTCCCAATCAGAAGGAAGCCCGCCGCGGCTGTATTCTTGCCGGCGCACTCAAGCTCCTGCCTGTTTTCATCTTCATTATCCCCGGAATGATCTGTTTTGCTCTCGCGAAACATGGTCAGTTTGAAGCGCTCAATGTCCTGGTAAATGACGATGGCTCAGTCAACCGCCAGGCCGCCCAGGGTGCTTTCCCCATGCTGGTTAAAACGGTTCTGCCAACAGGCGTGCGCGGTGTCGTCGTTGCTGGCCTCATGGCTGCCCTCATGGGATCTCTGGCTGGCACCTTTAACGCCTCTTCCACGCTCTTCACCATGGATATTTACCGGCGGATCCGCCCTCAGGCACCCCAACATACGCTCGTATGGGTCGGCCGTCTGGCTGTCTCTATCATGGTCATTATCGGGCTGTTATGGATCGAAGTTATCCGTGGCGCCGATGGTCTCTATAACTACCTCCAATCGGTTCAGGGCTACCTGGCTCCTCCGATTTTCGTGGTCTTCTTCTTCGGCATTTTCTGGAAGCGCCTCAATTCCAAAGGCTGTATCTCAGCCCTGGTTGTCGGCTTCGTTCTGGGACTTTTCCGTATGGCAGTCGATACCCCTCTGACCCTGAAACTGGAATCCTTCAAAGGTGGCTACGCGGAAGGGTCCTTCCTCTGGATTGTGAACAATATCTACTTCCAGTATTTCAGCGTCCTGATCACCCTGGTCTCCATCATCGTGATGGTGGGTGTCAGCTATGCGACTCGAGAGCCCGATTATGTTAAAATTAAGGGGCTCACCTACGGCAACGTCACCCCTGAGCAGAGACGCGAGACTCGTGAGAGCTGGGATTGGAAAGATGTCCTGGGCACCTGCGCCGTTCTGGGGATGATTCTTGCTGCCTATATGTATTTCAACGGTTAAACGATTAAACCGATATTTAACCCTCACCTGTCAGCTTACAGCAGGATGGGTGAGGGTTGATTATTTTCTGAACCTGTTCCTTACGCGATGATTAATCCTCATACTGTCCGGAATACCCTCAAACGGGAAGGCCTCTTCTCCGCCCACCGATGGAGAATCTCTGAAGAGCCCTTCCATCTTTCCTCTGCCCTGCATCAGGAAATAGAATCCCTGGGGCGCATACTTCTCCAGTTCTATCGCTCAATCAATCTCCTCTATTTCCAAAGCGTCTCCGGAAAGATGCCCCGATGGATTTCCGAGCTCATGGATGCCGGCAAACCCTCTTGGCTCATTGAGCTCCAGCGGCACCGCGTTTTTAAAAGCGCTTTACCCCGGGTCATCCGTCCCGATCTGCTCTTGACTGAAGAGGGAATCCGAATCACCGAGCTGGATAGTGTCCCCGGAGGTATCGGTCTCCTGGATTGTCTGCAGAAAATTTACTTCGGCCGCGGCACCATGCAGAAGGGCTTCCATTCGATTTTTGATGAGGACCGTCCGGTCAAAATAATCGTCTCGGATGAATCCGATTCCTATCGCCCGGAAATGGAATACCTGGCCAGACAGCTGGGAACTGACCGTTTTCAGGTTGTCGATGAACACCACCGTGATTTCCCGTCCGGCTGTTCTGTCTATCGTTTTTTTGAGCTCTTTGATCTGGAGAATATCCCCTGCGCAAAAGATTTGTTTGAACGCGCGCTTCAAAAAGAAATTTCCCTCACGCCTCCTCCTAAAACTATCCTGGAGGAAAAACTCTGGCTGGCTCTCCTCTGGAATCGTAAACTTCGCGATTTTTGGCGCCAGGAACTGGGAAGCCTTTTCTTCGATAAAATGCTCCAAATGGTCCCCCGCTCCTGGATTCTGGACCCACACCCCCTCCCCTATCACGCCGAGCACCCTCAGCTGGGCATTCACGATTGGTCTGAGCTCTCACAGTTTACCCAATCCCAAAGAGAACTCGTGATCAAGATCAGCGGATTTTCTGAAAAAGCCTGGGGTTCGCGCGGCGTCTGGATCGGTAGCGATCTTTCCAAAAAAGAATGGACCCGCGTCGTGGAAGAATCTCTCCGGCAGTTCGGCACATCTCCTCATCTTTTGATGCGCTTTACACCCGGCAAAACGATTCCGGCCTCCTGGTTTGATTTCGAAACTGGTACCCGCAATCAGATGAATGCCCGGGTGCGCCTCTGCCCCTACTACTTCGTCAAGGGCGACCCGCAAACACAAGGCCGAGCCCTCCACTGCGGAACCCTGGCGACCTTATGCGCCGATGACAAAAAGATCATCCATGGCATGTCCGATGCCATCCTGCTGCCCGCCGCACCCGAGACCAAACCCGCTGAGTAAAACCGGGCCCATTTCCGTTTTCCCTGTATCCTAATTGCCGTAGCGCCTCTCGATTCCCAGGACGTACTTGGAGCAGCGCGTGAGGCGAAAGGGCAAACCATTGGTGATTGCTTGAGCCTCTTGCGCATATTTCAGCGGATATTTCAGCTCCAGAATAATCGGTGTTGCCCGGGTCCTGTTGAGGTTAAACCACTCCAGACATGGCCGGGCCGGATCATAAAACTCCAGCCCCATATCCAGAGTGATTCGAAATTTCCCGTCCTGGCTCTGATAGTAATGCCGCCGGTAACGATTCAATAGCGCAGGCGAAAACATTTTCAGATGATCTCTGTACCCCTCTTCCACTTCTTCAGAGAAAGGGAGGGCTCCCATCAGCGATTGCCCGGGCGCATGAGTCTCCAGTACGAAGCGGGGGAATTTTTTTATAATCTTTCCGCCCAGCAATCCTCGCCGCAATTTGAATTCCAGCCGCGGCTCTCGAATCTCTCCCTCCAAATCACCATACCAGCGGACACGCACCTTGTACCGGTTGGAAACCCCATTCACATGGACGTAATAACAGCTCAGGGCAGGGCTATCCAGATAGATGCTGTTTACCCAACGAGCCGGATAGAGCTCCCGGAAACAGGCCGGGTGCAGCCGTAGAAGCGAAACAACTTCCTCTAACGATAAGTCGCTGGTGAGAAATTTCCGCTCGTATCTGGCATCACCCAAAGCCAATGTGTCCAATACCGATGTAATCATAATTTGAATGGAGCCTTCCGCTCCGGATTACTACATCCCCAGGCCCCGATCATCTACGAAACTGATCCTCGCACCGGAATCAAGCTCCCTCACGTCGTGGCTGAACTCCTCCAGTTTACCCGGACTCGAGAACTGAACGACAAACGAGAGATCATTCCTCTCGGGCGTCTCGTCAAAACGCCGCAAACTCGCGCTGGCTCCATGCTTGGCTAACAGATCCACAACGTCTTTAATCCCGATCTTCCGATTGCTCGAGATATGCGCGCACACATGATTCTGCGTATTCCGGTGCCGGGAAAAGCTCCGAAGAATAATGATGGCGATAATGACAACCAGCGCGCAAATGGTAAGCAGCGGTTCACCGGCACCCAGCCCCAGCCCAATCCCGATGGCCAGGAACAGATACGCAAGCTCTTCGGGCTCTTTAATGGCCGCCCTGAACCGGACGATCGAAAGCGCACCCACCAGTCCCAGAGAAAGAGCCAATGACGATTTGACAATGCTGATCACCAGCATGGTCGTAAGCGCCAGCATCAAAAAATTCCGGGCAAATATCTTCCGGTTGGATAATGACTCCCCGTATCTCCCATATACCCACCCCAATACCCACGCCAATAGAGCGGTAATAACTAAGTTCGCTGCAAAGACGGGCAATACGCTTTTCGCATTCCCCATAACCCACTGTTCCTTCAATAACGTTGTGATATCCATAATCTCTTTTTTCTAATTCTCTTGTTCTCTTACATGCCCGGAGGTCTTCCCCCAAAAGGCATCTCCATCTTAATACACTTGTTTAAACCACGTCTTAACTCCTCCTCCGTCAAGGCACCCGCCTTGTTGGTATCAGACTCCTCAAACCACTTTTCGAATGATTTAAGAAAAACATCCCGACTCACCTTCCCTGCCTTCTCAACATCCATGGCAGAAAATAGAGCTTTTCCGATAAACGATCCGGGACCAAATCCTCTTCTCTGTTGGGGCCGGCCTTCACCTTCATCCTCGGAAGCACCGCCCTCTCTCGGACCTCCGCCTCCCGGAGGACCTCCAAAACCACCACCCAGTTCAACTCCGGTGCTTTTCCCGCTCAGTTGATCCGCGACAGATTGCCACCGAATCCCTACGAAAGCCTTAATCGGCTTAACTCCTCCTCCTCCGAAGCCCCCAGGTCCCCCCGGACCGCCGCCTGGACCTCCCGGACCTCCAAAGCCTCTTTCACCGCCGGGGCCGCGCCCGTTTTGCTGTCCAAGGTTGCCCTCCGGATTTTGCTGCATATCCATTCCCGGGGGTTGATCCCAGTTGTCCCCCATCTCATCGGGGAAGCCGCCCATCTCATCAGGGAAGCCGCCCATCTCATCGGGGAAACCGCCCATCTCATCGGGCCTCCCCCCTGGACCTCCAGGGAAGCCTCCCGGAGGCCCGCCCATGGGTCCAAAACCACCTTGCAAAACCTGCCCCGCGACGACCTGATCAAAGCGGGTCAATTTCACTTCAGACTCCTTGGCGACAGACGCTCTGATCACCGCGGCCAACTCATCCACTTGCCCAGATAAACGCTCCGGTTTGCACATAGATTCGTTGAAACTCTTCATATAAGACAAGTAAAGCTTCTTAAACTCCGGCACGTTATACACTCTTTCCAGAAACTTCTTCTGGCCGTTCCACGGATGCTGAATGCTCAGGTTCTCCCGGCTATTTTCTGTCCCCCCCATTCCGAACTGCCCGAACGCATGGTCCAAATCCCAGGGCAGGAATTGTAATTGCCGGGTCTTGGGATGAAGATAAACCAGAAAATTCTGATTCATTTGCAAAATACTGTCGATCGTGCTGATCCAGGTAGTAATCGCCATAAACCGGGCAAATTCATCCAGGTCCAGATAGTTGCCCACCTGCGCATTAAAGGTCTTATCATCTGCCCCGGAAACCAGTTTACAAAAATCGATAATCCACCGGGCGTCTTCCTCCAGAACCGGCATCTTGGGATCGTAGGACTGCGCATAATCGTTCCAATCCTCGCTGATATACTCCATGAGCCGGCTGGCCACCGGTTTAAAAACAACCCCCTTTTGAGTGCCGAAATAATCTCTCGTGAAGTTCCCATCCACATTTTCCACAAGACTGTAGAGACCCACGTAAGTCCGTTCGTGGAGCCCGGGCACCGTCAGATAAACCTCCGCAAAAGAGTAACGCGACGCGGGCACCCCGGCATCTCTGAACAACCGATGCGCCAATACCTCGTTCATGTAACTGGCGTCAGTCACGCAACTGTGCAAATTGAGCTTGGTCGTACCGCCCAATTTTCTCCCCTTCATGTGATCGTTCAGGTCGATCTTCAAGGACCGCTTAAGGTCATTCTGTGACTGCATGTAGGTCCCGTTGCCTTTATAGCGGACACCAACATTCTTCAGGGAATGCCCGTCAAACTCCATATCGGCCTTGCTCCACTCGAAAACGAAACCAGCCATTCCGGCGACTCCATTCCGAGCCCCATCTGCCCGGGCAACCATTCCGCCGCCGGGGCCACCAGGGCCTCCACCCGGACCGCCTCCAGGGCCACCCGGACCGCCCATACTTGCTGCGGCCAGCTCATCTATTCCACGGCTGAAATCTTCTTCTGATAAAAACCCACTCTTATTCGTATCCCATTGATCAAAACGGGCTTCTGCTATTTCACGGATTTCCTCCTGGCTCACTTTTTTGTCTCCGTTTTTATCACCCTTCAACAAGTCAGGCGCCAGGAACATGCCCACTCCGAAATCTTCAGGATTGAAGCCTCCGGGACCTCCTCTGGGAGGACCACCACCGGGGCCCCCGAAACCGCCACGCTCCTGGTCTCTCTTGGGTTCCATTGCAGCCCAGTTCTCGGGCGTAAAGCTCAAATGGATTTGATGGACCTTCCCCGAATCAAAGAGTTCATCTCCCGTCACGGGAATATGTTTTACCTCCGCGGATTCCGGTTCATAAATCCAAATCGCCGCCAGTAAAACTGAGGCCGCCAGAACGATACATCCCAGGGTTAACCCCCATATTCTCGTTCGGCGACCGGATACGATCTCATCTGCGCTGTGCAGTACCATACAGGGAAATTAGACACCGGCATTTGGGTTTTGTTGCGACTAAACCCAAAAAACAAATTTTTTTCCCCGATAATAAAACCCCCTCCTTCTATCTCATTTCCATCGCGCTCTTTCCTCACTGGACTTCTCCTTTCGCCCTTGACTTGGAGATGTTTTTCATCCATGTTAATTCCAGCCTTGAGGCCATATGATGTCATTATAATCGGAGGCGGAATTGTGGGGCTGGCCACGGCATGGAACCTGGTCCATACATACCCCGACAAGTCCGTTGTTGTTATTGAGAAAGAACCCGCCGTTGCCACCCATCAGAGCGGAGTGCGGCATGGTTTGCTTCATAGCGGTATCTACTACAGACCCGGAAGCGTAAAAGCGACCGGCTGCCTGGAGGGCCGTGAGGAGATGATACGTTTCTGCCAGGACTATGGCATCCCGGTGCGAACATGCGGCAAAGTCATCGTCGCTACGAGTGAGTCCGAGCTTTCCTCCCTTCAAGAACTCTATCAGAGAGGCAAACAGGGAAATATCCCCTGTGAGCTCCTGGGGCCCTCTCACCTCAAGGAAATAGAACCTCATGCCGAGGGGCTGGCCGCCATCCACGTCAAAAATACGGCCGTTCTGGATTACCGCGAAGTCTGTATTACCCTCCTCAGTGAATTGGCGAAAAAGGGCTGCTACGTCATGCTCAATACGGAAGTGCTCTCCATCAAGGAGATGCCCACCGAAACCCTCGTCGTTACGAACCATGGCCGTCACTACGCCCGATATGTCATCAACTGCGCCGGTCTCCACGCAGACCGCGTTTCAAAAATGGCAGGCAAAAACCCCAATATCAAAATTATCTCTTTTCGGGGTGAGTTTTTCCAGCTCAGGGAAGAAGTGGCCCATTTCTGCAACTCCATCATCTATCCGGTCCCCATTCCCAATGTGGACCCGTTGGGCCCTCACTTCGTCAAAGGGGTGGATGGCAGCGTCGAGTGTGGACCTAATGCCGTGCTGGCTTTTGCGCGCGAAGGCTATTCACGCAAGGTTGTAAACTTTAAATATATCTGGGAACTGTTGGCTTTTTCGGGCTTCTGGTGGCTCTGGGCTGAGCATTGGCCCCGGGGAATGTCTGAAATTTGGCGCACCAGTAATAAAGACGCTTTTGTGAAAACGTTGCAAAAGCTCGTGCCCGATATCAAAAACAACCAGCTCCTCAAAGCTCCCTCAACGGTCCGCGCTCAAGCGGTAACTCACGAGGGCAAATTGATTTACGATCTGATTGTCCAGGAAAGCCATCGCATCGTCCATGTCCTCAATGCCCAGTCGCCCTCGGCAACCTCGGCTTTCAATATCGGTAAAACGATCGTCCAGAAATTATCTAAACGCTTTCAGTAGCCCAGCTGGCCGGCACGGCCATGATGCCCCCATTTCGATTCTGGTAGTAGAGCCTCCCATGTTTCTGACCGTATTCATGCAGAAGACGCGTGATTTTCACGTCAAAGCAGCAGTATTCGGCAATCTCCAGAAACCGTCCCTCCTTGTACCAGCGCAGCGCCTGCAGCCCCTCGGCCGTCTTCTGCACTCCCAGCGTCATCTGGGCCAGTGCATCCATCTTCAGCCGGTGTGGAATATACTTTTGAACCTCTTCAAGCAAGTCCAGTGAGGGAATCAAGGGACGCAAATCCATCGGGTAATAGCCCATGAGAACCTTGTAATCGAAACCGCAGTGATTGTATCCCACGACCAGGTCCGCACGCTGCAGCTCTCTGATTAAATCCATCACATGCGCTTCATCATAAATATGGTAGCTCTCCCGGGCTGTGCTGTAGGTCACCCCTATGCTCATTCCCATTCTATCGGCATAGTTCCAGCCGCCGACCTCGTCGGCAGAGCGCTGCGTTTCCAAATCAAAATAGACGATATTCTTCATCGTGTCTCTTTGCAAAAAGGGCTGCAATCCTTCGCGGCACAGCCCCTCTTTTCATAACTCAATACAAAAAATCGGGACTACTGCCATTGTTTTACTCTAAAGTAGACGTTCTTCCTGCCCGGGAAAAATTCCGCAGGGACTCTAACCTCACTCCCCTGG
Source organism: Verrucomicrobiota bacterium (assembly GCA_023230105.1). Classification (GTDB taxonomy): domain Bacteria; phylum Verrucomicrobiota; class Verrucomicrobiia; order Limisphaerales; family UBA1412; genus UBA1412. Next base: position 33,455 of record JALNXY010000016.1, read on the forward strand.
AATTCGGCCGAACTCACCGTTGCCCATTGCTGCGCATCCGGAGAATACTCCAGCTCCAGATTGCCCGAAACCAGAGAAAGCGTCATCACGAAATCTCCTTCCTGATTATATTCCCAGGTCTCTATCGTCGTCGGAGTCAGCGGCGGCGTTTCCTTTTCAAAAATGTAAACGCCCGATTTTCCCGACGCGCTCAGAATCAGGCTCCCGTCTTCAGAGAAAAAGGCTCCGCGGGTACGCCCGGCCACGTCAAAATGGTCTACCAGTTGCGGGGCCAGTTTTGAAGAAATATTCACCCTCGAAAAACCTTTGTTGTAGCTCCCCACCAGGAGCTCATCACCCCGGTAAAAAATCCCGCAACGATTCCCCGGCAAGGCCAGCGAACCCGCCGATGTCACCGTGTTCGTTACAGTGCTCGCGCTTTGAGTGCCGATGTTGGCCGGGTCAGAAAAATCCAACACCTGAACGCCATTTGTTCCGGCTGGGATATACCCATGGGGATGAGTCTGCGGCGGCAGCGCAATCCGGTCGCCACCTCCGGGGATATTGAAATGCCCCTTATAGTACACCTCCTCCGGGTCCGTAACGTCCACCGATATATATTGCCCCTGGCCGACAATAAGCATCGTATTGTCGCATTTTTCCACGCTGTTGCAGATTCCCGGGACTCCCTCGTAGCCCAGCCGAGTGATTTCAGAAAGATTCTCAATATTGATAACTTCCACACAGGCATACTGTGAGAGAAACCCGGTAATATCCACCCCCAGGTAAACCAGATTGCCTTCCACTTTGAAATCGACAATCCAGCCCCAGAAGCTTTGCCCAAACTCCACGATGTTCAGCTGGCTCCGATATCCTCCCAGTTGAACCGGGGAAGCCGGATCCGTGATATCCGCTATGTAGAAACCGTCATCGCCCGCCGAAAAATAAAGTCTGTCATCCACCACTGTAACATTATAAACATGGCTTTGGGTGCTGATCGTATTGACCAGAAGAGGATTTTTGGGGTCCGAAATATCCAATACTTTACAGCCGGCAATTTCGTCGGCCACGTAGGCGTATTGCCCCTTGTAGGCGACAGTGTAACTGTTCCCGTCCATGTTGATCGGCTCACGCAGCGGAGTCGGCGTCAGCGGGTCATACCACAAACCGAATAGATTGGCCGTATAATGGTAAAATTGATTCGTATCCTTTGTCGCGAAGTAGCCCCAGGCCTGAGTCCCGGCGCCACCCTCGAAAGGTGAGAAGTGATAGAGAGTATAGCCGTTATATTCGTTGCGCTTGCTGACCTCGAGCGCTGAGGGGTTAGTCGCATTCACTACCGAAATCACCCCATACCCGAATTCATAATAATAAAAATTGGGCACATACAGGAGGTTATCCACCAGCGCCACATCCGTCGGGCGGAAAAACTCTCCCAGTAAAGTATCACTGTACCAGAGCCGGACCGGCTGGGCCGGGTTGCTCACATCGACCACGTGAACCTGATCCGTTAGGCTGGCCCCGTAGATGATATTGCCGTCGCTGCTGACATCAATCGCTTGAATCAGAGCCCCCTGAGGGTCATAAGAGCCGAGCATCACAGGGTTCTGCGGATCGCTCATATCAACGGTGCGAATGCCCTCTTGACCTGTGGATAGATAGAAAATATTCCCCTTTTTGTAGAGATCCAGGACGTTATAATAGCTTATTGTCGAGCTCCCCTCTGCTGTATAACCGATTTTCCACTTCGCACCCAGCTGCATATTGAGCGGATCGGTGATATCGACCAGCTGAATGCCGTCATCCTGCCCGAGGTAGAGCGTATTACCCTCGATATATATCCCGTAAGGATAAGCACCACCCAGATCCAGGCGGCTGGCAACCTTCAGATCCACTCCTCCGGCCGGCAGTACGGCCAGGACGTTCTCTTCAACCATGCTGGCGTAGAGGTAATCCCCCTGCCGCTTCATGTCGTAAAACTCACCCCGCAAGTGCCCGGGCCATTGCCCCACCGGATGATATTGAGTCGCACTCTGCGCATTCGCAAAGACGACTCCGAAAAGAAAAACAGCCGCCAAAAGCTGAGATTTCTTACAAAAAAATTTCGCTATCTTTTTCTTCATAATCAGTTCCAACACTCGTGCTAATATCCACTCGTCCTCACCGAGAGCTTAGCCTTACTGCCGAATGAAGGCAAGAACCATGCCAATATTTCAACCTTCTTGGAGCAAATCCGGGAGAAATTTATTAAAATTTACACCCAAAAACTGCTAATCCACTCTTTTACAAACGAAATTAATTGCTCTCCCAGAATCGCGGCACCCGCAATCCAGGCAATAGAAAGCAGCGTAAGGAAATATCCCAGCCAGATCATTTTCCCATCCCGTTCCATCACGGTCGCCGCCACGAAAACCAACGCGAAAGCGGGAAAAGTATTGGTCGCCGGCACCGGCAGCGGCAATGCCAGAAGAAAAGCCAGAAATGCGATCAGACACCAATGGAATTTCTGCATTCCGGGAAGCATCATCCACCAGGAAAATCGCGGCTTTACACCGCTTTCGATAAACCTGAGCAGTTTCATCGTTCCGGAAATAATTTTGGAAAACTTGTTGGAAGGGATGGCTCGATCGCCTACCCAGGCAGGAAGGCCCTCTTTTTTTTCCCAGATTTCCCTCCAGGCCAAATAGATGATAGCCGCTCCGAAAGGCAGACTCATCCCCGGCAGAAGAGGCACCATAAAGGGAAGCGTCAGCAAAATCACAGTCAGGAACACACCCTGCCCCTGCGTCTTGGTTAGCAGGTAGTTGATCGTTACCGATTGGTCCCCGTTATCATTCTGGAGCATCACTCTCAGAATCTCTGATAACTTGGGCGGTGGCGACGGATGCTCCTTCCTGAGACGCTGCCGCCGAACACTTTTTTTCATGGCCGCCTCATTTCAGCACGCCGGCTCCACCACGAAGCCGCCATGGATATTCCAAGAATACCGACCACCACCGTGAGCGAAACATCCGTCCCGATATGATACCACTTGGCGATCAGCATCTTGACACCTATGAAAACAAGAACAAAGGAAAGTCCCGCCTTCAAATAACGGAAATATTCCACTGCCCCGGCAAGAAGAAAATACATTGACCTCAGCCCCAAAATCGCAAACACATTGGAAGTAAAAATGATAAACTTCTTCTGTGTAATCCCGAAAATGGCCGGAATACTATCCAAAGCAAATATAAGGTCTGTCGTTTCCACCACAATCAAAACAAGCGCCAATGGAGTCAATGCCACCCCGGCCGCTGTCCGAACGATAAATTTCTCTCCATGCAGTTCCGAAGTCACTGGATAAAACTTCCGAACCAGCCGCAATACCGGATTCTTTTCCGGGTCCATTTGGCTATCTTCCTTCGTAAAAGCGATTTTTGCACCGCTGTAAAGTAAGAACGCTCCAAAAATCATCAACACCCAGTCGAACCTCTCCACCAGCGAGGCTCCGGCATAGATCATCACGCCGCGCATCACCAGCGCTCCCATGATGCCCCAGAAAAGCACCTCGTGTTGATACTTTCTCGGAATTCTAAAATAAGAAAAAATAAGGGCGATGACAAACACATTGTCCATCGAAAGGGACAACTCGATAATGTAGCCCGTCAGGAATTCTTTCCCTTCTTCTGCCCCGCGCCAATGCCATACCGCGACTGCGAAAAGAAGCGAAAGCGTTACCCAGAGCGTCGTCCAGGCCAGAGCCTCCTTCACCTTCACTACCCGGGCATGCCGATGAAATACGCCCAAATCCAGCGCCAGGCACAATAGGATACCGACAACAAAGCCGACCCAATGCGGCCACCGAATATCTACGAGACTCAACATCAAATCGGCTATCGTGCTTTTTAAAAGCGTAGGTTCTCTAACCTACTGCTTCTTGGGTTCGGCATACACCGTCGGGTCCACGACCTCGACATGCACGTCCGAAGAACCCAATTTCGGCTTGCGCCCTTTGGATATCCACAACACAACCGTGTTGGAAATAAAGAGTGAAGACCAGGTCCCCACAACAACACCCACCATGAAAGTAAAGGAGAAGTCATTGATCACTGATCCGCCGAAGAGATACAGGGCGAAGACGGCCATAAACACCGTCAATGAGGTAATGATCGTTCGGGAAAGTGTCTGATTGAGTGCCCTGTTGAATATCTCTTTCAAGGTCCCCTTGGCACCCAGCTTGATATCCTCACGCACCCGGTCAAAAACTACAATCGTGTTGTTAATGGAGAAACCGATAATTGCCAGCATCGCGCCGATCACCGGTGCATTGAATTGCCTTCCGGTGATGACGAAGAGAGCCACAGTCATCAGAATATCATGTGCCAGCGCAACTACTGCACCTACGGCAAACGAAAACTCATAGCGCATGGCAACATAGAACAAAATAGCCAACATCGTCAATAAAAGCGATTTGATCGCTCCGACCGCAATCTCTGAGCCAACGGAAGCACCAATAGTCTCCAGGCCCAGGCGATGCAAACCGGCATCCGGATAGGCTTCAAATAAATGCTTTTCAACCGTCTCACCCTGATCTTCAGGAACAATGACGCTCAGAGTTTCTGATCCGCCGGACAAAGACTCCTGATAGCCAACACGGCTTTCTTTTACAACCGTTTGCACCGTTGTGCGCAGTTGGTCCAGAGGAACCTTCTGTTCAAAAGAGAGTAAGAGCGAGTCACCACCCCTGAAATCCACACCCAGAGAGTCAGCACCCCGTTGAACCATATAGCCGACGCCGATCAGGATGACGATCCAGGAAAAGACGAATGCTTTCCGCGCCCAGCCCATGAAATTGATCTTGGTTTCTCCGATGACACTGAGCATCTTGAGCTTCTGCTTCCCGCGGGAAAGCGCGAAATCAAAGATTAAACGAGTCACGACCAACGCCGTGTACATCGAAGTCGCGATACCGATAGAGAGCGTCACGCCGAAACCGCGTACGGGACCGCTGCCCATCACGATCATAATGAGACCCGCAATCAAGGTCGTCAAGTTACCGTCGAAAATGACACCGAACGCACGGTCATAGCCCGCCGAAACGGCAGAGCGGAGCGATTTACCCTTCGCCAGTTCCTCTCGAATACGTTCGTAAATCAGCACGTTGGCATCTACCGCCATACCCACCGTTAGTGCGATACCGGCAACACCCGGAATCGTCAGCGTGGCTCCAATCAAACACATTACGCCGATTAGAATTACCACGTTCAGAATCATGGCCACGTTGGCCAACACGCCCGCAAACATGTAGTAGGTCAACATGAAAAGCGAAACCAGCACGGCACTGACAACGCAGGCGATAAGACCGCTTCGAATCGAGTCCGCACCCAGAGAAGGATCCACACGGCGCTCTTCCAGAATCTTCACAGGCGATTCCAGAGGGTTCTGTAACGTATTCGCCAGCTCAATACCTTCCTCAATCGTGAAGTTACCGGTTATCTCACCCGAACCGCTCGGGATTTCACCACGGATCACCGGCGCGCTGGATAGTTCTCCGTCGAGCACAATCGCCAGAAGCTGACCCACGTTTTCACGGGTCACCTTCGCAAACTTGATCGCACCCTCCGAGTTCAGAGTGAAACTGATGCCGACGCTGTTATCCACAGGATTGCGATGCACCATTGCACTCTCGATATATTTACCCGTCAAACCTTCTTCAGGTTGCTTCTTCACCAGGTAGCGGCGCGGTTCCTCAGTTTGACCCTTCTTATTCTTGCTCTTCAGGGTCTCCACCAAAACTTCATAACCAGGCTCAATATAATCCTGTGCCAGCAGCTCTGCGCTCTGTGGATGAACCATGCGGAACTCCAGAAACGCCGCACGCTCAATCTGGCGACGGGCAGCCTCGTTTTCAGCCTCGGTCAATCCGGGCAGCGAAATCATGATGCGGTCCGAGCCCTGCGGGATAATTTCCGGCTCGGCAACACCCATGCTGTCTACGCGTTTGCGCAAAATTTGAACGGCCTTTTCAAGAGCACTGACTCGCTGATCGTTATCCATCTCTTTCAGCTTCGGCTCTTCACCCTCGGGCACATCGGTGTCTATCCTCTTGGTCTCCATTCCGACCAGGAACGAGGTTCCGCCTTTGATATCCAGACCCAGTTTGACGCGGCCGGAAATCTTCCTTTGTAACCGGTTCAGAACAGCAATCGTAGGATTATCCTCTTCGGAAACATCCCCTAACTGCGCAAAATACTTGGTTATATCATTGGTGCCGACTGAGCTCAGGATTGCATCATAGGGAGAGGCCGGGTTAGCCGCCAGCTGCGCATCCATCTTCTGGACGATCTGTTCAAACACCTCGTCCTTTTGGGTTGCCTGCCCCTTGAATGCCTCTATGAGGTCACCGCTCTTCATCGGGAACATCGAATACAGCGCCCATGCCACAATGAAAATAAGCGCTACTGCTCTGCCCGTTAATTTTCTTTGCATACCTGTTTTTCTATTCTTTTATATCAAAATCCCTGCGCTCGCTTGATCGACCGTATGATTCTCTATTCTCTCTATTTGTTGGCGGAATCCGATTCGCCGCCGCGTTCAATAATGTCGGCCACCGAGGCTTGCGTGACTTCCATCTTGGAGTCGCCCGAACGAATGGAAAGCGTCTTATCTTTGACCGAAACGACAATCGCCACGATCCCCGCATTGGTCACTATCCGGTCGCCGGCCTTGATCGTTGTGAGCATCGCTTTGTGTTCCTTAGCTTTCTTCTGCTGTGGACGAAACAAGAACAACCACATAAATAAAATAAAGAACGCCATCATCGCCAGCATCTGTAAGAGCTGGGCCGTCGCGTTCGGTTTCTGATCCCCCTGAGGGGCAGCCATCGCCAAAAAGTACATCCAGTTATATCCCATAACTAAGCGGGCTATTAAAACCAGAAGGGGCACGCCGTTGCAAGCATGAAGTTTGCAATAGCGTTAAAAAATCGCTCAAAACCAATCACAAAACCCGCTTCCTTCCACCCTATTGCGCTTATTCTCGCCGATGAGTATCCATAAATATTGTGACCGGACCGTCGTTCATCAGGGCCACTTCCATATCCGCTCCGAACTCTCCGGACTCGATTTTTTTGCCGCTCATCTGCCCCAGCCGCTCCAGGAATAGCTCATAGAGAGGGATTGCGATTTCCGGCAGCGCTGCACCGCTGTAACCGGGCCGATTCCCCTTCTTCGTACTGGCAAAAAGGGTGAATTGGCTCACCACCAGAATATTGCCGTCCACTTCTTCCAAGCCCAGATTCATCAGGCCCTCTGCGTCATTGAAAACACGCATCCGGGCGATCTTCCCTGCCAGCCACTCCACATCCTGGGCCGTATCCTCCGGGCACACTCCCAGAAGCACCATTAGCCCGATACCGATCCGACCCTTGACCTGCGACGTGCCGCCAGTCCTGATCTTCACGCTGGCTTCCGAAACCCTTTGAATCACCGCTCTCATCTGCCCTCAATTCCTAAAACACACTCGACATCCATCCCGAAATCTCAGGCCAATAGGACTTTGCGATCTTGGCAAAGATGATAAAAACCGCCATGAGCGCACCTCCGGCAATCACTCCCGAAGCAATCGGGAACATATATTCCTCCGTGAAGGCCTTCTTCTTTTTCTTTCCGAATTCCACCGCCAAAGCTCCCAGCGTAAAGAGCAGACCGTAATACCAGTGAAAAGTCCAGGAGAGACCCAGGGCCGTCGGTGCCGGCAGATATTTCTTGCTCCTGGGGTAAAAGTGCATGATTAGCGTCAAAACAATTCCCACCGCCAGACCAATCGCGATTGACCAGAGCTTGACCGGATGCATCTGCTCCAGTCCTCCGCTCATCGCTTCGGCTACGGCTCTCCAGGTTTGACCTCCGGGCGCCGGAAAATCATTTCCTCCGATCTCCACGTTTTGAGCCATTAACTGAAAACCCAGAACGGAAAAAACGGTCCCCGAAAAAATCCCCAGAAATTGAGCCAGAAACTGCTTTTTGGGGTTCGCCCCCAGGAGATAACCGCTCTTGATATCCGTCAGCAAATCCGCCGATGCCAGAGCCGCTCCCGAGGCGATATTGGCACTGCTGATATTCAAATCCACACTCCCGGGCGTGACCACTCCGAACGTCAACTGCACCACCTTACCCATTGCGCCCGTCGGCGTAATATCGGTCTCTCCCGTCACTCTCGATGCCACTAACGCCAGGAAAAAAGTCATCACGACCGCCAGCGCAGATGCCCACCAGGCCATATGGAACGTATAATGCGCCATAATAGCCAGCCCCAGAAAACCGAAAATCTGTCCCCAGACAAACCACGACATCGGTGCTTCCAGCTTGTCGATCAAGCTCTCTTTCTGACTCTCCTTTTTCCCCCCGAAGATACTCTTCAGCGAGGAAAATGAGCTCAGGATGCTCCTCCACTGCAAAGCAAAAGAGAGGATTCCCGCCGAAACCATGCAGGCGGTGCCGCCCCAGAGCGACCATTGCACCAGGTCTTTATACCCGGCGTTGAGCCCCACGAGGCCCGCCTCCTGCACCGAGGGAATAAAAATACACCAGCAAAGAGTCCCACCAAAAAGCAGACTCAGTGAAATTCGGGTGCCGGTAATCGCTCCGGCCGCTAAAAAAATAGGCTCCCAGCTTAATTTCACTGTCCGAGTGAGCCAGTCGCCGGAAAGAACCTCCCCGGAAAATACCCAATTGTTGAATTGATCGACCATTTTCCCCAGTGACCACATCCCCTCTCTGATCAGGTCCATGCCGCTCATGAGGAATTCGCTGATTCCCGCTATTACAGCAGACACCATCAGTGCGATTCCTGCCCGCAGCCCCTTGGATTCCCCGGAAGAATGCAGAACCTGAAGCGTCTCCGCAGCCGCTAAGCCGGTAGGGAAAGGCAGCTGCTCGATATTGATCATCTGCCGCTTCATTGGGATTGCCATGGTCACACCCAGAACCGCCATGAAAAAGACCCAACCCATGACCAACCATGTATCCATCGTCTCCCCATGGATCATCACCAGAGCAGCGAAGGCCGATACCAGAGTGCTCCCGGTAGAATACCCCGAAGAGCTGGCGGTCGACTGCATACAGTTATTTTCCAGGATCGTCATCGGTTCCTTCACGAGCCCCATCTTTTGGAAGGTTGTCCAGAGCGTAAAGGAAAGGATGCAGGCCGTCAGCGTCACGCCGAAGCCCCATCCGGCCGTCAAACCTATATATAAATTCGTCAGGGATAGAATACTACCCAGCACAGCACCGGTCACGACCGCCCGGACTGTCAGCTGTTTCATTCCATCGCCTCGGTATACTTGAAGGTACCACTGACGTTCTATTTCCTCAGGGGTACCTTCAAACTTATGCTTAGGGATACTATGTTCTGCCATGAGCGAGGCTATTCTATTCCAATGCACCCTTTTCCTTCAACCCTCAATCTTTCCAACCTTATTTTTTTTCAGTTGCCAGTTGTTTTATTGTAGGTTGGCTGCTAGAGTGTCAATTGAACGTATGTTCAATTTTTAGAGAGAGATAGGAGAGTCTATGAAAAAGCAGATTGCGGTCATATCCACTGGTATTTTCTTTGCCATTCTTTTATTCGCATTCAATCCGCAAACCCGGGCTCAAAGCACCCCGGAAAAACAGATTGAACAGGCAGAAGCTGCTTATGCCGAAAAATCCTGGGCTCAGGCCGAGCGCCTTTATGCCCAGATCAGCACCGAAGGCCTCAAGCCCGAAGAGGCAGAGTGGATTCAATTCCGAAAAACAGCCAGCCGCCTCTTTAACCTTCTCAGCGACGAAGACAGGGATAACAGAGAGCTGGAAAACGCCCGAGCTGCCTTGAGAAAGCTTATTGAGCCCCCTTCACCCGATGCTCCCACGCCTCCTAAAAACAATTTTTGGGCCGAAATTAACGAGTGCCTCGGGGATTCCTATCTGGTGCAAAACATTTGGCTTCCCTACGACCAGTATCAACAGGCCTGGGCATCCTACTCGGCCGCTCTGGATTACTGGGCCGGCAGCACGGAGCTCGAACGGGCTCAGGATAAATATATCCAGATCGTCTGGAAATACCTCTCTTTCAACCCCGGCTCCGGTGTTCCCTATTTCGTTCGAAATCAAGGTGTTGTCCCCGAAAATATTCTCCAGAATGCCATCAAAATCGCCCGCACCAGAGGCGAAGAAGCCCGCATTCGCATCCTCCTGGCTACCTCCTACCGGAACCGCTCATTCGAGCCCGACACCCATTTTCTGACCGGCCAGGAATATCAGAAGGCACTGGAGTCTGAAAAAACGACGCCCTGGTATGACATGGCCCTCTTCGAATACGGAGAATGGCTGGAAAACATGGGAAAACTCGTCTGGATTTCCGAAGGCCGTTACACCTACAAGCCCGATTACGAAAAAGCCCTTCAGGTTTACAAAAAACTGTTACAGAGCTTCACCAAAGAGGAGTCTCCCTATTACGACCAGGCGCAAAACGCCATCAAAAGGATTACCGAAACAACCCTTAATGTTTATGTGAACTACTTCTTCCTCCCGGGCAGCGAAATTGAATTCTCCCTCGTCTATCGGAATACCGAAAAAATGGATCTGGCTCTCTACCCGATTGACCTGAACAGGGATTGCGCTCTGCCTTACAAAAAACATCTGACGCTGCATACGTTCGTCGAGCAGATTCAGACCTCCGGCAAAACTCCTTTTTATCAGACTTCCCTGACGGGCACCGCTCCCGGCGACCACACTGAGGTTCACACCAATATCACTTTGCAAACCGATCTTCCCAAGGGCGCTTACCTCCTGGAAGCCACCGGCGGCAATCGCACCGCGCGCGACCTGCTCCTGGTCACCGAAACGGGCATCATTTTCAAAACCTCACCGCAGGGAGAGGGCCTGGCTTTTGTCTGCAATGCCCTCACTGGCAAGCCCATAGCCGACGCGCAGCTCAAACTCACCATGCAATCCAGGAAAGATAACGAGTGGATTCCCTACTCCACAAGCGCACAAACCGACTCCCAGGGATTGGCCAAATTAGATATCCCCGATAGCGACAATAATTACTTCTATGGCGTCCTCAGCGCAGTTAAAGGTGATCAATCGGCTATTCTTTTTCCCATGCTACATAGGGCATCTCTGAATAAAGGCAGCCGTCTGAGCTTCTACACTTTTACCGATCGCCCTGCCTATCGTCCGGGAGAGAAAGTAGAATGGAAACTCATCGTCCGCGCTCATTCTGCCGATCAGATGACGACTCCTGCAGGCACCCGGCTCACCTATCGCATCAACGACCCCAAAGGCAACAAGGTTAAGGAAGATACCCTTCAGCTCAACGATTTCGGCTCAGCAGCCGCCTCTCTGGAGGTCACTCCCGAAATGACATTGGGCGAGTATTCCCTCATTTTTCTTCAGGAAAATACCGATAGGGTGATCGGCTCAGCTCAGCTCTTCCGCCTGGAGGAGTACAAGCTGCCCGAGTTCAAGGTCACCGTCTCCACGGATTCCGCCGATGCCGATTCGCCCAAAAGTTACCGCGTCGGCGACCAGGTCCAGGCCACCATCAAAGCTGAATTCTTTTTTGGCGCCCCCGTCGCCAATGCCGATGTGGAAGTAGAAGTCCGCCAAAAAGAGTATCATCACTCCTGGCCAAAGAAGAGAGAATACCCCTGGCTCTATGAGGCGATGGACCAATCTTTCAACTACAATTGGCGGTATAACCCGGGAGAGGTCGTCAAAACTGAAACTCTGAAAACCGATGCCTCCGGCGAAGCTAAAATCGTCATTGATACACCCCGCCAGGCCACAACGGACCTGGAATACGTCATCGAAGCCCGTGTAACCGATGCCTCAAGAAGGCAAATCCAGTCCCAGGGCTCGGTCAAGGTCACCCGCCAAAGCTACTACGCCAAACTCGAACCCCAAAAGAATATCTTCTTCCCGGGCGACACCGCCGAAATTCTGATTCAGACTCAGGATGCAAACGGCAACCCGCAAAAGGTCGAAGGCCGCATTGAGGTGAAGCGTAAACTTTGGATCGAGAAATGGCTCGATCCTTCCGGAAAACTCGTGGAAGGCGATGAATTGGAAAACTTGAAGACTCGGCTGGGCCGAGGGAACTTCCCGCCTGCGCAGGAGCCCGGACAGAAACCGTGGCAGATCCACACACAAGGCTATCGGTTTGAGAATATCCTTTCTGAAAAAATCTCAACCGCAGAGGATGGCAAAGCCAAACTCAGGTTCAAAATAGAGAAAGCCGGCTGCTATCAGGTCTCCTGGGCCAGTGACGATTTCCTCCTTCTCGCCAATGGCGAAAAAATCCCCTGGATGCCCGTCAAGACCGAAACTCTCCTCTGGTCCGCGGATAAAAACACCCGCACCGTCGGCATCCGCAATCAGGGCATTACGCTGGTTCTCGATCAGGATACCGCGCGTCTGGGCCGCACCATGCCCATTCTGGTTCAGACCGATATTCCCGGCCGCCACGCCCTCTTCACCGTGGAAGCCGACCGCATCCTCTATTCCGAGGTCATTCATATCACCGGCGACGCAAAACTGATTGAGCTGCCTATTACCGATGCTTACACCCCGAATGTCTGGCTCAGCGCCGCAATGATGGCCGATTCTCAGCTCTTCCAGAATGAGACCCAGATTATCGTCCCTCCCGAGAAAAATTACATCCAAGTCCAGGTGACTCCCGATGCCCAAAGTCAACAGCCCCAGGATATCGCTAAAGTTAAAATCCGGACTCTGGACGGCGACGGCAACCCTCTCAGCACTGAGGTCGCCCTCGGCGTGACCGATGAATCGGTCTACAGCATCCAGCAGGAATATGCTCCGGACCCTCGTAAGTTTTTCTTCGGAGAGCTCCGTTACAAAGCCGTGAGGACCGATCACTCGCTCTGGCGTCCCTTGACCAAACTCCTGCACAAAGAAGAAAAGAGCAAAGATGCTTCCACTGTTGAGGGTGAGGAGATGCTCTATTCGGAAGAAGCGGTTTTTGATGTCGCGGCAAAACCTGAGGAATATTTCGCCAGAGCCACAGCTAAGGCAGGTGTCTCTCTCGGGGGAGAAAAGGGTATGGCTATGGGCGGCAGAGCTATGCTGGCAGCCGCTCCGCCGATGAGTAGAGGACGGACGGCATGGAACATGAATTCCTTCGGACTCGAGTTGGCAGAGAGCGATCAGGCCCTCTCCATGAAAGAAGATGCAGGCGCTCTGATCGACGAAACCCAAGTGAGAGTCCGAACCGATTTCCGCTCCACCATTCTCTGGCTGCCTCTGATTCAAACCGATGCCCAGGGCAATGCCGAGGCCGAAATCCATTATCCCGATAACCTCACCCAGTGGCGCATCACCGCTCGAGCCCATTCGCGCACGAACCAGTTCGGTATCGAAAGAGCCGAGGTCAAAGTCCGCCAGCCTCTCATGGCACGTCTGCAGGCCCCGCGCTTCTTTACGTCAAAAGATAAGGTCACCCTCTCCGCTCTCCTCAATAACAACAGCGAGGAGGATCTCACCCTGACCGCCTCTCTGAGCACCGATTCAAGCGATATTCTCAAAATTCTGGATAACCCTGAAATCTCGGTTCAGATTCCCGCTCACGGCGAAAAACGGGTTGATTGGAACGTTTCTGCACTGACTCCCGGTGAGGTTAAAATCAAAGTCATGGCACGCTCTGAACTCTACGCCGATGCCATGGAGAAAACCTACCCTGTCTATGAACACGGGATTGAAAAATGGATCTCGCGCTCCGGCAAGCTCTCTAAAGGCCAGGCCCTGATCAGTGTCAATCTCCCCAAGGAACGTAGGTCTACCTCTATGGAGATTCAGCTCACACCCAGCCTGGCCGCGACCATGCTTGATGCTCTGCCTTATCTCTTCGATTATCCCTACGGATGCACGGAGCAGACGATGAGCCGCTTCCTGCCTGCCGTGATCGTCGCGCGCACCTTGGGCGAACTGGGTCTGAAACCCGAAGATATCGAGAGCCGCCTTTTCGGAGGCCGCGATCCCAATATTCAGGCGCCCAAAGCGGGAGAACGCAAACCTCTTTCGCAGCTTGATGAAATCACTCAGAAATCCCTGAGCGTTCTATACGAAAGCCAGCAGGGCGATGGCGGCTGGGGCTGGTGGAAAGACAGCAGCTCGGATGCCTACATGACGGCCTACGTCCTCTGGGGTCTGGCTCTGGCTCAATCAGCCGGAATCGATATCCAGAGCGCTCCCATGGAAAAAGCCGTTCAGTGGCTCGATGAAAATCTGGTCAAATACCGTGATCAGCTTGATTTCCAAGCCTGGATGCTTCATGCCCTGAGTACCGCCACGGCCTCGGAGAAAAATCAACCTGAGCATCGACTCACGGCCTTCAATAATCTCTATGAAAACCGCGACAGGCTGAACCCCTACACCCGAGCACTACTCACTCTCTCAGCCCTCAATTTGGGCTTTAAGGATAAGGCCGCTGTCCTGGTGCGCAATCTGGAAAACGGTGTCATTCGGGATGACACCCCGGATCAGACGCTCCTCTTCCGCCAGAGCGATACCGATCAGCCCTCGGCACTGGATTTAACCACGGCCCACTGGGGTGGAAGCCGCTTTGGCTGGCGCTGGTCCGATGGCGATGTCGAATCCACCGCCTTCATCCTGGCAGCACTCGTCCGCGCTGAGCCCGAGAGCGAGCTCATTCAACCCGCCGCAAACTGGCTCATCAAAAATCGGCGAGGCACTCAATGGAATAACACCCGCGATACCGCCATCACTCTTTTGGCGCTCACCGATTTCATCAAAGTATCCCGGGAAAATATCTCCGAAATCGAGTACGCCCTCGAGGTCAACGGTTCACCCGTAGATAGCCGCAAGCTGAGCCTCTCAGAGCTCCTCACCGGCAAATGCAATCTCTGGGTCGATCCCGCACTTCTCCATGATGGCAATAACGAAATTAAGCTCACCCGCATTGCAGGCGATGCGCCGCTTTATTTCTCTGTAAATACGAAGTATTTCAGCCTCGAGGACCCGATCCCCGCCGCAGGCAATGAAATCTTCGTTCGCCGCCAATACTACAGATTGGAGAAAATACCCACCCTGCTCAAAGGGCCTTCGATACGCAAAACGCTCCTCAAGCAGGGCGACATGGTCCGCTCCGGCGAACGCATCGAAGTGGTCCTGACGCTCGACGCCAAGAACAACTACGAGTATCTCCTCTTTGAAGACATGAAACCTGCTGGCTTCGAATCCGAGCAGCTCAAGAGCGGCGCTCCTCTCTTCGCACGAGAGCTCAGCACGCTGGGAATCAAGAAGCGCGCGGCAGCCGCTCTGGAAACCGAGTCCGGCCTCGAAGATAGTTCGGCTCAGCCGATAGTTCCTCTCTGGCGCTGGAGTCTCCCCTCACCCGCCTCGAACGATGAGGATTACACGGGCCGCACTCAGTGGGTTTACCAGGAGCAGCGCGACCGCAAGATCGCCTCTTTCCTAGATCAACTCCCGCAAGGTCTCTGGGAACTCCGCTACGAATGCCGGGCAGAAATCCCGGGCCAATTCCATGCGCTCCCTGTCCTGGGCGGCGCCATGTACGTGCCCGAGCTCCGCTGCAATAGCGATGAGTGGCATGTCGTTATAGAAGACCAGGAATAACCTCTCATAAATTGACCGCAGGAGGCTTTTTACAGGCCTCTTGCGATCTCTTTATTCTTCTCTTTAAAATCCATTTTCGGAGCCGTGCTGCCGAAACAAAGATTGACTTTCCGGCCCTGCCTGCATAGCATTGAACGCGTCCAGTCGCTGAAGCGTCAGCTTCCTTGTGCATGAGCGATAGGGCTAAAAATGCAAAACGGAAGGAACCGGTAAAAGCGCTCTTCACCCAATGAAGCGCGGTTTCTCTTTTCCTCCCCAAACTGACAGATAATAGGATGAATAGACGTTGCTTTGTAAAATCGGGCCTGGGACTCACGAGTCTCCTGGCGTTGGGCTCGGTCCCGTTTGTTGCCGGCCCGCAGGCTCAGGCAGCCGCTCCAGTCCGGAAGGCTCTCCCTTTCCGCATGGGCTGTGCCGGCTACACTTTCGTGAAATATAATCTGGAAACCGCCCTTCAGATGATGAAGCGGCTCGACATCCGCTACATGTCCCTCAAGGATTTCCACCTGCCAATCAATGCCGACGACGCGAAAATCGCCGAAGTCCTGGCCCTCTTCAAAAAATATGAGGTCACCCCGTACGCCGTGGGCCCCATCTACATGAACACCGAGGCCGAGGTAAAAAACGCCTTTGCCTATGCCAAACGCGTGGGAGTCGATATGATCGTCGGCATCCCCAAATATGAGCTCCTTCCTCTGGTAGATGAGCTCGTCAAAGAGTATAACTTCAAAGTCGCTATCCATATTCACGGCCCCGACACTCCGCTCTTCCCCGACGCCACCGACGTCTGGAAGCATGTGGAAAAACTCGATTCGCGCATCGGCATCTGCTACGACATCGCCCACACCGTCCGGACCGGCGCTAACCTGCTTGAGGACTACAAGAAATACAGCTCCCGCATCTATGACATGCACATCCGCGATGTCTCCCAGGCAACTAAGAGCGGCCACTGCATCGAGGCCGGCCGCGGTATTATCGATTTCCGCCCGTTCTTCGCCGCAATCGCCAAAAACAACTACACCGGCGTCTGCAGCGTGGAGTACGAGAAAGATATGACCGATGTCCTGCCCGGCCTTGCGGAAACAACCGGCTATTTCAACGCCATTTTGAAATACCTCTGATTTCCTCCCCCCGTAAGAGGTTGAATGGAGAATAAGGATGCTTTACCTCTGTAGAGCATCCTTTTTCTTTCGCCGACTTGGACTTAGAAGGACCTTTTCGACGAACTTCGCACAAAATAGTATTGAATTATCCATAGAATCACTATGATGGGGGAGCACGGTACCGTGTGCGCTAATAAAGAATTGATATGGAAGAGAAAGCTTGCAAGCATCTGAAAAAATTTCCGCGCCTGAATCCCGATGGCATTCAGGAAAATGTGAGTGTTGCGGACCTTATTGATCAAACCTTTCTGGCCTACAACGCCGGCAGATTGAGAGAAGGCTGCCAGTTGGTCAGCCGCAAAATGCTGCCCGGAAACGGATTGGTCGGAATGAGCCTGACCGGTGCCCTGACCCCGGCCGGACTGGGCAGAAGCGCCATCATCCCCCTCATTCAGGGCGGTTACGTCGATTGGATCATCGCCACGGGCGCAAACCTCTACCATGATCTGCATTTCGGTCTGGACCTGCACCTGCATTCCGGTTCCCCTTTCGTCGATGATATTAAGCTCCGGGATAAAGGCGTCATCCGCATCTACGACGTCCTCTTCGATTATGATGTCCTTTTGGATACGGATGCCTTCGTCAGACAGGCCATTCAGGCCCCGGAATTCCAAGCCGCTATGGGCACCGATGAATTCCATTACAAACTGGGACGCTACGTCCACGAGCGGGAAAAGAAAATGGGCCTCCCCACTCAGTCGATCCTGAGCGCTGCCTATCAGGCCGCCGTTCCCGTCTTCACCAGCAGCCCCGGAGATAGCTCCATCGGCATGAACGTCGCCGCCATGGCGCTGCGCGATTCCAAATTTGCATTCGATGTCACCCGCGACGTCAACCAGACCGCCTCCATCGTGCATTGGGCCAAAATCAATAAGCTCAATTCCTCCGTCATTCTGGTCGGGGGCGGCTCTCCCAAGAACTTCATGCTCCAGACCGAGCCCCAGATTCAGGAAGTCATGGGCATTCCCGAAACGGGTCACGATTATTTCTTCCAGATGACCGATGCGCGTCCGGATACCGGCGGCTTGAGCGGTGCAACCCCGAGCGAAGCCGTCAGCTGGGGAAAGATTAACCCCGAGAATCTGCCCGATTGCGTTGTCGCCTATCTGGATGCAACCGTCGGACTACCGGTCTTGACCGCTTATTGCCTGAGCCGCACCGCAAAGCGTCCCAGCAAGCGCCTTTACGAAAAACGTGACGAGACCCTCGAGGCCCTCCGTGCCGCCTATTTCAAACACGGCACCGTAGAGAAAATCCAGCGTCCTCAACACTAAAACAGGTTCGCTTCCCGTAAAATAAGCAACCTGCTTTAGTTTCGTTCACATTTAAGCCGCTCCCGATAAGAGCGGCTTTTTTTGCTGGATATTAAGATTTAGTATCGTAAAAACAAATACCTGAAGGAAATTTAATGTTATGCATCCAGAACGGATTCCCTTTCCAACCTTTATTTGTCGAGGCTATATTCCGGTATAAAGTTAAAATCACGGAATCTTTAACACTATCTCCAAGATTGCGGTCATTCGGAGAAAGCATAGTACCGGACCCCTTGGCAATATCCCTATTGTGGCGGATGATAAGCAGATATTTTGTGCTGGGTCTCTTAACGTTCAAAGACTGCACGCAATTTTTAAATTTTTCGTTATTCCAATCTATTTTATTATAACTCCCAGTTAATCCTAATAATTTATAGATAACATCAAAACTGACTTCAACAAAACCATTTTCATCAGTATAAGAACTTAATAAATCATCTATAGCTTCCGTGTTTTCTTGTAACGGATCATTAGGGAAGTAGTTAACCCCGCCGACTATACAATTGAGAAACTCATCGTCTATGACGTTCTTCCTTGTCGGCCTAATATTCTCGGGATAGATTAGCTGTATGCCATCTAGTCCATATTCCTCTATTTGCTTAATAAGCACCCTGTTTGAGTTATTCAAGTCTGTAAATAGCTTATGCAGTGTTGGTGGAATAAAAATCCTCATTAATCCTGCGTCCCTATCGTAGCCAAACATCCGTGAATGCTGCCAAAAAGAATCTGCCTGTGGAGTCTTCGATTTTCGACAGTAATAAACGGTCTGAAGCCTAGGCAATGTAAGTCCGCGCCCCAAACTGTTTCCACCCACAAGGATATTAAATCCACTGTTATAATCTATATCAATCGGAGAACTGGAATTTAGTACATTAACATTCAGTTTTTGATCATACAAGATTGTGGCTATGTTCTTCTTAATATCTACGTAATTAGTAATATCAGGTTTTGTAGACTGAAGATGTTGCCAAGCTTTTCTTAGATCTGAATCAAATGAGTCCTCATCCATCTCAGATAATAAATAATTGAGATGTTCTCCTATCTTTTTAGCGAACATCTCATGATCGTTTATCCTGACGCTGGGATGAATTAGGAAAGAACAAGTACTTTGGCCTGTCTCTTTGAAGTGCCCGCAGACAACCAGAAATGACATAAGACTATTTCGAAGCCCAAGCGGAATAAAAATACTGTCATCTCTGACATCATCCAGTTCTGACTCTCCAGTAAATCTAATACAATATGAAACTGGGGCAGAATAAATAAAATCCCCACCAATATACCCTCCGCCCGGCGGAAAATATATAACAAATGCGGGATTCCAATTTGAAACAGACGACTGCAAAAGAATAGCTTGGGGTGTAGCTGTAATTTGAAAATAAATACTGCTGGATGACAACTTTTTAATTGAAGCCAAATGGTTGTTTATAGTACTGACCTCTTTTTTATTTATAAGAGTATTAAGGCTTGCCGCGTCCGCTTCATCATCAAAAATAAGAATAGGTTTTGCTAGGCAATATCCTGATGATGAGAGATGGTTGCGCCATTTACGCAGTATATTCGTGTTTTTCTTTAGAACAATAACTATTGGCTTGAGCAGCCCCTGAGACATAAATTTCACATCGTCATACTCGCCAATAACATCAAAATCTTTCAGAGTATTTGTTGCTCTCTCAAATGTTTGTTTCTGAAGATATACGTTGTCAGTCGTTAGCAATAAAAATATTCTGAAATCTTCATCAGCCAATTTTGAGATAATGCCTAACGTCTGGACCGTCTTGCCACTTTGCACATTCCCAAGCAACAGACCATTAATATGGTTGGAATAATCAAAATGTTCCTGAATCTTCGTCCAAGCCAAATTAGCGGTTTTTTCTACGCTTTCGGCAAGCATTGAATTGTTTAAGCCTGCTAAGTATGATTGAAATCTCATTTAGTATTTTGGGTGAAATCAAGAAGCCAAACGTTAGGGTCAGAAGTCGCTATAAGTTTGACTGTACTATTGCCATATTTGCTGAGAACGTCATCCGTCACTGGTTGACCAATTTTTAAAGCTCCTGACAGCTCCAATCTCCCTTTTATCCAACGTCCAAGGATTTGTAAATCCTCTATAGACCTAAAGTTTTTGGCATTTTGTCCATTTGTTGCACATTTAAACGACCAACCATCATCAGTGTAAACATTAATACTTCTGTCCTTGGGATAATTTTGAATTTTTGTTATATTGAAAGGAACTATTAACTCAGCCTCATACCAAGGTCTCGGAACCACAAAACCCCTTGGAGATTTCCGCCCGCGCCCAAAGAACGCATTTAAGTTACTTTTAGGTTCAGTTTTTACAGGTATATTAAAAACTGTACTTGTTTTTGTATCCCAAACTTTCACCAATTCTTCGTGTGAAACTTTAACGACTCCATAATGATCTTCCAACAAGTCATTATTTTTATTAAAAGACTTAATAGATACTTCAGAAATTATTACTCCAATATCCCTGTGAAGATTTAATATAGTCTCGTGTACCAACTTGCCACATTTATCGTCCTGAAAATAGCAATCAGCTTCATATAGTCCAAAGCTGGACTCAACCATGCTCCCGATATTGGAAGAGCCTACGATTGCCCTGTAAATATCCTTGGAATTCTCAGACTTGGTAAACGAATAAAGTTTACCATGAAACATAATAGAATTAGATATATAAACGCTTCCTCTTCCATTATTTTGTAAAATATTATGCAATGCTAAAGCTGAATCATACTGAGGCTTCGTAAAACCACTAAAAAAATGCATTCCAATTAACAAATCTATTTTTGGTTTTGGATTAAGCTCGACTATTTTAGCCAATTCAGTAAGTGAGCCAGAAGAAATATAACCTGTTGCAATCTTTATGCTATCAGCAAGCTTAAGATTCTCATACCAGATATCGCGCGTCTTGGGATGAGTTTTATACTTTGCTTTTCCAAAATTAGATAATAATAATTTCATAGAAACTCAATAAACAATTGATGCCAATCTTTTAGAAAATGGTATTTTCATATTTTCTTGCATCTGGATTCTAAGATCAACATGCTCGTAATCACCCGCGAAAAGCGGCTTGAGTGCTTTCGCAAGCTCTTCCACCCCCCTAGGCGGAACGGCATTTCCAATTTGCCTGCGTACTTCTGTAGTTGAACCTTCAAATATAAAGTCGTCTGGAAAAGATTGCAGTCGAGCACGCTCCCTGTTGGTTAATGCCCTATTTTCAGAATAATGATATCCCCAAGTCCCTCCTCCTCCAGCGGCAATTATTGTCTTGGCCGGTTCATCGCGTTTCAGTCTTCTATAAACATGACTGATCATCCCCTTCACATACAGAGGGCTCGATTTGGGAATATCTGTAAAATTTCCCCCCTCCGGTATTAATTTCAGCATAGCAACTGTTTTAGAGGAAATCTTCATTATCTCTTTATTGAACGGTACTTTTTCAACTCCATCAAGAGCCTCTTCGGATGTAAAATATGGCTTGCCGGCTTTTGGACCGTGGGTTGGCCTTGGATGCTCAAAATTAAACCCAGTGTCAATCCGAATCCCTACAATTAATACCCTTTCCCTAAATTGTGGTACCCCATAATCCGCAAAATTATACAGTTTTGCTTTCACCAAATAACCAGGCGCAATATTCTCAAAATCTTCGATTATTTGCTGTATCGCTTTTTTCTTATTTGCTGTAAGCAAACCTTTTACATTTTCAGCAACGAATACTTTCGGCTTTTTAGCGTCTACAAAACGCAAGAAACTTTTATATAAATTACCTCTTTCCCCATGAAGCCCAGGCTGCTTCCATATTAGTGAGAAATCTTGGCACGGAAAACCTCCTAAAATAATGTCGCAGCTTGGAATAGTTGGGTCTTTATATGGATCAATTTTTTCAACATCCCCTTCAATAATAACATCTCCTAAATTTCTTCTGAATGTTTCACAAGCCCAATGAGCAAAATCATTTGCCCAAATAGTTTCATAACCTTGACTATGAAAACCAAGGTCTAGCCCTCCACACCCAGAAAAAAGAGAAATTATTTTAAGTTTTTCTTTTTTATTATGCATTAATACTTTTAATATTTTTTCTTAAGAAATTTAAAATTTTATTTTTAATATTTTCAAACTTATTCTTATTATTTATTTCACATTCCCATGCAATAAAAACATTCCAACCAATATCCTCCAATTCTTTCATATTAATTTTATCTCTTTTGACATTTCCAGAAATTTTACTAATCCAATACTGCTCATTACTTTTGGGTACGTGGGATCTACGGCAACCTTCATGCTTATGCCAAAAGCACCCATGTACAAATATCACGGTTTTGTATTTCGATAGTACGATATCCGGTTTTCCCGGCAACTTTTCTAAATTGATTCTATACCTGAACCCTTCCGCAAACAAGAACTTACGCAGCTTAATTTCCGGCTTCGTATTTGTCGATTTAATTTTAGCCATCATCCTAGAACGGCCGTCTTTATCCCAAATATCCATAAATACGATTGAGGTTATTTAACACATTTTCTTTTAAAGAGTTAAGAGTATCTTCAACCTCAACACACCAGCAGATACCCATCTCCTTCCACTATCGCAATTCTATATAAAATACCAGGAATGGAAAGCAGAAATGCTCCATATCAGCCGCTCCCGATAAGAGCGGCTTTTTTGTCCCCTGGTCCCCCCGTGAGATTGACAATAAAGCCTCTTTTCCTTAACCTAAACCGCAGTAATGAATAGGTTAGCAACAAATTATCAGAGCCTCAAAAACATGGGCGCTCTTCTCTCTTTCCTGGTCTTTACGGCCATTGTATCCGCGGGGCTCATCCCCGTTCAACTCCAGTGCGAATATCAGACGCAGCCCCTGGCCATTGAAGAGCCCGAGCCGCTCCTGAGCTGGCAACTTCAGGCCGACCGCCGTGCCGAAACCCAGAGTGCCTACCGCATTCTGGCCGCTACATCCCCGGAACTTCTGGCTCCCGGCAAGGCCGACCTCTGGGATAGCGGACAGGTCATCTCCTCTGAGCAGAACCATATCCCCTATGCCGGCAAAAAACTCGATTCCCTCCAATCCTGCTTCTGGACCGTTGGCGTCTGGGATCGCGATCAGAAGTTCAGCACCTGGAGCGAACCCTCCTTCTGGACCATGGGCATTTTGAAACCCGAGAATTGGAAAGCCTCCTTCATTGAGCTGCCCGCCGAAAAAGTCGATGAAAAGCTCGAGTGGATCTGGTATCCCAGCCCACTCTTTACACCACCGGGCAAATACTATTTCCGCAAATCATTTGATCTCCCCGAAGAAGCCCTCAGCGCCGAGGTTCAGATCAGCGCCGACAACAAATTCACTCTCTTTGTGAACGGCCGCGAAGCCGGGAGCGGCGCCGCCTACTCAAAGTTTTTCAAATTCGATATTCTACCCCATCTCAAAAAAGGTGCCAATCAGCTCGCCATTTTGGCCGTCAATGACGGCACCCAAGATAACGAAGCAGGCATGATCGGCCTCTTCAAAATTAAAACAAAAAACGATTCTCTCCTCGAAATCCCCATTCACACCGATTGGAAAACCAGCAACAAGGAGTTCCCCGAGTGGACCTCTGCTGAATTTAATGAAACCGACGCCTGGGTCGCACCCGTCTCCCGCGGCGCCTATGGCATAAAACCTTGGGGCAATATCCAATTGGATGGCAACCGCCTGCCTCTCTTCCAAAAAACATTTGAGCTCGATAATCCTCCTCAGAGGGCGTTAATCCATATCTGCGGTCTGGGCCAATACGAGCTGAGCCTGAACGGCAAAAAAGTCGGCACTTCCGTCATCGACCCCGGCTGGACAAACTATCGCAAAACCTGCCTCTACTCCACCTATGACATCACGCAGGAGCTTCTCTCCGGGACCAATACCCTCTCTGTCATGCTGGGCAACGGTATGTACAACGTCCGGGGCGGCCGCTATATCAAATTCACCGGTTCCTTTGGAAATCCCAAACTGATCTGCAGACTCCAGATCGACCACGCCGATGGCAAAAGCCAGGTAATTGGCACCGATTCAAGCTGGCTCACAGCGCCGGGCCCGATTACCTTCTCCTGCACGTATGGCGGTGAAGATTACGATGCACGCCTGGAAACCGATCTGCACTGGCAGCCGGCCTCACCGACCGAGGGCCCCGGCGGAGTCCTCAGCGCCCAATATGCTCCTCCCGTAAAGGTCATGAAGGAGTATCAGCCTCAGAGCGTCACCGAGCCCAAACCGGGCATCTTCGTCATGGATTTGGGCCAGAATTTCTCCGGTTTCCCCCAGGTCTCGGCCATCGGCTCAGCCGGCAAAACGATCCGCCTCTGGCCCGGAGAAATCCTCAACGATGATGGAACGGTCCGTCAGAACCAGTCCGGTTCACCCGTCTATTTTGAGTACACTTTTGCCCAGACAGGCAAGGAAATCACCTGGGCTCCCCGCTTTACCTACTACGGCTTTCGCTATGTCCAGATTGAAGGCGCCTCCGCGGTAAACCTCTCCGGGAAAACCGCACCTTCTCAGGAGGGCGCTGTCACGATTACAGGCCTGGTCGGCAATTTCACCTATGCCTCCGCCGATAAAGCGGGCTCCTTCTCCTGCTCCAATCCGCTCATTAACCGGATTGACCACCTGATCCGAATGGCCATCTACAGCAATTTTCAAAGCGTTTTCACCGATTGTCCTCATCGCGAAAAACTCGGCTGGCTTGAGCAGACTCATCTCATGGCCAATGGACTCATCGCGAACCTGAGCCTCATGCGCCACTACACGAAAATCATGCGCGATTGTGCCGAAGCCCAGCTCCCCAATGGTCTGGTTCCCGATATCGCCCCGGAGTATACCGTCTTCAGTCCGGATTTCCGCGATTCACCCGAGTGGGGCAGCGCTTTCGTGCTGATTCCCTGGTATGTCTGGCTTCAGTATGGAGATAGCCGCCTGGCCGAGCGTTACTATACGCCCATGAAAAACTACCTCGCCTATCTGAAAAATAAAAAAGATCCGAATGGGATG